>NZ_JAFCWU010000001.1:0-874868 GCF_049897725.1 Sphingomonas sp. PSPC2-2 | reverse complement strand
CCCGGTTCATCCGCAGCTATGGGACGATACGACGGTACCGCCGACCGAGCGGTTTGAGATAGTGCCCGCGTGAGCGCACAAGTGCCGCGTGCTCCGACATGGAAAGACTGGTGGGCACCCGCAGCGATCGTGATCACGCTGATCGGCGCGACGATGACAGGCGGCGGCTACCTCAACGAGCTCCAACAGCACGAGCGCCGGATCACGGCCCTCGAAGAGAGCAATAAACAGCTCAACATGATCAACGAGCGAACGGCCAGAATCGAGGCCAAACTCGAAATGATCGCGCCGCCAAAATCCGGACCAATGCCATGATCGAGGGCGGCGTCATCCTCTGCCTCGTTGGTTTCTTGCTGGCGCTGGCAAACCCGGTCGAACGGGCGATCGCGCAGCGCCGCTATGCCCAGGTCGGGGCATTCGAGGACACGTTGCGCGGGGCGTTCCCGCTCCATCCGCCGACGCCAGCGTTCGACGATCTCGTCTCACGCGCCGAGGCAGCGCTGGAACAGGACGCCCTTTCGCGTGGCATCCGCGCCACTGCGGCGACGTACGACCAAGCCTCCGAAGGCGATGCCTGCCGGGACTTACCCCACACACTATCCCGTACCCGAAAGGAAATCCGATGACGCTGCTCGCAAAGTGGCGCGCCTGGTTGTGCGCGCGTCTCATCGATGACTGGCACCGCGCCTATACCTTCTCCTCGATCCGGCTCGCCGCGATCGGCGCGCTGATCGAGACGTTCGTGCAGGCCTTTCCCGGCACTGCGTCGGAAGTCTGGAATGCGATGCCGCAGGATCTGCGCGCGCTGCTCCCGTCGTGGCTGACCGGATCGTTCCCGATCCTGCTGCTGGTCGCGATCGCCGTCGCGCGCATCACCCGCAAGGTGCCGACCGATGGCCAGTGAACCGCGCAAGCTGACCCCGGCCAGCAAGGTCGGTGTCGGCGCTGGAATCGGTGCGCTGATCGCCGCAGCCGTCACACTGGCGCTTCCCGGCACCCGCGCTGCCGAGGGCACCGTCTATCACGCCTATCAGGATAGCGGCTCGGTCTGGACGATCTGCAGCGGCCATACCAGAGGCGTCCGTCCGGGCATGACGGCAACCAAGGCGCAATGCGACGCTTGGCTGAAGGCCGATCTTACCGAAGCGACCAGCGAGGCGGTGGCGATCACGCCAGAACTGCTTTCCGGCCCGGTGTCGCTGCGCGGGCAAGCCGGTGACTTCATCCTCAACGGCGGCGCTGGTCACTGGCGCGGTTCGCCGATGGCGCGCGAGGCGGCGGCGCATCGCTGGCGCGCGGCGTGCGAGGCGTTCCGGGGGTATATCGTGCTGTTCCGTCCACGCGGTGCGGTGCCGAAGCGATATGCCTGCAAGCGGTCGACCAAAGGGGTCGTCTATTGCGCCGCGCCCGGCCTGGTGAACCGGCGCGAGAAGGAACGGCGTGACTGCCTGGCGGGAGTCGCCGGCGCATGAATATGCTGAGCGAGGCCGAGCAACTGGCCGAGGACGCCTTGCCGCAGGTGCGCGCCGCCAACTGGGTTTTCCGCGTAATATTCGCCCTGGCTGTCGCCGGGGCGATCGGCGCGGCGTTCTGGTGGGTCGCGATCCGCCCGGGCCAAATGGCGGCGAAGGTTGGTCAGGCCAAGGTCGACGCCTCGCTGGGACAGGCCACCGGCGACATCGCCACCGCCGCGATCCCACAAATCAACGATGCCACCCGGCAAAAGGTCGAGGTGGACGTACAGGTCCAGAAAGGACAGATCGATGTTCGACAAGCGCCCGATGCAGGCGTGGCGGTGCATGGCGTCGCTGATGCTCTGCGCCGCAATCTCTGCCTGTATGACGACCTCTACCGTGCTGACCCAGGCTGCCAGCCCGTGCATGAAGATCCTGATGGCGTCGGGCCTGCTGGATCCAACGCCGGGGGCACCGCTCACCCTGATTGATGGCTCTGCCGGTGGTCTGGGCGCGCACGATGTCGCGCAAACGGGCCAGCTCGTGAAAGCCAATATCGACAAGCGCACCGCCGTGAAGCTGGGCAGTAGCTGCGATGCCGAGTGGACGGCGGCGCTGGCAAAAGCAAAGCCGCGTGCGCGGTTCCTGGGGATTTTTTAGGGGGCCAATCCATTCCGACCGAAACGGCAATATCCGCATAAGTCGGAATTTAAATGCAAGCTAAGTCGTTGATTTGTGGCGTCTGCTAAAACTTGGAAGGCTGCTGTACTACCATTGTACTATACCCGCTCGCCGGCTGCGCGCGCTGCTGCGGCGATCTGCCCCGGTTAGCGTGGGTAAAGCCGGTGCGCAAGATGCGGCCCTTGCACTTGTGCGACATCCACGACAGGATCGGACGCTTTCGCGAGGGAGTGTTGCGTGGCCGACGATCAGACCGTGATCTGCCCCGGCGGGGATGGCGACACGGCGGTGACGCTCCCGGCCCGGCCCGAGGCGTTGCGGCTCGCGCCCGAGCATACCGCCGTCGTGGTGATCGACATGCAGAACGCCTATGCTAGCAAGGGCGGCTATGTCGATTTGGCGGGTTTCGACATTTCGGGCGCGGCGGGGACGATCGGCAAGATCGCGACGGTGCTCGATACGGCGCGGGCTGCGGGCGTGCAGGTGGTGTTCCTGCAAAATGGCTGGGACCCCGAGTATCGCGAGGCGGGCGGGCCGGGCTCGCCCAACTGGCACAAATCGAACGCGCTGAAGACGATGCGCCAGCGCCCCGAACTGGCGGGCACCTTGCTGGCGCGCGGTGGGTGGGATTATGAGATCGTCGATGCGCTGACCCCGCAACCGGGCGACCTTCGCGTCCATAAGACGCGCTATTCGGCGTTCTTCAATTCGCAGCTGGATTCGACGCTGCGCTCGCGCGGCATTCGCAACATCGTGTTCGTCGGGATTGCCAGCAACGTCTGCGTCGAGAGCACGTTGCGCGATGGCTTCCATCTCGAATATTTCGGAGTGATGCTGGAGGATGCCACGCATCATCTCGGCCCGCCCGAAATGCAGGCGGCCAGCGTCTACAATGTCGAGAAATTCTTCGGCTGGATCAGTACGGCCGCAGATTTCTGCGGGTCGTTCGGCCAGTCGCCCAAGGAGTAGGTTCATGCCCTTCGAAGCGATCAATCCCCCGCAATTCCCGACCCCGATCGCGCCGTATTCGGCTGGGGCCAAGGCGGGGAATACCGTCTATGTCTCGGGCGTGCTGGCGCTTGGCGAGGGCGGGGCGGTGCTGCATGTCGGCGATGCCGCCGCACAGACGCGGCATGTGCTGGACGTTATCAAGGTGACGCTGGAAGCGGCGGGCGCGACGCTGGAAGATGTCGCGATGAACCACATCTTCCTGAAAGACCTGGCCGATTATGCGGCCTTCAATGGCGTGTATGCCGAATATTTTCCGGGCGCAAAGCCTGCGCGCTACTGCATCCGCGCCGATCTGGTGAAGCCGGATTGCCTGGTGGAAATCGCCTCGGTCGCGCATCTTGGTTGAGATGCTCGGCACGCCATCGCTGTCGATGCAAGGCTGAATCATGCCGCACGCCGCAGGCCTGTATTACGAGACCCACGGCAGCGCCGCTGCGCCGCCGCTCCTCCTGTCGTCGGGCCTTGGCGGCTCGGCGAGCTATTGGGCACCCAATATCGCGGCGCTTGCCGAGCGCTATCACGTCATCGCCTATGACCATCGCGGGACTGGCCGCAGCGATCGCGCTTTGCCCGAAACGGTGTCGGTCGAGGACTTTGCCGCGGACATGCTGACGCTGCTCGACACGCTCGGCGTGGCGCGCGCGACGATCGTCGGCCATGCCGCGGGCGGTGTGGCGGCGCTGGCGCTGGCGCTGTTGGCACCGGAGCGGATCGACAAGTTCGTCGTGGTCAATGGCTGGGCGTCCCCCGATCCGCATTTCCTGCGCTGTTTCGACGCGCGGCTTGCATTGCTGCGCGATAGCGGTGTGGAGGCGTATCTGCGGGCGCAGCCGATCTTCCTGTATCCGGCCAACTGGATTTCGGCGCATCACGCGGCGCTGGAGGCGGAACTGCCCGCGCAACTGGCGCAGTTTCCGGGCGTCGCCACGATGGAAAAACGCATCGCCGCGCTGGCCACCTTCGACATCGCCGATCGCCTGCGTGAGATCCACCGGCCAGTGTTGGTCGTGTGTTCGGATGACGACATGCTGGTGCCGTCCAATGCCGGGGTCGCGCTTGCCAACGGTTTGCCGATCGCGGGTTTCTGCCGGGCGGAACATGGCGGCCATGCCGTCAACGTGGTCGATCCGGATGCGTTCAACAGCTTCGTGCTCGCCTGGCTGGCGGGCGAAATCGCGGAAGGGTAACACCATGCAAGTCGGCGTCTTCGTCCCCATCAACAACAATGGCTGGTTGATTTCCGAAAACGCTCCGCAATACCTGCCGTCGTTCGATCTCAACAAGACGATCGCGCAATCGGCGGAAAAACACGGGCTCGACTTCCTGCTGTCGATGATCAAGCTGCGCGGTTTCGGGGGCAAGACCGAATTCTGGGAATATGGCCTGGAAAGCTTCACGCTGATGGCGGGGCTGGCGGCGGTGACGGAGAAGATCAAGATCTTCGCGACCTGCCCGACGCTCATCATCCCGCCCGCCTTCGCCGCGCGGATGTGCAACACGATCGATTCGATCAGTCATGGGCGGTTCGGGCTCAACCTCATCACCGGCTGGCAGCCGCCCGAATATACCCAGATGGGGCTGTGGCCCGGCGACGAGCATTTCCGCAATCGCTACACGATGCTCGATGAATATGCCCATATCCTGCGCGAATTGTGGGAAACCGGCGAGAGCGACTTCAAGGGCGATTATTATCAAATGGACGATTGTCGCGTCCGCCCGGTGCCGAGCGGCGACATGAAGATCATCTGCGCGGGCTCCTCCGATGACGGGCTCGCTTTCTCGGCGAAATGGGCGGATTATGCCTTCTGCCTGGGCAAGGGGGTGAACACGCCGACGGCGTTCGCGTCGAACAATGCGCGGCTGGCGGCGGCCACCGCAAAGACTGGGCGCGACGTGTCGATCTTCGTGCTTGTCATGATCATTGCCGCCGAAACCGATGAAGCGGCGATGGCGAAGTGGCAGTCCTATAATGACGGTGCCGATCTCGAGGCGATCGCCTGGCTGGCCGACCAGGGCGCGAAGGACACCCACAATAAGGACACCAACGTCCGCCAGCTTGCGGCACCGGAAGGGGCGGTCAACATCAATATGGGCACGCTGGTCGGCTCCTATGCCAATGTCGCGCGGATGCTCGACGAAATGGCAGCGGTGCCCAATACCGGCGGTGTGCTGCTGACCTTCGACGACTTCGTCGAAGGCGTGGAGGCATTTGGCACGCGCATTCAACCGTTGATGCAATGCCGTGCCGGGGTGGGGCGATAGCGGACTGCCGCCAGTCGCCGGGATTGTCCTTTACGCATCGCTAACCCTTCCTGCGCTACGCCGCCTGCGATGTTTCATGACACTGCCCTCGCGCGGGCCGCCAAGGCGGCCGATCCCCGCCCGGTCTCGGCGGTCAGCACTGGCTGCGGGTTGGCGGGTCTCGGCGGCCTGTTCCTGTGGGTCGCGATCGCGCGTTATTATGGCATGGACGGGCCCTATGCGGCGCTCGTCAATATCGCGGCCTGCGCGCTGCCGATGGTGCTGTGGGCGGTATTGGTCGACAAGGTCCACCGTCGCGCCTCGACCGGCATTGACTGGAGCACCCCGAAGCCGTGGCGTGAAACGCTCGATGTGTCGCTGACCAAGCTCGCGGGGTTGTGGGCGACCTGGGCGGGCATCGCGCTGATCTATGGCACCGGGCGCTTTTACTGGAGCAACCAATGGGGCGGCTTTCCCTTTGCGATGGCGTGTTTCGGCGTCGCCGCACCGCTGCTGCTGGTCGGTTCGATCCCCTATGTGCTGTGGATCGATCGTCGCCTGGTCGCGCCCAAGGATGGCGCTTGGGCGCTCGGCGCGTGGCTGATGGGGCTCGACGAGCCGATCGACCGTGAGGCGCTGTATAACCATTTGCGCAGTTGGGGCGTGAAGGCCTTTTTTCTGGCGTTCATGCTGGCGGTGGTGCCGCCGGGGTTCGCCGGGTTCATCCACGGGAATGTCGCGGAGGTGCTGCACAATCCGGTGGCGCTGGCCAATTGGTTGATCGGCTTCATGTTCGTGATCGACTGCGCGTTCGCGACGGCCGGCTATATCCTCACCTTCCGTCCACTCGATTCGCACATTCGCAGTGCAAACCCGTTTGCGGCGGCGTGGATGGCGGCGCTGATTTGTTACCCTCCCTTCACGCTGATGGCCGAAAACGGGCCGCTCGATTATCATCCCGGCACCTATGGCTCCGATGGCTGGTCGGTCTGGTTCGCCGGACATCCGGTGGTGCTGGTCGCGATCGGTACGGTGCTGGTCGGTTTGACGGCAATCTATGCCTGGGCGACGGTCGCGTTTGGTTTTCGCTTTTCCAACCTGACGCATCGCGGCATTTTGACGCACGGGCCTTATGCGTTTTCGCGCCACCCGGCCTATCTGTCGAAGAATTTGTTCTGGTGGATTTCGACCGTGCCCGTGCTGACGACGGGCTCCTGGCTCGACGCGGTGCGGGCGACGATCCTGATGGGGGTGGTCAGCGGAGTCTATTATTGGCGTGCCAAGACCGAGGAGCGGCATCTCGGGATGGACCCGACGTATCGCGATTATTCGGAATGGATCGAGCGCAACGGGCTGGTGCCGCGTTTCTTCGCCTGGGTTGGCGGCAAGCGCACCGTCCGGGTCTAGCGCCGCGCGGTTTCGGGGCATCCGAGGATGCCCCGAGGGTCCGCAGTGTTCAGGCTATCAGCGGGAAGAGAGCTGCACCGGGCGCGCGGCCGCGCGGGCAAGCACGCTGTCGGCAATCTGATGCGACCAGATCGCGTCGCCCGTCGGCGTTTCCAGCATTTCATTGTCAAGCGCGCGGGCGCGACGGAAGGCGACCAGTGCTTCAGCCGTGCGTCCACTGCGCAAATACGCGGCGGCCAGTTCGATATGGCGTCCGCCATCATCCGGGTTGAGCCGAACCCGTGTCTCCAGCGCCGAGATGGCATCTGCATTTTGGGCAGCAGTCTGCGTTGACGGTGTCGCTGCCGTGGGGTTCGCCACTGCCGGTGCCGACAGCGGCGCCAGGACAAGCAAGCTCAAAGCGATCATTTTGGTCATGGGATTCATCCTCTCACCGAGTCATTCGGTTACAGAATGATGACACTTATGAGGCACTTTTGTGAAGTGGTATTTTTGGATGAGAAAAAGGCCCGGCTTTTCCCGCCGGAAAGCCGGGCTAAACCATTCAAAAAGCACAATACGCCTCGGAAAGTCAGTCCGCGCGCAAAGTCTCCTTGCCGGTCGTCGGATCGGCGAGGGTGACATTTTCGGCTGCCTGGATGCGCCAGTCGCCATCGCGGCGCGTGGCGATCGCGAGGATCAGCGTGTCGGCGACATGGGGGCCAGCAGGATGCGCGGCCCCAGCGGTGAGCCGAGTCCAGAAATGCAGGATGGCCGCGTCCTCCCCGACCCAATCCACATCCGCCGGATCAACCCGTAATACCGAGTCGCTGTAAATCGTCTCATGGATGAAGCGGTGTCCGGCGACGATTTGGTCGATCCCGCGCCAATACATCGCATAGCGGTTCACGAAGGTGGCATCCGCATGGAAGAGCGCGCCAAACGCGACCATGTCATGCGCGTTCCAGGCCGCTTCAAAGTGCTCGGTAATCCGTTCCGGATGATCGACCATGTTCGTTCCCCCAAGGTGTAACACCAAGGACGATCATACCGCGTTGATGTGACATTTTGACAGAAATAATCATCGTTGCGTGAGGCTATTCCATCACGGTGACTAACGCCGGTCGTTCCTCTTTATGCGGTCGTCTACTGGGTGTTCGCAGTGCGCGCGCGGGACAGTTCGGCCAGTGCCGCGCGCACGTCCTCAATATGTCCGGCGAACGCCTCCGCAGGGTCGATCTCGCCCGAATTGGCCTCGATCTGCGTCCGTGACAGGCGCAGCGCGGGCCGCGCAGCGATCGGCCGCATCCCGATCCCTTCGCACACCTCCTGCAACTGCGCCGCAGCCTTGCCCCCGCCATGCCCGCCATAAGATACGATCATGACCGGCTTGTCGGCCCATTCGCGGTAGAGGTGGTCGATCGCGTTTTTTAGAGCTGCCGGATAACCCCAATTATATTGCGGTGTGACGAAGATAAACGCAGCCGCGCTGGCGATCTTCCGGCTCCATTCGAGGGTCAATGCCGAGGCGTAGCTGGCGCGCTGCGGCATTTCCGCCTCATCATCCATCGGCAACGGCCAATCGCGCAAATCGACGACTTCGAAGGTGTCGTCGTTTTGCGACCGGCCCAGCGTGGCGATCCATTGCGCAATCTGCGGGGAGATCCGGCGGGGTCTTACACTGCCGGCGATGACGAGCGTGGGGGATGCGTGTATCATGCAGCCTTTATGCCACTTTGGAGGCTTGAGGTAAAGAGTGTATAATACAGCTAGTATCGATACCGTCGCTCGCGCGCTCGTTGATCTGCTGGGGTTTTTCAGCAGCCCGCAGCGCGTGGACCTGTTGCTGAAAGAGGCGGGTGTGGTGCTCGACCGCGCGCTGGTGCCGCTGTTGGTGGGGATCGCCACGCGGGGCACGCTGAGCGTGGCGGCGCTGGCCGATCAGGTGGGGCGGGACTCGACGACGGTTAGCCGCCAGATTGCGAAGCTCGAACAATTGGGCCTTATCGCCAAGATTCCCGGCGAAACGGACCGGCGAATCCGGATGGTCACGCTCGCTCCCGCGGGCGAGGCGCTGGCGCGCTCGGTTGCGGCGGCGCGGCAGCGCTTGCTGGCGCGCGCGCTCGCCGCCTGGAGTGAGGATGATTTGGCCGACCTTGGCCGCTTGAATGCGAAGTTCGTGGAGTCGCTTGCCCACGCCGCGCAGGCAGGAAGCGAAGCAGAGCGCGGCTAGAACCGCAGCTCGTCATACACTTTCGACACGTCGCCGTTCCACACGCCGTGATATTTCTCCAGCAGCAATTCGGCGGGCACCTTGCCGCTGCGCACGATCTCGCGCAGCGGATCGAGGAACCCGGTTTCGTTGCTGCCGCTCGAATCGATGCGGCCCCGCGCGGTGAGGCCGGCGCTGGCGATGTCGATCACTTCACCCGCGATCGCGCGCAAGGTGCGCCCGCCTGCGATCGGTGCGTCGAGCCCGAGCTTGGGCACTGCATCGCGCAGCGCCTGGCGTTCCTCGATCGTCCAGTGCTTGACCACATCCCACGCCGCATCGAGCGCACCCTGATCGTAGAGCAGGCCGACCCACAGAGCAGGCAGTGCGCAAATCCGCCCCCACGGGCCGCCATCGGCCCCGCGCATTTCGAGAAAGGTCTTCAGCCGCACTTCGGGGAAGGCGGTGGAGAGGTGGTCATTCCAGTCGTCGAGCGTCGGCTTCTCGCCGGGCAGGACCGACAATTCGCCCTTCAGGAAATCGCGGAAGGACAGGCCCGCAGCATCGAGATAGCGACCGTCGCGATAGACGAAGTACATCGGCACATCGAGCGCGTATTCGGTGTAGCGATCATATCCAAAACCGTCCTCGAACACGAACGGCAACATGCCGGTGCGCGCGGGATCGGTGTCGGACCAGATGTGGCTGCGGTACGACAGCATCCCGTTGGGTTTGCCCTCGGTGAAGGGCGAATTGGCGAACAAGGCGGTGGCGAGCGGTTGCAGCGCCAACCCGACGCGGAACTTCTGCACCATGTCGGCTTCGGAACTGTAATCGAGGTTCACCTGGATCGTGCAGGTGCGCAGCATCATGTCGAGGCCCATGCTGCCGACGCGCGGCATGTGGCGCAGCATGATCGCATAGCGGCCCTTGGGCATGATCGGCAGCTCGGCGCGGGTCTTGTCGGGCCACATGCCGAGGCCGAGGAAACCGATGCCGAATTTGTCGCCGATCGTCTTGATCTGCTGCAGATGCCGCCCGGTCTCGGCGCAGGTCTGGTGCAGATTTTCGAGCGGGGCACCCGACAGTTCGAACTGGCCGGCCGGTTCGAGGCTGATCGATCCGTCGGTGCCGTTCAGCGCGATGACGTTGCCGCCTTCCAGCACGGGTTCCCAACCGAATGCGGTCAACGCGTCCAGCAAATCCCGAATGCCGCCCTTTTCGGTGTAGCTCGGCGCGTGATGATCGCTATCGGCATAGACGAACTTCTCATGCTCGGTGCCAATCCGCCAGCGATCGGGAGCCTTCTCGCCCCGCGCGAAGCTGGCGACGAGCTGGTCGCGCGATTCGATCACGGGAGAGCTCTTTTTGGTTTCGGGGCGCGTGGTCATGATCGCGCCTTAGCGCCGCCTGAGGCCGCCCGCCAGCGCGTTTCGTTTAGCTACCGATGCGCCTCACCAATCGCCGCGCGCGGCCATCCACAGCGCGACCGCCGCCGCCGCTGCCGTGTCCGCGCGCAGAATGCGCGGGCCCAGGCCGATGGCGACAGCACTTGGCACGGCTCGGATCGCGGCGCGTTCGTCATCGTCGAAGCCGCCTTCAGGACCGATCAGGATCGCTGCCGCACCACTTGCCGCGCGCATTGCTGCCAAAGCGGGCGCACCGCCAGTTTCGTCGGCGAAGAACAGCGCGCGGTCTGCGGGCCAGTCGCGCAGCAGGGCGGACAGCTTCACTGGCTCGGTCAGTTCGGGCACCGCCGTGCGACCGCATTGTTCGGCCGCCTCGATCATATGCGCGCGCAGCCGCTCGCCATTCAATCGGTCGACGATCGTGCGGCGGGTCAGCACCGGCACGAGGCGCGCGACGCCAAGCTCGCACGCTTTCTCGGCGACCCAGTCGATCCGACCTTTCTTGATCGGGGCGGCGCACAGCCACAGGTCGGGCACCGTCTCGGCCTCGCGCAGCTTTTGGGTGACGTCGAGCATGAGGTCGCGCTTGCCGACACTGGCGGCGACGCCCAGCCATTCGCCCGATGTGCCGTCGAACAGCTTGACCGGATCGCCCGCTTTCATCCGCATCACGCTGACCAGATAGTGTGCTTGCGGGCCATCGACGCGTAGCGGGCCGAGGCCGAGCGGTGTCTCGACGAACAGCCGCGGGGTCGATTGCGGGGGCCAGGCGGGGGTGGCGGGCATCGCTGCGCCTTAGAGCAGGGGCGTGGGGCCTGGCAAATCGGCGGCGTTCACTTGCGTCCCTGCCACAGCGCCCGCAGCGCCACGGCGAACAGGGCAAGTCCGACCACCCCCAGCAGCGCCCATCCCGCCATTACGCCGACGCCGCGCGCCACCGCCCACAGCAACGCCTCGAAGAACCGCCCGATCGCGACGGAGAGATGGATCACGCTGCCCGCCTTTGGAAAACTGCGCCCTTATTCGGGTCTTGGCACCGCTATCGGCGCGGAGCGTGGCGAAGTCGAGGCTATGCGCGCCGGGGCTGTTGCGCGGCCGCTGGCTGGTGCATGGAGCGCGCATGACTGCTGCCGATCTTACCCCCGATACCGAACATCGCGGCCTTGTCGGCCTGTTGCCCGCTGCGGTGCGCCCGTTTGCGCTGCTGGCGCGATTCGATCGACCGATCGGGTGGTGGCTATTGTTCTGGCCGGGGGCGTGGGGCGTCGCGCTGGCAGGCGGGGCGGTGTCGCGCTGGGATTTGATCCTGTGGCTGCTGCTCGGCAGCATCGCCATGCGCGGCGCGGGCTGCGTGTATAACGACATTGTCGACCGCGATCTCGACCGGCAAGTGGCGCGCACTGCCGCACGACCTTTGGCGAGCGGGGCGGTCTCGTTGAAGGCGGCATGGGTGTGGCTGGCGGTGCTGTGCCTGCTCGGGTTGCTCGTGCTGCTGCAACTCACCCTGTATGCGGGCGTGGTCGCGCTGCTGAGCCTTGCCCCGGTCGCTGCCTATCCCTTCATGAAGCGCATTACCTGGTGGCCGCAAGTGTGGTTGGGCCTCGTCTTTTCCTGGGCGGCATTGGTCGGGTGGAGCGACATCATGGGCGCGCTCACCGCGCCCGGCCTGCTGCTCTATGCCGGGTCGATTTGCTGGGTGGTCGGCTATGACACGATCTACGCGCTGCAGGACCGTGAGGATGATGCGCTGATCGGGGTGCGCTCCTCGGCGCTGCGGATGGGCGCGCGGGTGCGGTTGGGCGTCGGCCTGTTCTATCTGGCGGCGCTGGTGCTGTGGGCGGGGGCGATCTGGGTGTTGCGGCCCGATTGGCTGGCGCTGGTCGCATTGCTGCCGGTGGCGGGGCATTTCGCCTGGCAAGTCGCGACCCTGTCGCCGGATGATGGTGCGGGGGCGCTGCACCGCTTCCGCTCCAACCGCTTTGCCGGGTTGCTGATGTTTCTCGCCTGTGTGGTGGTGGGCACGCCCTGGCCCTATTGATCGAGGTCGCGCGTGGTTGCGCGGGCGTGTTGCCGCTCCTAAGTCCAAAGGCATGTTGACACCAGACCAAGGGCGCGATCGCGCCGCCGCTATCGTCTCCCGCGCGCGCGCTGCCGGGGCCGATGCCGCCGATGCGGTGTATGCCGCCGACACCGCGCTCGACATTTCGGTGCGGCTGGGCGCGCTGGAGGATGTCGGCCGTTCGGAAAGCGCCGAGCTTGGCCTGCGCGTGTTCGTCGGCAAGCGTTCGGCGAGCGTGTCCACCTCCGATCTGTCGGACGGTGCCCTTGCCGCTTTGGTCGACCGCGCGATCGCGATGGCGCGCGAGGCACCCGAGGATGCCTGGGCCGGTCTCGCCCCGGCCGAGCGGCTGATGCACGGCACCCCCCCGTTGCTCGATATCGACGATTTGGCGCAGGGTGGCAGCGAGCCCAGCCCCGAGGGGCTGCGCGATGCGGCGCTGGCCGCAGAAGATGCCGCGCGGGCAGTGGCGGGCGTCACCAATAGCGAGGGCGGCTCTGCCAGCGCCTCGCGCTCGATCTGGGCGCTCGCCACCAGCCACGGCTTTGCCGCCGCTTATGCCGCGACCGGTTATGGCCTGTCGGCCAGCGTACTGGCGGGCGAGGGCGGGGCGATGGTGCGCGACTATGCCTATAGCTCGGCGCGCCACTTGCGCGCGCTGGAAGCGCCCGAGGTGATCGGCACGCGCGCGGGCGAGCGCGCGGTCGCCCGCGTCAATCCCGGACGGCTTGCCAGCGGGCCGATGACGGTGGTGTTCGATCCGCGTGTGGGCTCCAGCCTGCTCGGGCATCTGACCGGGGCGATTTCGGGGCAGGCGATTACGCGCAAGACCAGCTTCCTGCTGGAGGCGCTCGGCACGCAGGTGTTTGCGAGCGGCGTGACCGTGCTCGACGATCCGCACCGCCCGCATGGCCTGCGCTCGCGCCCGTTCGATGGCGAGGGGCTGCCGGTGTCGCCGACCGCGATCATTGAGGCGGGGATGCTTGAACGCTGGCTGCTCGACAGCGCATCTGCGCGGCAATTGGGGCTCGAGCCGACCGGCCATGCCGCGCGCGGCGTGAGCGGCGCGCCCGGGGTTTCGACCAGCAATTTGCATATGGCGGCGGGACATGTCCCGCCGGAAACCTTGATCGCCGACATCACCGACGGCGTGTTCGTCACCGAGCTGATCGGCATGGGCGTTAACGGCGTTACCGGTGATTACAGCCGAGGGGCAGCGGGATTCCGGATCGAGCGGGGGGAGATTACCGGGCCGGTTGCCGAGTTCACCATTGCCGGCAATTTGAAGGATATGTTCCTTAACCTGACGCCCGCGAACGACCTGGAATTCCGCTATGGTACCAATGTGCCGACGCTCAGGATCGAGGGGATGACGGTGGCGAGTGGCTGATGCGGGCCTGGCCGACGCAGTGGCAGCGATCGCCGAGGAGGCGGGGGCGCTGGCGCTGCGGCATTGGCGCACCGATTTTCACCGCTGGGAGAAGGGGCCGAACGACCCGGTCAGCCAGGTCGATCTCGACGTCAACGCATTGCTCCACGCGCGGTTGTCCGCGTTGTTGCCCGACGCCGGATGGCTGTCCGAGGAAACCGCCGACAATGCCGACCGTCTCGCCTGCGGGCGGGTGTGGGTGGTCGATCCGATCGATGGCACTCGGGACTTTATTCGTGGGCGGGACGGCTGGGCGGTGTCGGTGGCGCTGGTCGAGCACGGCCGGGTGACGATCGGCATTTTGGATGCGCCTGCCCGCAATGACGTGTGGCAGGCGGTCTTGGGGCACGGGGCGACGCGCAATGGCGCTGCGATCCATGTCGGCGACCGGCGCGTGTTCAGCGGATCGCGCGTGCCAAGCGATGGCCTGCCCAAGGCCGACCGCGATCTGGTCGCGGTGGCGAAGCC
Organism: Sphingomonas sp. PSPC2-2; assembly: GCF_049897725.1. NCBI lineage: Bacteria > Pseudomonadati > Pseudomonadota > Alphaproteobacteria > Sphingomonadales > Sphingomonadaceae > Sphingomonas > Sphingomonas sp. PSPC2-2. The sequence goes on along the minus strand of NZ_JAFCWU010000001.1, from coordinate 860,518 downwards.
CAATTCGATCGCGTTGCGCATCGCGATGGTGGCAGCGGATGAGGCCGATCTCGTGGCGACACTGCGCTGGGGCTATGAATGGGACGTCGCCGCCGCCGCGCTGATCGCGGCGGAAGCGGGGGCAACGGTTACCGATGCCTTTGGCGCGCCGCTTGCCTTCAACACGCCGCGCGCGCAAGCGTTCGGCGTGCTGGCGACCGCGCCCGGCATCCATGCGGCGGCGGTCGAACGCCTGAGCGAACGCGCGCGGACGCTATCGGTCTGAGCAGGCAAGAAGGGGCAACCATAGCAAAGACGGCGTTTGTCCGACCGCGCGGGGTCGTCCTTCAGCAATCCACGCCTTCCCGGGCTAAAGCAGGATGACCTTGTCTTAACCCGCTCGAAACGAACGGATGGGGAGACGATCCGACCAAGGGCCGTTGTGCGCTAAACCTCATCCCGATACTTGATCTCCAGAAACCGGCCACGCGTTTCGAGCGAGTCGAGGTCCCCCTGCGCGATCTGGGCCGACATATCGCCGATCTCGTCGTCGATGAGCTTCAGCGCGTCCGCCAGTTGCGCATCGGGGCTCTTGCCGTTCCGCGCGACGCCGCGCAGGGGCGGGGGGACCTTGGCATAGCCTTTGAGCAGTTCGGGCAATTGCTCGCCGATCAGCTTGCGCACTTCGGCGGCGACGGGTTCGCGTTCGTCGAGCGTGGCGAGTTGCGGCGACAGCGTTTCCAGCTTCACGCCGATGCCGTCGACCAATGTCTGCGCCGGCGCGGGCAGCAGCTTGCGCTGGGTATCGAGCCATTGCTCGGTCATCAGCGGCAGCGCTTTCAGCGGGACTTGCGTCAGTTGCTCGGCGCGCACCGCAGGGGTCAGCGTTGCGAACAACAGGAACAGCGTCACCGCCACCAGCAACGCGCCGACCAGCAGCGCGCCACCCATGCCGAGCGGCACGAACCAGCCGATCGCGATCGCCGCGACGACGATCGCGAGGTCGGCGCTTGCCGCCAGCGTGAGGCGTCGGGCGATGGCGGTGCCTTGCCGCCGCCGCTTGACCAGCGCCTCGCGACCGGCGCGGGTGCGCTCGAGCAATTCGCCGGCGCGTGCGATCTGGCGATCGACATCGGTCACCGCGCGCTACTCCGCTTCCAGCTTGAAGCTGGCGTCGGGGCCGGACAGGCGGTTCTGCGCGGCACCCTCGGCGCGGGCGATATAGCCCTTCGACTTTTCGACTTCGTTGGACAGCGTGCCGACCGTCGCCTTCATCGAATCGAGCGCTTTCAGCTTGAAGCTGTCGATCGCGTCCATCGTGTCATAGATGTTCTGGAAGGCGCGCTGCAGCGTTTCGACCGGGATGGTCGAGGCGGCGGCCTGTTCGTGGATGGTCGCGGTCTGCGACTTCAGCAGCTTGCCCGTCGCATCAATGATGTTCGCGGTGGTCGTGTTGAGCGCGGTGATCTGATCGAGCACCAGTTTCTGGTTGGCCAGCGCCTGCGCCACCGTAACCGCGGTGCGCAAGGCGGAAACGGTGGTGGTGGAGGCGCGATCGACCCCCTTCACCAGCTCGACATTGTTCTTCTTGACCAGATCGAGCGCAAGATAGCCCTGCACCGTCACCGCCATTTGCGTCAGCAGGTCCTGCGTGCGCTGGCGGACATAGAAGAGCGCGCTTTCGCGGATCGCCTTGGCCTTGGCCGGGTCGCTATGGTCGAGATCGTTGGCTTTCTCTTCCAGCCGCGCATCCATTTCCTTGGACAGCACGATCATCTGTTCGAGCCGCCCCATTGCAGTCCACAGATTGGCGCGCTCGGTGTCGATCGCGGCATTGTCCATCAACAGCTCGTCCTTGCCGCGCGCGAGCGTCTTGAGGATCGCCGAAATGTGCGATTGCGAGGAACGATATTTGTCGAAATAGGTGTTGATACCGCCGCCAAAGACCTTGCTCAGCAGGCCGCGGCCCGAAATGAGCTTGCCGTTGACCGACGGATCGAGCTTTTCGATCGTACGGCGCAGTTCGGTAAGGTCGGCACCGATCCCGGTCTCGCCGTCCATCGCCTTGACCGGGCGATCAAGAAAGCGGTTCGACTGATCGGCGGCGGCGCGGATTTCCTTCTGGCCCATCGCCGAGATGGCATCGACGCGCTTGCCGAATTCGGGAGAGTTCACATCCTGCGCGACGAGATCGTCGACGAAATCGGCGACCTTGGCTTGCAGCTTGGTGCGCACGCCGTCTTCGACCGGGACGAGACCCACCGCCTTTTCGGGCGCGAGCGCGGGCACCGGGTCAGGTGGGGTCAGCACCAGGGGGGTCGTTTCGCTATCGGCAGCGGTCGCCATGTCGTCACTCCAGCCGGGGATGCCCCTAAATGAAGCGGAATGCTGCGGGGTTCAAGTGTATCGTTTTTATAATACACCAATTGTCACGCAATCGTCACGATAAAGACCCGAATCCGACGCGAGGTGCCGATACCGCACCGCAACAAAGTGTGTAAAACAAAAGGGGTTATCGATGCGTCGTTCCTTCTCGCTCGCGTTTGCGGGCGTTCTCCTCGGTTGTTCGTCAACGGCGGCGCTCGCCCAGTCGGCTACCGCTGCGGAGACGCCCGATGCGCAAGGCGGTGACATCATCGTCACCGCGCAGAAGCGCGAGCAGAAGCTCCAGGACGTGCCGATTACGGTGACGGCAGTGACCGGTGCCAAGATGCAGGAGCTTGGTGTCAATTCGCTCGCCGAAGTCGCGATGTATATCCCGGGCCTGCGTATCCAGGAGCAGAGCGACAATAACCCCGGCTTCGTGATCCGCGGCATCACCTCGGACAGCGGCTCGGCGCAGCAGGGCGCGCGCGTTTCGCTTTATTACAATGGCGTCGATATTTCGCGCACGCGTGGCGCGTATCAGGATCTGTTCGATCTGGAGCGGATCGAAGTCGTGAAGGGGCCGCAGGCAACGCTGTTCGGCACCGCCTCGGCAGTTGGCGCGGTGAACATCATCTCGGCCCGGCCAAGGGCTGGAACCTCGGCCGGGATCATTGCGTCCTACGGCAATTACAATCGCGGCCAGGTCTCGGGCTTCGTCAATGTCGGCAATGACACGCTCGCGGCGCGTCTCGCCTTCGCCTACAAATATCATGACGGCTTTGTCCGCAACATCGCCGGTGACCCCAATGTGCCCAACCAGAATCAGGGCAAGACCAAGCAAGACGATCTCAATGGTCAGGATCAGCGCGGCATTCGCGGTTCGGTGCGCTGGGCACCGACCGATGCGCTTACCGCCACTTTGGTGCTGACCTATGACGGCCAGCGCAACCCCGGCACGGCGTTCCGTTCGCGCGCGCAAGCGCCGACCGGCGGCAATGGCGGCGACTATAGCTACGCCGAACTGTCGGGTTCGCCTTATAGTGCGCAAGTGCTGGGGGGCGCCAAGCTCGGCCTGAAGCGTGACGTCTATGACGCCAACTTCACGCTGACGGCGGAACTGGCCCCAGGTGTCAGCTTCACCACCGTCAACGGCTATCGCAAGTTCAACAGCAACGAAGTGTTCGACGCCGATGGCGGCCCGGCCTGGTATCTGGAGTTTGCCGAGGATGCGCGCGGCGACCAATATAGCCATGAAGGCCGCTTCAACTTCACCGGCGACACCTACCGCGCGTCGTTCGGCTGGAACGCGTTCTTCGAAAACAATCTGCAGCGCGTGCCCTTCTCGACCGAAGAGGGCACCTATCTGACCTGCGCCGGTGCCTTGCCCGCCGGGACGCGCGCCGCCTTGCTCGCGGCTGGCATCCCGAGCGGCCCGGGTTGCGTCCTGCCGAATGGCACCGTTGCCGCGGCGGGGGCGACCGCGCTGTTGACGCGCGGCTCGGCGACCGCAATTCCGTATTCCTCGGTCTTCACCAACTACGGCACCAACGACACCTATTCGGTCTTCGCCGACGGCACCTGGCTGCCGACCCCGCGGCTCGAACTCACCGCCGGTGCGCGCATCCTGATCGAGAAGCGCAAGTCGGGCTACAGCTCGGTGCAGCCCAATTCGGTGCTTGCCGGCGTGCCGTTGTTGCCCACGGTCAGCACGGGCGGCGTCAAGTTCACTGCGCAGCGCAGTTTCTCGGCGATCCTGCCGCGCTTCAACGCGCTGTATCGTTTGACCGATGGCATCAACCTTTATGCCACGATCAGCAAAGGCCGCCGCTCGCCGGTGGTGCAATTGTCCGCGGCGACTTCGGGTGGCGTGGCGGTGCCGAGCCTGCAAGTGGTGCCCGACGAAGTCGTGTGGAATTACGAAGCCGGTATCAAGGCCAAGATCGGCGCGTTCAGCGGATCGCTCGGCGTCTTCTACCAGGATTATAACGGCTTCCAGGTGACCGTTACCGACGGCGCGGGCAAGACCACCACGCAAAGCGCGGGCAAGGCGCGCAACCCCGGCGTCGAGCTGGAGGGCAATTGGCGGGTCAATTCGCTGCTGCAGCTGTTCGGCAACTTTGCCTATGTCGATGGCAAGATCGCCAATAACCCGGCCTATGGCGTCTATTCGGGTGCGCAGTTCCGCCTGCAGCCGAAATATAGCGCTTCGGGCGGCGCGACCTTGCGCGTTCCGGCCGGAAGCATGACCTTCTACGCCACGCCCTCGGCCACCTATCAGAGCAAGGAATATTTCGAGCTGCCCAATTCTGAGGCGATCAGCCAGGGCGGCTATGCACTGGTCAACGTCCGGGCGGGCGTCGAGCTGGCGGGCGGGCGTTATCAAATCGGCGGTTTCGCCCGCAATGCGCTCGACCGTAAATATCTGATCGACGCGGGCAACACCGGTGGCGGTTTCGGTATTCCGACCTATATCCGTGGCGAACCGCGCGTTTACGGCGTCGAAGTCAGCGGCAAGTTCTGATCGCCGCACTTCGTTCAGCCTTGATCGAAACGGGCCGGGCAGCACAGTGTGTTGCCCGGCCTTGTTGCACCGCACCGTTTCGGCTAGGGGCACGCGATCCTTTTCCCGATTTTGTAACGAGACAGACATGAGCCTCCGCAACGTGGCCATCATCGCACACGTCGATCATGGTAAGACAACTCTGGTCGATCAGCTCTTCCGCCAGTCCGGCACCTTCCGCGACAACCAGCGCATCGAAGAGCGCGCGATGGATTCGAACGACCTCGAAAAAGAGCGCGGCATCACCATTCTCGCCAAGCCGACTTCGGTCGACTGGACTCCGCCGGGCGAAACCGAGAGCGTGCGCATCAACATCGTCGATACCCCCGGCCACGCCGATTTCGGCGGCGAAGTGGAGCGCATCCTGTCGATGGTCGACGGTGTCGTCCTGCTGGTCGATTCGTCGGAAGGCGCGATGCCGCAGACCAAGTTCGTCACCGGCAAGGCGCTGGCGCTGGGCCTGAAGCCGATCGTCGTGGTCAACAAGGTCGATCGCAACGACGCGCGCATCCAGGAAGTGCTGGACGAAGTGTTCGACCTGTTCGTGTCGTTGGACGCGAATGACGAGCAGCTCGATTTCCCCGTGCTCTACGCCTCGGGCCGCAACGGCTATGCCTCGACCGACATGGACGCGCGCGAAGGCACGCTGATCCCGATGTTCGAGACGATCATCAGCCACGTTCCGCCACCCGCCGTGGAAGTGGCAGGCGTGCCGTTCACCTTCCTCGTCACGCTGCTCGACCGCGATCCATTCCTCGGCCGTATCCTGACCGGCCGCGTCAATTCGGGCACGGTCAAGGTCAACCAGCCGATCCACGCGCTCGACAATGATGGCAAGATCATCGAGACCGGTCGCGCCTCCAAGATCATGTCGTTCCGCGGGCTCGACCGCGTGCCGGTCGACGAAGCCAAGGCAGGCGACATCATCAGCCTCGCCGGTCTGACCGTCGCGACCGTCGCCAACACCATCGCCGACATCACCGTGACCGAGCCGCTGCACGCACAGCCGATCGATCCGCCCACGCTGTCGATGCGCTTTGCCGTCAACGATTCGCCGATGGCGGGGCGTGAGGGCACCAAGGTGACCAGCCGCATGATCCGCGACCGTTTGTTCCGCGAAGCCGAATCGAACGTTGCCGTGAAGGTGGTGGAAGCCGCCGACAAGGACAGCTTCGAAGTCGCCGGTCGCGGCGAGCTTCAGCTTGGCGTGCTGATCGAGACGATGCGCCGCGAGGGTTTCGAACTGGGCATTTCGCGTCCGCGCGTGCTGTTCCAGGAAGATGAGGACGGCAAGAAGACCGAGCCATATGAAACGGTCATCATCGATGTGGACGAGGAATATTCGGGCACCGTCGTCGAGAAGATGAACCTGCGCAAAGCCGAGCTGACCGACATGCGTCCGTCAACCGGCGGCAAGACGCGCATCACCTTCTCCGCGCCGTCGCGCGGGATGATCGGCTATCACGGCGAGTTCCTGTCGGACACGCGCGGCACCGGCATCATGAACCGCCTGTTCGAGCGTTACGGCCCGCACAAGGGCAATATCGAAGGCCGCAAGAACGGCGTGCTGATCTCGAACGGGGCGGGCGAAGCGAATAGCTATGCGCTAGGGCCGCTCGAAGAGCGCGGCATCCTGTTCGTCGGGCACGGCGAGGCGCTGTACGAGGGCATGATCGTCGGCGAGAACGCCAAGCCGGACGATCTCGAAGTCAACCCGATGAAGACCAAGGCGCTGACCAACTTCCGCGCTTCGGGCGGCAAGGACGATGCGATCCGCCTCACTCCGCCGAAGAAGATGACGCTGGAACAGGCGATTGCGTACATCGACGATGACGAAATGGTTGAAGTGACGCCCAAGTCGATCCGCCTGCGCAAGCGCTACCTCGACCCGAACGAGCGCAAGCGCGCGGCGCGGGCGAAGCAGTCGTAAGCGACGCGAGAGCGTGGTAACACCGGGGCCGGGCGCGACAGCGTCCGGCCTTTTTGTTTGGGGGTATGGCGGGACAGGGCTGACGCGCTGCGCTGCTTTTGGCGCTCAGTGGAAGAAATCGCCGGCGACGGAGCGGCGATGGGGCGATGCCCTAATCGGTGCCCACGCGGCACCCAATAAGTAACTTCCGCAGCTTTCGCTTGCTCCGCCGCAGGGCGCATAGCGCGCGCGGGGGCGCGTCGCCGTCGCGCTGCACTCGCGATGGCGACGGTTCCCGTTGCCAGCGCACGAACACCACAGGAGCACCTATGTCCACCGATCCGAAATCCACCGATTTGTCGCGTCGTCGGCTCTTGTCGCTTGCGGCGGCCGGGGGCGGTGCGTTGCTGGTGGGCGCTGTCGCCGCCGCACCTGCTGCCGCCGCGACCAAGCTGCCGCAAACGGCTGTCCATTATCAGCCCCAACCCAAGGGGAAGGCGCGGTGCGACACCTGCCTCCAGTGGCAAGCCCCCAAGGCGTGCAAGCTGGTTGCGGGCGATATCGCGCCATCGGGCTGGTGCTCGCTTTACGCGCACAAGGCCTGAACGCAGCGAGTGCGGCACGGCTGCCAGACCCCCCGTTTCGTTCATCCTGCAGCAAGAAACTGTTGCAGATATGTGACGAAACGGGCCGTCAGGACTTTATCCTTGCTGCAGTGCAACTTAGCGTGATGACCCTTGTTGGGTCGGCTGCGGGACACCGACGCGATCGTCGGCACCCCTAACAGTCGAACAAAGGTCATTATTATGCGTACTTTCAAACTCGCCGCCGTCGCCTTGGCGGCTTTCGCCAGCGTCCCGGCTTTCGCGCAGGACGCCGCACCGGCCGCACCGGCAGACACCACGCCGACCGCACCCGACGGCTCGCGCGCGTTTGGCATCGAGCCTTACATCGGCGTGATGGGCGGCTGGGAACAGTTCGATAACGAGCGCAACCACGGTATCCCGCAGGCGCTGAACGCCGATGGCTCGCTGCGCAACAACTACCGTCTCGCAGGCGCGTTGGTACAGGGCGTGGCCGGCATCAACGTGCCGCTGGGGCCGGTGTTCGTCGGTGCGGAAGGCAATCTTGCCAAAGGCGTCTCTGGCAACATCAACTGGGAATATGGCGCAGCCGGTCGTTTCGGCGTGCGCGCCGGTGACAGCGGCATGTTCTACGGCAAGGTCGGCTATCAGTGGGTCGAGTTCGATCATTATTCGACCTACTCGACCGGCAATACCAGCAAGAAGCAGTATGGCGACATCACCTACGGGATCGGCACCGAGTTCGGCCCGAAGGACATCGGCCTGAAGGGCATCACCGGCAATGCCGGCGTCCGCATCCGTGCCGAAGTGAACACTTATGGTGATTTCCACAGCTTCCGCCCGATGATGGGCCTGATCACGCACTTCTAAGCCTTACGGCTTAGCGTGTCGGAAGGGGCGGGGGATGGCGACATTCCCCGCCCTTTTTGCGTGCGGGGGCGCTAGGGGCGCTTCCTCTTAAAGAGGACCATCCCAATTCCGTTCGGGCTGAGCCTGTCGAAGCCCCGCCCCCGGCCCTATGCGAGCCCTTCTCTTGCGGAGAGGGCCCTTCGACAGGCTCAAGGCGAACGGAGGTGGATTCTCCCTCAAAATTAGACTCTAGCGCTTCACGCCTTTGAGCATTTGCCACACCTTGGGCGCACCGGTCGGTTTCGCCACGCCGTCGAGCCGTTCGGCGCGCAGGATCGGGATCGGCTTGACCATCAACTGGCCCTTGAACGCTCCCTCGCCGCCCGGAGAGGTCGGCTCGGCGAGCATCCGCTTGACCACGTCCATGCCTGCAACCACGCGCCCGAAGGCGGCATAGCCGACAAAGCCCGGTCGCGCGTCGAGCGAGGGGTTGGGGCCGACCATGATCGAGAAGTTCCCCGTCGCCGAATCGGTGCGGTCATAGCGCGCCATCGACAGCACGCCGTCGAGATGCTTGATCCCGGTCTGGCTGGTCGGCTCGAGCGGCACCAGACCGAGCATGCGGTGCGCATCGGTGCCGATGCCGCCTTGCACGAAACCCGTTTTGGGCGCGGTCTTGCGGCGTGTCGCGCGGTAGAAGCTGGTGCCTTCGAACCGGCCATCGTCGACATAGGCGAGGAAATTGGCGACCGTCGCCGGGGCATGGCGCGCATCGAGCGCGATCACGATCGGCCCCGCGCCTGTCACCAGCCGCACGCGCACGATTGCGGGTTCGCGGGAAGGGGGCGGGGCAGGGGGTGCCTTGGCAGCGGTGACGAGCGCGAGCGCCCCGATCAACAGCAACGCGCGAACCCGCATCAAACCCTTACCCTTCACCCAGCGCCAGCAATGTCGTCCATTCGGCGTCGCGCACGGGCGATACCGAAAGCCGCGACTGGCGCAGCATCGCCAGATCGGCAAGCCCCGGCGTTGCCTTGATCGTCGCCAGCGGGACGGGCCGTGGCAAAGCGGCGAGCGGTTTGACCGCGACGGACACCCAGCGCGGATCGTCGCCATCGGGCCGGGCGGTGCGCGCGATCTCGACCGTTCCGACAATCTCCTTGGGACCGCCGCTATGGTAGAAAAAGGCCCGGTCGCCGACCTGCATCGCCTTCAGATGCAAGGCGGCGGCGGCGTTGCGCACGCCGGTCCATTCGGTGCTGCCCTCGGCCAGCAGATCATCCCAACTGTAGCTGTCGGGTTCGGATTTGAGCAGCCAATAGGCCATCGCGACTTTCCTTCGCTGAACACCGGTTAAACACACCATTCCGCCCGCATTCAGGGCGACTCGCATATTGGTTGCAACAAGCTAGTCCGCCAATGCGTTATAGGGAGATGCATGCAGGGCTGCTGGAGTGAGGAGATTCGAGATGAACAGCCTGTTGAAGAAGATCGGTCTGGCAGCGGCGCTCGGCGCGACGGCTCTGACGGCGGCGGCTCCGGCGGAGGCGCAGCGCTGGGGTGGCGGATGGGGCCATCGCTATTATGGCCATAATGACGGCACCGGCACCGCCATCGTCGCGGGTATCGCTGGGCTTGCAGTGGGTGCCGCGCTCGCGTCGAACCGCAATGATCGCTACCGCGACGACTATTACCGCGAGCGCGGCTACGATCGTTATTATGACGACCGGTATTACCGCAGCCACGGTTACTACCCCAATGACGGCTATTACGCCTATCGCGCGCGTGCGGGCTATGACCGCTGCTGGATCGAGCGGCGCTACGATCGCTATTATGACGATTGGGTCCGCGTCCGCGTCTGCGATTGATCGCGGAGCGATCGGCAACACGGCGCGGGGCTTCGGCTCCGCGCCGTTTTCGTATCTGGCGTACGCGCCCATTTTGCGCCATGAGCCGCAATCATGACCGAGACCGATCTCCCCCCCGACCGCCTGTCTTCCAACCCGCGCAGCCCGCATTATGACGAAGCGGCGCTGTCGCGCGGCATCGGCATTCGCTTCAAAGGCGCACAGCGCCATGACGTGGAGGAATATAGCCGCTCCGAAGGCTGGATTCGCGTTGCCCTGGGCAAGAAGGTCGATCGCCATGGACAGCCGCTGACGCTGAAGCTGTCGGGTGAGGTCGAGGCCTGGTTCGAGCGGCCGGCCGAGGGTGCCGAGACCGACGCTTAACGCAAAATAACCGTCATGCCGGGCTTGTCCCGGCATCCACCGTGCCGCGTGTCCTGCGCGCGCGTGTCATTGGCAGGGGTGGACCCCGGGACAAGCCCGGGGTGACGGAGATTGGGTTCAGTGGACGAAGCGCGCCACCACGTCGCGATAGCTGCGCGACACCTTCACCTGCGCGTTCGACTGCAGCACCAGGAAGCATTCGCCATTGGTGTGCGGCTTTACCTCTTTGACCAAATCGAGGTTGACGATGGTCGAGCGGTGGACGCGCTGGAAGCGGCGCGGGTCGAGGCGGCGTTCGAGATCCTTCATCGTCTCGCGCAGCACCAGCGAATTGTCGCCGGTCTTGATGACCATATAGTCACCGGCGGCCTCGATCAGTTCGATCGTGTCGACGTCGACGCGGAAGATCTGCCCGCGATCCTTGATGTTGATGAGCTTTTCGAAGCGGTTGGATGAAACCTGTTCCCCGCCATCGGTGAGCGTCTCGACCGAGTCCGGCGCGATCTCGGCGATCACTTCCTTCAGCCGGTCGACCTCCTCGATTCCGCGCTTTTCGGTCAGGCGCTGGCGCACACGGTCGAGCGTGTCGGCGAGGCGACTCTCTTCGACCGGTTTCATCAGATAATCGACCGCGTCGGTCTCGAACGCCTTTAGCGCATGGTCGGAATAAGCGGTCACGAACACGAATAACGGTGGTTCTACCTCCATCAGCCCCTGGACGACCGAAAAGCCGTCAAAGCCGGGCATTTGAATGTCGAGAAAAACGAGGTCGGGTTTGTTGGTCTTGATCGAGCGGATGGCCTCGCGGCCATTCTGGCAGGTATCGATGATCTCCACATCTTCATGGGCGGCCAGCCGCAGGGCGAGGCCCTGGGTTGCCAGTTTTTCGTCGTCGACGAGGATGGTGCGGATCGTCATGCGGCCTCTTTCTTCGGTTCCTCGAGCTGGAACGGGATTTCGATCTCGACCCCGAAACCGCCCCCCGGGATCGATCGCGTCTCGAATCTATGGTCCGGCCCATAAGCCTGGGCCAGTCTTTCCCTGATATTGGCAAGCCCGACCCCGGTTGAAAGGGTCTGGCTCGCAGAAACGCTCGGCCGTCCCCTGCTTTCGTTCAAGCCGGGGCCGGTGTCGGATACGACGATCTGCACCCTATCCCCGGCGAGCCGCGCCGTTACCGCGATTTCGGCACCGTCTTCCTGCGGCGTCACCGCATATTTGATCGCATTCTCGACCAGTGGCTGCAGCAGCAACGACGGTAGCCGCGCCTTGGCGACCCGCGGATCGAGCTCGAAGGTCGGCCGCAACCGATCCTCGAAGCGCATCTTCTCGATTTCGAGATAGAGCTTCAGCGTTTCGAACTCTTGCACCACCGTCACATTGGCGGTCGGTTCGTTGGCCAACGTATAGCGCAGGAACGAGGATAGTCGCCCGAGCATGGCGTTGGCGCGCTCGGTCTCTTTCAGCAGCACCAGCGTGGAAATGGAGTTGAGCGTGTTGAACAGGAAATGCGGGTTGAGCTGATAGCGCAGCATCGCCAGCTGCGCCGAGGAAGCGGTGTTCTCGAGCGCGGCGAGCTGGTCGATCTGATCCTCGACGATCAGATAGAAATTGATCCCGAAATACAACGCGGTCCACCCGGCGAGCACGGTGAAGTTGAGGAAGATCGTGCCCAATACCAGCCCGAGGTTAAGCCCGGGGTTGCGCGCGTTGATGAAGGAAAACGAAAAGGCGTCGAGCACCGCATAGACCAGAGTCGCAGCGGCGAGTGTCAGCACCGTCAGGATTGCCATCGCAAAGCGCGGCTGGCGACGGTAATAATGATACAGCGTCGAGAGCAGCAAGGTGATGCTGTATCCCACGATCGATTCGATCACGACCGGCACCATGCTGGTCATGTCGCTGGCGTTCGAAATGCTCGAAACGCTGCGCAGGATCAGATAGCCAGTCCACCCCGCCGCCTGCAGCGTCCAGAAGGCGCGGTTCTTGTCCTCGAAGAAGGGCCGCGAAAGGATCGCGGGTTGGGGGGGAAGCGACATGGGGCAGTCTTAGCCCGGCTGGGAGCGATGCGCAAAGTACGCTATCGTCCGCGCCACCGCGATAAGGCGGGCCCTCGCGCTGCATAACAAGCGGAGGAAGACGAGAGGAGAGAGAGCCGCATGAACCATCAGCCCGACCGCGCGCGCTTCAGCGCGATGGAGCATGGCACCCAGGCCGACTGGAAGATCATCTCCGGCCATTTCGCCGATTTCGCCAAGGGCTTGCCTGCGCGGGTGCTGACGCATTTGCAGTTGCTGGACGGCGATTATGGCGGCTTCCCGGTCGATCGGCTCGAACATTCACTGCAAACCGCGACGCGCGCGTACCGCGATGGCCGCGATGAAGCCTATGTGGTGATGGCGCTGTTGCACGACATTGGCGACACGCTGGGGACCTTCAATCATCCCGAGATCGGCGCGGCGATGTTGCGTCCGTTCGTGTCGGACCAACTGCACTGGATCGCCAACACGCACGGCGTGTTCCAGGGCTATTATTTCTTCCATTACATCGGCGGCGACCGCGACATGCGCGAATCGTACCGCAGCCATCCGCATTTCGAGGCGTGCGCAGAGTTTTGCGAGAAATACGATCAGGCTGCCTTCGACCCGAATTACGACAGCGCGCCGCTATCCTTTTTCGAGCCGATGGTGGGCCGGGTGTTCGCGCGGCCGATCACCTCCATCTATGCGAAGGTGGCGGAAGCAGGGGCGAGCTGACGTTCACGCCGGGCGGGCCGCAGAGTTAAAAAAAAAGGCCGCCGTCCCAGGGGACGGCGGCCAACTTTCTTAGGGTAAGAGCGCGTTAGAACTTAAAGCGTGCGCCGACGCGGATGAGGTACAGCGACTGAGCAGTGTTCACCGTTTCGTTCGGCGACTTGAAGCTGCTGTATTGATACTTGGCGCAAGCCCCGGCTGGATTGGTCGCCGACCCGACCACACCCGTGAGTGCAGCTCCCGCCGCGTTGAGGCAGGTTACCTGCACCACCGCCGAAGTGTACGGGAAGCCGGTATAATATTGACCGCCCCAGTTCTTGTTCAACAGGTTGGGCAGATTCTCAATGTCGGCAAACAACGAAATCCGCGAATGGAAGACGTAGGCCGGAAGTTCCTGCTCAAGATGGAGGTCGATACGGGTATTAGCGCGTGCCCGGGCGATGTTCTTAGGAGCAATCTTTCCGCGGAAATTCTTCAACTGCGTATTGTTGATGAGGTTGTCGAGCGCGGTCGCAGTTGTCGTATCATTCGCGGCATAGGTGACCAACGGATCGTTGAGGCCGGTCGGCACGTAGAGCAGGTAACGATCATTGTTCCCGGTGGTGCCGAATACCGACGAGCGACCCGTCGAAGTGTCCTGCATCGAGAAGCTGTAATGCTGTCCGGCGCGCGTTTCACCGAACAGTTGCACGACGGTGCGATAGTCGCCGAAGAAGGCGTGATCGAAGCCGACGCTATACTTGAACTGCCACTTTGTTTCGTTGCTGCTGATGCCGTAGCTGGCGTTGTTCGGATCAATCGAGGCTTGGGCGGCATAAAGCGAGCTTGCCACCGAAGACGTCGCGTTGCTGACGTCCTTCACGTCCTGCCAGGTGTAGCTGCCACCCACCGACAGGCCCCATGCAAAGTCTTTGTTAGCGCGCAGCGTGAAAATGTGGCTGCGACCACGCGACGTGTTGCCGATCTGGATGTCCGTGTTGGTATCGGCGGTTTGGATGCCAGCGCCCGGCGTCGGCAGGAAAGTGTAGCGTGGGCGGCCGTCCGGCAGGGTGCCGACAATCTGCGAGCGCAGATCGGTGAAGGTAACGGCCTGATTGACCTTCGAGAATACATAGTCCGCGCCCAGATCAACCCCGAACAGGCGGTAATCGGCCGAGAGCGTTGCGCGGGTCTGCGAAGGCAAGCGGAAGTCCGGTGCTACCGATGCCGTGGGTGCCGTCAGAAGCGACGCCGTATTGGAGGCGAGGAATGTATTGACTGCGCCCGGGATCGACGACCCCGTAACACCGTTGAGAGCAATCGCGCAGAGTGCAGCATTCGCACCGGTATTATAGGGAGCCGCGCACGTTGCGGTCGCCGTGCTCCCCGCCGCAACCGTTGCACGGTTTACAGTCGAGATACGGTTCTGGATGAAACCGCTGTTGCCGTACGAGTTCGAGAAATAGATGTCGGGCGTACCGCCGCTAAAAATGCCGATGCCACCACGCAGGCTAAGCGACGGAAGCGGCTTGTAGCTAAAGCTTACGCGCGGCTGGAACGCGCCCAGACCGTCAAAATTGTTGGTGTTCGAAAAGCCATAGCGATTGTAGAAATTCGGATTGTTAATAACCTGGCTGCGCGATCCATAGAGATCGTACCGGACGCCATAGGTAAGCCGCAGTTCGGGTGTGACGGACCAATCGTCCTGAAGGCCGAAGGTGTAGACGCCATATTTGAAATTGGACGTCGTGTCGTTCGGGTTCAGCGTCAGTGCGTTCTGATAGTCGAAAGAGCTCGCGTTGCGATTCTGGAAATCGGCGATCGAGTCAAAGTAATAGGAGCCAGCGCTATATTGCAGGAAGGCGTTGGTCGTGCGGTTCTCGGCGTATTCAAACAGGCCCTTGAAATCGTGCTGCCCAGCCTTGAAGCGCAGCAGGAAGGAGCCGTCATAAGTGTCCGTGAACAGAGCGTTGGTCTGACGGCTGATGTCCGGGCCAAGCGCGACAACCGGGTTGCCGCTGCCGCAGGAGGTCGCATTGTCGCCGTTACCAGCAACCGGCGTAAGGACGCTGGTCGGGGCGGTGCAGACGCGGAACTGCGCAAAGCCGCGGCCCAATTCAGGATTCTGGCCACGCGTATAGGCCTTGTAAACGAAACGCGTTTCGGTCGAGACCCGGTCACTCCAATCCGAGTTCAACTGGGCAATACCGGTACGCAGCAGTTCGGTCAGCTTGTAACCGTTCGAGGCGAGACCAAGAGCAGGCGACGTCGTCGATCCGCTGCTGTTTTGAAGGTTGTCCTGCGCATCGTATGCGTTGATGTAAGTAAGCGATAGGCGCTGGCCTTCAGTGACGTTCCAGTCAATTTTACCGACGATTTTCTCGTCGAGGTTGTTCGTAATCGCAAGAACCCCGCCGGCGTCGTAGTTATAAACACTTTTTGCGATCGACTGGACCGAGGCTACCTGCGCGTCGGTCAGATTGGGGACCTGGTTTACCGCTCCGGGGCTGAGTGGGCGGGGGTCAGTGTTCTTTTCATACGAAACCATCACGAACAGCTTGTCCTTGATGATCGGACCCGAGGCCGTAACGCCGTAGGTCTCACTCTTATATTTTGGCAAAGCGACGGGCAGCGCGCCGATTTGATTTCCCTGCAGACCGTCGGTGCTCTGCGAATAGAAACCGTTCAGGTGGTAGGAATTTGTGCCCGACAGCAGGGTCGTGTCGATGACGCCGCCCTGGAAATTGCTCTGGCGGATATCATACGGTGCGATCGAAACCGACACCTGACCGATCGCGTCAAACGGAACCGGGCCTCGCTTGGTGGGGCTGGCATCAGGGTTAAGGCCGAAGTTGTCGCCAACCTGCGCGCCGTTGATGGTGAAGCGGTTGAAGCGGGGATTTACGCCAGCGAAGGATACGGCGCTGCCGCCGCCGCTGCTGCGGTCGAACGTCGCGAAGGGGCTGCGACGTTCGATGTCGCGAATGTCTCGATTGACCGAGGCGACTTTGCTGACGTCGCGTTGGTTGAGGACGGTCTGCGGACCATCCGACGTAATGCCGGCTCGTTTGATTGATTTGGCGGTCACGACGATGTCAGCGCCGCTGTCAGATTTTGCGCCGACCTCGATCGGAAGATCGTAAGGAGCACCAACAACCGTGAAGATTCCGGTGATCTGAGTGTTGCCGGCGGCGCTTGTCACGTCGATCGTATAGGGACCGCCAGCGCGCAGGCCGGATGCCGAAAAGCTGCCAGACGAGTCCGTAGATGCGCGTGAAACGGTGCCCGACGAGGTGTCCGTGACCGTAATCGTTGCATTGTTAACCGGAGCGCCGTTGGCGGTGACCGAGCCGCGGATAATCGCTGTCGTTTCCTGGGCGCTTGCCGCAGCCGGAATCATAAGCGCGGCCACGGCCACGCCAAGAAGAAGATTATGTCGCATGATATTGCCCCTGTGTTCCTGATCGCGGAAAACGCGACTGTCTCGTCGCCTGGCGCCCCCATGCGACTTAAATATTTCGGTTAGATGACAATCACGATTCCGCAAGGTACATGAAGCATTCAGTAATGATGCGTTGCAAAATGGCATCACTGGCGGACTTCGGCGTGGCGATCCCCTTTACCCCGCAGCCGCAACAATCTCCGCCCAACCCGCTTCGTCGATGACGGAAATGCCTAATTCTGCGGCCTTTTTCAGCTTCGAGCCCGCACCCGGCCCGGCCACGACCAGATCGGTCTTGGCGGACACCGAGCCCGACACGCGCGCGCCGAGTGCTTCCGCTTGGGCCTTGGCTTCGTCGCGACTCATCGTCTCCAGGCTGCCGGTGAACACGACCGTCTTGCCGCTAACGGGGGATTCGCGGGTTTCGTGGACGATATCGAGCGGCTCGACCTCGCGCAGCAAGGCGGCAATTACGTCCCGATTGTGTGGTTCTGCAAAGAATTCGATCAAGGCATCGGCGACTTCGGGGCCGATGCCCGCCGTTTCGATCGCGGCGGCGAGCGCCTTGCCACGGCGCACGACGAATTTCAGGTCGGTCTCGCCCAATGCGGGGACAAGCTCGGTGCGGACCGCCAGCACGCGCTCGATCATGTCGGAAAAGGCGGCCATGCTGACATAGCGTCGCGCCAGGTCACGCGCGGTAATCTCCCCGACATGGCGGATGCCGAGCGCGAACAGGAAGCGGTCGAGCCCGATCTTGCGGCGCAGGTCGATCGCGGCGAGCAATTTGTCGACGACCAGCTCCGACATGCGCTCGCGCGTGATCAGCGCCTCGCGATGTTCGTGCAGGCGGAAGATGTCGGCGGGGGAGGCGATCAGGCCGTCGCGGAAGAACTCCTCAATGCGCACCAGCCCGAGGCCGCTAATGTCGAAGGCGTGGCGCGAGACAAAATGAATCAACCGCTCGACGCGCTGCGCCGGGCAGATCAGCCCGCCGGTGCAGCGCACGACAACCTCGCCCTCGCCACGCTCGGCGAGCGAGCCGCATTCGGGGCAGATGGTCGGAAAGACGAAGGCCGGGCGCTCCTCGGCGCGGGTCAGCACTTCGACGATTTGCGGGATGACGTCGCCCGCGCGCTGCAACACGACGCGGTCGCCGACGCGCGCGCCAAGCCGCTCGATCTCGTCGGCATTGTGGAGCGTGGCGTTGGCGACGACGACGCCGCCGACGGTGACGGGTTCCAGCCGCGCTACGGGCGTGAGCGCGCCGGTGCGGCCGACCTGGATATCGATCGCGAGCAAGGTCGTCTCGGCGCGTTCGGCGGGGAATTTGTGCGCGATCGCCCAGCGCGGGGTGCGGCCGACGGTGCCGAGCCGCGCTTGCCAGTCGAGCCGGTCGAGCTTGTAGACCACACCGTCAATATCGAAGGGCAAGTCGGCGCGCAGATGTTCGATGCCGCGATAGACGGCGAGCGCATCCGCAGCGGTCGCGGCAGGAGCGAAGCCTTCCGCCACTGGGAAGCCCCAGGCCTTGATCGCGGCGATCACCGCGCTTTGCGTTTCGCCGGGCACCGCGCTCGCCTCGCCCCAGCCCCAGGCGAAGAAGCGCAAGGGCCGCGTCGCGGTGACGGCGGCGTCCTTCTGGCGCAGCGATCCGGCGGCGGCGTTGCGCGGGTTGGCGAACTGGCGCGCGTCCTTGCCGGTCCCCTCGGCCTCGGCGAGCAGGCGCGCGTTGAGGCCCGCGAAATCGGCCTTGGCCATATACACTTCGCCGCGCACCTCGAAGATCGCCGGCGCGTCGGCCGGGAGGCTTTGCGGAATGTCGGCGATGTGGCGGACATTGGCGGTGACATCCTCGCCCACCTGGCCGTCGCCGCGGGTGAGCGCCTGGACCAGGACGCCGTTTTCGTAGCGCAGCGAACAGGACAGGCCGTCGATCTTAGGCTCGGCGGTGAGTTCCACCGGCGCGTCCTCGGGCAACGCGAGGAAGCGGCGCACGCGGCCGACGAAATCGGCGACATCCTCGTCGGTAAAGGCATTGTCGAGGCTGGTCATCGGCCGCGCATGCGCGACCTTGGCGAGGTGGGCGGCGGGGGCGGCCCCGACCTGAACGCTCGGCGAATCGCTGCGAACGAGATGCGGGAAGGCCGCCTCGATCGCAGCATTGCGGCGCACCAGCGCATCATAGTCCGCGTCGGAAATCTCGGGCGCGTCGTCGGTGTGATACAGGCGGTTGTGGTGCGCGATCAGCTCCGCCAGCCGGGCCAGCTCGGTTGCGGCGGTATCATCGGTCGTGGGGAGGGCAGGGGCCATCCCCCTTCGCTAGCGGAGGACGGGTAGCGGTTTCAATCCGCTAATCGTCTTCGCTGGCGTCCATCTCGGCGAGATGCTTGGCCTCTTCGTTGGTCGAACGGCGCTCGGCGGTCTTTTCCGCGCGGCTGGCCATTTCGTCCCAGGCTTTGGCGGCGCGCAGCCAGCGGCCGCGGACATTGTCGAGGGTGGCCGTAGCCGCGTCGGACTCGGCCTGACGGGCGCGGTCGCGATAGAACAGGGCGGTGGTGTTCGTGGGATATCTCCGCAAATAGGAATGGAAACGAGAAAGCGGGGTGCCCCCTGTTGGCGGCACCCCGTATTGGCTCAGGCTTGCGCCAGCCGCACGGCCGAAACCTTGCCGCGACGGTCTTCTTCCAGCTCGTAGGAAACGCGCTGGTCGCGGTCGAGCGTGGCCATGCCGGCGGCTTCCACCGCGCTGATGTGGACGAAGGCATCGCCACCGCCGCCCTCAGGCGCGATGAAACCATAACCCTTGTCGGCGTTGAAGAACTTAACGGTGCCGATAGCCATACCTAATTCCTTACGTGCCGGTGCCGCGCCGCAGCGTCGGTACCGGATGGGGCCGAGATCGAAGACGGATGCGACGTCCGGCCCCGGCCGACGCATCCGATCGCGACGCATCAGCCGTGCGCGGAAGATCCGCAGCGGACAGGCTGTGCAAGAAAGCGGGAAAGGAGAGCCAAGAGTGCGCATCCGATGCCAGGCAAGCGGGAGCGCGGGACGTCTCTCAGCCGCGCGATGCTTGAGAGCGGACTCGCGCGATAGGACGGCTGTAGCAGGTTGTGCGAGGAATGTCGTGGAGATTGCGCGGCGGCGGATTGTGTCGGTGGCAGATGGCCGTTAGCCTTTCCCGAACATCCCGGCAGAGGGGCCGACCATGATCCTGATGATGTTGGCCCTGGCACAGTCTGCACCTCCAGAGGACGAGCGGTCACATCGCGCGAGTGTCGATTTGCCCGCCGCCTGGCACCCGGCCTCTTGTCCCACCGCAGAGTCCGGCAGCGACATCGTTGTATGCGGCAGGCAAGACGTAGCCGAGAAATTCCGCGCGCGTCCGCTGCCGGAAAAATATGCGGAAGTGGGCGGGCCGGGGATCGGCATCGATCTCGGCAAGGGGGTGCGAGGCAATCTATATGCGGGGCAGGGGCGGACCAATGACAAGGGCATCATGTTTACCGTGACGATGCCGTTTTAACAGCCGATCCGCCGTCGTTCCGTCACCCCGGGATGAACTCGGGGTGACGGATTCGGTGCTGGGTTTGCGGGTTGCCGATACGGATGGCTTTACGCCGTCTCCAACAACCTATCGGCTTGCGCGCGCGCCTCGGGCGTGATCGTCGCGCCCGACAGCATCCGTGCGATTTCCTCGCGGCGGGCCGTGTCGTCGAGCGTCGTCACGCCGGTACGGGTGACGGTCCCGTCATGGCTCTTGGCGATCAGCAGGTGGTGCTGCCCTCGCGCCGCGACTTGCGGGCTATGCGTGACCACCAGCAATTGCGTCGCTTGCGCCAGCCGCGCCAGACGTTCCCCGATGGCACTCGCCACGGCACCGCCGACGCCACGATCGATTTCGTCGAAGATCATCGTCGCGGCCCCGCCTTGATCGGCCAGCGCAACCTTCAGCGCGAGGATGAAGCGCGACAATTCGCCACCCGAGGCGATCTTGACCAATGGCGCGAAGGGCGCGCCGGGGTTGGTCGAAATCTCGAATTCGACGCGGTCCTTGCCCGCCGCCGACCATTGTTCGCCGGGCGCTGGCGCGACGACGGTGCGGAAGCGGGCGGCATCGAGTTTCAGCGGGATCAACTCCCCCTTGACCGCAGCGTCGAGCCGCACTGCGGCGGCGGTGCGCGCCTCGCTCAACGCGGCGGCGGCCCTGTCATAAGTCGCGCGCGCAGCGGCGAGCTTCGCTTCGAGCGCGGCGATGCCTTCTTCCCCGGCATCGAGCGCCTCCAGCTTGGCGGTCAGGTCGTCAGCCAACTCGGCCAGTGCATCGGGTTGGACGCGATGTTTGCGCGCCATGCCGCGCAGTTCGAACAGCCGCGCCTCATCCTCCTCCAGCGCGGCGGGATCGAACCACAGATCGGCCTTGGCCTCGCGCAGTTTCTCCTCGGCGACCGCGCCCTCGATCACCGCGCGATCGACCGCTGCCAAAGCCTCGGCCAGTGCCTCATGATCCTCAGCGATTCGTTCGAGCACGCGCGCCGCCTGGCGGAGTTGCGCAAGGCCACCGTCCGATCCCTCCAGCCAGCTTTCGATCGCGGCGAGATCGGCGGCGATCTTTTCCGAACGCTGCATCGTTCGGCGGCGTTCGGCGAGGGCTTCTTCCTCCCCCGGTTCGGGGGCGAGCGCGCGCAGTTCGGCGACGGCGTGTTCCAGCCACTCACGGTCGCGTGCGGCAGTGTCGATCGTCGCGCGCGCCGTCGCCAGCGCAGCTTCGGCATCGCGCCATGCTTTATAGGCGGTCGCCGTAGCGCCCGCGTCGATCCGTCCGAACGCATCGAGCAAGGCACGGTGCCCGCGCGCGTTGAGCAGCCCACGATCATCGTGCTGGCCGTGGATTTCGACGAGATAGGTTGCGAGCTCGCGCAACAGGCCCGCCGACGCAGGCTGATCGTTGACGAAGGCGCGGCTGCCGCCATCGGCCTTGACGATGCGGCGGATCATCAGCGGCTCGCCGGGATCGACGTCGAAGCCGTTCTCGCCCAGCAGCGCGGCGATCGGCCCGGTGGTGTGGGGCGTATCGAAGGTGGCGGTGACCACGGCTTGCGCGGCACCCTGCCGCACCAGCCCGGCCTCGCCGCGCGCGCCGAGCGCCAGGCCCAGCGCATCGAGCAGGATCGATTTGCCCGCACCGGTCTCACCGGTCAGCACGCCCAGGCCCTGCCCGAAGTGCAGGTCCAGCGCCTCGATCAGCACGACGTCACGGATGGCGAGAGAGATCAGCATGGGTCTGCCGCCCGCTTTACCCGAACAATCGATGTTCCGGTATCGTTCTTTTCGCCGCGCGCGGTCAGCTACCCGGGTTCGGATTGCCTGGGTTGGTCGACGAACCGCCCGAGGTCGGCAAAGCGCGCGCGTCGCGCTTCGGCTCGTGGGTTTTGAGCGGCTTGTCGGGAAGCGATTTGTCGGGCAGCGGCACGATCAACTGGCCCGGCGCGATCGCCGCGACCGCGACGGGCGGGTGTTCCTCCGACAATTTGTAGGCGCGGCTATACCATTGCGTGCCGGGATAATTGGCCCCCAGCACGGCCGCCGCCTTGCGAGCCTCATCGGGCACGCCGAGCGCGAGATAGGTTTCGGTCAGCCGCATCAGCGCCTCGGGTGCGTGCGTGGTCGTCTGATAATCGTCGACCACCTTGCGGAAGCGCATCGTCGCGGCGAGCCATTGGCCGCGCGTTTCGTAGAAGCGACCGATCTCCATTTCCTTGCCGGCCAAATGGTCGCGCACGAGATCGATCTTGAGTCGTGCATCGGCGGCATAGCGCGTGTTGGGGTAGCGGCGCGTCAATTCGCCAAGCGCATCGAGCGCCTGCTGCGTGATCTTCTGGTCGCGCGTGACGTCGCTGATTTGCTCATAATAGCCGAGCGCGACGAGATAATAGGCATAAGCCGCGTCGCGGTTGCCGGGGTGGACCGATATGAAACGCTGTGCGGATTGGATCGAAGCGGTGTAATCATGCGCGAGATAATAGCTGAACGCGCTCATCAACTGTGCACGACGCGCCCATACCGAATAGGGGTGCTGCCGCTCGACCTCGTCAAACAGCGCCGCTGCCAGCTTATATTCCTTATTATCGAGCCGCTGCTTCGCTGCTGTGTACAGCGTGCCGACGTCGCGCGCGACATAGGGTATGTCGCCCTTGGTCCGGTTGCGCGCGCACCCCGTGGAGGTGAGCACGGTCGCGGCGATCAGGCCGACCGCGAGGCTGCGGAAAAGGGGCGAGCGGGTAAGGGGGGTACGCATCGGCGTAAGCCTTAGCCTAACCCCGGATGCGCGAACAATCCTTTTCGACGGCATGCTTGCGACGGCGCGTTTTCAATACGGATCGCTTCGCGCTATCGGAGCGTTGCCATTTTCGGATTCGATTGGAGTACCCCCTGTGACCGCCACCCTGCTTGCCACCAAACGCGTCGAGAAACCCTGGGGTCGCACGCAACTGTGGCCCGGCTTCGCCAATCCGGCACCTGGCGGCGAGAAGATCGGTGAGGTGTGGTTTCAGACGCCGCATGCAGGCGAGCCCGAGCTGCTGATCAAATATCTCTTCACCAGCGAAAAACTGTCGGTGCAGGTTCACCCCGACGATGCGGCAGCGCAGGCGGCGGGCTATCCGCGCGGCAAGGACGAGGCGTGGCTGATCCTGGCAGCCGAACCCGATTCGACGATCGCGCTCGGCACGCTGGAACCGATGACGCACGAGGCGTTGCGCGCGGCGTCACTTGACGGTTCGATCGAGCATCTGCTCGACTGGAAACCGGTAAAGGCGGGCGAATTCTATTATTCGGAAGCGGGGACGATCCACGCGATCGGTGCTGGCATCACTGTGATCGAGGTGCAGCAGAATGTCGATCTGACGTATCGCCTGTACGATTATGGCAGCGACCGCGAACTGCATCTGGATGCGGGCGTGGCGGTATCCAACCCCGTGCCGTTCGTGCCGCTGCCGACCCCTGCACCGGACGGCCGCGACCATCAGGTGCTGGCCGAAGGGCCGAAATTCGTGGTCGAGCGCTTTGCGGCCGGTCACCGCGTAATCGATTTGCCCGAGGGCGTGACGGCGTGGCTGGTGCCGGTCGCCGGTGCCGGTGTCGTCGATGGCGTTGCGTGGCAAGCGGGCGAGTGTCTGACGCTGTCCGGTCGCTGTGAAATTGCGGCGGAGGTCGGAAGCGACTTGCTGCTGGCGTATCCCGGCGACAAACGCATTTAAACCGGCCCCTCCCTGAAAGCCGGGGAGGGAAACGGTAAGTGTTTCGCGCTACATCGCACCGATGCTGCGCGTACTGACCCTTTCGACGCTGTTTCCCGATGCGTCGCGGCCCAATTTCGGCGTGTTTGTCGAACGGCAGACGCTTGGGCTGGCGGCGCATCCAGGGGTCGATCTGCGCGTGGTGGCACCGCTGGGGATACCGCCTTGGCCGCTTGCGCGGCACGGGCATTATGCCCCGCTCGCGGCCTTGCCCGAGCGCGAGACGTGGAAGGGCCTCGACATCCGCCGCCCGCGCTTTCTCGCGCTGCCCGGCACCGGCGGGCGGTTTCATGCGGGTTCACTGGTGCGACGGCTGGTCCCCCTGCTCACCGCGCTCCGCCGCGATTTCGCGTTCGACGTGATCGATGCGGAGTTCTTTTTCCCCGATGGTCCGGCTGCGGTCGCGCTGGGGCGGCATTTCGGCGTGCCGGTGTCGATCAAGGCGCGCGGGGCGGACATCCATCATTGGGGGCGCGCGCCCGCGACCGCCGCGCAGGTGATCGCGGCGGGGCAGGCGGCCGACGGGCTGCTCGCCGTGTCGCAGGCAATGCGCCACGACATGGCCGTGCTCGGCCTGCCTGAAGCGGGGATTCGGGTGCACCATACCGGCGTCGATCTCGATCGTTTCGGGGCCCGCGACCGCGCTGCGGCCAAGGCGGCTTACGGCGTCGCCGGGCCGCTGGTCGTCTCGCTCGGCGCGCTCATCCCGCGCAAAGGGCATGACATCGTCGTGTCGGCAATGGCGTCGCTGCCAGCCGCGACGCTGTTGATCGCGGGCGAGGGCCCCGCACGCGCCGCGCTCACCGCGCAGATTGCGACGCTTGGCCTGACGGATCGCGTGCGGCTATTGGGTAGTGTCCGGCACGACGACCTTCCCGCCTTGCTCGGCGCAGCCGACGTGATGGCGCTGGCATCGGCATCGGAGGGGCTCGCCAATGCCTGGGTCGAGGCACTGGCCTGCGGTACGCCGATTGTGATTACCGGCGCGGGCGGGGCGGCGGAGGTGGTGACCGAGCGCGCCTTCGGGCGCATCACCGAACGCAGCGCGTCCGCTTTTGCAGAAGCGATCGGCGATGTGCTCGCCAATCCGCCGAGCGCGCAGGATGTCCGCCGAGGCGCGGAGCGTTTCACCTGGGCGGCCAATACTGCCGCGCTCTACGATCATCTGGCCGGGCTGGTTTCAGCCCGCCGGTGACGGCGGTTGCTTGGCCAGCCACGCCTTGGCCTGCAGGTTGCTCAGCTCGACCAGATTGCCCATCACCACCGGCATGTCGATCAAGTGCAGGCCCCAGTCGCGGAGCGTCATCCCGCCATAAACGATGTCGCCGACGATCGTGCCGGTGCGTTTGTCGGTCGGCTGGGCGTGGATCGTCAGCGCCAGATAATGGGCCTTGCCCGAGCTGGCGCAGGCGGTGCTGAGCAGGCCCGGCACCTTGACGAACGGCGTGGTGACGGGCGCGCCATCGGTCGTCCACGGCCCCATCGGCAAGCTGCTCATGCCAGCGCCCTTTGCGCCGAGATAGGCGTCGGTGGTGGCACCGCCGGTGAGCGCCGCCGGATCGACGCAGGCCGCGACCATGCCGGGCTCGCTGACGATGCCGAAATGGCTGTTGGCGGGCGGCGGCGCATCGGCGCGGAAGGTGACGTAGCTGACAACGCAGCCGACATCCTTGGCGGTGTGGCAGAGCGGGGTCGATTGCAGATCGCCGCCGACGTCCTTGCCCTCCGGCACCGCGACCGTGGTGCCCGGAATCAGCACCGAGATGATCTGCTGCTGCACCGGTGTGCCCTCGATCGCCTTGGCGACCAGGCTCTTCAGGATCCCCGCGCCCTGGCTATGGCCAATCAGCACGACGCCGCGCCCGTGATTGTCGTAGGCGAGATACTCCTCCCACGCTGCCTTGACGTCGTGATAGGCCATCGCCCGGTCCGACGTGTCGGGCTTGCCGATCAGCTTCGCGCGGAGCGCCGCGATCGTGACCTGGCGATAGAGCGGCGCGAACACGCGGCAATATTTGGCGAAGCGCCCGGCCTGGAAAGCGGCGACCGAATCCTCCTCGGGTCCTGCCACCATGTCGCTATTGGGCGTCGGATCGTTGGAGACCGTTGGGTAGACGTAGAAGCAGTCGAATTTCGGGTCGCTGGTCGCGGAAAACTTCTCGGTGCTGCGCGATCCATCGGCCTTGATGACCGTGGCGTCCTGATTGGCGTCGCACGGATCGACCTTGCCGGGTCGGCACAGCCAGCTTTCGGGTTTGCCGTAATCGGGGGCGGCAGCGGGTGCGGGCGGTGTGTCGGCGGTTTGCGCGCTGGCAAAAACGGGGGTGGTGGCGGCCAGAGCGGCGGCGGCCAGATATACTCTCATCGTCATAACGCGACTCTCCCCAAGCGTTTTCCGAAGAGGATAACGCCGCCTGCGCGCGCGTCAAAGCGGATAGAGCGCGCCTGCGACCTGACGGCCCTCGCCGCGCAGCACGGCCCACGCCCGCGCGGCGGCGCGACTGTCCATCGCCTCGACCCCGACCCCTTGCGCCTCCAGCGCGCGGACGAAGGCGGGCGACGGACGCTGCATGGTGGCTCCGGTCCCGAGCAGCAGAAATTCCGGCCGCGGATCGATCGCCAGCAACGGCGAGACCGCCTCTGCGGTCAGCGCCTCAAGCGCGGGCGGGGCCCATTCGTCCGACCCGTCGGGCCAGATCAGCAGCGCGCGATAGACACCGCGAAACGCGTCGGCCTCGACCTTGAACCCGCCTTGCGAGAAGCCGGTGATGATCGGGCCGACTCCTCGCTCGCGTTCGATCCGCATCAGCGCGCCTTGGGCGTTCCGCCGACCGGGGCATCGTCCAGCTTGGGATCGGGGCGCAGGCCGAGCGAGATGAGCAGTGACGATGACACGTAGATCGACGAATAGGTGCCGACGAAAATGCCGAGGATCATCGCCGAGGTGAAGCCGCGCAGCACATGGCCACCGAAGATGAGCAGGGCAAAGAGCGCGAGAAGGATGGTGACCGAGGTCATAACGGTGCGTGGCAGCGTTTCGTTGACCGACAGATCGACGATCGCCGACATGTCCATCTTGCGATAGCGGCGCATGTTTTCGCGGATACGGTCGTCGATCACGATCTTGTCGTTGATCGAATAGCCGATGATCGTCAGCACGGCGGCGACGATATTGAGGTCGAACTCAAACCAGGTCAGCGCGAAGAAGCCAAGTGTCATCAGCACGTCGTGGACGATGGCGACGACGGTCGATACGCCGAACTGCCATTCGAAACGCAGGATCGCGAACAGGCCGATGCCGATCACCGCGAGCACGACCGCGAGGATGCCCTTGCCGATCAGCTCGCCCGATACCTTGCCACCGACGACGTCCTGCTTGGAAAATTTCGCGTCGGGAAATTGCTTGGTCACCGCCGCCTGGACCTGGGCCACGATGCGGTTCGCGGCACCCTCGTCGGTGCTGTGCGGGGGGGGCAGCTTGATCGAGATGGTCTTGCCGTCGGTGCCGACGCTTTGCAGGCGGACTTCGCCCAGGTTCAGCCGGTCGACCGTGGTGCGGAGCGTGTCGAGCGAGGGCGGTGTATCGAACTTTTCCTCGATCATCAGACCGCCGACGAAATCGACGCCGAGATTGAGGCCGCGCGCGACGACCAGACCAACGGCGGCGATCGACAACAATAGCGTCAGCCCGAACGCCCATTTGCGCAGCGAGACGAACGGGAGGTTGGTGTTATCGGGAACGAGTTTCAGCAGGCGCATATGTCTGGCCGATCAAATATTGATTTCGGTCGGGCGATTCTTGCGAATCCACAACACGACCAGCATCCGCGTGAAGGTGACGGCGGTGAACACCGACGTGACGATGCCGATCAGCAGCACGACCGCGAACCCCTTGACCGGGCCCGAGCCGAGCAACAGCATGATCAGGCCCGAAATCGCATGGGTTGCGTTCGCCTCGAAGATCGTGCGGCTCGCTTCCTTGTATCCCAGTTCGACCGACTGGATCACGCTGCGGCCGCGGCGGCGTTCCTCGCGGATGCGCTCGTTGATCAGCACGTTCGCGTCGACTGCGGTGCCGATCGTCAGCACGAAGCCGGCAATGCCCGGCAGCGTCAGCGTGCCGT
Source organism: Sphingomonas sp. PSPC2-2 (assembly GCF_049897725.1). Lineage (NCBI taxonomy): Bacteria > Pseudomonadati > Pseudomonadota > Alphaproteobacteria > Sphingomonadales > Sphingomonadaceae > Sphingomonas > Sphingomonas sp. PSPC2-2. Next base: position 832,440 of record NZ_JAFCWU010000001.1, on the reverse strand, counting down.
TGAGCAACGCCAGCACGCCCATGATGACCATCACGTTGATGACCACGGCGTAGTCGGCATAGAAACCGAAGCGACCGTAAGTGACGATCATGAACACCACGACCAGCGCGACAGCGATGCTCGACGCCAGGATGCCGGCGTGGATCGAGTCGGTGCCGAGATCCGAACCGACGCTATGCTCCTCGATCACCTTCAGCGTGATCGGCAATTTGCCCGAGCTGAGCGCGATCGCCAGGTTGTTGGCGGATTCGACGGTGAAGCGGCCTTCGATATAGCCCGAGCCACCCAGAATTGGCGTGTTGATGCGCGGCGCGGAAATCACCTGGCCATCGACGATCACGGCGAAGGCCTTGCCCGTATTGTCCTGCGTGATCCGTGCGAAGATGCGACCGCCATCCGAATTGAAACCGAAATTGACGATCGGCTCGGTCGAATCCTGCTTGAAGCCCTGGCTTGCGCTCAGCAACTGGTCGCCGGTCAGGATCGCCTTGCGCTTGACCAGGATCTTTGCCTGCGGTCCGCCTTCGGGATACGGCAGTACCTGGCTGCCTGCGGGGACGATCCCGCCCGGCACATAGGGCGTGTCGTCGACCATCTTGAATTCGAGCTTGGCGGTCTTGCCGAGCAAATCCTTCAGCGCCTTGGGGTCCTTCAACCCCGGCACCTGCACCACGATGCGGTCGGTGCCCTGGCGGACGATGGTCGGCTCCTTGGTGCCGAGCTTGTCGATACGCGTGCGCACCACATCGGTGGCGGTTGCCATCGCATCGTTGACGGCCTGTGTGATGCCGGCCTGGGTCGGCGTCATCACGATGCGCTGTCCGTCGATGACGCTCAGATCCCAGTCGCGCTGCCCGGTCATCCCCGCGCCGCCGATATGCTTGTTCAGCAATTCGCGCGCGGCATCGAGCTGGCGGACGTCGCGCAGCAGGAAGCTCAGCTTGCCGCCGTCGGTCGCGATGTCGCCGATCTGGATCGGCGGCGTCGCGCTGTTCATGTCGTTGAGGATTTCCTCGCGCTTCGCCTCGAGCCGGTTCTTGACCAGTTCCTTGGTGTCGGCCTCAAGCAGCAAATAGCTGCCGCCCGCCAGATCGAGACCGAGGTTGACCTTCGGGTGGGGGAAGCGCCCCCAGCTATTGGTCACCGAGTCGGGCAGGAAACTGGGGATCGCCAACGCCATCAGGCAAGCGAGCAGGCCCAGGATCGAAGCGACCTTCCAGCGCGGGAAATCCAGCATCGGATCAGTCGTTCGCGGGCTTGGCGGTGCCGAGCGGGGTCACCTCGGCCAGCGTCGCCTTGACGACCTTGATCTTCAGCGTCGGCGCGATCTCGACCTCGACCACCTTGTCCTCGACCTTGGTCACCTTGCCGAGCACGCCGCCCGCGGTGATGACCGAATCGCCCTTCTTGACCGCGTTGATCGCGGCGGCCTGCGCCTTGGCGCGGGCTTGCTGCGGGCGCAGGATGAGGAAGTAGAACACGACGAACACGAGCAGCAACGGCGCGAAGCTGACGATCATCGGGAGAAAGCCATCGGGCTGCGCAGCGGCACCGGCGGTCTGGGCGAAGGCGGGGGTGGCGAACATGGGCTACCTTGGTAAAGCTGGACCCGCCTGCGCATCTTGGCATGCGGGGATGGCGAGATCTTGCGACCTCGTTACAAGCGGCGGGCGCTATCATCTAGTGTGCGTTCACGCAACATGCGGGTTGGAGACAGACATATGACGATCATCGTAATGGGCCATATCAAGACCGTACCGGGCGATCTGGCAAAGATGACCGAGTTGCTCGCGGCACATGTCGAAAAGGTCCGCGCAGAAGAGGGCTGTGAACTCTACGCCTTCGCCGTCGATGTCGCCGATCCAGACCTGTTGCATATTTCCGAACGCTGGGCCTCGGTCGAGGCGCTGGGCGCGCATGGCGAGGCACCGCACCAGACGGCCTTCGGTCGCGCGCTCGGTGATTTCGGAATCGTTGATTTCAGCGTGAAGGCATGGGACGGCACGTTCTGGAGGACGCTGCGCGGAGAATAGCGCGCCCCGCCGCGCGAGGGAGGATTGCCATGAGACTGTTCCTGGCTGCTACCGTTCTGGTATCGACACCGTTCGCAACACCGGCCTTCGCGCAAGCGCCCAACGGGCGCGAGGCGCTGACTCAGATGGCGTTTTTCGCGCGGGACAAGGCGGTGGCGCTGGCGCAGATCGCCAGCGTCGAAGCGGCGGCGCGGGTGACGCTGGCGCGTGCGCCGACCGATGCCGAGGCGCTGATGACGCTGGCAATGGCGACGAGCTATCGCGCCAAGCTCACCCGCAACCGCGCCGACGCGCTGTCCGCGCGCGATCAGTTCGAGGCGATCGTCCGCCGCAACCCGCGCGATGCCGAGGCGCAGGCGGCATGTGGCGCGTGGCACCTCAATGCCGTCGTGTCGCTCGGCACGCTGATGGCGCGCGGTGCGCTGGGCGCGCGCAAGGCCGACGGCCTTGAGTCGCTCGACCGCGCGATCGCGCTTGGCGGCGACCGCGCGCTGTTCCCCGCGCTGGAAGGGCTGCTGCGACTCGCCATCGACGGCACCGATGCCGGGGCCGCCGCTTTGCTCGCGCGCGCCGCGAAGGGCAGCACGCCGACTCCGCTGGACCGAATCCTGCAGCGCCACGCCGTGCAACTGGCGGTGGTGGTGCAGGGCGGGGACGCCAAATTGATCCAGGCGCTGGCCAAACGCCTGCTGCCGCTCGGCCAGATCAAGCAATAACGGGTGTTCACGCGGAAGTGGCTTGCATCGCGGCGCGCGCCAGCCTAGACGCGCCTCCCTCGGTCGGGGCGTAGCGCAGCCTGGTAGCGCATCACACTGGGGGTGTGGGGGTCGCAGGTTCGAATCCTGTCGCCCCGACCAGAGATTCCTCCCTTGCAAAGCGGTTGCCCAGTGCTCGTTAGAGCCGCGCCACCACCCCGCCCAGCACCACCACCACCAACGGCACGCCCGCCAGCACCCACCGCCAGCGCGGTAGCGCGCGTACGTCGGCGCGGGGGAGCGTCAGCGCGGCGGCGATGCCGATGGCGGCGATTGTCCATAGATGGTAGCGCACTTCGGACGCCACGCTCAGCGGCAGATAGTTGAAGCCGTACAGCACCGCCGACCAGGCCATCGCCGCCGCTGGGTCGAGTGTCCGCACCGCTGGCCGTAGCACCAGCAGGCCGACCCCGAGCGCGAGCCAGCAGATCGGCCAGCCGAACGGCGTTCGCAGCAACGCCTGCGCCGCCGTCGCCACCGCATCGCGCGCGGCATTGGGGGCGAGCGTGAAGCCCCACGGATTGGGATCCGACGCAAGCGACAACCCCGGCAAATCGGCATCGTGAACGAGGAACCGCGAATTGCTGTTGAAATGCGCGAGGCGATGCTCGGCATAAGCCAGCGGATGTGCCAGCACGGCCTTCGCCCACCAGGCATAAGGGCCGTGCCCGGCCCTGAGCGGGGTGCGCAGCGTGGTGAAGCCGATCGCGCACGGATCGGCTCCCCACCAGGCATAGCGATCCCACGATACCGGTGTGTAGCATTGGGCATTGACCGCAACCGGGTCGTCGACCTCGACCGCTGGAAACATGGCGGCACCGCTGAAGCGCCCGATCCCGCCGAGATCGTAAATAACCAGCGACAGCTCGACCCCGCTGCGCTCGGCGTGGAGCGCGGCATTGGCGAGCGGCAGTGCCAGGGCCAGCGGGATTGCGGCGAGCACGCTGGTCATGGCCAGGCGCGGCAGCGACCGTCGCCAGGTCGCTGGGGCCGTCAGCACGAGCAGCGGCAGGCATGCAGGCACGGCGTTGAAGCGCAGCGTCGCCGCTGCCACCAGCACGATCGCGGCGATGCTCCTGCCCCAGCGCTCGCCCGGTCGTGCGGCCGCAATCAGGCCGCTTGCCAGCAGCAGCGCACCGGCGAACAGGCTGTCTTTCAATACCGTGCCGATCAGCACCAACATTACGGGTGACAAGGCCAGCACGGCGATAACCAGCGCAGCACGGCGGTGATCGCGCCGTGTTGCACGCAGCCACAATGCGGTTCCGCTCCAATACAGGGCAAGCTGGAGCACGAGCATCGGTGCCGGGCCGGAGCCGAACACCCGAAATTGCCGCCACAGCCAGCTCATGGCGGGCGGATGCCAATCGTCATATCGACCGCTAAGGGCCTGACCGTATTGCCGAATTGCGTCCCAGGTGAGGATCCCCGGCCAGAAGAGCAGGCCGTGCGCTACGGCGACGAGCAAGACGACCGTAAACGCCAGGGCGATCGACCGCTGGTCGCGGGTACGCCATCGTGTTGAAAGGCCGCTCACTGGCAACGGCTACCATAGCAGCAAATAAATTTCATCCGTCGTCAATCCGTAATATGCGGACTGACGTACTATTAAAAATTACGCTAACATCGTTTGAATGTCTTGAAGTTCCGTAGTATTTTTCGACGGCAGAGGTCGTCTGCCGGTGCGGTGCGGGTTAGCGGCCGCCGCGAAAGGCGATGAAGCAGGGGGAGACAGAGCTTGGCTCGAACGATCTTGATCGCGGATGATCATCCGATGTGTGCCACCGCCTTGGGAATGGCCGCCCAGCAAGTCGAGCCCGAAATCGCTATCGACCAGGTCGGGACGATTTCCGACGCAACTGCTTTGGCGCAGGAGCGCAAATTCGACCTGATCCTCCTCGATCTTGGTTTGCCGGATGTACAGGGTTTGGCCGGTTTGCTGATGTTGCGGCGCTTGCAGCCGCACGCGAGAATCGCAATCGTCACCAGCAGCGATCAGCCCGCCTTGATGCGGCGCGCGGCGCAGGAAGGGGCCAGTGGCTTTATTCCCAAAAGCGAGCCGATGTCCGCGATGGTAAAGGCGATCGCGGCATTGCTGTCGGGCGAAACCTCGTTTCCCCCGGAAATGCTGGAAGGTAGCGATCCGGTCGAGACGCCGTCGTTGATTGGAGAATTGTCGCCGGCGCAATTCCGCGTGCTGCGCGCCGCCGCCGATGGCAGCCAGAACAAGCAAATCGCGTATGAGCTGGGCATCGCCGAAACCACCGTGAAGACGCATTTCGCGCAGATTTTCAAGAAACTGCGCGTCACCAACAGGACGCAGGCGATCTTGGCGCTTCAGGCGCTAGACGTCGCTGCGTGACGGCGCGCCTGGTCGATTGCGGCGACGGTCGCAGTCGCGCACGCGACAATCGGGCCTCCGCTGCGTTCGGTCTCCTGCTCGATCGCGCGGCACTGCTGGGCGAGATCGAGCGCGCCAATCCCGTCTGCCGCGCCGCGGAGCGCATGGGCCTGGGTGACCGCGCGCCGAAAGTCCTCTTCGGCTAGCAGTGTGGCGATCCGGTTGGCGCGCTCGACAATGTCGGTCGCCATCATCGCGAGGAGCGTGTCGGCCTGGGCATAGCCGACGGCAGCGCGCAAATCCGCCAGGCGCGCCATGTCGATCAGCGATGCGCCATCGGTGGGCGGCGGTGGGGTCGCCAGCAACTGTTCGATCTTGTCGATCAACGCGCCCGGATTGAAGGGTTTGCGGACATAGTCATTGGCACCCGCCTCCATGGCGAGCTTCGCATGCCATTCGCTGCGCCGCGCCGTCAGGATCAACACCGGCAACGTCTGGAACATCGCGGACTGGCGGATTTCGCGGAGAATGGCGAGGCCGGTCTTGCCTGGCAAAGCGCAATCCAGAATCGCCAGATCGGGGCCGCATTCCCACAACACGTCCACCGCATCATCCCCGTCGCGGACTGCGACCACCGTGTGGCCGAGCGGTGCCAGCGTACGGGCAACGATGGCGCATAGCAGCTCGTCATCGTCGACCATGACAATCGTCGCCATCTTACACGCTCTCGGCAGCAGCAGCCCGCAATTGCGCTCGTGCAGCCTGCAGAAACGCCGCGGTGCCGATATGATGCCCGGCACCGAGCTGCTCGTCGAGATCGGCTGCGATGGTGCCCAGGTCTGCTTTACCGAAGAAAGCCGCCGTGCCCGCCAGCAGGTGTAAAGCCTCCTGCACGTCATCGATCGCCCGTTTCGGGTCGGTAGTAGGCCCTCCGTTTTCCCCCAACGCAATGTCGAGCGCGGTGAAGGTTCGCTGCACACGCGCTTCGAACTGCGCAATCAGTTCGGGATCCGCGCTTGCGGGAAGCGGTGCTTCGGTTGGCACACCCGTTGGCGGTATCGCCCAGCGCCGCACGGCATGGTCAAGCGCGCTGAGGCGGACGGGCTTGGCCAGATGGTCTTGCATGCCGGCCGCGCGGCAGGCCTCGATGTCGCTGGCATAGGCATTTGCGGTCAGTGCGATGATCGGCAAGGTGGTGGGCGCTATGCCGCCTTGACGGATGCGTTGCGTCGCGACCAGTCCGTCAATGTCCGGCATTTGCATGTCCATCAGTACCAATCCAAACGGATTCCCGTGTGTCGCGGCATCCTGCACCATCGCAATGGCCTCGATACCGCCGCGCGCAATGACCGGATCATAACCGAGTCGTGTCAACATTGCCTTTATGAGAAGCTGGTTGACCTCGTGATCTTCCGCCACCAGCACGCGTGCGCCGGGCACGGGCGGCAAGGTCGCGGCCGGGGTGGGCTTGATCGCCGGCGCATTAGGGGGGGCCACCGGCAGGGGAACACGCAAGGTGATCGTCGTTCCGATCCCCACCGCGCTGAACAATGACAGCGACCCCTGCATCAATTTGGCCAATTTCGACGAGATCGAGAGGCCGAGCCCAGTGCCGCCATATCGGCGCTCGGTCGAGCTGTCTTCCTGGACGAACTCTCCGAAAATCGCGGCCTGGCGGTCCGGCGCGATGCCGATGCCCGTGTCACCGACCGAAATGGCGACATCGCCATCTACCATCGCGACGCTGAGCGTGATTGCGCCGTGTTCGGTGAATTTTGCGGCATTACCGAGCAAGTTCAGGATAATCTGGCGCAGCCGCAGCCCATCGCCGATCACCATATTGGGAACATCGTCGGCGATTTCCGTCTGCAATTCCAGCCCGCTGCGCATGGCGATCGGCAGGATCAGTTTGGCGCAACTTCGGGCGAGATGGCGCAGGTCGACCCGATCGTGCGCCAGCGTGACATGCCCGGCCTCGATCTTCGACAAATCGAGAATGTCGTTGAGCAACCGCATCATCGCGGTCCCCGATTCGGCGATCATCTGCAGCTTTTGTTGCTGGTCGGGGCGCGGGTCTTCCGCGAGCAGCAAATCCGTAAAGCCAAGCACACCGTTCATTGGCGTACGGATTTCGTGGCTCATATTGGCCAGGAAGCTCGATTTCGCCTGGGCGGCGACCTCGGCATGGCGCCGTGCCGAATCGAGGTCGAATTCGAGCTGTTTGCGCACGGTGATGTCGCGGATCGAGCTGATGATTTCGAGTGGCTGGTGCGTCTCGGGGTCGCGCACCAACCCACTATTGGCCTCCAGCCAGAACCATTTTCCTTTGTGCTCGATCGATTCCCACCGAAAGGTCGTAACCGATCGCTCCATTTCTCCTGCCGCCAGGGCCCGGTGTGTCGCCATGACGGCATCCGAATCCTCGGCATGAAAACGGACGAGGATATTTTGGCCGATCAGTCTTTGTGGATCGATTCCGAGCATGTGCTGGAACGATGGCGACGCATAGAGGCACACCCCGTCCAACGACAGGCGGAACACAGCGTCGGTCGCGTTTTCGGCGAGCAGGCGCAACTGTTCCTCGCTCGCGGCGAGGGCTGCTTCTGCGGCCTTTCGTTCGGTGATATCGATGTCGACGCCGAGGAAGCCGATCCGCTTGCCTTCGGAGTCATATTCATTGACGGCGAGCACCTCGACCCAGCGCTCGACTCCGTCGCGCAGGAAACGAAAATCCATGCGGACTTTTTGGGCACCGCCCACCGCTTCGTTCCAGGTCTTGGAAACGCGTGCCAGGTCGTCGGGATGGATCGCCTTGCTCCAGCCATAACCCATCGATTGTTCGTAGCTCAGCCCGGCAAATTCCATCCAGGCGCGATTGACATAGGTGACACGCCCCTCGGTATCGGTGCGGAAAATACCAGCGGGCGAAAGGTCGGCGAGCGTTTCGAACAAGCGCTTGCTCTCGGCGAGCGCAATCCGTGATTGCCGTTGCTCGGTGATGTCGATGATCGCGCCGATAAAGCCGGTCAGCACGCCATTTTCGTCAAATTCAGGGCTGTTGACGGTCTGGAACCACAATTCCCGTCCATCCGAACCCCGAAAGGCGTTGTCGCGGACCCGCACGTCGCCCGGTTTGAAGTCTTCCCAGGCGGGCTGTTCCAGAAAGGGTGTTGGGTCGACCAGAGCGCGCATCCAGCCGTTGCCCAGCGCATCCTCCATGCTTAGCCCGACCTTGTCGGCCCAAGCGCGGTTGACATAGGTCAGCCCGCCCGTGGCACCTGCGCGGAAAATTCCGACGGGAGCGGTTTCTGCCAGGCGCCGGAAGCGCGCTTCGCTCTCGGTCAGGGCGTGCTGTGTCGCAACCGTCTCTGTAATATCGCGAATGGTACCGATCGTCCCGGCGAAACTGCCGTCCGGCTCGGCGAGGCGGCGCAGCATGGTCTCGATATGGCGGCATTCGCCAGCGGCATTGAAGAAGCGTTGCCGCAGGGTTGCCTCGGTCACCTCGCCGCTGATGATCTTTCTGAAGCGTATGTCGCCTTGGGCGCGGTCTTCGGGCAACAGATATTCGGTTGTCGATCGCCCTAGACTTTCCGCGACACTGTAGCCGGTGATCGTTTCCCAGGCGGGGTTGAGAAAGATCCAGCGCCGCTCGGCATCGGTTCGAAACACGATTTCCTGCATTGAGGAAACGAGGGTTTCCGAAAAGTCACGGCTGCGCTTCAACTCCAGGCGAATGCGCTCGCGTCCCGCGATCGCGGCTGCGAAAGGCAGGCTGATCGCGAAACACGCGGCCAGGAACAGTTGCAGCAGATGGACGCGCGTCGCCAGCGTTCCGCCGATCATATACGCCGGGCCGAGGCCCGACAGCGTTCCCACCGTCCCGATGATCCCGACCACCGTGATCGCGGCCGCAGCCCCGGGAACGCCCAGCCGGAACGAGGCCAGAATGATCAACGGCAGGGAAACGAAGAACATCGGATAGGCGGGTTGCAGAAAGACGATCGCGGCCACCACGGCATTGGCTGCCAAGATCGCCGCGATCTCCAATGTGCGCTCTCGGGTAATGGCGCGGCGCTGGCTCCATGTGTCGATCGCGATCAACGCGATCGGTCCACCGATCAACATGCCCAGGCTATCGGCGAAAAACCAATATCGCCAAATCGACAAGCCAAGCAAAAGGTCGTGCGGATGCAGCCAGAACGTTGCCACCACCCCCGACAAGGCCGGTGCGATGCAGCAGCACCAGAGCGCGAAGCGCAGCAGGTCGCGGAAGTCGGCCATATCGGGTGCGTGCTTCTGCCACCGCATCAGCAGCCAACTTCCGCCCATCGCTTCGGCACAATTGATTGCGGCGAGCACGGGCGAAAATAACGGCGGATCCCCGTTCAAGATGGCGGCAAGGCACAAGGCCGCGAAGGCTGTGGCGACCCAATACCAGGCGTTGCGCCAGCCTGACCGCAGGATGGTCGCGGCAAGGACGGCGTTGGCCAACCACAAGGGCGCGACATAACCGTTACCGCGCGATATCGCGACGCCACCCCATGCCAATAATAGGATGAGCCCAGCAAACAGCGCCAGCGCAGCATTATGGGGTCGGCGGACGGGCACCACGGGAGAATATGCCGGGAGAGTGATAGGGTCCATTGCGGCCCTGTTGAACCTCTTCGGTTAAGCCGAGACTAACATGCCAGACGGCGCTTGTGATGAACACTGTTTTACGCTTTGTTGCTGGCAAATAGCGACAAGCAAATTCCTATAATTTTGAGGCGTGCTTCTATGATCTTCCGGGGCCTTGCACTCGCCACGGCGACGTTGCTCGCGTCGACCACACTCGCGTCGCTGCCTGCGACGGCGCAAGCGGTTGCGGCCAAAGCGGCCTTTGCCGAACCGAGCCTGTCGCCCGATGGTAGCCTGATCGCCTTCGCCTCGGGCGGCGACATCTGGGAAGTGGCGGCGACCGGCGGCACCGCGCGTCCGCTTGTGACCGATGCCGCGACCGAGGGACGCCCGCTTTATTCGCCGGATGGCACCCGGCTCGCCTTCACCTCGACCCGTGGCGGCAGCCAGAATCTGTACGTGCTCGATCTCGCCAGCGGCGCGGTGACGCGGTTGACCTATGCGGAATCGGCTGAAGAACTCGATGCCTGGTCGCCCGATGGAAAGTATCTCTATTTCGCCTCTGGCGTTGCCGATGTCGGGCGACAAGCGGATATCTACCGGGTGCCAGCCTCGGGCGGCACGCCGATGCAGGTCAGCCGCGAGAAATATCTCGCCGAGTTCCAGGCCGCACCCTCGCCCGACGGCACCACGCTGGCGATCAACGCGCGGGGACTGAGCGGCAGCCAATGGTGGCGCAATGGCACCTCGCATATCGATGAGACCGAGCTGTGGTTGAAGCCCGTGGCCGAGGGTGGCGCGTATCGCCGTCTGTTGCCCGGCGGGGAGAAGCACGCCTGGCCGATGTGGAGCCGTGATGGCCAGAGCATCGTCTATATGAGCGCGCGCGGCGGCACCGAAAATCTGTGGCGCGTCGGGCTGGGCGAGGGGGCTGCCCCCGAACAACTGACGCACTTCGCCGATGGTCGGCTACTCTACCCGTCGATGGCGGCGAATGGATCGGCGATCGTGTTCGAGCGCGATTTCGGCGTGTGGCGCTATGATCCCGCGACCAGCCAGACGAGCGCAGTGCCGATCACGCTGCGCGGGGCGGCCAGCGCGACACCGCGCCGCCATGAACAATTGCAGAGCTTCAGCCGCTTGGCCGTATCGGGCGACGGGCAGAAGGTTGCGGTGATCGGACACGGCGAAGTCTTCGCCGCCCCGGCCAAGGATGGCGGCCCGGCGCAGCGCATCACCAATACGCCGGGGGCCGAGCGGGAAGTGGTGTGGTCGCCCGACAGCCGCCGCGCCTTGGTCATTTCCGAGCGCGGGCTCGACCATGCCTTGGTCGAATATGATGTCGCCAGCGGTCGCGAGACGATGCTGACCACGCGCGGCATTGCTTCGGTGCCGAGCTACGCCCCGGACGGCAAGTCGGTGGCCTATGTGCTCAACGACCGTGAGCTGCACCTGGTCACGCTGGGCACAGGTGGCACCGATCGCACGCTATTCACCGGTGCAATCGCCACCGACGGGCGCGAGGGGCCGCGCCCGACCTGGTCGCCCGATGGGCAATATGTCGCCTTCCCGTTGCGCGATGCGCGGTCCTTCGTGAACGTGCATGTAGTTCCGGCTGCGGGCGGTGCGGCGCGCCCGGTGAGCTTCCTCGGCAATGGCGAAATGGGCGGCATCGCCTGGTCGCCCGACGGCAAGTACATCCTGTTCGACACCGCACAGCGCAGCGAAGACTCGCGCATCGTCCGCGTCGATCTGCTGCCGCACGTGCCCAAGTTCCGCGAGGACAAGTTCAGCGACCTGTTCAAGCCGGGCAAACAGCCCGGTACGCCCGACGCTCCGGCCGATAGCCCCGCGCCCGCCAGGCCAAAGCCGCTCCCGGTCGCGGCCAAGAAAGGTGCCGCGCTGCCGCTCGCGCCCAAGGCCCCACCCGTCGCCATCGTGTGGCAGGGCCTGCGCGGGCGCGCGACGATCCTGCCGCTGGGGCTCAGCGCGGACACACCTGTGATCAGCACCGATGGCAAGACACTGGTGTTTCGCGCATCCGAAAAGGGCCGAGCCAATCTCTACAGCTACACTCTCGACGAACTCGCCGACGAGCCCCCGGTCGCACAGCAACTGACGCAGAGCGATCGTCCCAAGGGCGATTTCGCGCTGTCGGGGGACGGCAAGACGCTGTTCTACCTGGACGGTGGGCGCGTGATCTCGACGCCGATCGATTCCCCCAAGCCCAAGCCGATCAACATCGCCGCCGATATGGACATCGACTTCGCAAGCGAAAAGCAAGTCGTGTTTGATGAGGCGTGGAGCATCCTCAACCGCAAATTCTTCGATGCTGGGTTTAATGGTCATGATTGGACGGCGCTGCGCGCGCGCTTCCAGCCTTATGTCGCAGGCGCGCGCACGCCCGACGAACTGCGCCGGATCATCGGCCTGATGATCGGCGAACTCAACGCCTCGCACACCGGCATCAACCGGCCCTTCATGGGGCCGGGGACGCTGCCATCGGGCCGCGTCGGCGATCTCGGCTTGCGGTTCGATCGTTCCGCCTACGAGGCCGGGCGCGGGCTCGTCGTGCGCGAAGTGGTGACGCTCAGCCCCGCCGCGACCGAGAAGATCGTGCCGGGCGAGCGCATCGTCAGCGTCGGCGGTGTCGCGGTCGGCGCGCACGACAATCTCGATGCGCTGCTGGAAAACACCGTCGGCCGCCGCGTGCGGCTGGGTGTCGAGGGCGCGAATGGTCGTCGCGAGGTGGTGGTGCGCCCGGTATCGGCGGGGAGCGCCGCTGGGCTCGCCTACCGCCAATGGGTCGATGATCGCCGCGCGCTGGTCGAGCGATTGTCGGGTGGCAAGCTCGGCTATGTCCACATTGCCGATATGTCGTCTGAATCGCTCGACCAGCTCTATCTTGATCTCGATGCCGAAAATCAGGGCAAGCAGGGCGTGGTGGTCGATATCCGCAACAACAATGGCGGCTTCATCAACGGCTATGCGATCGACGTGTTCGCACGGCGCAACTATCTGACGATGACGCCGCGCGACCTGTTTTCGTTGCCGGGGCGCCAGGCGCTGGGGCAGCGTGCGCTCGGCAAACCGACCGTGCTCGTCACCAATGAATCCTCGCTGTCCGATGCGGAGGATTTTACCGAGGGCTATCGCTCGCTCGGGCTGGGCAAGGTCGTTGGGCAACCGACGGCGGGCTGGATCATCTTTACCGGGGCTGAGCCGCTGATCGATGGATCTTCGGTGCGCACCCCCAGCACGCGGATTCAGGATGGGCGCGGGCAGGACATGGAAATGCACCCGCGCCCGGTTGACCTGGCGGTGGAACGGCCTTTGGGCGAGACCGCCACGGGCGAGGATGCGCAGTTGCGCGCAGCGGTGGATGTGTTGCTGGCGCAAGTGGGCGCGGGGAAGCCTTAAGCGAGGCGTCATCTTCTCCCCTCCCTGGAAGGGAGGGGAGGAGCAGTGGCTGTCCTACAAAAACCAAATAGGTTACCTCCTTATGCCAGGAGGTGGCCATGACCATAGACAGCTTGATCGACGCCGTGCTGGATCGCGAAGGGGGATACGTCAACCATCCCGCTGATCGCGGCGGTGAGACACGGTTTGGGATTACCGCCGCCGTGGCGCGCGCGAACGGCTATGACGGGCCGATGCGCAGCTTTCCGCTCGAACGGGCGCGGGCGCTGTATCGGCGGCTCTATTGGGAGGCACCGCGCTTCGACGCCGTCGCCGAGGGAGCGCCGCGTCTGGCCGCTGAACTGTTCGACAGCGGCGTCAATATGGGGCCGGCGGTCGCAGCCGCCTTCCTGCAACGCGCCCTCAACGCGCTCAATCGCGGGGCCACCGATTACCCTGACATGCCCGTCGACGGGCGTATCGGCGCGGTGACGCTCGCTGCGCTTGCGGCCTTTCTCAAGCGGCGCGGGGCAGGCGGCGAGGCGGTGCTGCTCAAGGCAATCGAGGCGTTGCAAGGCGAACGCTATGTCGCGCTTGCCGAGCGCCGCCTGGCCAATGAAGCCTTTCTCTACGGGTGGCTCGCCAACCGCATTGGTTAACCCGCGTGAACCCCGAAACTGGGGGGACGTAGCGTGGACTTTGTGGACTTCCGACCTTCAACAGGAGTGAGATCATGGGACTTCTCGACGGCCTGATCGGCCCCATCACCAGCATCATCGACAAGATCATCCCCGACCCCAAGGCGCGCGACGAGGCCAAGCTCAAATTGCTCACGCTGCAGGGCACGCAAGAGATGGAGCAGGTCAAAACGCAGATCTCGGCGATCCTGGCCGAAGCGCAAAGCGCCGATCCCTGGACCAGTCGCGCACGGCCGAGCTTTCTCTACGTTATGTATACGCTCTTGCTGTGGGCGATCCCGATGGGCCTGATCGCGGCTGCGCAACCGCAAATGGCCAGGGACATCGCGGCGGGGATGAATGCGTATCTGAATGGTATCCCGGAGCCGCTTTATGCGCTCTTCGGCACGGGCTATCTTGGGTACACGGCGGCGCGGTCGTGGGGGAAGGCCAAGGGGCTGGAGAAATAGTGGGCGCTTGTTTTTCCCTTCCCCTCCGCTCCCTGTCAGGGAGGGGAGGGGTTTGAGTATCGGGTGCGCTTGGATGGTGCGGAAGAAGAAGCGCGAGCAGTTGCCCCGCCGCAGCACCGTGCTACACCGCTCCATCACCTCGACGGAGCTTTCCTTTCATGCGCCTCACTGTGTTCGCCCTTCTGCTTTCCGCTGTCGCCACGCCCGCGCTCGCGGCACCGGTCCACGGCTATGGCAGCCTCGCGCTGTCGGCAAAGGGCGACACGATTGCGACGGTCGAAAGCGATGCGACGGGTAAAAGCACGATCACGCTGCGCAGCGCCAAGACCGGCAAGGTCCAGCGCAGCTTCGATCCGTGCGCCAGTGCCTGCGGCCTGTCTGGCTTGACCTTCGCGCCCGATGGCAGCCTCGCCTGGCTCGCGCGCGATCGCAAGGCGGGCACGGTCACGCTTGCGCTCGATCACGACGGCAAGGCGCGCACCGTGGCAACGATCAGCGGCATCGCGCAAACCCCGCGCTTCTCGCCCGACGGGACGCGGCTGGCGGTGCTGGTGACAATCGGTGCGGCCAAGGAAGCGGGCGCGGCGCAAGCCGGGGTGCGCCAGATCGGCGAAATTGGCGAAAAGAGCGACGAGCAGCGGATCGCGGTGTTCGACGTGTCGGGCGCGCCGGTCTCGGCGGAGGCGGTGAAGCCGGTGTCGCCGGCCGATCGCTATATCTATGAATATGACTGGACGCCCGACAGCAAGGGGTTCGTGGTCACCTCGGCGCTGGGCAATGGCGATAACAATTGGTGGGTGGCGACGCTCGATGCGGTGGACGCGAAAACGGGCGCGGTCCGCACGATCGCCAAGCCGACGACGCAGCTCAACTTCCCGCGCGTTTCCCCCGATGGCAAGACAGTCGCCTATATTGGCGGGCTGATGAGCGATTTCGGCGCGGTCGGCGGCGATGTGTGGACCGTGCCCTTCGCCGGTGGCGAGCCGCAAAATCTTATGCCGCACAGCACGCTGACGGTTACGTCGCTGGTGTGGAAGGATCGGTTTATCCGCGGCACCGCGCTCAGCGGCGACCGGATGGGTCTGTTCACCTTTGCCGGGGAACGCGCCGACGGTCTCGGCTGGAGCCGCCCCGCCAGTCTCGCCGCGGGCGATGCCAAGGCCGCGTTCAGTGCGGATGGGCTGACCGTCGCCACCGTCGCGCAGGACTTCACGCATGCCCCGGCGATCTTTGCCGGGCCGGTCACAGCACCGGTCCAGATCACCCATGACAATGATGCTGTCCCCGCGGCGATGACCGCGCGCAGCATTACGTGGAAAAATGACGGTTTCACCGTCCAGGGCTGGCTGCTCGCGCC
This sequence comes from Sphingomonas sp. PSPC2-2, assembly GCF_049897725.1. Lineage (NCBI taxonomy): Bacteria > Pseudomonadati > Pseudomonadota > Alphaproteobacteria > Sphingomonadales > Sphingomonadaceae > Sphingomonas > Sphingomonas sp. PSPC2-2. Next base: position 816,788 of record NZ_JAFCWU010000001.1, on the reverse strand, counting down.
ACTTGGGGCCGACCCGGTCAAGAAAGCCCCGATGGTCACGATCGTGCATGGCGGGCCATCCTCCGCGAACGTTCCCTATTTTGGCGGGGGCTTTGGCGATCTGCTGGCGGCGGGCTATTACATCTTCCTGCCCAATCCGCGCGGCAGCTATGGCCAGGGCGAGGCGTTCACCGCCGCCAACAAGCGGGATTTCGGTGGGGGCGACTTGCGCGATATCCTGACCGGGATCGACGCGGTCGAGAAGGTCGCGCCGGTCGATGATGCCCGTCTGGGCCTGACGGGCGGCAGCTATGGCGGCTTCATGTCGATGTGGGCCAACACCCAGACCAATCGCTTCAAGGCGATCGTCGCGGGCGCGGGTCTCAGCAATTGGGTGAGCTATTATGGCACCAACGGCATCGATCAGTGGATGCTGCCGTTCTTCGGCAAGACGATGTACGACGACCGCAAGGCGTATGAGGATGTCTCGGCGGTCAATTTCATCAAGCAGGCGCACACCCCGACCTTCATCTATGTCGGCGAACGCGACATTGAGGTGCCGCCGACGCAGTCGATCGAATATTGGCACGGGCTGCACGATATGGGCGTGCCGACCAGCCTGGTGATCTACCCCGAAGAGGGCCACGGCATCCGCAATCCGGTCAACGCCGCCGATGTGCGGCGGCGCACGCTGGCGTGGTTCGACAAATATCTGGGGGCAGGGAAGTAAGGCGAAAGGACCGCGCCAATTTCGTCACCCCGGGCTCGTCCCGGGGGCCACCGGGCGGCAAATCCTGCAGGTGTTGGAGGAAGACCATGGTAGACCCCGGCACAAGGCCGGGGTGACGCGGAGCTAGCGCAGCGGCTTGCCCGAATCCTTCCAGCGGTCGAGGATTTGCGAGTCGCCTGGCAGCGTATCGGCGGCAGGGCGAGGTGCGACTGGCAGGCTCGCTTGCGCATAGGCGGGCTGGATCGCGGCGCTCGCCGTCTTCGGGGCGGCTGGGGGAGGAGGCGCAGCGGCGATGACGGGCGTCGGGGTGATCCGCGCCAGCGGTCCCGGCACCGGCTCACCCCCGACGTAGCTCTGGCGGAACGCGGCAGGCGTGCCCCACCAGCCTTGCCAGCGGTGAAAGAAATGTGCGCCGATCGCCGCCGTCATCACCAGGCTGCGGTTCCACGCCGGCGTGACGGCATAGGTATGGTAGTGCGTCGCCATCCCGACCTGCGCCATGACATGGCCCCCCAGCGCAGCGGCGGCGACGTTCAGCGCGCGCAGCCACGCCGCCTTGCCAGGTGTCCCGCGTTGCAGCGACCCGTCACAGGCGAAGCTGAACTGGCATCCGGCATGATCGGACCCCTGAAACACCACCCCGCACACTGTCGCCGGAAAGGCGGGATGGCGCACGCGGTTGAGGATGACCTGCGCGACTGCCCGCTGCCCGGCATCGGGCTCGGTCGCGGCTTCATAGTAAATGGCGGTGGTCAGGCATTGTAGCGCCCGCCCGCGATCGGTCGCGCTGGCATAAGCGAGCGAGAAGGGGGCTGCGGGATGGATTGACCCGTCGGGGGCCAGCGTCGCTGCGCCGGGGGGCAAGGGCAGGTCTGGCAGCGCGATCGTGCCGGTCGCACCGCGCGCCGGGACGGGTGCCTCATCGGCCGTGTAGAAATAGGCAGAACCGGGGAAATGATCCTCGGCTTCATACCCGGTCGGCGGCGCGGCGTTGCGGGACGCCTTGGCCTGCTGATCGACGATCGCGCGCAAGGCGGCGTGTGCCGACACGCCTGCCAGCATCAGCGCGCACAGGCCGACGAGGCCGAGCTTGCTCAGCCGCCGAGTCTGTAACCAACCGAGGATCGTCCACACGCGCACGCGTCGCCCATACCCGATCTCGGAGCCCCGCGATGCCACCGATTTTGCGGCGTCCCGCGGCGAAACACTTGTTGGTTAATGCAAGGGTTTCGCCGCGCGGACCCTATTTGAGCGAAGCGCTGTCGAGCTTCAGCGCATCCGCCGCGATCACTTCCGCGTCGGGATAGGTCTTGCGCAGTTCGGGCAGGAACAGCTTGGCGTCGCCGACCACGACGATGCTCGCCACGCTTGGGTCGAGCAGCTTTGCCGCCGCTGCCTGCACCGCTGCCGGATCGACCGCCGCGACGCGCTGGGTATAGCGCCCCAGCTCGCTCAGGGGCACGCCCTGCACGGTATAGCTGCCGATCGTCCCTGCAATCCCGCCAGTGGTCTCGGTCGCGCGCCCGAAATTGCCGACGAGCACCGCCTTGCGGGTTTCGAGTTCGGCAGCGGTGACGGGTTCCGCGCCCAGCCGCTTCATTTCGGCGAGGATGATCGACACCGTCTCCGGTGCGCTGGGGTTCTTGGTCGAAGTGCGCGCGGCGATGGCACCGGGATCGCGTCCGGCTTGCAGGCTGCTGCCCGCGCCATAGGCCAGCCCGCGCTTGATGCGGATTTCCTGATTGAGCCGCGAAGAGAAGCCGCCGCCCAGCACGGTATTGGCGACCGCCGCCGGATAATAGGCTGCGTCTGTGCGCGCGAGGCCCGGGCGTGCGACGACCACGCCCGCCTGGCCCGAGCCGGGCATATCGACGACGATCACGCGTGGTTTGGGATAGGCGGCGACCGGCGTGACCGCTTCCGGTGGCGCGGCGGGTGCGGTCCAATTGGCGAAATTGCTCTCCGCCAAGGTCTTCGCTTGCGCCGGGGTCACGTCACCGACCAGCACCAGCGTGCTGCGTCCGGGTGCCCAGGCCTCGGCATAGGCGCGGCGGATGTCGGCCTGGGTAATCGCCTTGAGCGAGTTCGGCGTGCCCGACAGCGGATGGCCATATTCGGTATCGCCAAGCGCGGCCCGCGCGGCGACGAGCCCGGCAAGCTGGCTCGGATTCTTGATCGCGACCTGCACACCGTCGATCGCCTGCGCCCGTGCCCGTTCGATTTCCTCGGATGCGAACACCGGATTGCGCGCCACATCGGCCAGGATGGCGAGCGCAGGCGCGGCCTGGTCGGATTTCACGGTTACGGTCACGCTCGATCCGTCGAAGCTCGCATCGCTCGAAATCGACCCGCCGAGCGATTCGATTTGCCGCGCGATTTCGGTGGCCGAGCGCGTCTTGGTGCCCTTGGTCATCAAGTCGGCGGTGAGGCTGCCCAATCCGGCGCGATCGGCCGGATCCGCCGCGCCGCCGCCCTGCGCGATCAGCAAGGCGCTCAGCAGGGGGAGATCATGCTTTTCGACCACCACCACGCGCAGCCCGTTGGCGAGCTTGAATTCCTGCGGGGCAGGCGCGCTCGCCGCGATGGCGGGGCCAGCCGGTGGCGGGGCGATCCGCTCGGCCGCGCTCGCTGGCGTCACCACCTCAACCGTGCCCGGCACAACCAGCGGCTTGACCACGACGGTATCGGCGACTTCGATCCGGTCGTTCTGTGGCGCAGCGATGGTCTTGTCCTCGGGCAGATACTGGATCGTCGCCGAGCGTTCGTCGCGCAGATATTTGGCCGCAACGCGCTGGATATCGGCGGCGGTGACCTGACCGATCGCGGCGAGTTGCCGGTCGGCGGCGCGCGGGTCGCGATCGATGATCACCGAGGAGGCAATCGTGCGCCCCTTGCCCTCGGCGGTTTCGCGCGATTCAAGCGCAGCGGTCAGGATTTCGTTCTTGGCCTCGGCCAGTTCGGCAGCGCTGACGGGCGTGTTGCGCAAACGGGCGACTTCGCGGCGCAACGCGGTTTCGCCGTCTGCGGCCTTCTTGCCTCCGGCCAGGATCGCGAACACCGCGAGATTGCCCGGCCCCTGTTTGGAATCGAGCACGCTTTCGGCGCTCTGCGCGAGCTGGTCGCGATAGACCAGCGTCTCATACAGCCGCGAGCTTTCACCCTGCGACAGGACCGCGTTGAGCACCGTCAGCGCGGCATTGTCGGGGTCGCTGTCGGCGGGGATCGGGTAGCTGATCATCACCGCAGGCAGCGGCGTATTGGCCTCACGCACGACATAGTGCGTGGCCGAGGTGCGCTCGGGCTCGGTCACCGTCACGCGCGGGATCGGGGTGGTGGGGCGCTTGATCCCGGCGAAATACTGGTCGACCCAGGCGTCGAGCTGCTTGGGATCGAAATTGCCGGAGACCACCAGCACGGCATTGTCGGGCCGGTAATAGGTCGCGTGGAACGCGCGCACGTCATCGATTTGCGCACTTTGCAGGTTGTCGAGGCTGCCGATCGTGCCGCGTGCATAAGGATGGCGGGTGTAAGAAATCGCCGGGAAATAGAGTGAGAACAGCTTGCCGTAAGGCCGCGCATTGGTGTTTTGGCGCAGTTCCTCCTTCACCACGTCGCGTTCGGAGGCGAAGCTCTTCGGCTCGACGACGAGCGCGGCCATCCGGTCGGCCTCTGCGAACAGCAGGCGCTGCAAGTGGTTGGCCGGGATCGTCTCGTGATATTCGGTATAGTCGTCATTGGTTGAGGCGTTGTTGTTACCGCCGACATCCTCGGTCAGCCGGTCCATCTGCTCCGAGACCAGATTCCGCGTCGCCTTGAACATGAGATGTTCGAACATGTGCGCAAAGCCCGAGCGACCGGCCGGGTCATCCTTTGAGCCGACATCGTACCACACTTGCACCGAGACGTTGGGCGTCGACGTGTCGCGGATGGCATAGACGCGAAGGCCGTTGGCGAGCGTGCGTTCGGTGAAGCCAATCGGCTTGATCGCGGGGGCGGATGCGGGGGGCGTAGGCTTGGCGGCGACGGATGTCAGCGGCAGCAGGGCGGCACCCACTAAGAGGGTGGCACGGAACAAGCGCATTTGGGAAACTCCGAGAGACAAGAGGATGCCGGGTGCCGCCACTGTGTCGCGCGACCCGGCGCTGTGTCAATCGGATGGCACACTTTGCTGGTATTCCCGCGCTCTCGGCGCGGGCGCGAAACCGCCCCGCTACTTCTTGCGATCCCGATTTACGTAGAGCAACACCGCCGCCAAAGCTGCGGACCCGACACCAACGCCGATCGCAATCGGGGTGACCGGCCAATTGCCGCCTTTTTCAGATTTGGCTTCGGCCGCATCACGCACGCGCTTATGGTCGCGGGCGGCAGCTTCGATTTCGTTGATTTCGCTCATTGGTCCCTCTCGCTCTGGCTTCGATACTCCTGCCGGAACGTATCGGCGAAGGATTTGAGCCGTCCTTCGGCGATCGCGCGGCGCAGATCGGCCATCAGCGACTGATAGAACCAAAGATTGTGCTCTGTCATCAACATCGCGCCGAGCATTTCCCCCGACCGGACCAGATGATGCAGATACGCACGGCTCCAGGTCGCACAGACCGGGCAGGCGCAGGTCGGATCGAGTGGGCCGGTGTCCTCGGCGAACTTCGCGTTGCGGATGTTGATCGGCCCGTTGCGGGTGAATGCCTGGCCGGTGCGGCCGGAGCGCGTCGGCAGCACGCAATCGAACATGTCGATGCCACGTTCGACCGCGCCGACGATATCGGTCGGCTTGCCCACGCCCATCAGATAGCGCGGCTTGTCGGCGGGCAATTGGCCGGGCGCGAAATCAAGGCAGCCGAACATCGCCTCCTGTCCCTCGCCAACCGCGAGGCCACCGACGGCGTATCCGTCGAAGCCGATGTCGATCAGCGCCGCCGCACTGTCGCCGCGCAGTGTCTGGTCTAGCGCGCCTTGCTGGATGCCGAAGATCGCCGCATTTTCGGCATGGGCACCGCCGCTGTCGAAGGCATCGCGGCTGCGCTTGGCCCAGCGCATCGAGCGCGCCATTGCGGCGGATTGCACTTCGGGGGGCGACGTGGTCGGCACCAGTTCGTCAAACGCCATCACGATGTCCGATCCGAGCAGCCGCTGGATTTCGATCGAGCGTTCGGGGCTGAGCGTGTGGCGGGTGCCGTCGAGATGCGACTTGAAGGTCACGCCATTCTCGTCGCGCTTGGTCAGGTCGCTGAGGCTCATCACCTGATAGCCGCCGCTATCGGTCAGGATCGGGCGATCCCAGCCCATGAAGCCGTGCAGCCCGCCCAAGCGCGCCACGCGCTCGGCCCCGGGGCGGAGCATCAGATGATAGGTATTGCCAAGGATGATATCGGCACCGGCGGCGCGGACGTCGGCTGGTTTCACGCCCTTGACGGTGGCAGCTGTGCCGACCGGCATGAAGGCGGGCGTGCGGATCGTGCCCCGGCGCATCGCGATTTCGCCGGTGCGGGCTTTGCCGTCGGTGGCGTGGATGGTGAAGGCGAAACGGGGCGGTTGGGTCATCTTGCTTCCTCCCCTCCCTGTAAGGGAGGGGCCGGGGGTGGGTCGGCATAAGGAGAGCGCGGCGCTCCCCCGAGAGCAACCCACCCCCAGCCCCTCCCTTCGCGGGAGGGGAGAAGGGTTTTCAGCGCTTGAACAGCGTCTCGGCAGTGGGTTCGGCGGGCTTCGCGGTTTCGCCATGCTCAGCCGCTTCGGCGTCGCGCGAAAGCTGGTCGCGTTGCGCGCGCAGTTCGGTGATCAGCGCCTCGCGGTCGCCTTCCAGCCGGGTGTCGACCGGGGCTTCGAGCCCAGCAGCCTTCGCCGCCTTGGACACGGCCGCGTCTAGCTCGCGTTGGGTGGTTAGACCCAGGGTCACCGGGTCTTTCGGCGTGATGTTGGCGATGTTCCAGTGGCTGCGGTCGCGGATCGCGGCAATGGTGGTGCGCGTCGTGCCGATCAGGTTGCTGATCGCGCCGTCGCTGATTTCGGGGTGATTGCGGATCACCCAGGCAATGCCGTCGGGCTTGTCCGACCGCTTCGACACCGGCGTGTAGCGCGGCCCCTTGGTGCGGCGGACCTGCTCTGGTCCTTTGAGGATCTGCAGGCGATAATCGGGGTTCGCTTGCCCCTTGTCGATTTCGGCCTGGGTCAGTTCGTGCGCGCGGATCGGGTCGCGACCGGTCAGCTTGGTCGCGGCGGTGTCATCGGCGATGGCCTGGATTTCCAGGATATGCAGGCCGCAAAATTCGGCGATTTGCTCAAAGCTGAGCGATGTATTGTCGACGAGCCAGGACGCGGTCGCGTGCGGCATGAGCGGCTGGGCCACGGAAAACTCCTTAAAAACGGAAAGGGCCGCCCCTTTCGGAGCGGCCGCTTATTCTGACTATCAGTGTAGAGCGGTTGTGAAGGGAGGGCAAGCGTGTCGCTTTCCTCCTTAAGCAGCAATCGCCTCGGGATGATCGACCGGCACCAAGGCCCCGAGAAACTGCCGGGCGCTCGCTTCCCAGGTGAAGGTCTGGCCATAGGCCGCGCAGGCAGTGCGATCGAGCGTCAGCGCGGCGGCGATCGCGGTATCGAGATTCTCGTCCATGACGCCGACCGCAGGGTTGAGCACATCGACCGGCCCCGTCACCGGGAAAGCTGCGACGGGCGTACCGCATGCCAGCGCCTCGATCATCACCAACCCGAACGTGTCGGTGCGGCTGGGGAAGACGAACACGTCCGCCGACGCGTAAGCGGCGGCCAGATCGCCGCCGAACAACGGCCCCAGGAAATGCGCGTCGGGGAAGCGTGCGGTCAGCGCCGCACGCGCCGGGCCGTCGCCCACCACCACCTTGGTGCCGGGATGGCTCGAGGTCAAAAACGCCTCGATATTCTTCTCGATCGCGACGCGACCGACATAAAGCTGGATCGGGCCCTTACCTGCATCCTTCAGCGCCTTGATCGCCGGCAGCGGCGCGAGGTGCGGCCCGAAGATCGACAGATCGACGCCACGCCCCCAATGCCGGATTTTGGTGAGGTCGTGCGACTTCAGCGTCGCCGCGATCGACGGTGTCGAGGCGAGGATCGATTGGGCCGGCCAATGGAACCAGCGAATATAGCGCCACACCCATTCCGGGTTCACGCCGGTGCGCGCCGAAACATAATCGGGGAATTGCGTGTGATAGGCGGTGGTGAAGGGAAAGCCGCGCGTCAGGCACCAGCGCCGCGCCGCCAGGCAGACGGGCCCCTCGGTCGCCAGATGGATTGCATTGGGTGCAAAGTCGGCCAGCATCTTGCCGACCGTGGCGGTGCTGGCAAAGGCCAGACGGATCTCAGGATAGGTCGGGCAGGGCAGCGAATAAAACAGGTCGGGCGAGACGATCAGGACTTCATGCCCCTGGCGCTCCAATTCTCGGCGCACGGCCTGCAGCGTGCGCACGACTCCATTGACCTGGGGGCTCCACGCATCAGTGGCGATCGCGATGCGCACGCCGGTCAGGCCGCCATCATCTCGATCTTCGCCACGGGCCGGGCCTTTGCCCGCGCGGCGATTTCGTCGGCCCAGTGGAGCAACTCCATCCGGCCGTCGAAATGTTCGACCAGGGCGGTGCAACCCTCCACCCAGTCGCCATCGTTATAATATTCGACCCCGTTGATATCGCGGAATTCGGCGGTGTGAATGTGGCCGCAAACCACGCCATCAACGCCGCGCGAACCGGCGGCCTGCGCGACGATCTCTTCGAAGTTGGAGATGAACTGCACCGCGTTCTTCACCTTGGCCTTGGCGTGCTTGGACAGCGACCAATACGGCAAGTTGAAGAAGCGACGATACGCATTCACCCAGCGGTTGAGAGCCATCATGAATTCATACGCCACATCGCCGACATGCGCCAGCCAGCGATGCGCCAGCGTGATTGCGTCGAATTCGTCGCCATGCAGCACCAACAACCGGCGACCGTCGGCGGTTTCATGGATCGCCTTGCGCCGGATCGCGACGCCACCGAAATCGAGCCCGGTGAACTGGCGCATCACCTCGTCATGGTTGCCGGGGATGTAGATCACTTCGGTGCCGCGCTTGGCGCGCTTCAGCAGCCGCCACACCACATCGTTATGCGCGGCGGGCCAGTAGAAGCGCTTCTTCAGCCGCCAACCATCGATGATGTCGCCGACCAGATACATTCGCTCGCTGTCGACATGGTCGAGAAAGTCGATCAGCATATCGGCGTTGCAGCCGCGCGTGCCGAGGTGAATGTCCGAAATCCAGATCGTGCGATAACGGCGGCGTTCGCTCGTTGCGCGCTCGGGGATGGCGGGATGCGAGTTGGCGAAGTCCGCAAAATCGGCAATCGTCCCGCCCGAAAGACCGTCCATGGCAATCTTGGTCACAGCGTCCATAGCGTCGAAACCTTCGCGAAACCTTTGGCTGATCTCCAGCTATGGCGACGGAATGTTACAATCGGAATCGTGGACCTTCACGCAACTGTCACATGGGCGCGTGTCCAGGTTGTTCTGCGACGCGAGCCAGCCATGCCGTGACCGCCGGATAGCGGCTTAGGACGAAGCCCCCGTCCTCGGCGACATGCGTGTAAGCGTAGAGCGCAATGTCGGCGACGGTGAAGCGCCCGGCCGCCAGGAACGGCGTTTGCGCAAGGTGGGCGTCCATCAGCGCCAGCGCGGCTTCGCCCGCCGCCTGTTTGCCGGGGATGAGCGTGCGCTGGAAATCGGTCAGCCGGTCTTCGCCGATGAAGGCGCGCCAGAAGCGCAGCGTCGCGACATTGGGCTCGTGATTATATTGTTCCCAAAACATCCAGTGCAGCATGTCGGCGCGATCGAAGCGGTCGTGCGGGATCAGCGGCGATCCATCGGCCAGATACAGGCAGGCGGCACCGCTTTCGGGCAGATAATCGTCGCCGATCTGCAGCACCGGAATGCGGCCATTGGGGTTCACGCCGTCGAGAAAGGCGGCGGTGCGCGTTTCGCCCTTTTGAATGTCGTAACTGCGCCGTTCGAGCGGAATGCCGACATGCGCCGCCGTCAGGCGGATTTTGTAGCAATTCCCCGAAACGGGATCTTCGTGGAGGATCAGATTGGCCATTGTCCGCGCGCCCCTTTGGATCGTTTTCAACGGTCTTTAGGAGGTTCGATCTGATCGGGCCAGTTCGCTTCTTATGCGGAAGGAGGGGGATCGCTCTCCGCCTTCACCTCGGCAATCAAATCCTTGCGGCTGAGCTTGCCGATCATCGTCTTGGGCATGGTCAGGCGGATCACGACGGCATCGACTCGCTCATGGCGGCCAAGCTGCGGATTGAGCCAGTCGCGCAGCGCCTCCGGCGTAACATCGGCCCCCTCGTTCAGGGTGACATAGGCGCGCGGCTGCTCGCCACGATACGGATCGGGCAGGCCGATCACCATCGCTTCCTTCACCGCCGGATGATGGTGCAGCACCGCCTCGATCTGGCTGGGGAAGACCTTGAAACCCGACACCGCGATCATGTCCTTCAGGCGATCGACGATCCGCACGAACCCGTCCGCGTCGATCGTGCCGACATCGCCGGTGCGCAGCCAGCGGCCTTCCTCGGTCGTCAGGAATACCTCGGCATCGGCATCCGGCCGGTGCCAATAGCCCTGCATGATTTGCGGGCCCATCGCGACGATTTCGCCAGGCTCGCCGGCGGGTGGATCCTGCGTCGGATCGGCCTTGTCGACCAGCCGCAGCCGCGTGCCGGGAATGGGCTGGCCGATCGTTCCGGTCTTGCCTTCGCCCTCATACGGGTTGGCCGACAGCACGCCCGAGCTTTCCGACAGCCCATAGCCTTCGACCACGGCGGCCCCGGTGACCTTTTCGAACTTGGCCTTCAATTCGGCGGCGAGCGGCGCGCCGCCGGAAATGCAGATGCGCAGCGACGAGAAATCGGTGCTCGTGATCTTGGGATGGTCGAGCAGCGCCTGATACATGGTCGGCACGCCGGGCAGGGCGGTCGCCTTGGTGCGGCCGATGGCGGCCAACACAGCCCCTGCCTCGAAGCGTGGCAGCATCACGATGCAGCCGCCATTCAGCACAGTGCGGTTGAGCACGCAGGTGTTGGCGAAGACGTGGAACAGCGGCAGCACGCCGAGGATGCGGTCGGGCGGGCCGGGGTGCGGGTCGATCCCCATCACTTGCCGGGCATTGGCCGACAGGTTCTGGTGCGTCAGCGCGGCACCCTTGGGCACGCCAGTGGTGCCGCCGGTATATTGGATCAGCGCGACGTCGCGTTCGGGGTCGATCGTCGCAGGGGTGTACCGTCCGTCATTGGCGATGAGATGCGAAAAGGCGATGACGCGCGGGTCGTGTGGGCGCGGCGTGACTTCGGCGCGCTTGAACAGGCGATAGAGGATCGATTTTGCACTTGGCAGCGCCCCGGCGATCGATCCGACGATCAAGCGCTCCAGGCCGCTTCCGTCGAGCACCTTGAGCGCGGTTGGCAGCAGCGCGCTGGCCGAGAGCGTGAACAGCACGCGCGTTCCCGAATCCGCGACCTGATGCTCCAACTCGGCCACCGTATAGAGCGGCGAAAAATTGACGACGGTCGCGCCGATCTTGAGAATGCCATAATAGGCCGCGAGGTAATGCGGCACGTTGGGCAGGAACAGGCCGATCCGGTCGCCCGGACCATAGCCCAAGGCTTGCAGGCCGGCCGCAACGCGGTTCGCTCCGTCCAGCGTCTCGGCATAACTGAAGTGCCGACTCAGGAAATCGATCAACGGAGCCTTGCCTGCCGCATGCGCGGAGCGCTCGAACAATTCCACCATCGACAGCGCAGGAAAGGCGCTCTCCCAAGGGGTTGGATGACGGTAGGATTGGCGCCAGACGGCTTCAGCGGAGATCATTGACAGGGGTGTAAGCAGCCTTCCCGCGCGCCGCAAGCGTCAGGAGATATGAGCTCCCGTCCAGGTGACGAGTACCGATATGGCAACCAGCCCGAGGTCCAGCGCCGCCTTTACCTGATGTGGCGCACGATCCGTAGCGTCATGCGTCAAAATCTGAATGTCGGCGCTCGGGTGGCGCATGACCGCGATCAGCGCGAGGGCTGCGACGATTCCGATCGTGATGCGGCGATTGCGCATGGCCAGCCCCTTTGCATCCCGATTCTATCGGTAATTCCGATTCGGAGCAAGAAAGTCCGCCAATCGTGTCAGGCTGCCCAGCGATCGGGCAAATGGCGACCGCGTACGCGGTCTCGTCCTGCCGACTTTGCTTCGAACAACGCACGATCGGCACACGCGTACAGCGCCTTCCAGTCGACTTCGCGCAACAGCGGGCCCGTGCAAGTGCCAATGCTCGCCGTCACGGTCACATCGTACGGCATGCGCCCGGCGCGCAGTTTCTCCAGGATGGCGCGCGGTTCGATCAGAATATCGGCGGGGGCAACGATTGCAAATTCCTCACCGCCGATTCGCGCGACCAGCGCCTCCGGTGGGACCGACTCGCGGAGCGTACGGGCGAAGACCCGCAATACCTCATCCCCCCCGTCATGGCCGATCGTTTCGTTGACGCGCTTGAAATGATCGAGGTCGGCGATCAGCAAGGTCTGCTCGCCGGACCGTCCGATAACTTCGGTCAGAAAGGCACGGCGGTTGAGCAATCCCGTCAGTGAATCGGTGTCGGCGAGCAGCAGTGCGGCGATCTCGCGTTCGCGCGCCACATCACGTTCGCGGCTCAGCATGCGGATGCGATAGGCAACCGCAATGCTCGACAGAAGCGCCTCGATCGTCATGGAAGCCAGCGTCGAATTATCAAGCCAGAAGCTCCAGCCGATCAGGCCCAGCGAACTGAACGCCCGCAGGCATGCCAGCGTGATCGGCGCACCCCAGGCCAGAACGAACATTCCAAGATAGTCGCTGCGCAAGCGCCATGCGCGCCACAGAATTGGTCCTGCAACCCCCATTTGCGCTAGAAAAGCATAGGTGTAGGCGCGGTCGGTGAGATAGGGTGCGACCGGAGCGAACACAGCGAAGGCAAGCGTCGCAACCGTCATTATGCCGGAAGCGACCGTCGCCAACCGGCCGAGATATCCGCCGAACACGCGCGGCTCGAAAAAGGCCCGGGCAAACGCGAACGCGGCGACCGCGGCAATGCCGAGCGTAAGATAATTTATCCGTATCCGGTCGTTATTGGCGAGATCAGGCCAGGCCCAGGCCAGGGCACCCGAGGACGAGAGCGCATAGAGCAGCAGCGCCGTCACCATCGCGCAGTAAGCGAGCTGGAACCGATAGCGAAGCGCCACCCATAGCGCCAGATTATAGGTGAGCAACGCGATGCAGAGACCGGCAAAGCCCCCGTAGAGCCCCGCCATCTTCAAATTCGCGCCGACGCTTTGTTGCGGATTCACGATCCGCGCGCCGCGCAAGATTCCGCGCATGTTGCCAGTCCCCTCGATATGCCAAAGCACGCGCAACAGCGGCGCGTTGCGCTCGGGCAAGGACTGTTCGATAATCGCCCCGAGCTGGAGGTGGCGCGCGGCCCCGTGTTGGTCGAGCGACGCGGAGACGACCGTTCCATCGGCATACAGTGCATAGAAAGTAATGCGTTTTTGCCAAAGGCTGGCGACCTGGATCGCAAGCGGGCCGGTGCGGTGGACCGGCGAGGAAATCGCCCAATAGTCGCCACCGGGCAAAACGCTTTGCGGAGAAACGCAATCAAACGCGGTCTTGCCGGCGAAAAGCCGGAGCGGGGTCATGCCCGTTTGCGCACGGGTGACGCAGATCGGCAGCGTGTCGCCCGGTCGCTCAGCATGCGCCGCCGATGCAAAGAGCGTCAACATCACTGCAAGGAGACTGGATAAAAGCACGCGGCACATGCTTGCTCCCTACGCCCAGGAACCCAAACAGAGCGTAAAGGACAAAAAATTGTTGCGAAGGGCGATTTCGCCGCGCCGCACAGGGATCGCCAAGAGCCAGAACCGAAGGCGGCGGCGCTCCGCCCCGCATGGGATCCGCAGTATGATTGAAAAAAAGCGGGTCGGCACTCCTGCCGACCCGCCGGCTTTGGTCACTTGGCCGTCGTGGTATCCTTGTCGATCTTGGCGGCCGCCTTTTTCTTGGGCTTCTTGGGCGGGGCGGCCGTAATCTCGAACGACAGCGCGCCGTCCTTCATTTTCACCGTCACCTCGCCGCCATGGACCAGCTTGCCGAACAGCAATTCCTCGGCGAGCGGCTGCTTGATCTTTTCCTGGATCAGGCGGCCCATCGGGCGCGCGCCGTAGAGCTTGTCATAGCCTTTGGCGGTGAGCCACGTCTTGGCCTCGTCGTCGAGGTTGATGTGGACGTTGCGGTCGGCCAGTTGCAGCTCGAGCTGGAGGATGAACTTGTCCACCACGCGGGCCACGACTTCGGTCGGCAGATAGCCGAACGGCACGATTGCATCGAGACGGTTGCGGAACTCGGGCGTGAACATCTTCTGTACCGCCTGCTCATCCTCGCCCTCGCGGGTGAGGTTGCCGAAGCCCAATGTCTCGCGCGCCATGTCGCTAGCACCCGCATTGGTCGTCATGATCAGGATGACGTTGCGGAAATCGACCGTCTTGCCGTGCTGGTCGGTCAGGCGCCCATTGTCCATCACCTGCAGCAGGATGTTGAACAGATCGGGATGCGCCTTCTCGATCTCGTCGAGCAGCAGCACCGAATGCGGCTGCTGGTCGATCGCATCGGTGAGCAGACCGCCCTGGTCGAAGCCGACATAGCCCGGAGGGGCACCGATCAGTCGGCTGACCGAGTGGCGTTCCATATATTCGGACATGTCGAAACGCTGAAGCGGGATGCCCATGATCTGCGCAAGCTGCTTGGCGACTTCGGTCTTGCCGACGCCGGTCGGGCCGGTGAACAGATAGTTGCCGATCGGCTTTTCGGGGTCGCGCAGGCCAGCCCGGCTCAGCTTGATCGCCGAGGCGAGTTTTTCGATCGCCGCATTCTGCCCGAACACCACGCGCTTCAGATCGGTTTCGAGCGATTCGAGCGCCTTGGTATCGTCGGTCGAGACCGATTTCGGTGGGATGCGCGCCATCGTCGCGATCACCGCCTCGATTTCACGTGAGGTGATCGTTTTCTTGCGCTTGGCGAGCGGCACCAGCATCTGCATCGCACCGACTTCGTCGATCACGTCGATCGCCTTGTCGGGCAGCTTGCGGTCGTTGATGTAGCGCGCGGACAGTTCCACCGCCGACTTGATCGCGTCGGGGGTGTATTTGACCTTGTGATGCTCCTCGAACGCCGAACGCAGCCCGGTCAGGATCTTGACCGTGTCCTCGATCGTCGGCTCGTTGACGTCGATCTTCTGGAAGCGCCGCAGCAGCGCGCGGTCCTTCTCGAAATGGTTGCGGAACTCCTTATAGGTGGTCGAACCGATGCAGCGGATCGTCCCGCCCGACAGTGCGGGCTTGAGCAGGTTCGACGCATCCATCGCGCCGCCGCTGGTGGCGCCGGCACCGATCACGGTGTGGATCTCGTCGATGAACAGGATCGCGTCGGGCAGCTTTTCGAGCTCGTTGACGACGGCCTTCAGCCGCTCCTCGAAATCACCGCGATAGCGCGTGCCGGCGAGCAGCGCGCCCATGTCGAGCGAATAGATGACCGCTGGCAACAGCACCTCGGGCACTTCGCCCTCGACGATCTTGCGCGCCAGGCCCTCGGCGATGGCAGTCTTGCCGACGCCGGGATCGCCCACATAAAGCGGGTTGTTCTTGGAACGGCGGCACAGGATCTGCACGGTGCGATCGACTTCGGGCCCGCGCCCGATCAGCGGATCGACCTTGCCCTTCTTGGCCTTCTCGTTGAGATCGACGCAGAATTGCTTGAGCGCGCTTTCGCTCTTGCCCTTCTCGCCCTGCTTCGGCGGTTTTTCCTCATCGACGCCCTTTGGTGTGGTGGCTTCCGGTGCAGGCGTGCCCTTGCCGACGCCGTGGCTGATGAAGCTGACGGCATCGAGGCGGCTCATATCCTGCTGCTGCAGGAAATAGACGGCGTAGCTTTCGCGCTCGCTGAACAAGGCGACCAGCACGTTGGCTCCGGTCACTTCATCGCGGCCTGAGGACTGCACGTGCAGGATCGCGCGCTGGACGACGCGCTGAAAGCCCGAGGTGGGCGAGGGGTCGGTCGCGGCTTCGACCTTCAGCGCCTCAAGCTCGGTATCGAGATAGTGTTTTACGGTTGCGGTCAGCTCGGCGGTGTCGACCCCGCACGATTGCATCACCTTGGAGGCATGTTCATCGTCGATCAGGGCAAGCAGCAAGTGCTCGAGCGTGGCATATTCGTGCCGGCGCGACGACGCGGCCTCTAAGGCCTTGTGCAGCGTGGTTTCCAGCGCGGAGGCGAAGGATGGCATCTGTATTTACTCCATGCGGGCCACGAAAGACGGGCGGCCCTTTCCTGCTATGTCGGAAGGCAGGACGCCCGCATCAAGCACTTGAAACACGTCGCGGCATTTCCTCGGCCCCGCGACGAAACCCCTCATGACTTGAATAGGTCGTTCGCGCTTGCCCGATGGTTAACCGCGCATTGTATTTTTGCTCGGGTGCGCGCCACTTCCGCCTCCAGCGCGACGATGCGCGCTTCCAGTTCCTTGACCGACAGCGGGTCAAGGTCCTGTACGATCAGCGCGGCGAGCGGATCGCCCGCGCGTTTCGGGAGAATCTCGTCGAGGTCCATAGGCAGGATCGTTGACCCGGCGGCGCGCCATGTCAATAAGGCGCGCAAAGCAAAACAGGGCGCACGACCGATGGACGGTATTCCGACAACGATGCGAGCGATCGACCCGGACGTGCCGGGCGGGCCCGAGGTGCTGCGCGTGGTGCAGCGCCCGGTGCCGATGCCGCGTGTTGATGAAGTGTTGATCCGCGTCGTCGCGGCGGGCGTGAACCGGCCCGACGTGCTGCAGCGCAAGGGCGGATATGCGCCACCGCCGGGCGCGCCGTCGATCCCGGGGCTGGAAGTGTCGGGCACGATCGTCGCGCAAGGGGCCGAGGTCGCGATCGACATGACCGGTCAGCCAGTGTGTGCGCTGCTGGCAGGGGGCGGCTATGCCGAATATGTCGCGGTCGCAGCGGGGCAGGTGTTGCCCGTGCCCAACGCGCTGTCGATGGTCGAGGCGGCGGCCTTGCCCGAGACATTGTTCACCGTGTGGACCAATTTGTTCGAACGCGCTTATGCGACCGAGGGGGACACCGTGCTGGTGCATGGCGGCACCAGCGGCATCGGCACGATGGCGATCGCCTTGGGCGCGATCTTCGGGCTGGAGGTGATCGTCACCGCTGGCTCGGACGATAAATGCGCGGCGGCAGTCGCGCTCGGCGCGGCGCATGCGATCAATTACAAGACCGAGGATTTCGTCGAGCGCGTCGCCGAGATTACCGGTGGCAAGGGCTGCGCGGCGGTGCTCGACATGGTCGGCGGCGATTATGTGCCGCGCAACTTGAAATGCCTGGCCGAGGATGGTCGCCATGTCTCGATCGCGGTGCAGGGCGGATTGATGGCGACGATTCCCATCTTCGACATCATGCGGAGGCGGCTGACTTTGACCGGATCGACGCTGCGCCCGCGCGATACGGCGTTCAAGAGTCTGGTTGCCGACGAACTGCACAGCACGGTGTGGCCGCATGTGGAGGCGGGGCGACTGAAGCCGGTGATGGACCGCACCTTCCCGCTCGCGGAAGCCCCCGCCGCGCATGCGCGGATGGAGGCGGGCGAGCATGTCGGGAAGATCGTACTGACGCTGGATTGATCCGGGAAGAGGGGAGGTCGACACTGCTTTCCTCCCCTCCCTTCCCAGGGAGGGGAGGAAACGGCGGGGCTCAGCCGATCACCGTCTTCAAATTCATGAACTCGTGCAACCCATAGGGCCCCAATTCACGCCCGTGGCCCGAGCGCTTGATGCCGCCGAACGGTGCTCCCGGCGTGGAAGCCAGCATTGCGTTGACTGCGATCATCCCGGCCTCGATATCCCGTTCGAAGCGCGCGCGCTCGGCAGGATCGTTGGTCCAGACCGAGGAGCCGAGGCCGAATGGCACAGCATTGGCGAGGGCAATGGCAGCGTCGATGTCATCGGCCTTGAACAGCATTGCCACCGGCCCGAACACCTCCTCCCGCGCGACGGCATGGTCGGCGGGCACGTCGACGAGGATCCCCGCCGACAGATAGGCCCCCTTGCCGGGCAAGGGCTCTCCGCCGAACAGCAACTTGGCACCGGCCTCGCGGAACATCTGCAATTGGTCCAGCACAGTCTGAAGCTGTGCGTCGCTCGACAAGGGGCCCATGTCGGTCGCGGCGTCCATCGGATCGCCCGCGACAACCGCCTTCATCCCGGCCGAGAATTTTTCGAGAAAAGCATCATACACGTCGGCGTGAACGATCATGCGCTTGGCGCAGATGCACGACTGGCCGGTATTTTGGATGCGCGCGGCCACTGCGGTCTTGGCGGCGAGATCGAGATCGGCGGAGGGCATGACGATGAACGGGTCCGAGCCACCCAGTTCGAGCACGACCTTCTTGAGCGCCCGGCCCGCCGCCTCAGCGACCTTCATGCCCGCGCCCTCGCTGCCGGTAAGCGTGACCGCGACGATGCGGTCGTCGGCGATGATGGCAGCGACCTTGTCCGACTTGATCGGCAAATTCTGGAACAGGCCGACAGGGGCTCCGGCGGCGATCACCATCTCCTCGATCGCAGCGGCGACGCCCTGCACGTTGGAGGCGTGTTTCAGCAGGCCGACATTGCCCGCCATGATCGTCGGCGCGAGAAAGCGGACGACTTGCCAATAGGGGAAATTCCACGGCATCACCGCCAGCACCGGACCCATCGGGTGCCAGGTCGCGGTCCCTCCCTGGACCGGACTCGGCACCAGCATCGCCGGGCCCTCCTGCGCATAATGGCGGAATCCCGCAGCGCATTTCTCGACCTCGGCGATTGCCGATTTCAGCGTCTTGCCCATTTCGCGCGTCGCGATCTCGGCGAGGCGACGGGTGTTGGCATCGAACTGCTCGGCGATTCGCTCGAGCAGGGCGGTGCGCGTGGCGTAATCGGTGACGCGCCACTCCTGGAAAGCATCCTGTGCCCGCGTCAATTTGGTTTCGATCTCATCGCCGGTCAGCTCGCGGTAAGACGGGCCGGGCGTTCCGGTTGCCGGATCGATGCTGGTGAACATGCGGGAAGTTCCTTATTGCGAATTGCACGACAAACGCATTGCGGCCCTAGCGTATCCTTGACCCCAAACACTCGCCTGCCGCATAGCTGACAAATGGATATAGCGATCGAAGAGCTGTCGTTCGAAGCGGCGTTAAAGGAATTGGAGGGGATCGTGGCGAGGCTCGAGAGTGGCGATGCGCCGCTCGACCAGGCAATTGCGCTCTATGAGCGCGGGGACAAATTGCGCCGTCGCTGTGACGAGCGGCTTAATGCGGCCCAGGCGCGGATCGAGGCGATCCGCACCGACAGCGAGGGGCGTGCCATCGGCACGCAGCCCTTTGCCGCGGGTTGAGGGCATGACCGCTTCGTCCCTGACGCTTGCCGCAGCTTTGTCCGAAGTCGGTGCCGATATCGATCGCCGGCTCGACCAGTTTCTGGCGATCCCCGAGGATCCGCGGGCCAACCTGTATCGGGCGATGCGCCATGCCGCGATTGGCGGGGGCAAGCGCCTGCGCCCGCTGCTGGTGTTCGCGACCGGGCGCTTGTTCAATCTCGACCGGGATGCGGTCGGCCGGTCGGGTGCGGCGATCGAGTGCATCCATGTCTATTCCCTGATCCATGACGATTTGCCCGCGATGGACGACGACGACATGCGGCGCGGCAAGCCGACCGTCCATCGCGCGTTCGACGAGGCGACCGCGATCCTGGCAGGCGATTCGCTGCATGCGCTGGCCTTCGAAATTCTGGCCGACCCGAGCACGCATCCCGACCCCTTCGTGCGCAGCGAACTTGTGCTCGATCTGGCACGCGCAGCGGGCCCGGCGGGCATGGCGGGTGGACAGGCAATGGATCTGGAGGCCGAGAAATCGACCTTCGATTTGCCGACCGTCACGCGATTGCAGGCGCTGAAGACCGGCGCGCTGATCGCCTGTTCGGTCGAAGCGGGCGCGATCCTCGCCAAGGTGCCACCCGAAGGGCGCACAGGCTTGCGCGGCTATGCCCGTGATGTGGGGCTCGCTTTCCAGATTGCCGACGACATCCTCGATGTCGAGGGCGACGAGGCTGCAGTCGGCAAGAAGCTCGGCAAGGATGAGGGCGCGGGCAAGGAAACCTTCCTGTCGCTGCTCGGCCTCGATCGTGCCCGCGAACAAGCGCGGATGCTGGTCGATCAGGCGATCGAACATCTCCATGCCTTTGGCCCCGAGGCGGATCTGTTGCGCGACATTGCGCGCTTCACGCTCGAGCGCGACCGTTGACGATCCGCACCGGGGTCTATCCGGGTACGTTCGATCCGGTGACGCTGGGGCATATGGACGTCATCCGGCGCGGCGCGGCGTTGGTCGACCGGCTGGTGATCGGCGTGACCACCAATGCCTCCAAATCGCCGATGTTCTCGGATGCCGAACGGATCGCCATGATGGAGCGCGAGACCGCAGGGATCGCGGGGGTCAGCGTCGTCGGCTTCGATTCGCTGCTGATGGATTTCGCGGCGGCGCAGGGCGCGAGCATCATCTTGCGCGGCGTGCGCGGGGTGACCGATTTCGAATATGAGTATCAGCTGACGGGCATGAACCGGGCGATCAACCCGCGTATCGAGACGGTGTTCCTCATGGCGGATGTCTCGTTGCAGCCAATTGCCAGCCGGTTGGTCAAGGAAATCGCGCTTTATGGCGGCCCGATCGACCGTTTCGTCAGCCCGACCGTGGCGGCGGAACTTGCCGCGCGGGTCGATAAGATCGGCCGCAAGGGCACTCAGCCCTAATATGGTCGCTTTCGCGCGCCACGTTCAGATTGGCGCAAGCGGCGACTTGGTCTAAGCGCGGGTCCACACCGAGTTTTTCGCGGGGAAATGATGCGTTTCGTTACCACCCTTCTGGTCTTCATCCTCGCGTTCGTCGCTGGGCCCGCCTTTGCCGCCAAAAAGAAGCCGGACCCGAAGAGCGCTGTCGTCACCGCCGTTGGGCGGCCCGATATCCCCTCGGCGAGCGACCCGGAGAATTTGCTCTATCTCGACCTGTCGACCGGTGGCCGTGTGGTCATCTGGCTGCGCCCCGATGCCGCGCCCAAGATGGTGGAGCGCGTCAAGACGCTGACCCGCCAGCATTTCTATGACGGGCTGCTGTTTCACCGCGTGATCGAAGGCTTCATGGCGCAGACCGGTGACCCGAAGGGCGACGGCACCGGTGGATCGACGCTGCCCAACGTGCCAGCCGAGTTCAACTGGCTGCCACATGTGCGTGGCGCGGTGTCGGCGGCGCGCGAAGGATCGGCCGAGGGTGCCACCGTCGAGGAAGTGACCAAGGCCGAAAACAGCGCCAACAGCCAGTTCTTCATCGTGTTCAGTCCGACAATGAAGCTCGACCGCAAATATACTGTGTTCGGCCGGGTCATCTCGGGCATGGACTATGTCGATGCGATCGCGCGCGGTGAGCCGCCGGTGCACCCGTCGCGGATTCTCCATGCTTATATCGCGGCGGACAATCCCCCCGCTTATGCGCCGCCGCCGCCGCCCGCGCCGGTCGCTGCCCCGGCTACGCTCGCGCCGAGCCAGCCGGTGCTGAAGCCCGCACCCAAGGCAGCGCCGAAGAAAAAGGCGGCCTGAGCCGCTGATACCTGCCACGACGGGGGGAGTACCGTCATGAAGGTCGATCTGTTCGACTTCGTCTTGCCGCCGGAGCGGATCGCACTGCGCCCGGCGTCGCCGCGCGACAGCGCCCGAATGCTCGTGGTCGAGGGGAATGCCCTCCTCGACCGCCATGTGGGCGATCTGCCCGACGCATTGCGCGCGGGCGACATGCTGGTGTTTAACGACACGCGCGTGATCCCCGCGCAATTGGAGGGGACGCGCGGCGATTCGCGGATCGGTGCGACCCTGCACAAGCGCGAGGGGCCGCGGCGCTGGCGCGCCTTCATCCGCAATGCGCGGCGGCTGCGCGATGGCGACGAAATCGATTTCGGCAGCGGTGTCACCGCTTATGCGCGCGATCGCGGCGAGGATGGTAGCTTCGCGCTCGATTTCGTGGGCGAGGAGCCGGTCGAATTGCTGCTGGAACGCGCCGGACGCATGCCGCTGCCGCCCTATATCGCCGCGCGCCGCCCGGCGGACGCGCAGGATGCCGACGATTATCAAACGATGTTCGCTGCCGAAAAAGGCGCGGTGGCGGCTCCGACTGCGGCGCTCCACTTCACGCCCGCGCTGATGGCGAAGCTTGGGGAGGCAGGCATCGAGCACGCCACGCTGACGCTACACGTCGGGGCGGGCACCTTCCTTCCGGTCAAGGCCGACGATACGCTCGACCACAAGATGCACGCCGAATGGGGACGCATCGATGCCGCCACCGCCGACCGGCTCAACGCGGTGCGCGCCCGTGGCGGGCGCGTGATCGCGGTCGGCACCACCAGTCTGCGCCTGATCGAGAGTGCAACCGGTGCCGACGGGGTGATTCGCCCGTTCGAGGGCGACACCGCGATCTTCATCACGCCCGGCTACCGCTTCAACGGTATCGACGGCCTCGTCACCAATTTCCACTTGCCGCGATCGACTTTGTTCATGCTGGTCAGCGCGTTGATGGGCACCGAGCAGATGCAAACGGCCTATGCCCATGCGGTGCGAGACGGCTATCGATTCTACAGCTATGGCGATGCCAGTCTGTTGTTGCCGAACGCGGGGAAGAGCGAAGCATGACGATTCTTATGATGGTTGCTGCCTTGGCTGCTGCGGCGAGTCCGCAAGCGTCGGTTCCTGATGATGCCAAGCTAGCCGAACAGGCGACCGTGCTTGGGCAGTGCTTCGTCGACAAGACTACCGGCGCTGACCGAATCGCGGTCGCACGCTGGATGTTAGGTGCCATGAGTTCGGCACCGCAGATGGCGGATCTTATCAAGGTCGATTCCGCCGGGCAGATTGAGGCCGACAAAAAAATGGCGGTGCTTTTCACGCGATTGATGGTGGTCGACTGCGCAAAGGAGGCGCGTCCGCTGTTCAAGGCGAGAAGTCGTGCCGGATTTGAAGCGGCCGGGGGCGCGCTGGGCAAGATTGCGATGAAGGAACTGCTGTCCAATCCGGCGGCTTCCAAGGGGCTGGAAAGCTATACCCACTATCTTAACGAGAGCGATTTTGCGGGTTTGACGAAATGATGGTCGTGCGCGCCGGAGCGATGCTGCTGTTGATGGCGGCACCGCTATCGGCGCAAACCGTACCCGTCGTCACTCCCCCGCCAGCCCGTCAGCCAGCCGCGACGATCGTGGTCGAGCCGGCCGCAATGCTCATCGCCGCGTGCGACAGTGACGGCGACGGGCGCACCACCCGCGCCGAGCTCAGTGCCTGTATCGCGCGCAGCTTCGCCGATGCCGACAGCGCGCATAAGGGCTCGATCGGCTATATCGACTATAGCGACTGGGCGCTCAAATGGCTGGGGGATCGCAATGCGCTGCCGAGCCCGTTCGCCATCGACAGCGATGGCGACAACCGCATCACGCTCGCCGAGTTGCAGGCGCAGTTTTCGAGCCTGTTCGACCGTTTCGACCTCAACAAGGACGGGGCGGCGACACGAGCGGAGCTGGTGACCATTCGCAGCGCACCGGTTCCCCAGGGGGATGACGGCAAGCGCGGCCATCGCCGCTCCTCGCAATCGCGCTGAGGTGACCATGTCCGATCCGCGCTATCGTTTGGTGATCTTCGATTTCGACGGAACGCTGGCCGATAGCGGGGACTGGTTCCTGTCGGTCGCCGATCATCTCGCCGACCGGTTCAAGTTCCGCAAGGTCGCCCCCGAGGAGGTTGCGTCCTTGCGCGGGCGCACCTCGGGGGAGGTGATCCGCCATCTCGGCATTCCGCGCTGGAAATTGCCCAAGATCGGGCGCTACCTCCATCGCCTGTTGGCCGAGCAGACCGACCGGATCGCCTTGTTCGAGGGCGTTACGCCGTTGCTGCGGCAATTGGCGGACAATGGCGTGCGCATGGCGCTGGTCACTTCCAATGCCGAGCATAATGCCCGTGCCATCCTTGGCCCCGAAAATGCCGCGTTGATCGAATGGTTCGAATGCGGCGCATCCTTGTTCGGCAAGGCACCGCGCTATCGCCGGGTGTTGCGCAAGAGCAAGGTGGCGATCGAGCATGTCATCTCGATCGGCGACGAGACGCGCGACGTGGTGGCGGCGAAGAAGGTCGGCATCTGTTCGGGCGCGGTGTTGTGGGGTTATGCCAATCGCGACGGGCTGGCGCGGCTGAATCCGGACATCATGTTCGAATCGCCCGACGAGGTGCTGCGGCTGTTGCTGGGCGAGGAGGCGACGCTCCTTGCCTGAGGAAATGCGTGACTTGGTACGGCACCCCGCGCTAACCGATCGCATGTCCATTGCAGAGGCGGCCGTCCCGGTCGAGCAGAGCTTCGTCCCGACCAGCCATAAGGGGCTGACCTATCCGTATGGCGGGGCCGAGCCAGCGCCCGGCACGGTGATGCGTGTGGCCCCCGGCATCGGCTGGGTGCGGCTGCACGTTCCGGGACCGCTCAAGCATGTCAATTGCTGGCTGCTCGACGATGCGGGTGGCGTGGCGCTGGTCGATACCGGCATGAACACGCCCGAGGCGCGTGCGGCGTGGGAGGCTTTGGGGCAGGGGCCTTTGGCGGGCGTGCGGATGACGCAGATGATCGGCACGCATTTCCATCCCGATCATATCGGTTTGGCGGGCTGGATATGCGATACGCATGGCTGCCCGCTGGTGATGACGCGCGGCGAATGGCTGACCGCGCGGATGCTGGTCGCCGATGCGCGCGATGCGGTGCCGCATGAGATGATCGCCTTTTGGCGTGGCGCGGGGTGGGACGATGCGCAGATCGCCCATGCCAGCGAGCGTGGCTGGGCGGGGTTCCGCCGGATCGTCACGCCGCTGCCACTCGGCTATACCCGCATCCAGCATGGCGATACGCGGCTGATCGGCGCGGTCGAGTGGCAGGTGGTTGTCGGGTCGGGGCACAGTCCCGAACATGCCTGTCTGTACGATCCCGTCGGCAAGGTGCTGATCTCGGGCGACCAGGTGTTGCCGCGGATCAGCCCGAATGTTTCGCTCGGTGTGACCGAGCCTGCGGCCGATCCGCTGGGCGAATGGTTCGACTCGATCGCGCGGTTGAAGGCATTGCCCGACGATGTGCTGGTGCTGCCGGGACATGGCGATCCGTTCACCGGCTTGCACGCGCGGCTCGATGCGATGGACCGCGAACATCGCGAGCGGCTCGACGAACTGGAAGTGTTTCTGGCCGAACCGCGCCGCGCGATCGACTGTTTCGGGCGGCTGTTCCGGCGCGCGATCGGGCCCGACATGCTCGGCATGGCGACGGGCGAAGCGCTGGCGCATGTCCGGCGGCTGGAGGTCGAAGGGCGCGCGGTGAAGACGATCGAGGACGGTGTGTGGTGGTATCGCGCGGTTTGACGGGGTAGCTTGGCGAAGTGCCGGGGGGCGAATCGTTTGAGGAATGCTCATGCCCGATATCCGCGATCGCGCTATCCAGATTTACGACGCCTTCACGCATGAGCATCGCGACCGCCGCGCCCTGTTGCGCGAAATGGTCGGCCTGGTCGGATCGGTCGCTGCTGCCGAAGTGTTGATCGCCGGGATTGCGGCCTCGCCCGCCGCTGCCTCGATCACCCAGCCCGATGACCCGGCGCTGGTGACGCGTAAAGGTCCCTATGCGATCGGGCCGGGCAAGCAATTGACCGGCTATTTCGCGGCACCCAAGGATGCGAAACACGCTGGCGTCGTTATTGTCGTGCATGAAAATCGCGGGCTGACCCCGCATATCGAAGATGTCGCCCGGCGTGTGGCGCTGGCCGGCTTTCAGGCGGTTGCGCCCGATTTTCTGAGCGACCAGGGTGGCACTCCCGTCGACGAGAACCTCGCCCGCGACATGATTGGCAAGGCTGACCTTACCGCGATCACCGGGGAAGCCGTCGCCACGATCGGCGCAATGTCGGCGCAGCCGGGCGCGAACGGCAAGGTTGGCATTATCGGCTTTTGCTGGGGCGGGGCGCTGGTCAATCGTGTTGCCGTGGCGGCGGGCAACGCGTTGGCGGCGGGTGTCGCTTATTATGGCCCGGCACCGGATCCGGCCGAGGCGGGGGCGGTCGCAGCCCCCTTGCTGCTGCATTATGCGGGCAAGGATGCGCGCGTTGCCGCTACGGGCGTGCCGTGGGTTGCCGCGTTGAAGGCGGCGGGCAAGGACGTGACTGCATATGCCTATGACGGCGTCGATCACGCCTTCAACAACGACACCTCGGCTGAACGCTATAACAAGCCCGCCGCTGACTTGGCGTGGGAGCGGACGGTCGCGTTTCTGCACCAGCATCTTGACGGGTAGGGGACTTTCGTTCCACTAATGTTCCGAAGAATCGCTGGGCGATATCTGGGGGAGAATGATCGTGGCGGACCTGACCTTTTACACCAACCCGATGTCGCGCGGCCGGATCGCGCGCTGGATGCTCGAGGAAGTCGGCGCACCCTATGAAACGGTGCTGCTCGATTATGCCACGACGATGAAGGGGGAGCCGTATTTGTCGGTCAACCCGATGGGGAAAGTGCCTGCGATCGTCCATCACGGGCATGTTGTTACCGAATGCGCGGCGATTTGCGCCTATCTCGCCGACGCCTTTCCCGAGGCCGGGCTGGCCCCGCCGACGACGGCGCGGGCGGACTATTATCGCTGGCTGTTCTTCGCGGCGGGGCCACTCGAACATGCGATCACCAACCGGTCGCTTGGCGTGACGCCGACCGATTCGCAGCAACGCATGGCGGGGTACGGATCGTACGATCTGGCAGTCGATACGTTGGAAAAGGCGGTGTCGGCGCATCGCTATTTCGCGGGCGACACCTTTACGGCAGCGGATGTCTATGCCGGGTCGCAAGTGGCCTGGGGCGTGCAATTCGGGTCGCTGCCCAAGCGCGCGGCCTTTGAGGACTATCTTGCGCGCGTGCAGGAGCGGCCTGCCTATCAGCGCGCGAACGAGATCGATAACGCGCTGATGCCGACACCGACACCGGCATCGGCGGCGTAACGGCCGCACTCCACCGCCGGATAGCGTGTCCACCGCCGCGCGGCGGTGGACACGCTCAGTCGGTCAGCGTCAGTTTGGCCAGCAGGAAGTTCGGCATCGGGCCGTTCCAACCGCCATCGTCGACCGCATCGATTGGCTCCAGCGGTTCTGCGCGCTCGGCGGGCGCGCTACGCGGCGGGCGGCTGGTACGGGCGGGGCGATCTTCGCGCGGTGCGCGTGCCTCTCGCGCCGGGCGTTCGGCGCGCGGCGGACGTGGCGGGCGGGCAGGGCGGTCGACCTCGGATGGCGCTTCCTCCGCTTCAACGACGGGCACCGCGACCTTCGCGGCAGCCTTGGGACGGCGGCGTGTTTTCGGGGCAGCTTCGCGCGGCGCTTCTGGCGTGTCGTCGGCAGCGGGGGCGGTGCCGGTCTCGTAGCGCTCGATCTTCAGACCGGTCAGTTTTTCGATGTTCTGGATGTTTTCGGCGTCGTCGGGCGTCGCGAAGGTGAAGGCGATGCCGGTCGCGCCCGCGCGGCCGGTACGACCGATGCGGTGGACATAATCGTCGGGGTGCCACGGCGCGTCATAGTTGAAAACGTGGCTGACGCCCTTGATGTCGATGCCGCGTGCCGCGACGTCGGACGCGACGAGGATCTTGATCTCGCCCTTCTTGAAACGATCGAGCTCGGCGATGCGCTGCGCCTGCTCCATATCGCCATGGATCTCACCCGAGGCAAAGCCCGCGCGCTGCAGCGCCTTGTTTAGTTCGCGCACCGTGGTCTTGCGGTTGGAGAAGATGATACCGGTCTGCACGTCTTCCGCCCGCAACAGCGAGATCAGTGTATCGCGCTTCTTGGCGGCGGAAACGTTGACCAGCCACTGCTTGATGTTGACGTTGGCGGTCGCGGGCCGCGCGACCTCGATCGTCTTGGGATTGTCGAGGAACTTGTCGGCCAGCTTCTTGATCGGCGGCGGCATCGTTGCCGAGAACAGCAACGTCTGCCGCGTCTTGGGCAATTTGGTGCAGATTTCCTCGATATCGGGGATGAACCCCATGTCGAGCATCCGGTCGGCCTCGTCGATCACCAGCATCGAACAGCCCGTGAGCAAAATTTTCCCGCGCCCGAACAGATCCATCAAGCGACCCGGTGTCGCGATGAGGACATCGACCCCCTTTTCGAGCGCGGCGGTCTGGTCGCCCATCGACACGCCACCGATCAGCAACGCCATCGAAAGCTTGTGATATTTGCCGTATTTCTCGAAATTCTCGGCGACCTGCGCGGCCAGTTCGCGCGTCGGTTCGAGGATCAGCGAGCGTGGCATCCGCGCGCGCGATCGGCCCTCACCGAGAATATCGATCATCGGCAGCACGAAGGCGGCGGTCTTGCCCGTGCCCGTCTGCGCGATGGCGACCAAGTCCTTGCCCATCAGCACAGAGGGGATCGCGCTCGCCTGGATCGGAGTCGGCTCGGTATAGCCGGACTCGTTGACGGCGCGCTGGAGTTCGTCGGAAAGGCCGAGATCGGCAAAAGTCATGCGGTATCCGGAAAAAGCGCCCGGGCGAAGCGCCCGCGAACGGTTGAAAAGCGCTTGCCGATCAGGGGCGAAATGTCAAGGTAAACGCGGACGTTCTACTTGTTCCTGGTGATCAAACGCTTGAAAGTGTCAATTCGGCAGGCGCTGCCCGATCGCGCGCGAATCGAGTCTCGTCCGGCGCAGACCATGCCGTCGGGTGTGGCCTTGAGGTAAAGGCCCGAATAGAAATCGAGCGCCGGGCATTTGTTGTCGAACCGCGCGCGCAATCGCGTATCGTCGATGAGGATCAGATCAACGCTGTCGTCGCCCGAGATAAGCGCACCCTCCACCGCTGCCATAGCCACGCATTTCGGCCCTTTTTTCTCAGTCACGCGGGGTGGTGCGGGTTCCGAACGCCGAGACGCAGGCCCGCCGAGGACGCGTGGAATGCGGATTATGATGCGTTGGTGAATGGTCAACTGGGCCAGCGCAACGCCATCGCTATGCGCCATCGCGGCCGAACTGGTCGACGCGAGCGCAAGGAGCAATGAAGCGGGAAGGGCGAAGTTGGGCATAAAGATAAAGGCCAGCGTTACCGTGAATGGTTGAATGCCGGATGAATTGGCGTCTGACCATGCGGATGGTAGGGCAAAAGAATGATGAATGCCCCATTCCCGCCCGGCAATGCCACCTCCGCCCAGCAAAAGGTCATCCACGCAGCCCAGGCGGTACTGGGGGCAAAGGCGGTGACGACGGACGCGGAGGACATCGCGCCGTGGCTGACCGACTGGCGCGGGCGTTTTCACGGCCGCACTCCCGCGATTTTGTCGCCGGATAGTACCGCGGGCGTCGCCCATATAATGCGCCTCGCCGCGGAATATCGGGTGCCGCTGGTGCCGCAGGGGGGCAACACGTCGATGGTGGGCGGCGCTACGCCCCCTTCCGACGGGTCGGCGCTGATCCTGTCCTTGCGGCGGATGAATCGCATACGGTCGATTGATCCGGCCGCCGGCTTGGCGGTGGTGGAGGCCGGGGTGATTCTGGCGGATCTCCACGCCGCCGCCGCCGCGCATGGCTTGCGCTTTCCGCTCACGCTTGGCGCGCGCGGCAGTGCCACGATTGGCGGATTGGCGTCGACCAATGCCGGGGGCACGCAGGTGCTGCGTTTTGGCACCATGCGCGGGCTGGTTGCCGGGGTCGAGGCGGTGCTGCCGGACGGGCAGATTCTCGACGGGCTGGCTGCGCTCAAGAAGGATAATCGCGGCTACGATCTCGACCATCTGCTGATCGGGGCCGAGGGGACGCTCGGCATCATCACGGCGGTGACCGTGCGCCTTTATCCGGCGGTGCTGCAGCGGGCGGCGGCGTGGGCCGGGGTGCCCGATCCCGAGGCGGCGCTGGCTTTGCTGCGGCGGCTCGAGCGCACAAGCGATTCGATCGAAAGTTTCGAGATCATCCCGGGTGATTCGCTGGCGCTGGTCCTCGACCACATTCCCGGCACACGTGCGCCGTTGACCGGGCAGCATGCGTGGCACGTGCTGATCGAGGCGACAACCGCCAATGCCGTAGCCGAATCGCCCGCCATATTGCTGGAGCGGGAACTGGGTGCCGCGATGGCCGATGGCCTGGTTGCCGATGCGACGATCGCAGCATCGGAAGCGCAAGCGGAAGCGTTCTGGCGCATCCGCGATTCCTTGTCTGCGGCTGAACGGGCCAGCGGACCAGCAGTGCAGCACGATATCTCGGTCCCGGTGGCGACGATGCCGCGTTTCATGGTCGAGGCCGCCGCCGCCGCCGAGGCGCGCTTCCCCGGCACACACGCCACGGCGTTCGGGCATCTGGGCGACGGCAACGTGCATTTCCACGTCCGCGCTCCAATGGGGGCCGACGCAACCCGCTGGTATGGGGAGGATGCGCCGCACGTAACGCGATTCGTCCATGATCTGGTGGTTGCAGCGGGTGGTTCGATTTCGGCCGAACACGGTATCGGACAGATGAAGCGGGCGGAATTGGAGCGTTTGTCCTCGCCCGCGCGCCTGGCGTCGCTGCGCGCGATCAAAGCGGGCCTCGATCCGCAGGGATTGATGAATCCCGGCAAATTGCTCGGCCTTGCAGAAACGCCGCGCGCACCATAGAGCCAGCGGCCATCAGGCATAGCAAGCCGCGTGCTTTATCTTAGTCGATGGAGAATTTCTGATGGCCAGCGCGCCGCAATCCCTTCCGCTGTTCTACAACGCGCTCGAGCCTCTTTCGAGCGAAGCGCACGCTGCCTTCCGTTTTCGCGCCCTGGACCGGGCTACTTTCCTGGTCGGCCAGCACGCCATTCCGATTACGGTGGATGAATTCGTTGCGGCACAGCGGTCGCTGCCGATCGTCTTCACCAGCGGCGACGACGCGATCCCGATCGCGCTGATGGGCCTGAACGAGGGCGTCAACGTGTTCATCGGCGACGATGGCAAGCTGACCGAAGATCAGGTCTATGTGCCCGCGTATGTGCGCCGCTATCCTTTCATGCTGGCGCGGCTGCGCCCCGATGCCGAAGAACTGTCGCTGTGCTTCGACCCGACGGGCGAGACGATCGGCACGTTCGACGAGGGCGAGCCGCTGTTCGCCGACGGTAAGCCGACCGAGATCGTGCAGAATATCCTCGCCTTCAACGAGCAGTTCGAGCAGGCGGGCGCGCGCACCGCGAACTTCATGAACGAGCTTCGCGAACTGGACCTGCTGATGGAAGGCGAGGTTACGCTGCAGATCGAAGGCAATGACAAGCCGTTCATCTATCGCGGCTTCCAGATGGTGAACGAGGAAAAGCTCAACGAACTGCGTGGCGACCAACTGCGCAAGATTCAGAAGTCGGGCCTGTTGCCGTTGCTCTACGCGCACCTGTTCTCGCTCTCGACGCTGCCGCAGGTGTTCGACCGTCAGGTCAAATTGGGCAAGGCCCCCGTCCCGCAACTGATCGACTAAGATGACGCGCAGCGCGATCATCGTGCTGGACCATTATACGCGCGGGGCGGTCTGGTTGCACTGGATCGTCGCCGCGCTTGTATTGGTCAATCTGGTGATCGGGCTGTTGCATGACTCGCTGCTGGAAGGGGTGAGAGGGGCGATCCCCTTTCACATGGCGATCGGGCTGTGCGTGCTGGTGCTGACGGTCGCGCGGGTGGCGTGGCGGCTGGTGTATCGCCCGCCGCCGCCGCCCGCGAAATCGGCGGCGTGGGAACGCGCCGTTGCCGGGCTCACCCACGGCGCGTTTTACCTTTTGCTGTTGGCATTGCCGATCACCGGCTGGATGCTGGTATCGCGCAAGCCGGTCGGCGTCGCGTTTTCGTGGTTGGGCGTGTTCGACGTACCAGCGCTCCCGATTTCCCGGGCAGCCAGCGGGGCGGCCCATAGCGCGCACGGCCTGCTTGGATATGCAATGGTCGGGCTGATCGTACTCCATGTCTGTGCCGCGCTGCGTCACCATTTCGTGTTGCGCGACGGTACGCTCACGCGGATGATTCCGGCGTTGGCGCGACCGAAATAGGCTCCGCTGATCCGGCCGAAATTTGGCCCTTGAAGCGCGAAAACCTCTTACCTATATCTGTTGCACGCGGCTTCGTGTTCCCCCCTTTCGCGGGGCCGCGCGGCACCCTTTCAGGGTGCCTCCTCCCTGAACCTTGGCCACCGCGTGCTGCATTGCACGCGGTGGTTTTTTATTCGGCCGCAATCGATAGCGGGGTTGCGGCCTCATCGGCCAGCGCGTCGATCATATCCCGCAACATTCGCGCCACCGCCGGAAGCGTATCGCCTGGGCGATCCCCTGCAGGATCGAGATAGAGGCTGCGGTCGAATTCGATTTGGATGGCATGCACCCCGTTTGCGGGCCGTGCGTGGGTATCGAGGATATGGCCCCCGGCATATGGGGTGTTTAGCGCGGTTTTAACACTGTGTCGGTGCGCCGCGGCCTCGACTGCCGCGATGAAGCGGGTACCGGCACTACGCCCAAACCGATCCCCGATGACCAGTCTTGGTTGGTCCGGTCCGAGCGACGGCATGGAATGGATGTCGAGCAGCACGGCGGTGCCAAAGCGCGCCCGGGCTGCGGCCAGCGCGCATGCCAGCGCGGCGTGATAGGGGCGGTGGTCGTTGCGGATGCGGGCGTTGACGTCATTGGCGTCAAGCCGACGCCGCCATAATTCCCCGGCCCCCGCGACTCGTCGCGGCACGAGCCCCAGCCCGCCGCGCAGCTTGGCAGAGGCGTGTGGCATTGCGGTCCAAGCCGCGCCTTCGTCGATTGCGGGATCGCGTTCCTGCTCGGAACGGTTGAGGTCGATCCAGGCGCGCGCTCGACGCTGCACGAACAGCGCTTCATCGCGGTGCGCGGCCAGCGCCACGGCATCGATATAGCGGTCTTCCAGCACCGTTGCGGCAGCAAGGGGAACCCGCAGCGCCGCCCGTAGCGCAAGTGGATAGTCGCGCCCGGCATGCGGTACCGACAGCACGATCGGGCTGAGCGGCGGATCATCGCCAAAGCGGTCGAAGGCGCATTCCGGAGCGGTCATCTCCTCCCTTTGTAGCACAAGCCACGCAGCGATCCGGCTGGAAAATATTAAGGGCTTTGCGCATAGGAAAGGATGGTAAAGCGCAGCGAGGCTGCGAGGCGGGATTTTGGAATGATACGCATTTTGCTGGCCGAAGATGATCGCGTGATGCGCGAATATCTGACTCGTGCGCTTGAACGGTCCGGCTATGCAGTGGTGGCGGTCGATCGTGGCACAGCGGCGATTCCCTTGCTGGAGACCGAGCATTTCGACCTGCTGCTGACCGATATCGTGATGCCGGAAATGGACGGCATCGAACTTGCGCAGAAGGCGGGGGACATGTTGCCGGATCTGCGGGTGATGTTCATCACCGGCTTTGCCGCAGTGACGCTGAAGGCGGGCAAGACGATGCCGCAGGCACGCGTGCTGTCCAAGCCGTTTCACCTGCGGGATCTTGTGCTCGAGGTCGATCGCATGTTCGAGCATGAACGCGTGAGCGACAATATTTAAATCGTGCAGGAGACGCTTGCGCGACGGCCAAGCCTTCGTTAAAGGCCGCCCCTCGCTAGGCATCGCCACGGCGAAGTGGGCGTGTAGCTCAGTGGTAGAGCACTGTGTTGACATCGCAGGGGTCGCAAGTTCAATCCTTGCCACGCCCACCATTAAAAGGGCCGTCAACTCTCAGAGTTGGCGGCCCTTTTCTGTTTTCGCCAATGTGCTGGCCCGGGCGATGATCTGGGGCACGATGCGCCGGACGTCGGTGTCCGTTTCACCGGCGAGGATCGCGGCAATGCGCGATACCGCCTCCGCACCGATCTCGGCGATCCCGACGCGCATCGTGCTGAGCGCGGGTGTTACGAAACGCGCGAGGGGAATGTCGTCGAATCCCGCCACTGCGATGTCGTCGGGAACCGCCAGTCCGGCGCGTTGAAATGCCACCATCGCACCAATTGCCATCATGTCGTTCGCGGCGAACAAGGCATCGGCGCGTTCCGCATCCGCGATCAATTGCAGTGCCGCCGCCGTGCCCGTTTCCTCTTCGAAATTGCCGGTCAGGATTCGCGGGCTGAGGCCGTGCCGGGCCATTGCCTCGCGGTAGCCGGCGATGCGTTCCTCGGCGTCGCGGTTGCCACGGGGGCCGGACAAATGAACGATCCGTCGTCGCCCGGAAGCGATCAGATGCTCGACCATCGCGTCGGCCCCGGCGGCGTTGTCGATACGGAACTGCGGATGATCCGCCGCTACGTCCGGGCAACTGATGAGAACGGTTGGCAAGCTTGTCGGCAGATGCGTCAGCAGCCGCTCGGGGTCGATATCGGGGGCCATGAGGATCAGCGCGTCGACGCGTCCCCGCATAAACTGCAACGTTTCGGTTCCCCGCCGGTCGCCATGCATGTTGGACAGCAGCAATTGCAGCCCGCGGGCCGATGCCTCGCCGTCCATGCCACGCAGCGCTTCAGAATAGAATTCTCCGTGCAGGTCGGGGAGCATCACGCCGATCGCGTTGGTTTGCGCGAGGCTGAGGCTTCGCGCGCCGGTGTGCGGCACGTAGCCGAGCGCGGCTGCCACGCTCTGGACCCGCTCGCGCAGGTTTGCGCGGACGTTGCCGTGGCCGTTCAGTGCGCGCGACACGGTCGCGATAGAAACGTTCGCTGCGCGGGCGACGTCGCGGATGGTGGCGTGCGCCATAAGGGGAGCAATCTCCAGCCGTTCGTTGGGCCACGCTTGCACCACGAATGGGGGAATTCGGCAAGGCTCTTGCTGTAACCGGTTACATCACTGTACCAAGACCGAAATCGGGAGGATTGAGGTGGATAACATGCAGGTTTCGCGACGTAGCTTGATGCTTGGCGGCGCGGCTGCGCTGGCGTGGCGGGCGTCTCCGGCACAGGCTTTGATCGCGACGCTGGGCGAAGGCGTTCTGCCGACCGCAGTCGAAGCCCTGATCGGCATGATGACGCTGGAAGAGAAGGCCGGACAGCTCACGCTGATGGCCGCGGCCTGGGCCGGGGGAGCCGCCAATCGGCTCAACCCGATCACACCGACCGGTGGGTATGCGTCGCAACTCGCCGACGCCAAGGCGGGCCGCCTAAGCGGCGTGTTCAACGGCAATGGTGCGAAGATGGCGCACGAAATGCAGCGCGCGGCGATGGCCAGCCGGTTGAAAATTCCGCTGATCTTCGCCGCCGACGTGATCCACGGCTTCCGCACCGTCTTCCCGGTACCGCTTGGGGAAGCGTCGAGCTTCGATCCCGCGCTTGCCGAACGCACCGCGCGCGTCGCGGCGGTCGAGGCGTCTGCAGCCGGGATCGACTGGACCTTCGCGCCGATGGTCGACATTGCGCGCGATGCCCGCTGGGGGCGTGGCGTCGAGGGCGCGGGCGAGGATGTGCTGCTCGGGGAGGACATGGCGCGCGCGCGGGTGCGCGGTTTCCAAGGCGATGCGCTGACCGCGAACGACGCCGTGGTGGCCTGTGCCAAGCATTTCGCCGCCTATGGCGCGGCCGAGGGCGGGCTGGATTACAATACGGTGGACATTTCGGAGCGCAGTTTGCGGGAGGTCTACTTCCCGCCGTTTCAGGCGGCGCTCGACGCCGGCGCGCTGTCGGTGATGGCGGCGTTCAACGAAGTTGCGGGGGTGCCGGCGACCGCGAATCACTGGCTGATGACCGACGTGTTGCGCGACCAATGGGGCTTTAGCGGGCTGACGGTGTCCGACTATACTGGCGACGAGGAACTGGTCGCGCACGGCTTTGCCGCCGATGCGCGCGACGCGGCGCGGCTGGCGTTCCTCGCCGGGGTCGATATGAGCATGCAAAGCGCGCTTTATCTCAAATATCTGCCCGATCTGGTGACGTCCGGCGCGGTGCCGATGGCGCGGCTCGATCAGGCTGTGCGCCGGGTGTTGCGCGTCAAGGTCGCGCTTGGCCTGTTCGCCGATCCCTTCCGCCGCATCGATCCGCAGCGCGAAGCGGCCCGCATCGGCACTCCTGCGCATCGGTCGGTGGCGCGTGAGTCGGCGCGGCGGTCGATCGTCATGCTCAAGAATGATGGTGCACTGCTGCCGCTGCCACAAAACCGGAAAATCGCGCTGATCGGGCCGTTCGCGGCGGGGCAGCACGACTTGATCGGACCGTGGAACGTCTATGGCTCGGATGCTGAGGCAATCGATCTCGCGACGGGGGTGCGCGCGCTCGCCGGGCGTCAGGCGCAGATCACCGTCACGCAGGGGTGTGGCATCGAAACGCCGCTCGACGGCGGAATCGCAGCGGCGGTGGCGGCCGCGCATGCGGCCGACATCGTCGTGCTCGCGATCGGCGAGGGGCAAGACATGTCCGGCGAAGCACAGGCGCGCACCGAGATCGTGGTGCCCGCCGCACAGCAGGCCCTGGCCGAAGCCGTCGCGGCCACCGGCAAGCCGATTGTCGTTCTGCTCAAGAACGGCCGTGCGCTGGCGCTGGATGGCGCGGTGCTCGCAGCGCCTGCGATCCTGGTGACGTGGTTCCTCGGCTCGGAAGGGGGGGCGGCGATCGCCGAGATTCTGTTCGGCCATGCCAGCCCTTCGGGACGACTTCCGGTGAGCTTCCCGCGCGCGCCCGGTCAGGTGCCCTATTATTATGCGCACAAATCGACCGGGCGGCCCAATCCTGACGGCCCGCTGGCGCCGTTCAAGGCGCATTATCGCGGCATTCCCAATTCGGCCCTGTTTCCGTTCGGGCACGGCCTGACGTACGCGAACGTGGACTATGCCGCACTGGAGATTGACCACGGCGACACGCTGGCCTGGGATGGTACCCTGATGCTTTCGGCGACCGTCACCAACACCGGCAAGGTCGCGGTGGACGAAGTGGTTCAACTCTACATCCACGACATAGCGGCGAGCATCACGCGCCCGGTGCGGCAGCTCAAGGGCTATCGGCGCGTGTCGCTGGCACCGGGCAAGTCGGAGAAGGTCAGCTTCACGCTGCGGCGGTCCGATCTGGCCTTCGTCGGCGAGTCCCTGAAGCCGACGGTCGAGCCAGGCGCGTTCCGGGTCTGGATCGCGCCATCGGCCGAAGCGGAGGGCGTTTCGGGTACCTTCACGCTGGCGGCGTAGCGTCTGTTCGCTGCGCCAGCGTCGCGACAATCCGTCGATGGGTGTCGCGCCGCAGCGGGTTCGACGCCATTGCGCGCGCCGACAGTATACAGCCGATGATCGGGGCTGCGACCATGATCCAACGGATGCCGGTAAGGACGTGCGGTGTTTGCGGCACTTGGGGGGCATAGCCAATGGCGGCATAGGCAAAACCGGTGATCGCGGTCGCGGCACCGATCGAGACCTTCTGCAGGAACGCCGCGACGCCGAACGACAGTGCTTCGACGCGGACACCGCCATGATATTCGCCATATTCCACCGTGTCCGGCAGCATCGCCCAGAAGACGAAGCTGAACGCGGCGAGCGCCGCCTGCATCGTCACCAGGAACAGGTCCGCACGCCACGCCGCACCATCATCGCTCAACGCAAAGGCGATACTGGCTACGGTCGCCAGGGCGACGGCACCGAGCCACAGTGCGCGGCTGCCGATCCGATGTCGCACGACCATCCACAAGGGCACGGTCAGGCCCCCGGCCACACCCATCAGCGCCAGCGCGGTCGTCCCCGCAGACTCGTCGTGGACGATATAGGTGAAGTAATAGAGCACCGAGCGGGTCATCATCGTCGTTGCCACCGCGACGCACATCATCGCGGTGCACAGCGTGACGAACGCGTAATTGGTCGCAAGCGTCCGCAGGCCGTCGCGCAGCGAGGCATGCGGCCTGTCGCGCCGCGGCGAGCCTGCGCGGGCGGGGGTGCCGCGAGCGACATGGAGCAGCACTGGCGTCGCGACCAGCGAGAAGACGGCGGCGGCACTTAGCAGCCCCTTCGTGCTGGTCAGGCTGCCTGACACGGCGAGCGAAATGCGCTCGGTCGCGAGCGACACCACGACGACGGCGACGGTGCCGAAGACCATCCGCAGCCCCGCGATCGCTGCGCGGTCGCGGCTGTCGCTACTGATCCGCACGCTCCACGCGGCGTAAGGGATGTTCACCAGCGCGTAGAGCGAGCGAAACACGAACTGGGCGACGAGCAATGCCCCGAGAAATAGCGCTCCGTGAAATGGCGGTGCCAGGTACAGCAGTGGGAACGCCAGGCCGAGCGGAACAGCCCCCAGGCCGACCGTCCGGGCATAGCTGCCGCGCCCACGCTCGACCCACATGCCGGTCAGCAGATCGGCCATTCCGTCCCACACCGAACCCAGCATCGCAATCAGGCCCGCAACCTGCGGGGCCAGATGGAGCACGTCGGTATAATAGAAGAACAGGAAGAGGCTCGAACTCTGCCAATACAGATTGCAGGCGAAATCGCCCGAGGCAAAACGCAGTCGTGCGGGCCAGGAAAGCTGTGGCGCGGGAGGAACCGAATCTGCCATTCACGAGGCGATAGCACATCGCCCGGATCGATCCGCATTTCGCTTGACCACCATCTGTAACCGGTTACATCGGGGCCGCGGCTGATGCATCACCCCTGCACAGCATGGAGAGGCCAATTGATCGATCGTCGTTGCTTCAGCGCCACCGCGCTCCTTGCGGTCGGCGGACTTGCGGCAGATCGGGCGGCGGCGCTGGCAGGCCGACGGCCCAAGCGCACGACGGGGGCAACTCCGCTGCCCGCCTTGTTGGACGATCTCGAACACCGCACGTTCCGCTGGTTCTGGGACACTGGCAATCCCGCAAACGGCCTGGTCCCCGATAGTTGGCCCAATCCCGCTTTCTGCAGCATCGCAGCGGTCGGCTTTGCGCTGACAGCCTATCCGATCGGTGTGGCGCGCGGCTGGATCAGCCGGTCCGCCGCACGTGCGCGGACGCTGGCGACGCTGCGCTTCTTTGATCGCGCGCCGCAGGGTCCGGCGGCCGACGGCGTTACCGGTCATCAGGGATTCTTCTACCACTTCCTGCACATGGACAGCGGCCTGCGGTATGGCGATGTCGAGCTGTCGTCGGTGGACAGCACGATGCTGTTCCTCGGCATGCTGTTTGCCGCCGAATATTTCGACCAGGACCATCCCGACGAGCGCGAGATCGGTCGTCTCGCCCGGACGATCTACGCCCGCGCCGACTGGGAGTGGTTCCGTCGTGGCGCGGCGGCGATTTCGATGGGCTGGCATCCCGGCCAGGGTTTCATCGCGCGCAGCTGGGATGGTTATAACGAAGGCATGATGGTCAACCTGCTCGCGCTCGGGTCGCCCACACACCCGGTCGCGGCGAATATCTGGGACGCCTGGTGCGCGCCTTACCCGCAGTGCTGGCGCGGTAGCGGCGACACGCGTCGGCTCGCGTTCGCCCCGATGTTCGGGCATCAGTATAGCCAAATGTGGATCGACTTCCGTGGGATCCGCGACGCCGCGATGCGTGCGGCGGGGCTTGATTATTTCGAGAACAGCCGACGCGAAACCTGGGCGCAGCGCAGCTACGCGATCCGCAATCCGATGGGATGGGACGGTTATTCGCGGGACGTCTGGGGACTGACCGCTTGTGTCGGCCCGGCCGATGTCGAGCATGATTTCAAGGGCACCCAGCGCAGCTTCCGCTCCTATTCGGCGCGCGGGCCGATCGACGAGCCCGATGGCTATGACGACGGCACGATCGCGCCGACCGCCGCAATCGGCTCGCTTGCCTTCGCGCCGGAAATCGTGGTTCCCGCAACGCTGGCGATGCATGCGCGCTATGGCCCGTGGCTGTATGGCGACTACGGCTTTTACGACGCCTTCAACCCGAGTTTTCGCTGGAGCGACAAGCCGGTGCAGCTTGGCGTCGTCGACCCGGCGCGCGGTTGGGTTTCGCGCAATTATCTCGGTATCGATCAAGGACCGATCCTTGGCGCGATCGCGAATGCGAAGGAGGATTTCATCTGGCGCACGATGCGACGCTCGGGCCCGATCCGCCTGGGGTTGCAGCGCGCCGGCTTCACTGGCGGATGGCTCGCCGCATAAACCGGCAGGGGAGAGGGCAGCATGGACGCTAACGCGCCGCTACGGACGATCACTATCGTTGGCGGCGGGACTGCGGGGTGGATGAGTGCGGCGCTGCTGTCCCACGTGTTCCGCAGCTACACGATCCGGCTGATCGAATCCGACGAAATCGGGATCATCGGCGTGGGCGAGGCGACAATCCCATCGATCCGTACCTACAATGATCTGGCGGGGATCGACCAGATCGAGATGATGCGCGCAAGCCAGGCGACCTTCAAGCTCGGGATCGACTTCGTCGACTGGCATCGCGGCGCGGATCGCTATTTTCACGGCTTCGGTCGCATCGGCCACGATTTTATGTGGCTGCACCCGCATCAGCTATGGCTGGGCGAGCGCTGCGAGACGAGGGCACCATTCGACGCCTATGCGCTCAATTGCGTCGCGGCGATGCAAAACAAGTTCAGGTATCCCGATCCGCGCAGCCCGGGTTCGCCGCTCGGCGGACTGGACTATGCCTATCATTTCGATGCGTCGCTGTTCGCGCGCTATTTGCGTGGTCGTTCGGAGGCCAATGGCGTCATCCGGATCGAGGGAAAGATCGTGGATGTGACCCGCGATCGCGAAAGCGGCCATGTTGCGCAGCTCGTGCTCGACGATGGCCGTGCGGTCGATGGCGACCTGTTCGTCGATTGTTCGGGTATGCGCGCGCTGCTGATCGGCGATGCGCTCGGCGTCGGCTATGAGGATTGGAACCACTGGCTGCTCAACGATCGTGCGCTGGCGGTCCCATGCGAGCGGGTGGCACCGTTGACGCCTTATACGCGTGTGACGGCACGCGGGGCCGGCTGGCAGTGGCGGATTCCGCTTCAGCACCGCACCGGCAACGGGCATGTCTATTCGAGCGCGCACATCAGCGACGACCAAGCGGCCGCGCTGCTTCTTGCCAATCTTGACGGCAAGCCGCTCGCCGATCCACGCGCCATCCGGTTTCGTCCGGGCAAGCGGCATCGGGCGTGGGAGAAGAACGTCGTCGCCATCGGCCTGTCGGCGGGGTTTCTCGAGCCGCTCGAATCGACCAGCATCCACTTGATCCACACCGGCATCACCAAGCTGCT
This sequence comes from Sphingomonas sp. PSPC2-2, assembly GCF_049897725.1. Classification (NCBI taxonomy): domain Bacteria; kingdom Pseudomonadati; phylum Pseudomonadota; class Alphaproteobacteria; order Sphingomonadales; family Sphingomonadaceae; genus Sphingomonas; species Sphingomonas sp. PSPC2-2. Next base: position 775,757 of record NZ_JAFCWU010000001.1, on the reverse strand, counting down.
GGGCCTGTTTCCGCATCGCGGTTTCGCCGCAGCGGACATCGCGGAATATAATCGCCAACACGATTTCGAATTTACCGACGTGCGCGACTTCATCGTGGCACATTACAAGGTGACCGATCGCGAGGACACGCCCTATTGGCGTTATCTGAAGCACATGGCGATCCCGGACAGCCTTGCCGAACGGCTGGCATTATTCGCCTCGTCGGGCCGTTTCTACAAACGCGCCGCAGCCGAGCTGTTTCGGGTCGAAAGCTGGGTCCAGGTTCTGCTGGGGCAGGGGTTTGCGATGGGATGCGACCCCAATGCGGCGATGGTGTCGGCCGAAGTGCGAAGCGACTTTCTCGCCGATGTCGCGGACGTCACCGCTGACGTCGCCGCCGCCATGCCCGATCACGCCGCCTTCATCGCCCGCCATTGCAAGGCACCGCCGATCGCGGCCTGATCCGGTCGCATCGTCACCCCGGGGATATCCTCGGGGTGACAAAGCGTTCCGGATTTCAGGTTAGAATTTATATCGCGCGCCGACCTTGAAGTTGCGCCCCTGGCTCGCGACCGAGCCCGTATCATAGGCCCCGGTCGGTCCTGCCCCGCCGACGTTCTGGAACCCGCCGCCCCACATCGAATAGTTGCGGTTGACGAAGTCGAAGGCGTTGAGCGCCTGGAAATAGACCGTCAGCTCGTGGCCATGCGCGTACTGCATCTTGAACGTCTTGGCGATGTTGAAGTCGACGTTCTTATATCCGATTCCGCCGGGCCGGTAGATGCCGAAGTTGGTCGTGTAGCAGCCGCCGCCGCCGGGGGCGGTGGTGGGGATATTGCACAGCACGCCGCCGTAAGAGGGCCCCGACGACAGCGTGACGAAGGTGGTGGCGCGGATGTCGAGCGGCAGCTTGACCGTGCCGGTAGCGACAAAGCGCCAGCGTTCCAGACCGCTCGAATCACCATAGCCCTGCGCCCCGATAGTCGGTGCGTCGAAGTTGAACGGATCGCCGATCGAGGCACCGTTGCGGGTATCGTTCGAGCGCGAGCTCGAGATGGTCAGCGTCGTGCTGAAGCCCCAGCCGGAGCGCTCGGTATAGGGCTTGTCGGCTTGCAGATAGACTGCGGCATAATGGGCCTTGCCGTCGCTGTTGCCGATGAAGATGCTACCATAACCGGGCAGCGGCGCGGTGTTGATCGCAGCCGTGCCGTAGAAAATCCCGGCCGCATAGGGCACGCCGTTATAGACATAGACCGGATTGCCACCCGGGCTGTAGCTGCCGTCCGGATTGCGGTTGCCGATCAGCTCCTGATAGATGTTGTGCGACTTGATATAGGCGAAGGTGACCGACGTGTTGATCACCCCAAGGCGTTTCTTGACCGCGAAGTTGACCTGATCCGAATAAGGCATCTTGGTCCGGTTGTTGAGCAGGTGCACCTCGCCGCCTTGCGCCGCGGCGAGCGCGCGCAGTTGGTCGACATTGGTCGGAATCGTCGTCACGCAGCGTGGCGTGCCCAACGTGCAATTGGGGGGCGTGTTGATGGTGACGACCGATTCGTACTGGTCCTTGATCGTCTCGATCGCAGAGTCGATGAACAGCGAGCGGTCATAATAGCGCCCGCCACCCAGGACGAAGACGAGATCGCGGTCGCCCTTCACGTCATAGGAAATGCCAAGGCGCGGCTGGAACGCGCCGAGGAAGGGCTTCCGGTTGTGGCCCGTCGAAATATAGTCGTCGGGGTTGATGCCAGCCGCCTTCCAGCCGGGATAGGCCCGCAACGCGGCCGCAATGCCCGCAGGTGTCACGAAGTCGTTGTTTACCGCATTGGATTCATAGTCCCAACGCAAGCCGGCGCTGATCAACCAATGGTCGTTGGGCCGCCAATCGTCCTGTACGAATCCGCCGATTTCGGTGTTGTTCGCCGTAACCGGGCTGACGACGGCGGTGTTGATGGTCGCGGCATAGGGGGCCTTCGTACTCGCCGAGCCCAGGCCGAAGAACGAATTGGCGTCGTAGAAGAAGGTGCCCGAGCCGTTATTGTCCTCAAGCCGCTGCAGCTTGGTGAAGTTGAGCTTGATACCGGCCTTCACGGTGTGCGGGCCGCCGAAGAAGGTGACGTTGTCCTTGAACAGCGTCTGATACTGGTGATCGTCCTGGGCGAAGTTGGTCCCGCCCAGAATGAGCACGCGGGAATCGCCGACGTTGGGCGTGGTCGCACCGCCATTGAAGGTCACGACGGAGGACGGGCCCGTGACATTGGGGATGGCACCGTTCGCGGCAGCATCGCGCGCAAAGATGAATTCGTTCAGCCAGCCCTCGCCCCGGTGATTCCAGGTGAGCTGATAGCGGCGTTCATTGTTGCGATTGTTGGTCGATGCCTCGACCGTCGTCGCGCCACCGTTGATCTGGAGATTCGACTCGTCACGAATGAACGCGCTGACGTTGATCGTGTCTTGCGGCGTTGCGTAGAAGGTCAGCTTGCCGAAATACAGCTTCTCGTCGAACGTCGCCGGGAAGCTTCCATTATATTGCGACCTTGCGCTTTGGGCGTACGTCTGCGCCGCCGGGGCCAGCGCCGCCAGATTGCCGCTATAGACATTGATGTCGTTGGCACCGAATGTCTTCTTCGTGCCTTCGAAATCGACGAAGAAGGTCAGCTTGTCCTTGATGATCGGACCACCAAGGTCGGCCCCGTAATATTTCGTGTCGAAATTGGGCTTCGGTTTGTACGGCGCGGTGGCGTTGTTGAGATGGCCGGGGCGGTCATCGTAATTTTGGCTGATGAAGGCCTTGGGCTGCCACTCGCCGAAGATCTCGCCGTGGAAGCTGTTGCCGCCGGTCTTGGTGACCGACGAGATCACGGCGGAGCCCGCCTGCTCGAACTCGGCCTTGAAGTTCTGCGTCTGGACGTCGAACTGGTCGACTGCGGAGGCGGGGAAGGGGTTGCCCGAGGATAGGTTCTGCCCGACCGTGCCACCGTGGTTCACCAGATTCTTGATGCTGATGCCGTCGATGAAGGTGTTGGTGTTATCCGAATTGATGCCGCCCGCCTGGACCTGGCGCGCCTTGCCGCCCAGCGTCGGCGGGGAGACGGTGACGCCCGGGGCGAGCGCTGCGAAATTCAGAAAGTTGCGATCGCCGTTCGGCAGATTTTCGAGCTGGAACCGCGAGATGTTGGTGCTGACGGTCGCTGTCCGGACGTCGCGCGCGCGCGATCCGACCACGACGATGTCCTTGCCGGGAGCCGCTGCGTCGTCCGCAGGTGCCAGCAGATCGGCGGTGACGGCCTGACCCAACGGCACCACTACCTCGGCCGATCGGCCGCCGGAGGAAACGCGGTAGGTGCTTGGCGGCAAGCCGACGAGGACGTAATTGCCGTTGGCGTCGACCTTGGTCGTGTCCTGATGGCCGGTATTTACGTCGGTCAGCGTCACCGTCGTGCCGGCGGCGGCACCATCGATATGTCCCTGGACCGTCGAGGTGGTCTGCGCGGCGGCGGGCGCGGCCAAAATGAGCGTCCCGGTGCCCAGAACGGTGGTTGCCAGCGCCGCACGCAGGCTCGCCTTCATCAGCTTGTTCATTTCATCTCCCCTAATCGGCGCGGTGCCGCCCTGTTATTTTTGTCTGTCCGTCTTCAAATCGAATCGCCGCGCTGCTCGCCCGAGCACCGCGGTACGGTGGTGAATTATGCGGCCGATAAACCTGGCCGATGCGCCAAGAAACCGGTTCCAACACTTGCGTTGTAACCGGTTTCTTGTGCATCCGCCAAGTGAAATTTATCGTGCTGCGACAGCCCAAACCGATTCGGGCGCGCAGATCGGCGAGGGAAAGCGTGTGACTGGAACTGTTTCTCGGCGGGCGCTGCTGAAAGGGGGATCCGCCGCGGCGATCGCCGCCGCCCTGGCACCGGCGCACGCGCGCATCCGGTACTTCGATAGCAGGATCGAGCGATTGATCGCGGCGATGAGCCTCGAGGAGAAGGCCGGGCAACTCAGCATCTTCAGCGACCCCGCGCGGACCGACGGGCCACCGCTAAATCCTGGACTGGTCACGCAGAGCATGGCCGCGCTGCAGCGGGACATCGCCGCCGGGCGGATGACCGGGCTATACAACGGCATCGGCGTCGCCGACGGACGCGCGCTGCAGCGCGTCGCCATCGAGCAGTCGCCGCATGGGATTCCACTGATCTTCGCCGGAGACGTGATTCACGGCATGAAGACGACCTTCCCCGTGCCGTTGGGCGAAGCGGCGAGCTTCGATCCTGAGCTTGCGCGGCGCACGGCGCGTGCGGCGGCGGTAGAGGCGAGCGCCAAGGGTATTCAGTGGGTCTTCGCGCCGATGGTCGACGTCGCGCGCGATCAGCGCTGGGGCCGCGTCGTCGAAGGCGCGGGCGAGGACACCTGGCTCGGTCGACAGTTCGCCGCCGCGCGCGTCCGTGGTTTTCAGGGAGAAGATCTGACAGCGGATGATTCGGTGCTGGCCTGTCCGAAGCATTTCGCGGGCTATGGCGCTGTGCTGGGCGGTATGGAGTATAACACCGCCGACATCCCCGATACGACATTGCGCGAGACGCATCTGCCGCCGTTCAAGGCCGCGTTTGACGCCGGCGCGCTGTCGACCATGGCGAGCTTCAACGATATCGCGGGCGTGCCGTCGACCGGAAACCGCTACTTGCTCACCGACATTCTGCGGGGCGAATGGGGATTCAAGGGCCTGGTCGTGTCGGATTATACCGCCGACGAAGAGATGATCCTCCACGGCTTTGCCGCCGACGGGTCCGATGCGGTGGTCAAAGCGCTGAACGCGGGGTGCGACATCTCGATGCAGAGCGGCTTGTACAACAAGCACCTGCCCGCGCTGGTGCGGGCGGGCCGGATCTCGATGGCGACGGTCGATACCGCGGTGCGGCGCGTGCTCTCCGTCAAGCAGGCGCTGGGGCTGTTCGACAACCCGTATCGCTCGCTCGATCTGGCGCGCGAGCGGCGCGACGTGCGCTTGCCACAGGCGGTTGCGCTGGCGCGTGAGGCCGCGCGCAAGTCGATCGTGCTGCTCAAGAACGACGGCGACCTGCTCCCGCTCGCGCGATCTGCGCGGATCGCGCTGATCGGGCCGTGCGTGTCGGACCGCGGCGACATGCCCGGGCCATGGGCGAGCTTTCCCGATTTCGAGAGTTGCGTCACGCCCGAGCAGGGTTTCCGCGCCGCGATGGGGCACGATGCACCGCTGAAGGTCGAACGCGGCTCCGACTATGAAGTGCCGCTTGCCGGCGGGATCGAACGGGCGGTGGCGGCGGCAAAGGCATCGGACGTCGTCGTGCTGGTGATCGGCGAAAGCGCACGCATGTCGGGCGAGGCGCAGGCGCGGGTCGAAATCACGGTTCCGGAGGCGCAGCTGCGGCTTGCCGAGGCGATCGCCGCGACCGGCAAGCCGGTCGTCGTGCTGCTGCGCCACGGACGTGCGCTCGCACTGACGGGCGCAGTGCGCGCGGCACCGGCGATCCTCGCGACATGGTTCCTTGGATCGGAAACGGGCAATGCGATGGCGGATGTCGTGTTTGGCGATCACGCACCGCAGGGCCGTCTGCCGGTCAGTTTCCCGCAAGCGTCGGGGCAGGAGCCGTTCTTCTATGACCATCGCGCGACCGGCCGTCCGCAACTGGGCGCGGCACCGGAATGGAAAGCGCGCTACCGGGAGGTGACGAACGAAGCGCTCTATCCGTTCGGGCACGGGCTCGGCTATTCGACCGTGCGCTATTCGCCAACCGAGGTGAGCGTTACGAGACTGACGGGCGACGCCGCGACCACAGTGTCGGCGACGGTCACGAACACTGGCCACCAGCGGATGCGTGAAGTCGCGCAATTATACATTCACCAGAAAGTCGCGAGCCTCACGCAGCCGGTGCGAGCTTTGAAAGGCATCGCGCATATCGATCTCGATCCGGGGCAGAGCGTGCGCGTTGCATTCCCCCTGTCGCGCGCCGATCTGGCGTTCGTCCATCCCGATCGGCGCAGCTTCGCCGAAGCCGGCGCATTTGATGTCTGGGTAGCGCCGTCGTCGGTTGGCGGCGTGCCCGCGACGGTCATGCTCGGATAAGCCCGGTGCTCGCCCCGGAATGCGAAGCTGCGCGTTCGACTTCGAAGAGGGTGCCAATAGCCAATCCCGTGGCAGGTTGATGCGCCTGAAAAGGCGCTCTTCGGCGAGGCGGCGGCCTCCGCGCAGAGGCCTCGTTTTACGCACTTTCTACGCAAATTCCTTTCAATCGATATCGAGCTTTTATGCCGCCCAAAGCTATCTCGACGTTCGCATGATCGTCCAACCCATGATCGCGGATCAGCGTTCTGGGCGCGGCGCGCTACAGGTGCGTGTCGCGCGCCAGCGGCCTTCCGCGATATTGGATCTTGCGAGCGTTTAGCGTGAGGAAGCATAGCATGACATCGCCAAACGACCCGGAGCCCGATCAAAGAGGCCCGGTCATAAGAGTGGGACAGGATAGCGCTGGCCATTGGCTGGTGCAGGATGATGGCGGCAAGCTTGAGGGCCGCTTCGTTTCCCGCGCGGCCGCTATGGGATTCGCGCGCAGCGAGGTGCATGCCTTCCCCGGTGCAAGGATCTTGGTTGCGACCGCCCCTCTAGTCCCCACGATCTCTTTCGCACCGGTGCAGCCCTGGGAAACCGCGCAACATTTCCACAGGGCCGCCTGATGGCAGTTCGGCGCGATACACCGGGCCGAGCCGACAAGGTGCGCACGAAAATCCGAAGCGGCGACCATCCACCGAGCTCTTTTCGCGGCAGGGTAGGCACATTGCCGTGCGGTGCCGGTGCCGTGCAGACCGGACAAAGGCTCGCCCCGCATAGGACGAGCCAAAACGGGCGGGGGGATGTCCGGTCATGATCGGTCGCGATAGAGCGGCAGCGCCAGGCTGCGTCGCGTGATGGCGAGATAGGCCATGGTGGTGGCCATGCCCACGCGCGACATGTCCGTTTCCAGCGCAGCGACCAGCAAAGCGTCGGCTGCTGCGGCTGGCAACATGGCGCAACCCGGTTCAGCACCGCCGACCTTGCCATGGGGATGCACCTTCATTCTTTGTCTCGCGCATCGTCGCCGTGCACGTTGCGGCGCGCGCGGGGATCGGAAACCGGCTCGAATAGCCAGCGACCCTCCAGCGCGAGGGCCGCGCCGACACAGCCCGAGCAGACGGCGATAAGCGCCATACACAAGTCGAACCCGCTTGGTTGCGCATCGGGACTGCCCCGATCGGCCGACAAGGCGGAAAGGCACAGCGCCGCCAGCAGAAGGAAACCAACGCCGCTCAACCGCACCTTGAGGTCGAAATCCCGCATCGAACGCTGTCGCATTGCCTCACCTGTTCGAGGGCGACACTGCCCGCGACGGCGTAAAAATTCCCGGTGAATCGCGCGCTGTCGCGTAATGCGTCCGTAAAAGGCGCTGCCCTCGCCGGGGCCGGTGCCGACACCGGCGCGCTTCACGCGCGGTGTGGTGCCAAGAGCATCGCACACGCACCAAGGCGGTGCCCGGCGGTCAGGGCCGCATGGGCGATAAATGGACGATGTGCAGAATCTCTTTGTCCGACAATATCTTCCTGTACGCGAAAGACTGTGCGAACTGAGCCGTCAGATAACATGAATGATAATGTCTGTGAAAAATATCACAAAATCTAAACGCAGCCATTAGGATATAATATTTTCAACGTTGACCGATATTTGATTGTTTGATACTCTATTTTATCAATACAGTGTTCCGATATGGTAAAAGCGTATCCGTCAGAATAGATTCTGGGGAGATGGTGACATGTCTACAATCGCTTTTAAGAAATATCGTATATTTTCAACGTTGGCGGTAGCGACGATTTCGATTGGTATCGTCGCAACTGACGCCTCTCGAATACATGCAAGGCCCGCTCAACCTGCACAAATCATTCCGCCGCCGCCCGTTTCGACGGACGCCGTTTCATGGCAGCAATTCGTTCTCGCGGTCAGTCCGTCTGGAACAGTGGGCAAGGTTACTTACGAAACATTTGCGTCCGATCAGGACATTTACGTCGCGAACCCCTGTTCTTCGACCCCTAAGAAGGGCTGCAACGTGCCGACCTGGCCGAGCGCGAGTTCCAGCAAGGGCAGCAAGCTCTTGCAGCGCAGCCTGCTCGGGCGGGCCCATATGCGCGCCGCGATGGCGACGCGCGGCACGGGCCATTTCGCCGTCCAAGTGATTGGACCGGCACAGGGCTGCGGCACGCCGTCGGGGCTCGCAGGGGCGGCTGCGGGCTCGGGGTTTCCCAAGGGGGGCTGCGTCGGCGAAGAGGTGCGGCGTGATCGCGCGACCTTCAACTATCTCGTCGCGAATGGCCTGTGGTCGTCGGCGGGGATAAGCACATATTACGGCACCAAGCAGCCGGTTTCGGTGCCGTGGAATGCGCTGGAAGTGAAGGCGGACTGGATTCCGGTCAGCACGCTGGCCACCTGGTTGGGGCAGCCAACCAGCTTCATCACCAGCAATTTCTATACTTCATCCGCAAGCGTCGGCTCAGGCTCAGCGACGACCTATGCAATGACGAGCATGCATATCTCGGTAAAGACACCAGGCTTTCCTGACTGGATATGGGCTGATTTCGAAAATGCGTATACGCCGGGCCGTTGCGACCAGACGGGATGCAACGATTCCTTCGGTGCCGCGACCCCATCGGTGCCCGCCAATGCGAAGGCGTGGGGCCAATATGGTGCATGCCCCAAATCTTCGGCGGCAACCGCTTTGCTCAGCCAGGCAAATGTGGCCCCTATCTTCAACAATTACTGCCTGACGGGATCGCAGAGCACGTTCGGGACCTCGACCAACCCGATCCTGCTCGGCAGCCCGATCATCGAGCCGCTCAACGCGAATGTCCCGATGGCGAAATCGTCGTGCATTTCGTGCCATGCTGGCGCTTCGTTCAATGCGTCCGGCGGCCCGGCCAACGTCGGGGAGCCGATCGGGCCTCATGGGCCGCCCCCGGGCTATACCGGGTATGATTTCATGTGGGGGCTGCTTTTCGCCCAATAAGCGCATGGGCCTTGTACGGCGCACCCGCAGGATCGTTCGTCACGCGCGTCGAGCGATCTTGCGGGTTGGGGCTTCCCGCACTCGATCGTCACTCCGGATCCCGGCAAGGGGAGAGGGTAAGCCTTTCGCGCTGGCGAGCGGATACTATCACAGTGGCGACGTTGCTTCTTGTCAACGCCACCCTGACCGCCCGCCAGCGCGACGCGTTGGCGGGCGTTTGCTGTCCGATGCAAGCTGACCCGCCTTCCTAAAGAGGGTGCCGGAGCCATCTGCGGTTCGACTTTGGTCGCGTGCGCATTGATCTTATAATTGTCTGAGTATATCCGGGAACAAAGTCGTCCAGACGCGGAGTATCTCAATGACCGGTTCCCCCCCCTTCAAGCTCCGCAGTCGCGCATGGTTCGACAACCCCGATAACATCGACATGACCGCGCTGTATCTGGAGCGGTATCTCAATTTCGGGTTGAGCCTGGAGGAACTGCGTTCGGGCAAGCCGATCATCGGCATCGCGCAGACGGGCTCCGATCTCAGCCCGTGCAACCGTCACCATCTCGTCCTGGCCGAGCGCGTGCGCGAGGGCATTCGCGAGGCGGGCGGCATCGTGCTCGAATTCCCGGTCCATCCGATCCAGGAGACCGGCAAACGGCCGACCGCCGGGCTGGACCGCAACCTTGCCTATCTCAGCCTGGTCGAGACGATCTATGGTTATCCGCTCGACGGCGTTGTGCTGACGATCGGGTGCGACAAGACCACGCCTGCCTGCCTGATGGCGGCGGCGACCGTGAACATCCCGGCGATCGCGCTGTCGGTCGGGCCGATGCTCAATGGCTGGCACAAGGGCGAGCGCACCGGCTCGGGCACGATCGTGTGGAAGGCGCGCGAGTTGCTCGCGGCGGGCGAGATTGACGATGCCGAATTCATCCGCCTCGTTGCTTCGTCGGCACCGTCGACCGGCTATTGCAACACGATGGGCACCGCGACGACGATGAACAGCCTGGCCGAGGCGCTGGGCATGTCGCTCCCTGGATCGGCGGCGATCCCCGCACCGTATCGCGACCGGCAGGAATGCGCCTATTACACCGGCAAGCGCATCGTCGAGATGGTGGCGGAGGACCTCAAGCCCTCCGACATCCTGACCAAGGACGCCTTTCTCAATGCGATCGCGGTCAATTCTGCGATCGGCGGATCGACCAACGCGCCGATCCATCTCACCGCGATTGCGCGGCATATCGGCGTCGACGTCCCGCTCAAGACCTGGGAAGAGCATGGCCTCAACGTGCCGCTATTGGTCAATTTGCAGCCAGCGGGCGAATATCTGGGCGAGGATTATTATCGTGCGGGTGGCGTCCCCGCCGTGGTCGCGCAGTTGATCCAGCACGGCCTGATTGCCGAGGGCGCGATGACCGTGAACGGCAAGACGATCGGCGATAATTGCCGCAGCGCGGTGATCGAGAATGAGGATGTGATCCGCCCGTTCGACACGCCCTTGATGACGTCGGCGGGGTTCGTGGTGCTGTCCGGCAATCTGTTCGACAGCGCGATCATGAAGACCAGCGTGATTTCGCCCGAGTTCCGCGAACGCTATTTGTCCAACCCCAACGATCCCGAGGCGTTCGAAGGGCCGGTGGTCGTGTTCGATGGTCCCGAGGATTATCACGCCCGCATCGACCAAATTTCGACCGGCATCACGCCCGCGACGCTGCTGGTCATGCGCGGCGCGGGGCCGGTCGGCTATCCGGGCGCGGCGGAAGTGGTGAACATGCGCCCGCCGGCGCATCTGATCCTCGATGGCATTCATTCGCTGCCGTGCATCGGCGACGGCCGCCAGTCGGGCACCAGCGGCAGCCCGTCGATCCTCAACGCCTCGCCCGAAGCGGCGGTCGGCGGCACGCTGGCGCTGCTGCGCGATGGCGACCGCGTGCGGATCGACTTGACGCGCGGCACGGCCGATCTGCTGATCGATGACGCGGAGTTGGAGGAACGCCGCGCGGCGTTCGCGGCGGCGGGTGGCTATCGCTACCCGGCCTCGCAGACGCCGTGGCAGGAGATCCAGCGCGCCGTGGTCGGCCAGCTCGGTTCGGGCGCGATCCTGGAGGGTGCGGAGGCGTATCAGCGCATCGCGCAGACGCGCGGCCTGCCGCGCGATAACCATTGATCGGAAACCCCAGCGCTCGCCGCTGATCGGCGAGCGCTGGGGTTAGCCGCGCTGCGCGAGCCCCATGTCGCGCAGAGCGAGCTTCAGCAGCGTCACCATTGCCTCGCGCGCGGCGTCTGCATCGCTGGCGGCGATTGCGTCGAGCACCCGCACATGGTCGGGCAGCGGGTCGCGCGGCAAAGCGCGCTTGCGCTGCTTGAATTTGGTGGTCCAGCGCACCGCCGCACCAACCGAATTGGCGAGCGTCGCCAGCGGGGTGTTGCGCGCGGCCGCCAGGATCGCACGGTGGAACTGCTGGTCGGCGCTCTGGCCGCGCGCATCCGCCAGCCCATAATGCTTCATCGCATCGAGCGCCGATCGCATCTCGGCCAGATCGGCATCGGTGCGGCGCGCGGCGGCAAAGGCGGCGGCGGCAGGCTCGATCACGCCGCGCAATTCGAACAGGTCGATGATGAAGTCGGTGTCGGGTTCACCCTCGAACGTCCAGGCGAGTACGTCGACGTCGAGCATGTTCCAGCGGCTGCGCGGCGTCACGCGCGTGCCCGCCTTGGGGCGGCTTTCGACCAGCCCCTTGGCGGCCAGGATGCGGATCGCCTCGCGATAGGCGGTGCGGGAGACGCCCAGCGCTTCGCTCGCTTCAATTTCACCGCCGAACACGTCGCCGGGCTTGCGCATCCCGCTGACGATTTCCACGCCGATATCGTGCGCGATGGTGCCGTGAATGCGCGGCGAGAAGACGCGGTCGTCTTCCATCATCGAGACGGTGGCTGGGTCATGAAGACCCAGCCTAGCGGATCACGCGCTCGGCAGGAAGGCATGGGGATATCCCACCGCACACCCTGACGGGCGCGTCCGATCATCGCGCGGAGGCTTCGCGGAGTCCGTCAACCCGACGGGCGATGTCCCACGGATTGCCGTCGCGCACCGCGATCGGGAGCAGGGTCGGGGCGAGGTTCTGGAAGGCAACCGGGCGCAAGAAGCGATAGATGGCCAGCGTACCGACCGAGGTCGTCCGCCCGTCGCTGGTGGCGGGGTAGGGGCCGCCATGCACCATGGCGTGGCACACTTCGACGCCGGTTGGCCAGCCATTGGCCAGAATGCGGCCAACACGCTGTGCGAGGACGGGGATCAATGTCGCGGCAGCGGCCTCGTCGGCTGCATCCAATTGCAACGTCGCGGTCAATTGCCCTTCAAGCCCGGCGATCACTTGCGCGAGTTCACCCAGATCGCGGCACCGCACGATGATCGACGACGAACCGAAGACTTCATGGCCGAGCGCGCGGTCGGCCAGGAAATGGCTGGCGTCGGTTTCGAACAGGGCACCAACCGCCTGGTTTGGTCCGGCGCTGGGGCAGCCGCGCGCGATGGTGCGCACCGCGTCATGCGTAGCGAGCGCTTCGACGCCCTTGTCGAAGCTGGCATGGATGCCGGGGGTCAGCATCGTCAGCGGCTGGGTGCCCGAAAGCAGCTTTCCCGCTTCCGCGACGAAGGCATCGAGTTCGGGGCTGTCGAGCGCGAGGATCAGGCCGGGATTGGTGCAGAACTGGCCTGCGCCCATCGTCAGCGACTGGACGAAACCGGCGGCGATCTCCGGTCCGCGCGCGGCAAGCGCGGCGGGGAACACGACCACCGGGTTGATGCTCGACATCTCGGCATAGACCGGGATCGGCTGCGCACGCTCGGCGGCGATCCGCATCAGCGCGAGGCCGCCGCCGCGCGAGCCGGTAAAGCCGACCGCCTGTACGCGCGGGTCGGCGACGAGTGCGCCGCCCAGATCATTGGTGTCGCCCGGCAGATACGAGAAGACACCGGCGGGCAGGCCGCTCGATGCGACCGCAGCGGCAATGGCGCGTGCTACCAATTCACCGGTGCCGGGATGCGCCGGATGGCCCTTCACGATCACCGGACAGCCGGCCGCCAGTGCCGAGGCGGTATCGCCGCCCGCAACGGAGAAAGCGAGCGGGAAGTTGGAGGCTCCGAACACCGCGACCGGGCCGACGGGCACGTTGATGCGGCGCAAGTCGGGGCGGGGCAAGGGGGCGCGATCAGGCAACGCGGGGTCGATCGTCGCGTCGAGCCAGTCGCCCTGGCGCACCACTTGCGCGAACAGCTTGAGCTGGCCGACGGTACGGCCACGCTCGCCCTCCAGGCGCGCACGGGGGAGGCCGCTTTCGGCCATCGCGCGGACGATCAGGTCGTCGCCAATCGCGACGATATTGTCGGCAATCGCTTCCAGAAAGGCAGCGCGAGTCGGCAGGTCGGTCGCGGCATAAGCCGGAAAGGCGGCCTGCGCCAACGCCGTGGCAGCGTTGACCGCGTCGCGGTCCGCAGACGAAAAGCTCGGGGTCAGAGATTCGCCGGTGGCCGGGTTTACCGTGGTGAATCGTGTTGTTGCCTGACGAGCGTCGGCACCGATCAAAATAGAACCATCGATCACGGGAAGGCCTTTCAAAAATAACTCAGACATAATAGGGCCCGCACCGCGTTTCTGCAAGGCTGGACTTGCGCGGAGGGCAATAAGCGAGGGGCTTCATGGCTCCGTCATCCGATGCAATTTGGCGGCCGCGCGCGATCCGGCCCACCCGTAGCAAACACGTGCTCTATCGGAAAAAATGCTACGATCCCGAGCAGGAAGGGACTGGACGCGATGCGCTGACGCGACCAGTGGGATCGCAATGCGTAAAGTCGTTCTCACCACCATCGGGACGTTAGGCGATCTTCACCCGTTCATCGCGATCGGGCTGGCGCTACGCAAACGGGGCTTCACCCCGGTACTGGCGGTGCCCGAGGACCAGGTGGCCAAATGTCGCCGCGCCGGCTTGGAGGCTGTGGCGATTCTGCCCGGCTTTGATGCGGTGCAGAAACGCATGGGGTTGAGCCATGAAGAGGCGGTTCGGCGGGTCATCGCCAATCAGCGCGTCATGCTCGAACAGGTTTTGTTGCCGGGCCTTTCGGATTGCACGCGCGCGCTCGATGCGGTGGCGGCGGATGCCGAGGCGATTGTCGCCTCGATTTTCGTGTTTGCCGCACCGATGATCGCCGAAAAGCGCAACTTGCCGCTGATTTCCGTGATCCTGCAACCCATGGCAATGCTGTCGGCTTATGATCCGCCGCGCACGCCCGATTTCTGGATGATGCGCGATCAGCCGGTCGGACGCGTTGGGCGTGTATGGAACCGCACGGCTTATACGGTGCTGCGGCGGGTTCTGCATGGGCTGTACGGTCGGCGGTTCGATCGTGTGCGGGCGGAGCACGGCTTGCCGCCCAAGGGTGCGCGGCGTGCGCTGGAGCCCGACGCGCGCTCCATTTTGCAACTGGGATGTTATTCGCCGCAACTCGCCCCGTTGCCGCCCGACGCGCCGCCGTCGACCAAGATTGTCGGCTTTCCCGTTTTCGACAGCGATAGCGGAAGCGAGGAGACGCTCGATCCGGCGTTGGCGGATTTCCTCGCCGCAGGGCCGCCGCCGCTGGTCTTCACGCTCGGCTCCTTCGCCGTGAACAGTGCCGGGGGCTTTTACGATACGGCTGCTGAGGTTTCGCGGCGGTTAGGGATGCGGGCGGTACTGCTGGTCGGCGGGGATGCTGCGCCGACGATCGAGGGCGATGTGTTGCGTTGCGGCTATGCGCCGCATTCGTTGCTGTTCCAAAGCGCCGCTGCGATCATCCAGCATGGCGGAGTCGGGACGACGGGCCAGGCGCTGCGCGCGGGCAAGCCGCAGTTGGTGGTGCCGCATATGGGGGATCAGAACGATCACGGACACCGCATCGCGCGGCTGGGCGCAGGGTTACGGTTGCGGGCGGACCGCTTCTCGGCCGCGCGCGCGACGCGGCGCATCGGGTGTCTGTTACGCGACCCCAAATATAGCGCCGTCGCCGCCGAAATCGCGCGATGCATGGCCGACGAAAACGGAGCGGACGCCGCGGCCGATGCGATCGCGCAAGCGCTCGACCGCACTGCTTAGAGCAGCGGTATCCGAAGCACCTTGGCGGGGCGCAGCGGGGGCGTCTCGATCATGTCCCGCAGATGCCAGAACAAGGCGGCAGCGCCGATATGCACCAGATCGATCATGGTGGAGCGTGGCCGTGGCATCATCGGCGGGGTGGCCGCAAGGCGCTGGTGTTTGGGGGTTTTGCGGGACACGCGAAATCCTTCGGGAACTTCCTTCCATTTACTGGTGGGCGGCGCGCCTGCCGACCGGATCATGTCGCGGCTGCAACGCTGGCAGACACTGAACGCGAACCCCTGATTGTGCTGGATAGAGGGTCGGGCCCGATGCCCGAGCAGGTGACATAACGGCGACATCGTTTACCTCATGTGCAATTTGGCTGGCCCGCAAAAGCGTTGCGAGCGTGACGAGATCGGACGGGCCATGATCGAGCACATACGCCATGTCCCAAATTTCGAAGCGAGCCCCGGTGGCAACGAGCAGGGCAAAGTCCCCAATCGCGCCACGTTCGCGCATGATTCGCGGCAGCGTCATCATCCCGTCCGGGGCGACCGGTGCCTCGTCGACAAACCCATAGGTGCGCCGCAGGCGATGATGGTCCTGGAAGCCGCCGGGTGACGCCGCCAGCTTTTCGGCGACTTCGAATTGCCGTTGCATGGCGTGCAGCCGATCGAACGCGATCAGGCAGGGCGATTCCTCGTGCAGCCCAATGAACAGCGAATGCTCGGCCGAGCGAAGCCGCAATGTTTGATGGAAGCGACGTGGCAACAGGATGTCGCCCCATTCGGTCACTTCACAAAGCGCGCTGCCCATAAAAAGTTCGTCCATGTCTAAAGCCCCTCGCTTCCGAGCTTATGGTTAACGCTCCGAAAACGATTCGGGGAATAGAGTAGATCTACTTTATGGGGTTCACCCTACCCGTAATGTTGCGGAGGCCCCAGGATCCGACTTTGCATACTAAAGAATGATTCATCATTTCTGATGCGTAACAATGCAGGATTATTGGCGGTCAAGTTCTCTGTCACTGTAAAGATACTGTATCGTTAACTATGATCGTTCGGAGCAGGTGTCGCGCATCACACCATTAGGTGAAGCGATTCTCTGGAGCATCGGTATGACGGGTGGGCAAGCGAAGAGCGATCACGGTCGCTTGGTCGTGTTCGGGGTGGGGGGAGCGGGCGGCAATGCCGTTCGCGCGCTGTTGGGGCGTCCGGACTGCGGCATGACCATTTTATGCGCGAACACGGATGTGCAGGCGATGCGCGCGGTGCCTGCGGCCAATCGTTTGCAGCTTGGTCGGCAAATTACGGCTGGGCTGGGTGCTGGCGGTCGGCCCGAGATCGGGCGCGCGGCTGCGGAAGAAGCCTTGCCCGAGATTATCGAGGCGCTGCAAGGCGCGTCGCTGTGCTTCATCGCCGCGGGCCTGGGGGGTGGCACGGGAACCGGTGCCGCCCCGGTCATCGCCAAAGCGGCACGCGACCTCGGCATCCTGACTATTGGTGTGGCGACGAAGCCGTTCGCCTTTGAAGGCAAGCGCCGGGCACGGACCGCCGATTTGGGTGCCGCTGACTTTCGCGCGCAGGTCGATGTGATGGTAACGGTGTGCAACCAGAAACTGCTGGGGGTCATTGGTCGCGACACCACATTGAGCGACGCTCTGCGGTTGTCGGACTCGATCATCGGAGAGAGCGCTACCGATTTCGCCTTGCTCCTGGAGGAGCCTGCGCTGAAGCGGGTAAGTGTCGCGGATTTGCGATCGCTGCTGGCATCGACTGGGGACGCGGTGATCGGCTTTGGGGAGCGCTGCGTCGGTTGGGATCGTGCTGCCAACGCCGCCCGATCCGCCTTATGTAATCCCTTGCTGGAGGGGCTGCCGGGAACCGCGCGGCGTCTGCTGGTCACGGTTGCGGGTGGAGAAGAGCTTACTCTGTTCGAAGTGGAGGAGGCGATTACGAGCCTGCGGGCAAACCTCCCGGATGGCACCGAGATATTATGGGGCGCGGTCCTCGATGCCGAACTGGCGGGCCGGGTTCGCGTGGGAATAATTGCAGGTGGGATCCCGGTTCCAGACCCGACGCAGCAGGTGGTCGCGCCTTATGTGCTTCAGCCGGTGCGCGATGTGGCGGCTGAGCCTGTAAATGCAGAGATGGAAGCCATGCCAGCCACGTGCCAGCATGAAGTGGTACCAATCACCGCCGAGCCCGAAACCGAAAAGCCCGGGCTGCTTTTGACGCCAACTTTGGCTTTACTTCGCGAGGAACACGCCGTTGCGTATCCGTACCAGCGGCCTGCTTTCGGAGACGGTTTTGTTCGCCGCGGTTATCAGGCGGTGCGTCAGCGGTTGCAGCGCGCGCCTCGCACCCCTTCCGGGATGGCCGCCCCCTACCCGCCGAGCGCATTTCACGTCCTAAAGTCCTTTGATCCACCCGCAAGGTCGCCGATGATCTCGGGCAACCTGATCGTCAACGCGCGGATTGCGATGGCGTTCGCAGACCGATCCTGTTGATCGGGCGGGAGCGATTATATGACGAAGGCGACCGCCGCGATTGCAGCCCAGAGACCCAAGGACAGGAGACCGCCAATCAAAAAACCCGTTCCAGGCGGGACAGGGCGGCTGTCCTGAGTGGCGGTGGACGGAAAACGGTCGAAGGAACGTACTCTCATGTTCTTTGTCCGGTACAGATGCACTCTATTGACCTTATATAGGCCATTTTGTCGTAAAAAACATGAATAGATCATCTTTTCCTCAATAATGATGATAAATTATTCGTGCTATTTGTGTTGCGGTGCACAAATTTGTCATTTGGTAACCTAGGATCACGCCATTTCCATGTGGGTGACGATGGTCCTGGTGGGATCGGCTGGCAAGCTCGGCCCGAGCTGGGTTGCCGCAGAGATAAATCCGCCTAATCTCACCGCTCGCCGGAGGGCGCATCGGTAGTTGGGGGAAGACAATGGCGACGTTCTTGGATGGGGCTGCAGATCCAGGATCCGCGGCGATACCCAGCCGCAAGGACATTCAGTTGATTATTGCTGCCTCGTCGCTGGGCACAGTTTTCGAATGGTATGACTTTTTTATCTACGGGACACTCGCGGCGTCGGGCATCATCGGGCGTACGTTTTTCCCGGCCCAGAGCGAATTGTTGCAGACGCTGTATGCGTGGGGCGGCTTTGCGGTCGGGTTCGGATTTCGACCCCTTGGGGCCGTCCTGTTTGGCTATCTCGGCGACACGCTCGGCCGCAAATATACTTTCCTTGTCACGATTACGGTGATGGGCCTCGCCACGGCGGGCGTCGGACTGGTGCCCTCGGCTGCGGTGATCGGCCTTGGAGCCCCGTTCATCGTGCTCGGCTTGCGCATCCTGCAAGGATTGGCGCTGGGCGGCGAATATGGCGGTGCGGCAATCTATGTTGCGGAGCACTCGCCGCCGGAGAGGCGCGGCTTCTACACCAGCTTTATTCAGGCGAGCGTAGCGGGTGGGTTCATCCTCAGCCTGGCCGTCGTGCTGCTGACCAAGGGAGCAATGTCGCCAGGGGTATGGAGCGACTGGGGCTGGCGCGTGCCCTTCTTGTTTTCGATCGTGCTCCTCGTCGGATCACTATGGATGCGGCTAAAACTGTCGGAAAGTCCGGTGTTCCAGCAAATGAAAGCGGCTGGCGAATGCGCCGGAAACCCATTCGTTGAGAGTTTTACCTATCAGGGCAATCTCAAGCGGCTGTTCGTCGCCTTGTTCGGCATAGCGGCGGGGCTGACGGTGATCTGGTACACCGCCATGTTTACCGTGCTGTCGTTCCTGCAAGGCACGATGCGCGTGCAGGAAACGGTGGCGCAAGTGATCGTCGGGGTGGGGGCCCTGTTCGGCCTTGGCTTTTTCGTGCTGTTCGGATGGCTGTCGGACAAGGTCGGGCGCAAGACGCCGATCGTCCTTGGCTATGCCCTCACGCTCGTGCTGATCTTTCCGATCTTCTGGGTGATGGGCGGTGCCGCGAATCCGGAGCTGGCGCGTGCCGCGAAGCGCGCTCCTGTGGTGGTGTCGGGTCCAGCCTGCTCGCATGAAGTGCTGCCCGAGATGTTTCCGATGCTGTTCCCGACGAAGCAGTCGGGTGAATGTCGCCGCCTGGTCGACTATCTTGCTAAAAAGGGGATCCCTTACGCCAAGGCGCGTACCCCGGTGACGCTGGTCATTGTTGGCGGCGTGGGTGTCGACGACATGAGCGATGCGGGCCTTGAGGCAGCGCTCACGCGTGCAGGCTATGATCTGTCGCCCGTGATTCCAAAGCCGGGCAACATTGCCCTGATTTTGCTGGCGATTCTTGCCCTCAGTGCCTTGTCGGGCATCACCTATGGCCCAGTCGCAGCGTTGCTCACCGAGCTGTTTCCGCCGCGCATTCGCTATAGCTCGATGTCGATCCCCTATCATATTGGCACCGGCTATTTCGGCGGGTTCCTGCCGCTGATCAGTCAGATGATCGTTGTCCATACCGGCAATCCCTATTCGGGTTTGTGGTACACCGTGGTCGTGGTGGCGATGGCGCTGGTCGTGACGTTGTTCGGCCTCGAAGAGGGCAAGCCGGGGACGGCGAGCGCGGACTAGCGCCGCGTAGCGCGGAGCGCTAACCGGCTGGGATGACCGCACCGCTTCGCCTCCGCCTTGATCCCGACGCCTTGATCGCCAACTGGCGCGCGCTCGATCGTCTGAGCGGGGCGGCGGCATGCGGCGCGGCGATCAAGGCCGATGGCTATGGCCTGGGCGCACGCGGGGTCGCGACCCGGTTGGCCGCTGCGGGGACGCGCGATTTCTTTGTCGCGAGCTGGAGCGAGGCGGCAGCGCTTGCCGATTGCGGGCTCGACGTGGCGGTTCTGCACGGCGTGCGTGCGGAAGACATGCCGCTGGCGCTCAGTGGCATTGCCCGACCGGTGCTCAATAGCGCTGCACAGGTGGCGCGCTGGCGTGATGCCGGGGGCGGGCGTTGCGACGTGATGGTCGACACCGGCATCAACCGGCTCGGGGTCGCGCCCGAGGAGGTGCGAGGCGGTCTGCTCGATGACCTCCAGATCGATACGCTGCTCAGCCATCTGGCCTGCGCCGATGAGGACAGCGCGATGAACGCACGTCAGGCGACCGCTTTTCGCGCGCTTGAGGGGCGAACTGCCGCGCGGCGGATGAGTCTGGCCAATTCGGCTGGAATCGCGCTGGGAGCCGATTATGCGTTCGACCTCACCCGGCCGGGTCTCGCGCTGTATGGCGGGGTGGCGCGGGCGGAACTGGCGGCGGTCGTGCGACAGGTGGTGACGCCCGAAGCCCAGATTTTGCAACGCCGCACCGTCGCGGCGGGCGAGTCGATCGGATATAACGCGCTCTATACCCCGGCGCTGCCAATGGAAGTTGCCATCCTCAACATCGGTTATGCCGACGGCTATTGGCGCGGCTTCAGCAATCGCGGGGTTGCGGTGGCTGGAGGAGCTCGCTTGCCAGTGGTGGGGCGTGTGTCGATGGATCTGACCGCGATTTGCGTCGATGCGGCACCCGCGCTCGCCGAGGGCGATTGGGTGGCTCTGGAGTATGATCTGCCGGCGGCTGCAGCGGCTTCGGGCATGTCGCAATATGAATTGCTGACGGGATTGGGCGCGCGGTTTGAGCGCATATTCTATTAAATCATTGATATAAAAAGTTTTATAATACGTTGTTCGTTGTGAAACTGTTCCTCGGATATGTCTGTCTTGTGACAATCATGCAACATAACGACAGAATTGTGCCTTGCGAATTAAGCTTGGGTTCAGCTTGGTATTGCGCTCCATAAACCTCCGCGCTTTAACGGAGACACTAAGGGCGCTTTCGCCCAAAAGTGGGGCAAATTTCATGAGCATTAAGCGGCTTATGAGCGCAACTGCGCTCGTCGGTATTCTCGGGGCTATTCCGAGCGTCACTTTTGCGCAAACTGCGCCATCTACGTCTACGAATTCTGTGGAGCCGGCCGCTAATACGATCCAGACGGGTGATCCGAGCGATAATCCTTCCAATGATGGCGAAATCGTCGTCACCGGATCGCGCATCGCGCGTCCGACATTGTCGTCACCGGTCCCGGTTACGACGATCTCGGCTCAGGATCTATTGAGCACGGGTACGCTCAATATTGGCGACGCCCTGAACAATCTGCCGGCGCTGCGCTCGACGTTCAGTCAAGCGAACTCAGAGCGTTTCATCGGTACGTCGGGGCTTAACCTGCTCGATCTGCGCGGGCTTGGAACGGCTCGTACACTTGTGCTTGTCAATGGCCGTCGCCACGTAACGGCGTCGCCAGGGGACTATATCGTCGATACGAACACCATTCCCGATGATCTGCTCGAGCGCGTCGATATTGTGACTGGCGGCAACTCGGCGGTGTATGGTTCGGACGCTGTCGCGGGCGTTGTCAATTTCGTGCTCAAGCGCGATTTTTCAGGCCTCAAGATTGCGGGTCAGGGGTCGATCACGTCGCGAGGTGATCGCGGATCCTATTTCGGCAGCTTGACGGCTGGTAAGAACTTTGCTGACGGTCGCGGCAACATCGCGATCGCGCTCGAATACTCGAAGGCAAATGCCGTCTATAATGTCGATCGCGACGATCTGACCGGAGCGTATTCCGGACGCAACCAGTTCAACCAGTCTGAAACCACTGTTGGTGAGCCGGCCGCAGGCAATGGCGTCCCGGACAACCAATTCTACCGTGGCGTGCGCAACGGCAGCATTGCGGACGGCGGCCTCGTGACAGCGGTTTGCAATCCAACCGTGGCAGCGCAGCTCGCCGATCTGAACAGGTGCCGTGCCTCATCGACGGGCTTCGTCTCGGCGAGCAATCCGGGTATCGGCATTGGCCAACGGTATGTGTTCAATTCTGCCGGGCAGCTTGTCCTGAGCAATCCGAGCCTCGATTTTCGCGACATCACCACCAATTTCGGTGCGTCCTCGCCCAGCAGTGGCAGCTCGAACACGATTGGCGGCCTTGGTTCGACATTGATGAACACGGGCCAGTTGCTTCCGTCGCTCGAGCGTTATTCGGCCAACATCCTCGCGCATTTCGATATTTCGGACGCGTTCCAGCCTTTCGTTGAGGCCAAGTACGTTCGCATCTACGCGGATCAGGAAGGTCAACCAAGCTTCTTCTCGCCGATTTCCGGCACGCTTGGTCTTCCCGAGTTGCGATGCAATAACGGTTTCTTGACCGCTGGATCGCTTGCAACGCTTCAATCGATCGGTCGCTGCGTCAATCCCGCAACCGATCGCTTCGCAACTTCGCGTTTCAATACCGATTTTGGTGGGCGAGGCGAGCTTCACAAGCGCGAGACGTACCGGATTGTCGGTGGCGTGCAAGGAACGTTCAACGACGACTGGAAGTACGAACTTGCCGTCAATTACGGTCAGTATGACGAGCATTATGACTCGCTAAACAACCTCAAGCTCGCGGATCTTGCCGGTAACGACGACGGCTTTACGCTTGCTTATGATGCCGTGCTGGCGCCGGCGTCGTTCAGCGGAAGCAACTTTGTGCTCAACTCTACAGGCGCGAAGGTCATCTGTGCTGTCAACTCGGCAACAAATACCCGACCTGACTGCGTTCCGATCAATCTGTTCGGCGTCGGTGCGCCGTCGGCGGCGGCGCTAAAGTTCGTCAACACCACTTCGTCGTATCAAGCGCGTGCGACCGAGCTCGACGTTACGCTGAACGTGACCGGGGACACATCGCAACTGTTTGAACTTCCTGGCGGGCCGGTAAAATTCAACGTCGGTGGTGAATATCGTCGTGAAACCGCGCGGTCGGCATTCGATGCTCTGACCGCGTCGGGCGGCACGTTCCTCAACGCGATCCAACCGTTCAATCCGCCTGCACTGACGGTAAAGGAAGGCTTTGGGGAAATCGAAATTCCGTTGTTGAAGGATCTGCCGTTCGTCAAGGAACTGACGCTTTCGGGTGCAGGGCGTATTTCAAGCTATAATACCTCGGCCGGAACGACTTACACATATAACGGCGCTGTCTATTACGCGCCAATCAATGATGTCCGACTGCGGGGTAGCTATGCACGTTCGGTCCGCGTCCCAACACAGAGTGATCTGTTCTCAACAGCGTCGCAAAACTTTGCATCGATTGCTGATCCGTGCGACGCAGGACGCATTAATAACGGAACGGCAACGCGCGCAGCGAACTGCCTTGCGCTTGGCGTACCGGTCGGCTTCACCAACACGATAGCGAACTCGCAAACTGTCGCTTACCTGAGTGGTGGTAACCCGGCGCTCAAGCCTGAAAAGTCGAACAGCTTCACGGCGGGGGCGATCTTTGAACCTCATCAGATCCCTGGCTTGTCGTTGACGGTCGATTATTACGATATCAAGGTTCAGAGTCTGATTGCTGGCGTTTCGATCCAGACGATCGTGAACCAGTGCGTAGATTCACCGACGATCAACAACTCCTATTGCGCGTTGCTGAATCCACGCGTTGCCGGGGGGGCCTTCCCGTCGGTGGTTGGTCTGGCATCGACTCTGAACTTTTCGAAGCAGACCACTTCAGGCGTCGACGTCGATCTGGCCTATAATCACACGTTCGGTGGTGGCGGGCGCCTGACGGTGCGTACGCTGTTCAGCTACGTGATCGACAAGACCAACTATCTGGATCCGATCAACCCGAACATTCCGACCCGGCAGTTGTTCGCGCTCGGCGATCCGCAGCTTGAGGGGCAATTCTCGGCCCAATATCAAACCGCAGGTGGTTTCTCGGTCCGCTATCAGTTTCAGTATATCGGCAAGCAGACGATCGCTGCTACCTATGCAGTTCAGAACAGCTACAATGGCTTGCCGCCAACGAACGCGGATCAATATCCTCAGATCTACTATCCTGAGGTTACCTACCACAATCTGCGCATGGGCTTCCTAGTTAACAAGCAGTTCGAAATGTATGCCGGCGTGGACAACGTGTTCGACAAGTATCCGCCGTTCGGTTTGACCGGTACGGGGTCGGGCAGCGGCATCTACTCGAACACTGGTCGCCAATTCTATGCAGGCTTCAAGGCAAACTTCTGATTTTATAGAAAACTAAAACGAAGGGCCGCTCCTTGAGGAGCGGCCCTTTTTATGGACTGTTGTTGACGTTGACACCATGACGAGCGCGGCAACCCTCCGCAAACTGGGACGAACTCCGCTACCTCATCGCTCCACGCACAGCGCAATCCCCATCCCGCCGCCAATACACAGCGTCGCCAAGCCCTTGGTCACATCGCGTTTGGCCATCTCGTACAGCAACGTCGTCAGAACGCGCGCGCCCGAAGCACCGATCGGGTGGCCGATGGCGATCGCGCCGCCGTTCACGTTGACGCGCTCGGCATCCCATTCGAGTTCCTTGCCGACCGACAGCGCCTGTGCCGCAAACGCCTCGTTCGCCTCGATCAAGTCGAGGTCACCGATGCTCCATCCGGCTTTTTGTAGTGCGCGCCGAGTCGCGGGGACGGGGCCGATCCCCATGATCGAAGGGTCGACACCGGCCGATGCCCAGCTTGCGATGCGCGCCAGGATCGGCGATCCGCGGCGTTCGGCTTCGGCGCGGCTCATCAGCACCAGCGCAGCCGCTCCGTCGTTGAGGCCGGAGGCATTGGCGGCGGTCACCGTGCCATCCTTCTTGAAAGCGGGGCGCAGGCCGGACACGCTTTCCAACGTAACACCAGCGCGGATATATTCGTCGTCGGCGACGATCGTGTCGCCCTTGCGGCCCTTGATGGTGACGGGCGCGATCTCGTCGCGAAAGCGGCCCGAGGAGCGGGCGGCGTCGGCAAGATTTTGCGATCGCACCGCAAAGTCGTCCTGCGCGGCGCGGGTGATCTGATATTGCTCCGCCAGATTCTCGGCGGTGATGCCCATGTGATAGCTGTTGAAGGCATCGGTCAGCCCATCCTTGACCATCGTGTCGATCAAGCTGAGGTCGCCCATTTTCTGCCCGGCGCGCAGCAATTGCGCGTGCGCGCTCATCGACATCGATTCCTGCCCGCCTGCTACGACGATCGTCGAATCGCCCGTAGCGATCGCCTGTGCGGCCAGCGCCACCGCGCGCAGGCCCGAACCGCACACCTGATTGACGCCCCAGGCCGGGATTTCCTTCGGCACGCCCGCCGCCATCGACGCCTGCCGCGCCGGGTTCTGGCCCTGCGCCGCGGTCAGCACCTGGCCCAGGATGACTTCGGACACATCCGCGCCCGCTACGCCAGCCTGCGCGAGGGCTGCCTCGATCGCGATCCGTCCGAGTTCGTGCGCAGGCGTTGCGGCAAACGCTCCCAGGAAGCTCCCGACGGGGGTCCGCTTGGCGGCGGTGATGACGATGTCCTGCATGGGGTCTCTCCGGGATCTGTGTCGTGGCCTATTTAGGCAGCGGCAGCGCCTTTAGCCAGTCCGACAATGGCTCCCACAATTGCGTGCGCGCGCCGCGCCCGACGATCATGCCGACATGGCCTGCGCCGAGATCGCGCCGGTCGCGCAAGTTGGCCGCGCTGGCGGCCGGGACGATACGGTCGTTGAGCGACACGAACTCGATGGCCGGGCAGGACAGGGCGGCAGGAGCGATCGTCACCCCGCTGATCTGCCACGCACCGGTGCCAGGCGTATCCGCCGCGATGAAATTTTCGAAGATTTGCACGCCGGTTGCAAAGGGCAGGGGCGCACCGCCATTGGCCCAATCCTCCAGCGCGATAAAGCTGCGCGCGGCTTCGCTATCCGGCTCCAACGCGGCAAAGGCTTCATATTTCGCGATCGTGCGGGCTGGGTCGAGTCGCCAGAAACCCGCTTGCAGCACCTCCATCGGCACCAGGCCGAGCGTGTCGCAGGCCGGCTTGGCCGAATCCCACAACGCGGCGATCTCTGCACGCGCGGCGGAGCCGTAACCGGTAAAATGCCATGGCGAAGCGATCAGCGCGAGCCCGGCAACCTCGGTCAGGCAGGACGCGGCCAGGGCCATCGTGCCGCCAAGGCAATAGCCGATCAGGATTGGCGGCACCGGAAATTTGGCAATCAGCGGGAGCAACACGCGAGTAATATGTGCGTCTACGTCCAAATCGCGCGCTTTGGGGCCCTGGGTTCCCCAGTCGAGCAGGAACGGCCGATGGCCCTGGCCGGCGAGCCAGCGCAACAGCGAGCTTTCGGGCCGCAAATCGAGGATATGCGGCGGGTTGATGAGCGACGGGATGACGATGACCGCCCGCCCGGTCGCGCCCTTGGCCCCATAGTCCCGTAGCCGCGCCTGTCCTTTTCGAAAACGGGCAGGCATGGCTTTGCGCGGTTTCGCGCGCCCCGCGTCCTGATAGGCGCGCAGGCCCGCCAGCGCCGCTGCGCTTCGTTCCGGCGAACCCGCTGTCTGATCACGCAAAATGTCGAGGAACAAAGGTAATGGGCGCGGGCCGTGTTGCGATGCGGCAATAAATGATGATAGGACTTGCGCAACCACAGGCGGGGAGCCTTTCTTCATGAAGAAGACCATTCCGGGCGATGGCCCGGTGATCATTAAAAAATACGCGAACCGCCGCCTCTATAATACCGAGACATCCTCTTACATCACGCTCGAGCACCTCGCTGCGATGACCCGTGACGGGCGGGATTTCAAGGTGGTGGATGCAAAGTCCGAAGAGGACATCACGCACAACATCCTGACCCAGATCATCATGGAAGAGGAACAGCGCGGGCAGACGATGCTGCCGGTGCCATTCCTGCGCCAGTTGATCGCGATGTACGGCGATTCGATGCAGGCGATGGTGCCGGGCTATCTCGAAGCGTCGATGGACAGCTTCCGCCGCAACCAGCAGCAGTTCAAATCGGCGGTCGAGGGCGCGTTCGCCAATTCGCCTTTCGCCGAATTGGCCAAGCAGAATATGGCGATGTTCGAGGCGGCGACTGCGGCGTTCAAGCCAGGGGTGGCGGCTGGTCTGGCACCGGCCGCAAGCGCCGCGAGCAAGGACGACGAGATTGCTGCTCTGAAGGCAGAACTCGGTCGGCTGCACGAAAAGATCGAAAAGCTCGGCGACTGAGCGACGCAGTGCTTTGGTGGGTGGCGGCGGCGGGCGCGATGGTCGTCGCGGCGCTCGCCGGGTTGGGCGACTGGCGACACCGGACGCGGCGCGACCTCGACAAGGTTGGATGGATCAACTGGCCAAGCCTGCAAATGGCAGCGGTCATTGCGGCGGTCGTGTGTGCGATCATGGCGGCGCATCGATGACGAACGCGCGCAGGCTCGCTCAATAGAAGGCGCGTAACGTCAGCGTACGCGTCATGCCATTGCAAGTTGCCAGCTTCACGCTGCGCCCGGCGGCATCGACCGGCCAATGCAAGCTCGCTTCGGCGCTGACGGGAAGCCCGTCGACCGCGCAAATCTGTTCGCCCGCTTGCCAACCGTCCGCCTCGGCCGGGCCGCCCCGCATGACGTGTAGCACCGTCAGCCGATCGTCGTCGCGGCGCAGAATAAGGCCGCTGGTCGAACGCAGCGGCGGCGTGTCTGCCGATGAGTCGGGGAGCAACACCATCCGCCCGGCATGGGGATCGAGCAGGACGCGATAGTGGCGCAGGAAGCCCGACCCGATCCGCCCGTTCATGCCGATCGTGGCGGTGTAGCCGCCCGAAGGCTCGATCCGCATTTCGACGGTGCGTGCCGGCGCTGTCCCGCTGCGCACTCCGGGCACGATCGCAAGATCGACAATCGCTGCCCCGCCAACGCCGTAGCTGATGGTCGAACTGGTCGGACGGTGTTTCTCGGCCAGTGCGGACCATGCTGGCTGGGTAACGGTGATGGCGCTGCCGTCTCCGGTGTCGACCGCCATGCGAGACAGGTGGTGGTCGCCGACGAGAATATCGGTCACATAGGTCGACCATTCCCCGCCAATCCGGAGCGGCGCAATACTGCCGGCAAAGGGGAGGTTGCCCGAGGGGAGCAAGCGAAAACGCTGCGCCGCATAATCGATGTCGAGCGCGTAGCCCCCGATGATGTCGCTGCCGACCAACAGGTCTATCGCCGCTTGTCCCGTCGTTGCGGGCGGCAAGGGAGCGGTCATCAAGCGGGGACTGTGCACGGTACGTTCCGCCACAGTGACGCTCGATGGATCGACCCAGCCAGTGGCGACCGTGCCGCCAATTGCGAGGGCCGCATGACCGTGCCGCACCCGCATCCGGGCCGCATCGACGAACCGTCGCGACAGCAGCGACGTACTCACCCCTGTATCGAGGATCGCCGTCACGGAATGGCCATCGACGACGGCCTGGAAGCAAATCTGCTCGGCGGGGGTCAGCGTGAAGGCAACCCAGGGGGCTTCGGTTTCGAGGGCGGGCGGTGCCGGAGCACGCGTGATGGGCGGCGCATCGGGGGCGGCGGCGCAAAGCAAAAAAAACAGAAACACGAGGCAACGCATCGGTCGCCACTGATACCCGATTTAGCGGTCAGAGGCACGCCTCAAGATACGCCTGGTCGAAGCCGAAGGTGCGGGCCTTTTCCAGCGTATAGGGGCGCAGGCCCATCGAGCGATATTCGCCGATGATCTTGCCGTCCGCGGATTCGTCCAGATATTCGAATTTGAACAGTTCCTGCGTGAC
The DNA here is from genome assembly GCF_049897725.1 of Sphingomonas sp. PSPC2-2. Classification (NCBI taxonomy): domain Bacteria; kingdom Pseudomonadati; phylum Pseudomonadota; class Alphaproteobacteria; order Sphingomonadales; family Sphingomonadaceae; genus Sphingomonas; species Sphingomonas sp. PSPC2-2. The sequence goes on along the minus strand of NZ_JAFCWU010000001.1, from coordinate 747,033 downwards.
GATCACCGGGCCTTCCATGCCGATCACTTCCGTCACGTTGGTGACGCGGCGCGAACCGTCGCGCAGGCGCTTCACCTGGATGATCATCTCGACCGAATCGGCGATCTGGCGGCTGATCGCTTCCTTGGGCACCTTGATGTCCGACATCATCACCATGTTCTCCATACGCGCGAGCGCCTCGCGCGGGGAGTTGGCGTGGAGCGTGCACATCGAGCCGTCATGCCCCGTGTTCATCGCGGCGAGCATGTCGAAACACTCGGACCCGCGGATTTCGCCGAGGATGATGCGATCCGGACGCATACGCAGCGCGTTCTTGACGAGATCGCGGATGCTGATCTCGCCCTGGCCCTCGAGGTTGGCGGGCCGCGTTTCCAGCGGCAGCCAGTGCGGCTGCTGCAAGCGGAGTTCGGCGGCATCCTCGATCGTCAGCACGCGCTCGCCCGGGTCGATCATCTTCGACAAAGCGTTGAGCATTGTCGTCTTGCCCGAGCCGGTACCGCCCGAAATGACGACATTGAACCGACATGCGCCCGCGATCTTGAGCGCGGTCGCCATCTTCGGGCTCATCGAGCCAAAGCCCGCCATCATGTCGAGCGTGATCGGCTTGGCGGAAAACTTACGAATCGAGATCGCGGTGCCGCGCAAGGAGAGCGGCGGGACGATCACGTTGACGCGCGAGCCGTCCTTGAGGCGGGCGTCGGCGAGCGGCGTGGTCTGGTCGACGCGGCGGCCGACCGAGTTGCAGATGCGCTGCGCGATCTGGAACAGATGTTCCTCATCGCGAAACTGGATCTGCGCGAGCTCGAGCTTGCCCTTGCGTTCGACATAGGTCTGCTCGGGGCCGTTGACCATGATGTCGGTGATGTTCGGATCGGCGAGCAATTCCTCGAGCGGGCCGAGGCCAAGCAATTCGTCGACCAGCACCTTTTCGAGCGCGAACTGTTCGCGCCGGTTGAGCGTCAGCTTCAGCTCGGCGAGCACTTCGCCGATAATCGGGCGGAATTCCTCGGCCAACTCGTCCTTGTCGAGCGTCGCAGCGGCTTCGGGATCGACGCGTTCGAGCAGGCGGGGGAGGACTTGCTCCTTGATCTTGTGGATCGAGCTTTCGAAGCCCTCAACCTTGGAATTGCCTGCGTCTCCCGACGAAGCCTGGCGGTCGGCGAGGCGCTGCATCGCGTCCATTTGCAGGCCGGGCATGTTGCCGCTCGGCTCGGTGTCGCCCGGAAGCGGCGGCAGGGGCAGCGGCGGGAACTGATCGCTGGCGGTTTCCGCCTCGGTCGCGGGGCGGACGCCCGCGCCGTGCATCGGCCGCGCGACGCCGAAGGCTGGCCGGGTGCCCGGTCCGGCTGATCCAGGTCTGCGCCGAAATGCACTCATGCCACTCAGTTCCTTGTCGTTCGCCCGGACGCTAGCGCCCAAGCTTTTACAATTGCCTAACCACGGTCGCGGGGTTTCGGCTTTAGCGTCCGGCGTTGCGCCGCCAGATCACCAGTTGGTCGCGCCCGCCGGTATAAACCCGGTGGGGCAGGCCAGCCGTAGGATGGTAATCGCGGGCCAGCGTGGCGCTCAGGAGTCGTTCCATCGCCGGGTTGCGGTCGGTCCAGATCGAGTGCGCGATGGTGATGATCGTGCCAGGCCGCCGCGCCAGCGCGTCGCGCAGTGCCTGCGCCTGGTCGACGCCCAGCGCATTTGCCTCGCGCGTCGAACTGAGATGCGCGGTGAAGGCGAAGCGCGTCACCCGGCATGCGTTGCTGAGCTGATAATAAGCAACCGGCCCCTCGTAGATGAACAAGCAGCGCGTCGTCACATCGCTTGGCAGTGCGGCCACGACATTGGCGGCATAGACGCGCTCTATCGCGCCGATCTTGGGCGCGACGACGACCGCGTAAAATAGCGGCCACGCCATCACCGTGGCGAAGAGCGCCTTGCCGAAACGAGGAATGGCGAAGGCATGCGCGATCAACGGGCAGCACGCCAGCACCAGCGGAATCGCGTAATGCGGGAAATATCCGCCAATCGCGCCGAAATCGACCAGTCCGAACGCGATCCAGCCGAGGATGAAGAGCGTCTCTTGCCCCCACACCTGGAAGCGCTCGGTGCGGGCCCATAGGCCGAGGAGCGCGACCACCAGGGCGGGCAAAGTGAGGATGACAGAGGTCGCGAGATTGTCGATCGCCGCAGGGTCGGTCGGTCGGCCCTTGGCGATTACTGACAGCACATTGGCTTGCCACCAGGCATCGAAATGGCCGAGCGCCGCGTAGGAGAGCATTGCCGCCAGGGTAGGCAGCGCGGCGGCGAGCACCATCGGCACGGCCAGACGCAAAATGCGGGTCGGGTCGCGGGTCTCGCGCCACACCGACCAGATTAGCCAGGCCCCGAAGAACCCGCCCTGGAAGACGGCATTGGTCTTGATCTGGATGGCGAGGCCGATCAGCGCCATCGCCGCTACGCCGCTGCCGGTGCGCACACGCTCATTGGCAGTGTCGCTGGCGCGCAAGGTCAGCATCGCCGCTGCCATCACCAGCAGATCATAAAACACCGGCGTTTGGGTGGTGTCGCCCCACAAGATGTTGAGCTGCGCGAGATAGAACATCCCCGCCATCGTCGCGGGAACCCAGCCAACGCGCCGTCGCATGAACAACGCGATCAGGAAGGCGGTGGCGGCGGCAAAGGCCGTGGCGACCATTTGCGCAGCAAGGAATCCGTTCCCCGGCAAGAGCCGGATCGCGGCAAAGAGCACGAACAGGCCTAGCGGCTTGCGGTCCCAAATGTCGACATAGGGCAGTTCCCCATGCCACATCCGGTCGCCGACCAGCAGATAGAGCTGCTCGTCCAGCCCCGCGATCGGATTGCCGAACAGACCGAAGCGCAGCAGCACCGCAGCGCCAATGGTGGCCGCGAGCGCGATCCAGCCCGCACGCACCGACACCGCACTTACGCTATGAGGCAGGGGACGGGAGAGTTGGCCAAGGAGCATATCCATGGCCCGCTATGTCGCAGGGTGTAGTTAACGCCGCGTAAAGGGCAGGGCAGCTCGACTTAGGCGGCGCGTTCCGCCAGCACGGTGAGGCCGTTGGCGTTCACTTCGGCGAAACCGCCTTCGATCGCGATCAGCTCGGGTTCGCCCTTTTCGGTGCGATAGACCGATAGCGCGCCGTCGCGGATGGTCGACATCACTGGCGCATGGCCCTCCAGCACGCCGAAATCACCTTCCGATCCGGGGACGACGACCATGTACACGTCCTCCGAGCGGACGAGCTTTTCAGGCGTGACGAGTTCGAAGTGGAGCATTGTTGTGTCCTTCTCCCTCTCCCCTTCAGGGGAGAGGGTCGGGGAGAGGGGCAGTGTGGGGACTATAGGCCAGCCTGTGTGACTGCCCCTCTCCCCAACCCTCTCCCCGCAAGCGGGGAGAGGGAGTTTGGATTACGCTTCCTGCGCCATCTTTTCGGCCTTGGCGATCGCTTCGTCGATGCCGCCGACCATGTAGAACGCGCTCTCGGGCAGGTGATCGTATTCGCCATCGACGACCGCCTTGAACGACTTCACGGTGTCTTCGACCTGGACGAACTTGCCCGGAATGCCGGTGAACACTTCGGCGACGTGGAACGGCTGCGACAAGAAGCGCTGGATCTTGCGCGCGCGCGACACGATCGACTTATCTTCTTCCGACAGCTCGTCCATGCCCAGAATGGCGATGATGTCCTGCAGCGACTTGTAGCGCTGCAGCGTCTCCTGGACGCGGCGGGCGGTGTCGTAATGCTCCTGGCCGACGATCGCGGGGGTCAGCACGCGCGAGGTCGAGTCGAGCGGATCGACCGCCGGGTAAATGCCCAGCTCCGAAATCGCGCGGTTGAGGTTGGTCGTCGCGTCCAAGTGGGCGAACGAGGTGGCGGGAGCCGGATCGGTCAAATCGTCGGCCGGAACGTAGATCGCCTGCACCGAGGTGATCGAGCCCTTGTTGGTCGAGGTGATACGCTCCTGCAGCGCGCCCATGTCGGTCGACAGCGTCGGCTGATAGCCCACCGCCGACGGGATGCGGCCGAGCAGGGCCGACACTTCCGAACCCGCCTGGGTGAAGCGGAAGATGTTGTCGACGAAGAACAACACGTCCTGGCCTTCGACGTCGCGGAAATATTCGGCGATCGTCAGGCCCGAGAGCGCGACGCGCGCACGCGCGCCTGGCGGCTCGTTCATCTGGCCGAACACCAACGCGACCTTCGAGCCCTCAGGGGTCGGGTTGCCGTCGGCATCCTTGGCGATAACGCCTGCGTCGAGGAATTCGTGGTACAGATCGTTACCCTCACGGGTACGCTCGCCGACGCCTGCGAACACCGAGGTGCCGCCGTGGCCCTTGGCGATGTTGTTGATCAGTTCCTGGATGAGCACGGTCTTGCCAACGCCCGCGCCGCCGAACAGGCCGATCTTGCCGCCCTTTGCGTAAGGCGCGAGCAGATCGATGACCTTGATGCCGGTCACCAGAATCGCGCTCTCGGTCGACTGGTCGACGAACAGCGGGGCAGGAGCGTGGATCGGCATCGTGTCGGTGTGGCCGACCGGACCACGCTCGTCGATCGGCTCACCGATGACGTTGAGGATGCGCCCCAGCGTCTGCGGGCCAACCGGAACGCGGATCTGCGAGCCGGTGTCGGTCACTTCCTGGCCGCGCGTCAGACCCTCGGTCGAGTCCATCGCGATCGTGCGGACGGTGTTCTCACCGAGATGCTGCGCGACTTCGAGCACCAGGCGGTTGCCGTTGTTCGAGGTTTCCAGCGCGTTCAAAATCGCGGGCAGGCGGTCCTGCTCAAAGGTCACGTCGACGACGGCGCCGATGACCTGCGAGATGCGGCCGACGCTGTTGGTGGTCGCCGGGGCGAGTGTGTCTGGGGCGGTTGCCATGATGCTTTCCTCGTATCGACTACTTGAGCGCTTCGGCGCCGGAGATGATTTCCACCAACTCGGTGGTGATCGCGGCCTGGCGGCTACGGTTATACTGGATCGTCAGGCGATTGATCATGTCGCCGGCGTTGCGCGTCGCATTGTCCATCGCGGTCATGCGGCTGCCTTGCTCCGACGCTGCGTTTTCGAGCAGCGCGCGGAATATCTGGATCGCGACGTTGCGCGGCAGCAAATCGGCGAGGATCGTTTCCTCATCGGGCTCATACTCGACCGCAGCACCGCCATCCGCCACGGGAGCGGCGGTGGTGTCGATTGCGACCGGGATGATCTGGCGACCGACCGGTTCCTGCACCAACGCCGACTGGAACTTGGCGTAGAACAGGTGCGCGATGTCGAATTCGCCCGCCTCGAACCGCGCGATGACATCGTCTGCAATCGCGCGCGCATCGGCGAAGGCGACGGTCTTGATGTGGCTCATCTCATGGTCGGCGGCGATTTGCGTCGGGAAGAAGCGCTTGATCACGCGGCCCTTCTTGCCCGCCACATAGAATTTCACGGTCTTGCCAGCAGCTTCCAGCTCTTCGGCCTTGCGGCGTGCGGCGCGGACGATGTTCGAGTTGAATGCACCGGCGAGACCACGCTCGGACGTCGCAACGATCAACAGGTGGACCTGGTCCTTGCCGGTTCCCGCCAGCAGCTTGGGGCTCGATTCGCTGACCGAAACCTTGGCGGCGAGGCTCGCCATCACCTTTTCGAGCTGCTCGGCATAGGGACGGCCAGCGACTGCGGCCTCCTGCGCACGGCGCAGTTTCGCGGCGGCGACCATCTTCATCGCCTTGGTGATCTTCTGCGTCGACTTCACCGAGCCGATGCGGATCTTGAGGGCCTTGAGGCTTGCCATTCTAGTCCTTCTTCTCCCTCTCCCCTCCGGGGAGAGGGTCGGGGAGAGGGGCCGTCCCACAAACTTCCGTCCGCGTTACGGCCCCTCTCCCGACTTCGCTTCGCTCGTCTGCCCTCTCCCCGGTGGGGAGAGGGAGGGTTTTACGCAAACGTCTTCGAAAACGCACCCAGCGCGGTCTTCAGCGCTTCCGTCGTCTCCTTCGACAGATCGCGCTTGTCGCGAATGTCCTTCAGGAGATCGGCGTGATCGCTGCGCATCGCCGCCAGCATCGCCTGTTCATAGCGGACGACGGCGTTGACCGGAACGGTATCGAGGAAGCCCTGCGTACCCGCGAAGATCGACACGGTCTGCTCTTCGAACGGCATAGGCGAGAACTGCGCCTGCTTCAGCAGCTCGGTCAGGCGCGCGCCGCGGTTGAGCAGCTTCTGCGTGGAAGCATCGAGGTCCGAACCGAACTGCGCGAAGGCGGCCATTTCGCGATACTGGGCGAGCTCGAGCTTGATCGAGCCCGACACCTTCTTCATCGCCTTGGTCTGGGCGGCGGAGCCGACGCGCGACACCGACAGACCGACGTTGATCGCCGGGCGGACGCCCGCGAAGAACAGGTCGGTTTCGAGGAAGATCTGGCCGTCGGTGATCGAGATCACGTTGGTCGGGATGTAGGCCGACACGTCGCCTGCCTGCGTTTCGATGATCGGGAGTGCTGTCAGCGAGCCGCCGCCATTGGCGTCGTTCATCTTCGCCGCGCGCTCGAGGAGACGCGAGTGGAGATAGAACACGTCGCCGGGATAGGCTTCGCGGCCCGGCGGGCGACGCAGCAGCAGCGACATCTGGCGATACGCAACCGCCTGCTTCGACAGATCGTCATAGACGATGACGGCGTGCATACCGTTGTCACGGAAATATTCGCCCATCGCGCAGCCGGTGTAGGGCGCGAGGAACTGCAGCGGGGCGGGGTCCGACGCGGTTGCGGCGACGACGATCGAATAGTCCATCGCGCCGTTTTCGGTCAGCGTGCGGACGAGCTGCGCGACGGTCGAGCGCTTCTGGCCGACGGCGACATAGATGCAATAGAGCTTCTTGCTCTCGTCATCGCCCTGATGCGCGGCCTTCTGGTTGATGAAGGTGTCGATCGCGACCGCCGACTTGCCGGTCTGGCGATCGCCGATGATCAGCTCGCGCTGGCCACGGCCGACGGGGACGAGCGCATCGATTGCCTTGAGGCCGGTCTGCACCGGCTCGTTGACGCCCTGGCGCGGGATGATGCCCGGCGCCTTGACTTCGACGCGGCTGCGCTGGTCGGAAACGATCGGGCCCTTGCCGTCGATCGGGTTGCCGAGACCATCGACGACGCGACCCAACAGGCCCTTGCCGACGGGAACATCGACGATCGTGCCGGTGCGCTTGACGACATCGCCTTCCTTGATCTGGCTGTCCGAGCCGAAGATCACGACGCCGACGTTATCGGCCTCGAGGTTGAGCGCCATGCCCTGCACGCCGTTCGAGAACTCGACCATTTCGCCCGCCTGGACGTTGTCGAGCCCGAAGATGCGGGCGATGCCGTCACCGACGCTCAGCACCTGGCCGGTTTCCGAAACCTGCGCTTCAGTGCCGAAATTGGCGATCTGGTCCTTGATGACCTTCGAGATTTCTGCGGCGCGGATATCCATGACTTAACCTTTCATCGCGTGCGCGAGAGTATTGAGACGGGTGCGGATCGACGAGTCAATCCGTTGCGAACCGATCTGGACAACCAGACCGCCGAGGAGGGTGGGGTCAACCGCGAGATCGACCGAAACATCGGTGCCGATGCGCGTGCGCAATTGCAGCTTCAACGCGTCGACCTGATCGTCGGTCAGCGGATGTGCCGAGGTCACCTCCGCCGTGGTTTCGCCGCGATGCCGCGCGGCGAGGCCGCGAAACGCGCGGATGATTGCGGGCAATTGCGACAGCCGCCGGTTCTCGGCGAGCACGCCGAGGAATTTGGCGGTGGTGTCGTCCACGTCGATCATTTCGGCTGCCGCTGCGACCGCGCGTGCGGCGTCGGCGCGCGAAACGACCGGGCTGCCGATCAGCTGCGCGAATTCGCTCGATTGCGCGATGGCGGCGCGAACGCGGCCAAGGCTCGCCTCGACCGCATCGATGGCTTTGCTGTCACGGGCAAGCTCGAAGAGCGCGGTCGCATAGCGTCCGCTTAAGCTTGCTTGAATACCGCCGGATGTCTCCACGCGATTGGGGTCCTCTTGGGCACGAATGGTGGCCCCATGCAAATAGAGGGCGTTGGGGAATGCGCCTTCAGATGGGTTGGCGGGCGGTTAGCATTGGGTAGGGCGCGATGCAAGTCATGCGGCGGACGTCGAAAGCGCGCACCACGTCCGCCGACGCATTGGCCAGCGTTTTGTTCGTATTTCACACAAGTGTAACATTGGCTTAACCATCTGTTCGCGCCTTGGCGGCCATAGCGAGATTCATGAACCGTATCGCGCTGCCCCGCTCGCTATTCGTCCTTCCGGCTCGACTGAGCCTGTTGTTTTTGCGTTGGCAAACAGGTCGCGGCAACATCCGCGTACAATTGCGGCGGATCGTCTGGGCGTTGCTGGCCATGCAGACGATGCTCGCACTCGCCTTGATCGGGACGACGCTGGCGACCAGCCACGGGGTCCGCACGCTGGTCATGGACCGGCTCTATCCGATCGGCGAACTGCAACGCGTCAACGCCAATTACGCCACAGCCTTGTTGACCGCGCACAAGGTACGCAGCGGCAATCTGTCGGCTTCGGGCGCAGTGGCGACGATCGAGGCCAATCGGGCAGAAATCGCTTCGAGCTGGGACGCCTTCGTCCATCACAACCTGGACACGCGCCGGGCCGATGAGGTGGCGAAGGTCGATTCGGCGCGGCATGACGCCGACGCGGCGCTCGACAAGCTGCTGGTCCTGCTGCGGGCAGGGCGCACCGATCAGCTCGACTTTTTCGTCAGCGGCGCGTTGTACGCGGCGATCGATCCGCTGACAGGAACAAGCGCGACGCTGATCGCCGATCTCCGTGCGGATGCGCTGCGCGAACGCAGCGCCCTCGAAACCGGGTTTGGCCAAGTCTATATTCTGGTCGCGCTGGTGACGGTGGCGGCGATCCTCGTCGCTTTCTGGGGGATGCGAATGCTCGCCCGCCAGGTCGAGCAGCCGCTCGCCCTGATTGCGGAGGCGACTCGCAGCATCACGCTCGACCGCGCCGACGTGGCTATCCCGGCGCTCGATCGCAGCGATGAGATTGGCGAAATCGCGCGCGCGCTGGCGTTCGCCCGGCAACGCTCAGCCGATGCGCGGCGCCTGAGTGAAGAGGCGCGCCGCACCGCCGACGCCTTGAGTGCGAACGAACGGCGCGAGGATGCCGCCCGTGCCCGCCGCGCGGCGCATCTCGATGCGCTGTTCCGCGTGTTTGAAGGGGAAGCGGGCGCTTCGGTCAGTCAGTTGGTGTCGGCTGGCCCCGCGCTCCGCGAGACGGCAGCGGCGATGGCGGGCGAGGCGGGCACCACCGAAGAACAAGCGATGGCGACTGCCGCGCTGACCGAGCAAAGCGCGACCAACGCGCGCACCATCGCACATTCGGCAACGGCGCTGGCCGGCGCGATCGACCGCATCAGCCGCGCCGCCAACGAATCGCGCGCAAGCGTGGCAACGGTGCGGGCGCGCACGCTCGAGGGGCGGGATCGCGCCGAATCGCTGGGCGCGTTGGTGGTGGAAATCGCCACCGTGCTCGACATGATCACGGCGGTGGCGGGGCAGACCAATCTGCTTGCGCTCAACGCCACGATCGAGGCGGCGCGGGCGGGCGAGGCGGGGCGCGGCTTTGCCGTCGTCGCCGACGAAGTGAAGGGGCTTGCGCGCCAGACCCAGTCCGCCGCCGGCCGGATCGAGGCACGCCTCGCCGCCGTCCGTACCGCCAGCGACACTGTCCTTGCCACGATCGAATCGGTGGATTCGCTCGTGGCGGATTTGGATCAATCCTCGGCCAATGTTGCGGCGGCGGTCGACCAGCAGCGCGGCATGACGCAGGCGATCGCGCTCGCGATCGCCGAGGTCGAGGATGGCACCGCCGATGCCGCCGCCAACATGCAGACCCTACGCGACCGTGCGCAACGCTCGCGCTACACCGCCGACCATGTCACCCGCACCGCCGAGGATGTGGCGGGCGGCGTCGAACGGCTCCGCACGCAAATCAACCGCTTGATCGCGGATGTGCGCGCGGCCTGACGCGCCGCTTTCGCGCCGGTCGCAATGTTGGTAGCGATTGCGCCGCAGGGGTGTGAGGCGGAGCGATTCTATGACCGGCCAGATGCAAAAGAAGATCATGTCGGACGGTGCCGAGATCGGCGTCTATCACGCCGAGCCGACCGGGCGACGCAAGGGCGGGCTCGTGCTGGTCCAGGAGATCTTCGGCGTCACCGACCATATCCGCGATTTGTGCGAGGAATATGCCGCCGACGGTTATGAAGTGCTGGCCCCCGCGCTGTTCGACCGCGAGCATCCTGGCTTCGAGGCTGACTATACCGGCGAGGGGTTTGCCCGCAGCGTGCAACTCGCGCGTGAGCTGCACCCGTTCGATCTGACGCTTGCCGACGTGCAGACCTGCATCGACGCGCTGGCCGGGCGCGGGCCGGTGTTCGTGGTCGGCTATTGCTATGGTGGATCGGTCGCGTGGTTCGCGGCGACGCGCCTGCATAATGTGGCCGCCGCCTCGGCTTATTATGGCAGCTTGATCCCCGATGCGGCGGATGAGGAACCGAAGGTCCCGGTCATCCTGCATTTCGGCCGCCATGACGACCATATCGCGATGGATGGGGTCGAAAAGGTGATCGCCAAGGCGTGGCCCAAGGCGACGGTCTATGTGTATGAGGCAGGCCACGGCTTCAATTCGGATCGCCGCAAGGATTATCACGAGCCAAGCGCCGATCTGGCCAAGGAACGGACGCTGGAGCTGTTCGAAGCGAATGGCGGTTGAGCGCGCTGCTTTGATCGCAAGCCACGGGATGTGGGCGCATCGGGACCATGCGTATATCGTCGCATGACCGAAACCCTCCCCCTTGATCCCGACGCCGCCTGGAAAGCGTTCGAAGCGCGCGACCGGCATTCCGATGGGCGCTTTGTCGGCGCGGTGAAAACCACCGGCATCTATTGCAAGCCAAGCTGTCCGGCGCGTCACCCGAAGCGCGAGAATATCGTCTTCTACCGCACGCCCGAGGAGGCACGCGCGGCGGGGTTCCGGGCGTGCCTGCGTTGTGTCCCCGACGCGGTCGGGCGCGACCGGATCGCGGTGGCGCGCGCGGTCGCGCTGATCGAGGGGGCCGAGGAAGTGGTGCCGCTTGAGGATCTCGCCGCGCAGGTCGGCTATGCGCCGCATCATTTCCACCGTCTGTTCAAGCGCGCGACCGGGGTGACCCCGGCGGCCTATGCGCGCGGCCTGATGGCGCAGCGCGCGGCGCGCGCGCTGGCGCGTACCGCCAGCGTGACCGAGGCGATTTACGAGGCAGGCTATTCCGCGCCGAGCCGCTTTTATGATGGCGGGGCCAAGCGGCTGGGCATGACACCGAGCGCGTGGAAGCGCGGCGGGGCGGGGGTAACGATCCGCTGGACCGTGGCCGATACCAGTCTCGGCGCAATGCTGGTGGCCGCGACCGACAAGGGGTTGTGCCGCGTCTCGTTTGACGAGGGCGAGGCGGCGCTCCGCGCGCGCTTCCCGCATGCCGAGATCGTGCCGGGTGGTGCCGCGCTGGCCGATCTGGCGGCGCAGGTGGTGGCAAGCGTCGAATCGCCCGATCGCGACCGCGATTTGCCGCTCGACGTGCAAGGCACCGCTTTCCAGGAAGCGATCTGGCAGGCGCTGCGCGCGATCCCGTTGGGCGAGACGCGCAGCTATGCCGAGCTGGCGACGGCGGTTGGCAACCCCAAGGCGGTGCGCGCGGCGGGGACGGCGTGCGGTGCCAATCCGGTGTCGATCATCGTGCCGTGCCACCGCGCGCAGCGCACCGACGGGACGCTGGGCGGCTATGCTTATGGGATTGACCGCAAGGTCGCGCTGCGGACGCGGGAGCGGGTGAAATGAGCGGCTTCGTGATTGCGGGAATCGACCCCGCGCCCTTTCGGCACCTTTACGGACAGAGCGATGCGGCTCTGGCAGCGCAGGGAGCGATCCGCATGGTGGTGGAGGCTGCGCCCGGTTCGCCGTGCCGCGTGACGCTGGAGGATGCGGCGGTCGGGGAGACGGTGCTGTTGCTCAATTACGAGCATCTGCCGGTCGCCACGCCCTATCGCTCGTGCCACGCGATTTTCGTTCGCGAAGGGGCCGAGACTGCGGCGGTGTTCGTCAACAGCATTCCCGAGCAACTGGCGATTCGCCTGTTGTCGGTGCGCGCGTTCGATGCGGCCGGGATGATGCTGGACGCGGATGTGATCGACGGCAGCGGGCTCGCCACCGCGATCGATGGGTTCTTCTCGGATCCGCGCGTCGCGTATCTCCACGTCCACAATGCCAAACCCGGCTGCTTTGCCGCCCGGGTGGATCGCGTGTCAGCCGCCTGAGGTCGCCGCACCCGATGCTGGGGTGCAGCGGTAGACGATCTTCTCATTGGGCTGGGCGGGCAGGGCGGTGCGAATAGCGGATTGTTGGGTCGCGAGATTGGCGCGGCTTGCTTCGTCGGCGGAACAGGCCTTCACCGTCACCTGGCTGCGGATCTTGCGCACGCTGTCCATCTCGGCCGCACCCAGAAAATAGCGGGTGGTGACATAGCTGAGCGTCGCCGGGTCGAACTGCAAGATCGATACGGTCTGTTCCTCGGCGGGAACGAGGATGCGGTCCCACTTGCTGCCGTTTTCGGCATATTGGACGCGCCCGTTCATGCAGCCGGCCTTGCCCCAGTCGAGCGTAAGGTCGGTGGTGGACGAGGAGACGACGCGGCTCCGCTCGGGTACGAAACGGCACTGCAATTTGCCGAGCGGCGTGGTGGAGGACACGGTCGGGGCGAGCGGCACGACCGCCGCCGGTGTCGCGGCGGGAAGCGAGACGGTGCCGGTTGGGCGCAGCTCGAACACGACCACTGCGCCAACCATCACCAGACCACCGATTGCCCAGGCCCAGATCGCCTTGCGCCGCATCGCTTGCGCGTCGAGCAGGCCCCCTGCGCCAATGGCCATCGCGCCCAGTACCAGCATCAAGGTTGCGATTGCCATGACGTTCTCGCGGTGGCGGTCAGCGGCGTCGCGGGCGGCGGTCAGCGCTGCCTCGCGCGCCAGCACGGCTTTGCCGGCCGCGTCGCGCTTGGCCGTGTCGGCCTCGGCGGAGGCTTGTGCGTCGGCTTCGCGCTCGGCCTTGTCGATCTCGGCGATGCTGGTGCAGGGCATGCCAACCGCCTGGAAGGGTTGCTTGGCCTTGGTGAGGAAGGCGGCAAGTTCGCTGTCGGCGATCGCGAAGCCAAAGCTCGAATCGCCCTCTTCACCCCGCGTGATCGCCGAGTTGACGCCGATCACGCGCCCGCACGGATCCAGCAGCGGCCCGCCCGAATTGCCGCGTGCGATGCCCGCTGTGTGCAGCAGCACGTCGGTCCCCGACATCTGCCGACGCCCGGAGAACACCCCTTCGGTGCGGATCGGCGAGAGTGGATGGATGTAATCGACCGCCGAGCGCGCGGTCGCGAGATCGACATTGCCGGGATAGCCGAGCGCGGTGACCATCCCGCCTTCGGACACCAGCCCGGTATACAGCGCCACGGGCGGAAGCGGCGTTCCGGAAAATTCGATCAGCGCGAGATCATGGACCGTGTCGATCGCGATCACTTTGCCCTGATAGCTCTTGCTGCCTTCCGACGGCACGATGCCAATTACGACATTGCCGGGATAGCGCGTCAGCAGTTCAACGACATGGGCGTTGGTGACGATGCGGTTGGGCGCGACCGCGAAGCCGCTGCCATGGCCGAAGCCGACCACTTCGTCATCGACGATCGCGATGGTGACGACGCGCACGACGCCGCGGGCGGTGGCGGAGATATCGTCCGCACGGGCTGGTCCCGCGAGCGAGCACAGCAGCAGCGCCGTGGGGAGGGCGGCCCAAAGGGGCCATGCCCTTTGCCAAAGCGACCGGGAAAGGTGGAACAGGATTGCGGCGACCATGTCCGCGCTCTGTGCCAGCCGAGGCCGCGATAAGACAGAGGAAAGTGACCGAATGACCGCAATCCGCGTCGTCCTTTCGGGCGAAGGCGGTCCTCCGATCCCCCCTCCGCCAGGCAATGCTGGCGGAGGGGGAGGGATGCGTCAGAAGGTTACGCGGCCACCAAGCGACAGGACGATCGCATGGGCATTGCGCAGCAGGCCGTTGGTAAGGATCGGCGTCTGCGCGGCGGTGCCGGCATAGGCTGCGGTCACGCGGTCGATCGTGGCGTCGTCGAACTTCACGTAATTCGCACCGGCATCGATCGTCATGTGCCGGTTCAACTGATAGCTGCCGCCCGCCGCATAGGTCCAACGGTCCGAATCGGGCACGCGGGCATCGCGCAGGCCGTCCTGCGTCGGCGTGATCGTGCGCTGAAGCCCGGCGCGCAGCGTCGCTTTGGGGCTGACGGCATAATCAAAGCCGCCCGCCACGCTGAAGCTGTCGCGATAGTTCTCGGGCAGCGCGACATTGAGCGGTGCACCGAGCCGGATCGCGTCGAACTTGCTCCAGTTATAGGCGACTGTCTGAGCATTGAGCGTCAGTGCGTTGGTGGCGCGGAAGCGGCCGGCGACGATCACCTGCCCCGGCGTGTTGAACTGCGCCTGCACGCCCGACAGCGACGTGTTGGACCCGGCGAGCGGACCGACCAACCCCGACACGTTGAGATTTCCCGTCAACGTATGCTTGATGCTCGATTTGTAGCTGATGCCGACGGTGACGACGTCGTTGTGCAACTGCACGCCTGCGGTCCAGCCGAAATCCCAGCCATGACCCTTCAGCGTCTGGCTGCCATCGGGCAGCGACGCGAGCACGTTGGGCAACGCGTTGCTGAGATAAGCATCGGTATATTCAACGTTGAGCGCGCCGCCCACGTTTAGCCAATCGGTCACCTTCACGCCGATCGAAGGCTGGATGTCGATCGTGCGCAGGCGGGTCTTGTCGGCGCTATAGCGTGCCCAGCTGTTCGCATCGTAATCGGTGGTGAAGCTGAACGGCGAGGTTACCGCGACGCCGACCGCGATGCGATCGGTGATCGGATAGGCGAATGCGCCGCTCGGCAGCACGCCATTGCTGATCGGATCACGCGACACACCATTGCCGCCGACCGGCACGAACGACTGGCCCGGACGGCGGATGAGCGTGCCATTGTCGATCACGTCGCCCTTGGGCAGGATCGCGGTGGCGCTGATCGCGGCGCTGGGATCGGTGATGCCGGCGATCGCCGCCGGGTTCCACCACAGCGACGCGGGGCCACGATCGGCCGCTTCACCCGAAAAGGCGCGACCCGCGCCAATGGCGGACTGCGCCTCCAGGTAAAAGGCATCGGCATGGGCGATGCCCTGGAAGCCGAAAGCGGAGACGAGCGCGGTCGCGCCCAGCAGCGGAGCTTTGATACGAAACGACATTGAAAATTCCTGAGTATCGTTGGGGGGTAGAGAACGGGCGTGGCGTTAGCGCACGCGGGTCCAGGTTTGGGTTTTGCACAGCGGGAAGAAGACGCAGCCCCGCAGCTTCAACTGGTCCGTGCCGACAGGGGTGATCTTGCCGCTATAGGTCTTGCCGTCTTCGGCATTATAGACTTGGCCATCGCTCCACACGCCGCCTGCTTCGGACTTGAAGCCGCTCAACATCAACAGGCCCTGGAGCGGGCGGGAACGCAGCTTTTCGTTGGCGTTCTTCGCGTCTTTCAAGGCGGGATTGCTGCGGATCATATCCGAGGTGAGGATCTTGCCGCAGATCGATTCGCCGCAGCGTGTGATCTCGACGATGGCGTTGTGGGTTTCGGTCTTCCACCGTCCAAGGGCGGTATCGGCGGCGACGGGGGCACCAGCTAACAGCGCACCAAGAATCAATAGCGACATATTTCACTCTCCAACACCCGCGACCAGGCGGAAATTATTATCCAGCGCCGTATTCTTACGGTCGTGAACTGCGTGCCCAGGGTGGCCTGGGTGTCATTCCGCCTCGGTAACATTTACGTAAACGGAAAGCTGGCAGTGCGTCGTGGCATAGATGCGCGGCGTGGCAAGTCAAGCCACGTTGCAGTCCATTGGGTTAAAATCCGTCGAATCGAGGACGATAGCGACGTTACGGGTCAGAAGGGACGGGGGGCCTCATACAAAGCTGTACGGGTCAACATCGACGACGACGCGCACCTTGCTCGGCCAGTCGAGTCCGCCGAGCCAGTCGCGGATGATGTCCTGCACGTCGAGCGCGCGCTTGGCATGGACGAGCAAGCGGAAGCGGTGTCGCCCGCGCAGCATCGCCAGCGGGGCGGGTGCGGGGCCGTAGACTTCCATCGCCTCATGATGCGGCGCGCTGCGGCCGATCAGCCGGGCGGTTTCGAGCGCGGCCTTCTGGTCTTCGCTCGACACGATGATCCCGGCGAAGCGGCCGAAGGGGGGCGCGCCTGCCTCGCGGCGATGCTCGGTCTCGGCGGCGTAAAAGGCCTCGGCATCGCCCGAGACGAGCGCCTGCATCACGCTCGCTTTGGGGCTGTGCGTCTGGATATAGACATGGCCGGGCTTGGCACCGCGCCCGGCGCGCCCGGCGACCTGGCAGATTTGCTGGAAGGTGCGCTCGCTCGCGCGCAGATCGCCTCCGTCGAGGCCGAGATCGGCGTCGATCACGCCGACCAGCGTCAGATTGGGGAAGTGATAACCCTTGGTAACCAATTGTGTACCAACGATAATGTCGATGTCATGCGCCTCCATCCGCGCGACGAATTCGGCGGCCTTGGCGGGCGACCAGATCGTGTCGGAGGTGATGACGGCGGTACGCGCGTCGGGGAAGAGCGCCTTTACTTCATCGGCGATGCGTTCGACGCCGGGGCCGACGGGGACCAGGCTGTCCTCGCTCTGGCACTCTGGGCAAACTGTCGGGACTGGCTCGGTATGGCCGCAATGGTGGCAGGCGAGGCGGTGGACCAGACGATGCTCGACCATCCAGGCGGTGCAATTGGGGCATTGGAAGCGGTGACCGCAGGTGCGGCACAAGGTCAGCGGGGCATAGCCGCGCCGGTTGAGGAACAGCAAAGATTGTTCGTGCCGCGCCAGTGTTTCACGCATCGCCACCACCAGACGGGGGGCGATCCAGTGGCCGCGTTCCGGCGGCTCGGCGATCAGGTCGATCGCTTCGATCGCAGGCATTTCGGCGGCACCCCAGCGGCCGGGCAATTTCACCTCGGCATAGCGGCCGAGCGCCACTTGCTGGCGGGTTTCGATCGCGGGGGTGGCGGACGCCAGGATTACCGGAATCTGTTCGAACTTGGCGCGCATTACCGCCACGTCGCGGGCGTGATAATGCACGCCCTCTTCCTGCTTGAAACTCGTCTCGTGCGCTTCGTCGATCACGATCAGGCCGAGATTGGCGTATGGGAGGAACAGCGAGGAGCGCGCGCCGACGGTGACCAGCGCTTGCCCGCTGGAGATGGCGCGCCACGCGCGGCGGCGTTGCGATTGGCGCAATCCTGAGTGCCAAGCGACGGGCTTCACCCCGAAGCGCGCGGCGAAGCGCGTCAGGAAGGGTTCGGTCAGCGCGATTTCGGGGAGCAGCACGAGCGTCTGCCGTCCCTCGCGGATCGCGGCGGCGACCGCCTCGAAATAAACCTCGGTCTTGCCCGAGCCGGTGACGCCATCGAGCAGCGTCGGCGCGAAGGCGCGCGCGGTGACGCCCGCCACCAACGTGGCGGCGGCGGCGCGCTGGTCGGGTGACAAAGCGGGCGCTGCGAAATCGGGATCGGGCAGCGTGAACGGGCTGTCGATATCGACCTCGACCGCTTCCAGCGCGCCGACCTTGGCCAAACCGCGAATGACCGCGTCGGAGACATTGCCGATCGCCGCCAGTTCGCGGATCAGGCCCTGATGGGTGCCGATCTGTTCGAGCGCCTGCTCGCGCTGCGGCGTCACGCGGTCGGGCAACAGCCCGGTCGCGCGATATTCGGTGACGGTCTTCGCCCCCTCCAGCGCCGAACTGGAGGCGAGCGCCATCCGCGCCACGGCGGCGGGGGGCGCGAGATAATAATCGGCGGTCCATTCGATCAGCCTACGCAAAGGCGCGGTTAGCGGCGCGGCGGGGAACACGCCGATGAGGTTGCGCAAGCGATTGTCGCCGACCTCGGCATCGGACGGCATCCGCTCCGGCTCCCACACCACGCCGACCAACTGGCGCGGGCCGAGCGGTGCGATCACGATCGAGCCGGGCTCGACCTGCATTCCGTGCGGCACGCGGTAATCGAGCGGGCCGAGCGCGGAATTCATGACGAGGACGCGGGCGCGGGACATGGGGAGCATATGGCGGGTTGCGGGCGTGCGGCAAAGGGGGGCCATGCGCCGCTTGGCAGAAGGCGAGGGGCTTACCTGCCCCATTCGATGCGCTACACCGCAGCGATGAGCGAACTCCCCGGCCTTTATGCCGCCCATCTCGCGCGCGACCGGCGGCGCTCGGTGCATACCGTGCGCGCGTATGAGGCGACGGCGGTGCGGCTGTGCACGTTTCTGCAGGCGCATTGGGGCGCGGCGGTGGAGCGCGACATGCTGGCCAAGGTGAGCGCGGCCGATCTGCGCGCCTTTCTTGCCGCGCGCCGGGGCGAAGGCGGCATCGGCAATGCCTCGGCGGCGCGCGAATTGTCGGCGGTGCGCGGGTTCCTGGCGTTTGCGGTGGGCGAGGGGACGACGCCGCGCCTGAAGGGGCCGCGCGTGAAAAAGGGGGTGCCGCGCCCGGTTTCGCCCGACGAGGCGGTCGCTTTGGCCGAGGATGTCGCGGAGGACGCCGCCGAACCGTGGATCGGTGCGCGCGATCTGGCAGTGCTGTTGCTGCTGTATGGCGCGGGGCTGCGCGTGGCCGAGGCGCTGGGGCTGACGGGGGCAATTCTGCCGCTGGGCGCGACGCTGAGCGTGACGGGCAAGCGCGACAAGACGCGGATCGTGCCGCTGCTGCCGCAAGTGCGGGCGGCGATCGAATCCTATGTCGCACTCAGCCCCTATGGCACCGCGCGTGACGCGCCGCTGTTTCGCGGGGCAAAGGGCGGGCCGCTATCGCCGCGCCTCGTCCGGCTGGCGGTGCAGCGCGCGCGCGTGCGGCTCGGCTTGCCCGATTGCACCACGCCGCACGCGCTTCGCCACAGCTTCGCCACGCATTTGCTGGGGCGCGGGGCGGATTTGCGTGCGCTGCAGGAATTGCTCGGCCATGCGAGCCTCAGCTCCACGCAAATCTATACCCAGGTCGATGCGGCGCATTTGCTGGATGTGTACCGCAACGCGCATCCGCGTGCCTAGCAACGCGGCTGCCAGCGCAGCAGACGCCAGACGTAAAACACGCCGACCGCCCCGATCGTCGCCATCGTCGCGGGGCCGATGAACGCATCCAGCTCGCGGAAGTTGGTGCCGAGATAATAGCCTGCACTCGCCAGAAAGGTGTCCCAGATCGCCGCGCCGCCCGCCGTCCAGGCCAGGAAGCGTGCGCGCGGCATCCGCGTCATGCCCGCGGGCAGCGACACCATTGTGCGAAAGGCGGGCATGAAGCGGAACACGAACACCACCCATTGTCCGTGACGCTGAAAAAAGCGTTCGAGCTGCAGGACGTGCTCCCAATCGAGCGTGAGCCAGCGGCCATAGCGATCGACGAACGGGCGCAGCCGCTGATAGCCGAGGTGCCAGCCGATCCAGTACCAGAAATAATTGCCGACCACCGTCCCCGCCGTGCCCGCGACGATCAGCGGAACCATCTCCATTTGCCCGCGTGCGACCGCGATACCGCCCAGCCCCATGATCACTTCGGACGGGATGGGCGGGAACACGTTCTCCAGCACCATCAGCAGGAAAATGCCGAAATAGCCGCCCCACGCCGTGAGGTTGATGATGAATTCGGTCACGCATCACTCCGTCATGCCGGGCTCGTCCCGGCATCCACCGTGCCGCGCGCCTCCGGCCGGTGGCTGATACCATGGTGGACCCCGGGACAAGCCCGGGGTGACGATGGCTATGCCGCAACTTTCCGCTCGATCGCATCCCAGATCAGGGCGGCGACATCGGTGCCGTCGAAGCGTTCGATCGCGACGATGCCGGTGGGGGAGGTGACGTTGATTTCGGTCAGCCACTCGCCGCCGATCACATCGATGCCGACGAACAGCAGCCCGCGCCTTTTGAGTTCCGGCCCGAGCACCGCGCAAATTTCGCGCTCTTTCTCGGTCAGTTCGGTCTTCACCGCCGACCCGCCGACCGCGAGGTTGGAGCGGATCTCGCCTTCGCCAGGTAAGCGGTTGATCGCGCCCGCGACGTCTCCATCGACCAGCACGATGCGCTTGTCGCCCTTGGCAACGGCGGGGAGGAACGCCTGGATCATGTGCGGTTCCCGCCACATGGTGTTGAACACCTCGATCAGCGCCGACAGGTTCGCGCCATCCTGCCCGACCTTGAAGATCGCCTTGCCGCCATTGCCATGCAGCGGCTTGATGACGATTTCGCCGTGCTGCGCGAGAAAGGCGCGCGCTTCGTCAAGGCTGCGCGTCACCAGCGTCGGCGGCATGAACTGCGGGAAATCGAGCACGAACACCTTTTCGGGTGCGTTGCGCACGCTGGCCGGGTCATTCACCACCAGCGTCTTGTGCGCGATGCGTTCCAGCAGATGCGTCGCGGTGATATAGCCGAGGTCGAAGGGCGGATCCTGCCGCATCAGCACGACATCGGCGTCCTCGCCCAGATCGAGGTTGATGGCTTCGCCGAAGCTGTAATGATTGCCGACGACGCGCTGCACGGTGACCGGATCAGCCTTGGTCCACACCCGGCCATCGGCATAATTCAGGTCTTCGGCATTATAGTGGAACAGCCTGTGCCCGCGCTGCTGCGCGGTGAGCATCAACGCGAAGGTCGAATCCCCGGCAATGTTGATATGCGCGATCGGGTCCATCTGGACGGCAACGGTGAGCGACATGAGATTCTCCGTCTCGATACCCGATCGCTGGCGACGGGTTTGGATGCGAGCGACCTCTAGGGGCGTCCGCCGCCAAAGTCACCCGATCCAGGCATTCTCGATATGGCGGGGCCGCGTGCCCGGCGCGAGCAGGATGACATCGACGCGAATGTCGTCGCCCGGATCGGCATAGCTTGGCATCAGATATTCGGCCGCCGCCGCGACGCGGGCGAGGCGGCGCTCGTCGATCGCGAAATCGAGCTCGGCGGCGGTGGCGCGCAGCTTGACCTCGACAAAGGCGACGAGGGTACCTTTCTTGGCGATCAGATCGACTTCGCCTGCGGGGGTACGGACGCGGCGGGCGAGGATGCGCCAGCCTTTGAGGCGGAGCCACCAGCCGGCGAGGCGCTCGCCGCGGCGGCCGGAGGCTTCGGCGAGGCGGCGCTTTATATTCCCCTCCCGTTTACGGGAGGGGTTAGGGGAGGGGCTTTCGAAGCGCGGCACGTCACCAAACATGCCCTCCCCCAGCCCCTCCCGCAAGCGGGAGGGGAGTTTTACGCCTTCAACTCCAGCGCCCTTGCATAGAGCGCCTTGCGGTCGAGCCCGAGTTTCTTGGCGACTTCGCTCGCCGCCTGGCCCGTCGACAGCCGCGTCAGTGCTTCGGTGAGGGCGGCATCGGCATCGTCGGCACTGGCGGCCTCGGGCGCGCCGGGCGGGGCGACGACCACGACGATCTCGCCTTTGGGAGGTGCGTCGGCATAGCGCGCGGCGAGCTGCGACAGCGTGCCGGTTACCGCTTCCTCGAAATGCTTGGTGATTTCGCGGGTTACCGCAGCCTCGCGGTCGCCCAGACCTTCGGCCAGCGCGGCCAGCAGCGCGGCCAGGCGCGGACCGGATTCGTACAGCACCAGAGTCGCGCGGATCGCGGCGACTTCAGTAATGGCGGCGGCACGTGCTTGGGCCTTGGAGGGCAGGAAGCCTAGAAACAGGAAACGGTCGGTCGGCAGCCCGGCGAGCGTCAGCGCCGCCACAGCCGCACAGGGGCCGGGAATGGTCCACACGGTATGCCCAGCCGCGCGCGCATCGCGCACAAGCTTGTAGCCGGGGTCGGAGATGAGCGGCGTGCCCGCATCGGACACCAAGGCCACCGCCTCCCTCCCCATGCGCGCGATAAGGCCGGGGCGGACTTCTTCGGCATTATGGTCGTGATAGGGAACCATTTGCCGCTTCACGCCGATATGATGCAGAAGTTTGGCCGTCACGCGGCTGTCTTCCACGGCAATTACGGCGGCATGCGTCAGGATGTGCGCGGCCCGCGGCGAAAGATCGCCGAGATTGCCGATGGGGGTGGCAACGATGTAGAGGCCGGGCGAAAGATCAGGGGTCATCAGGAGCGGTCATGGCAGAGCGGGATACGACAGGGCAACGGCCCATCGCCTTTAAACGACTTTTGCGGTTGGCGGCGATTGCGGGGGCGGTGGCGCTGGCCGGGTGCCAGACGGTCGTCCCGCGTGGCCCCGCGCAGGTAAAACGCCCCCCGGTCACCCGCCCGGTGCAGCCGCAGCAGCCCGTCGTCGAACAGGGCATCCCGACCGATACCCAACGCCACCGCGTCGCGCTGCTGGTGCCGCTCAGCGGCCCCAATGCCGGGGTCGGCCAGAGTCTCGCCAACGCCACGCAGATGGCGCTGCTCGATTCGAAGAATGAGCGCATCCGCATCACCAGCTACGACACCGCCACCGGTGCCGCGCTGGCCGCGCAAAAGGCGCTGGCGGATGGCAATCAGTTGATCCTCGGGCCGTTGCTGGCGGACGACGTGCGCGCAGTGGCACCGATTGCGCATCGCGCGGGCGTGCCGGTGGTCAGCTTTTCCAACGATGCGACCGCAGCCGGAAACGGTGCCTATCTGATGGGCTATGTGCCCGCCCAGTCGATTGGCCGGGTGGTCGATTATGCGCGCGAACAGGGCGTCACCACCTTTGGCGGATTGGTGCCCAACGGCACCTATGGGCAGCGGGCGTCGACCGCCTTCCTGCGTGCGGTCGAATCCGCCGGGGGGCAAGTTGCGTCCTTGCAGACCTATGATCGTGTCCCCGGATCGATCACCAGCGCGATTGTCCGCATGAGCAAGAGCGCACCCTATCAGGCGATCCTCATCGCCGATGGCGGCAATGCGGCGTCGGCGGCGGTGCCGGTGCTGCGCAAGAACGGTATGGGCGGCGCGCGCGTGCTCGGCACCGAATTGTGGAATTCGGAAAGTGCGATTGCGAGCAAGGCCGCGCTGGAAGGCGCGTGGTTCGCGAGCGTATCGGACGGTCTCTATCGCCAATATGCCGCGCGCTATCGGGCGCGCTTCGGCGCGGCACCGTTCCGCTTGTCGAGCCTTGGCTATGATTCAGTGTTGCTGACGATCCGCATCATGCGCGACTGGCCGATGGGCGCAGCCTTTCCGGAAGATCGCTTGAAGGATCGCGGCGGCTTTGCCGGGATCGATGGCGCGTTCCGGTTCGGTCGCGACAATGTCGCTGAACGCGCATTGGAAGTGCAGGAAATTCGCGGCGGCACCACGGTGACGATCTCGCCCGCACCCAGCGGTTTCGAGCGGTGACGATCCCAAGGGCGCAGTAACGCGCGGGATTTCGCTGCGCGGGTGAAACAATCGGGGACGCGTCGGGTTGTAGTGGGGTGATTGCTTCCGAAACCGCCGCTCCCGCCCCTCGCGCACCGCGCTGGCGCAAAATCCTGCTGGGAACGGTGCTCGCCATCTTTGGCGTGGTGACCCTGCTGGTGTTGGCGCTCGGTGCCTTTCCGGTGGGAATGATGCGGGGCCTGGTCGAAAGCCGTATCTCATCGGCCTGGGGCAGCCCCGTGCGGGTGGGCGCGGTGACGCGTGACAGCATTTTTTCTTATACGCCGGTCATCTCGGTGCGCGACGTCCATATCGCCCAGCCCGATTGGGTGGGACCGGGCGATTTCGTTCGCTTGTCGTCGGCCAGCGTGCGTGTACCGGTGTTCGCGTTGCTGTTCGGCCATTTCCAGCCCGACCGCGTGACCATCGACGGCGGGCGCATCGCGCTGGTGCGCGACGCCACCGGACGCGCCAACTGGAAGCGCGAAGGCAAGCAAGGCGATGGACAGGGCGGTCGCCCGACTCTGTCGGACCTGACGGTCACCAACACGCAACTCGTGTTGCGCGATGCCAAGCGGCAATTGGTGGTCGCCGGACCGCTTTCGGTCGATGCGAGGAACGGGTTGCGCCTCTCCGCGACGGGCACGTTCCTCGATACGCCAGTGCGGCTCGATGCGACCGGCGGACGTATCACCGGGATCGACCCTGCTGCGCCCTATCCGTTCAGCGCCACGCTCGTCTCGCCCGCGTTGCACATGAGTGCCAAGGGCCAGATGGCGGGCGTGCTCGATACTCGCCACTTTACGGCGGCCATCACCGCCCAGGCACCCACGCTCAAGAATCTCGATCGCATCATCGAGGCCGGGCTGTTTGGCACCCAGCCGATCAACCTGACCGGGGCGATCCGCCATGACGGGCATGACTGGTATGTCGACCGGATCGGCGGCAGCGTCGGGCGATCGCGCTTCGCCGGGCTGGCGACGGTCCACAAGATCGATGGCCGCACCAAGATCGATGCCAGGCTGCGTGCGTCGCAGTTCGATTTCGATGATTTGGCGGATGCGCGCGGTCATGCCGCTTCGGCCGCGCGATCGGCGGCGATCGGCCCGCGGGTGATACCACCAACGCGGATCAACCTTAGCAAGCTGGGCAAGACCGACGGTACGATTGCATTCCGCGTAGACCGTATTCTGGCGGGCAAGGGCACGGTGTTTCGCACGCTGTCGGGTACGCTGACGCTCGACCATCGTCTGTTGACGGTCAGCGACGTCGTGGCGACCCTCGCCTCCGGGCGCATGGTCGGCACGCTGAAAGTCGATCACCGGAGTGGGCGGCCCAAGCTGTCGATCGATCTTCGACTGGCCGGGCTGACGCTCGATTCGCTGATTGGAGAGCCGGATATGGTATCTGGACGCGTGCGGGGGCGCATCGTGTTGGCCGGGCAGGGCGACACGGTGCGCGAGGCGCTGTCGCGCGCCAACGGCAAGGCAGCAATGGTCGCGACCGATGGCGAGGTGCGCCGCATGGTCGCGGATGTGCTCGGCCAGAATTTGAGCGGGGCGGTGGTGCATGCGCTCGGTTCGCCGAGCCGGATGGTGCCGCTGCGCTGCCTCGTCGCGGATTTCCGTGCGACCGATGGCGTGCTCGTGCCGCGTCCGCTGGGCATCGATACCGGTAGTTCGGTGGGGCGAGGGGCGGGCCGGATCGTGATGGATGGCGAACGGATCGCCCTTACGCTGGCTGGGACGAGCAAGAGCCGCGCGCTGTTGAAGATCGCCGATCCGATCCAGATTGGCGGCACGCTGAGCAAGCCGACGGTGACCGTGGCGGGCCTGGGCACCGCCGACAAACCGAGTAACAGCAATTTGCTGAAGGTGTTCGGGCGCTCGCTCGGCCGGGCACTCGGGCTCGAAAAGACGCCACCCGCCGTCGTTATTCCACCGCCCGCCCATTTCGACTGCGAGTCGGCGGTGGCGGCTGCGCTGCGGTGAGCGCATAGAAAAAGGGCCCGGCGATCGCTCGCCGGGCCCTTGGTCATTCGCTTGCGCGGGCGATTAGGCCTGCTGCAGGTTCACGGCGCTCATCTTGCCGCGCTTGTCCTGCTCCAGCTCGTACTGGACGCGCTGGTCCTTATCGAGCGTGCCCATGCCGGCGCGCTCAACGGCCGTGATGTGCACGAACGCGTCTTCGCCGCCGCCTTCCGGCGCGATGAAGCCATAGCCCTTGTCTGCGTTGAAGAATTTTACGGTGCCGATGGTCATGATGGTCGTCCTTCTTGTTGGGTGACGCGAGAGTCGCGCCAACCCGTGCCTAGATCAGCAGTGAAAGAAGGAAGATGGGGCCGCAAAGCACCAGAGACCGTCGATTTGCGACTGTAGCAAGCACTCGCCTAGGCGCATTTGCGGGGAATAGCAAATGGCGGGTGTTTATCGTCACCCCGGGCTCGTCCCGGGGTCTACCGCTCGCCAGATCTATCGTCCGGAATTGTGCGGCACGGTGGACCCCGGGACAGGCCCGGGGTGACGGCGTAGAGGCGTGCGCATGAAAAAAGGGCCGGGGTTTCCCCCGGCCCTCCATTCCGTAGCAAATCGCGGAGGCTTACGCCGCCGAAACCTCGGCCACGTCGACCTTGATGCCGACGCCCATGGTCGAGCTGACCGCGACCTTGCGGACATACTTGCCCTTCGCGCCCGACGGCTTGGCCTTGACCACGGCATCGACCAGCGCGTCGAAGTTCGCGCGCAGGTCTTCTGCCGGGAACGACGCCTTGCCGATGCCCGAGTGGATGATGCCGGCCTTTTCGACGCGATATTCGATCTGGCCGCCCTTGGCTGCCTTGACCGCTTCAGCGACGTTCATGGTGACGGTGCCGAGCTTCGGGTTCGGCATCAGGCCCTTCGGACCCAGCACCTTACCGAGGCGACCGACGATGCCCATCATGTCCGGGGTCGCGATGCAGCGATCGAAATCGATCGTGCCACCCTGGATGATTTCCATCAGGTCTTCCGCACCGACCACGTCCGCACCAGCGGCGCGGGCTTCATCGGCCTTCGCACCCTTGGCGAACACGCCGACGCGCACGGTCTTGCCGGTGCCCTTGGGCAGCGTGACGACGCCGCGGACCATCTGGTCGGCGTGGCGCGGATCGACGCCGAGGTTCAGCGCGACTTCGATCGTCTCGTCGAACTTCGAGGTTGCACCGGCCTTGGCGAGCGCGATGGCTTCGTCCACGCCGTGCAGCTTCTGACGGTCGATGGTGACGGCTTTTTGCTTCTTGCTGACAAATGCCATGATCTTAGCCCTCCACCACTTCGAGGCCCATCGCGCGGGCAGAACCCTCGATGATGCGCGTTGCCGACTCGAGGTCGTTGGCGTTGAGATCCTTCATCTTCGCGGTCGCGATGTCGGCGAGCTGCGAACGCTTGATCTTTCCGGCGGACACCTTGCCCGGCTCCTTCGAGCCCGACTTCAGGTTGGCGGCCTTCTTAATCAGATACGATGCCGGCGGGGTCTTCGTTTCGAACGAGAACGAACGGTCGGCATAGACGGTGATCACGGTGGGGAGCGGCGTGCCGACTTCCTGGTCACCGGTCGAGGCGTTGAACGCCTTGCAGAATTCCATGATGTTGACGCCGCGCTGACCCAGCGCCGGGCCGATCGGGGGCGACGGGTTGGCCTTGCCGGCCGGCACCTGCAGCTTGATATAGCCTGTAATCTTTTTTGCCATGTGTACTCACTCTGTAAGGGGCGGCGAGGGGAACCCACGACGCCCGGTTCAAGTTTAGCGGTTCAAGCGGGTGCCGAGGCACCCTCCCGCATATTCCGACAGCTGTGTGCAGGAAGCTGGCGCGCATAGCGCAAACGGCAATCGGGTGCAATCGCCGTTATATCTTGCGACAATTTCGGCTCGCAAGCCCGATCCACCTGAAAACGAATCCTATATTGTAAGGTGGCGCAGTGCTGCGTCTTACGAAGGAGAGTTCGTCAATGTGTCCCGAGCAAGCCCGCCTCGACGCATTGCGGCAGCTCAATTTGCTCGACACGCCGCCGAGCGACAGCTTCGATCGGATCACGCGGATGGCAGCGATGCTTTTCGGGCTGCCGATCGCCGCAGTGTCGCTGACCGATCGCGACCGGCAATGGTTCAAGTCGCGCGTCGGGGTAGAGCACACTTTCATCCCGCGCGAGCAAGCGCCCTGCGCACAGGTCGCGGAATCCACCGGATTTGTGGTCATCTCGGATCTGCTGTCGGATCCTGCCTATAGCGACTGTCCCCTCGCACGCGACGGCATTCGCTTCTACGCCGGTGCTCCGCTTACGACGAGGAACGGTTTTGGGCTGGGCGCGCTGTGTGTCCTTGGTCACGAGCCGCGCACCGTTTCCGAGGCAGAGATGGCGGCTTTGACCGATCTTGCCGACATGGTGATGTCGCAAATCGAGCTGCAGCACGCGATCGGTCGTGTCGATCCGGTTTCGGGACTGCTCAACCGAAACCAATTGCTGGAAGATCTGGAGGATTTGGGCCGCAATACCCCGGGGGAGCGCCGCCTTCTGGCTTTGGTGGATCTGGCACCCAGCGAACAGCTCAGTCAAGGCATGAGCGTCATGGGCCCGACGTTCATCGACCAGATCGTCCAGGCAGCAGCGGAGGGCTTACGCGCGGGACTCGGTCCAGGCCGCATCGCCTATCATGTCGCAGCGACGCAGTTCGCCTTTCTTGCCTTGCCGGAGATGGAAGACGCGGCGTTTGTGGCGCGCCTGAAAATCGCATTGAACGATGCCCGCAGACGGGGGGCACACGAGCGGTTCGTGTTAACCAATACGATCGGCGTCGCGCCCTTTGTCGCGGGGCAAACTCCGGGCAGCGACGTGCTGCGGATGGCTTATAGCGCGGCGCAGGACGCGCGCCTCGCCGGGGGGCAAATCAGCCTGTACTCATCGACCAGTGACGGGAAACAAGCGCGCCGTTTCAGCCTTTTGAAGGACTTTTGCGACGCCTTCGATCTGCCGGGCGAGTTGCGCCTTGTCTACCAACCGCGAATCGATTTCGCATCGGGCCAATGCTGTGGGGCGGAGGCGCTGCTACGCTGGACGCATCCGAAACTGGGCGACGTCTCGCCGAACGAGTTTATCCCGATCGTCGAGCAGACCGCGCTGATGCGGCCGGTGACCACCTGGGTCTTGGACAAAGCGCTGGAGCAACTCGCCGTGTGGCACGCGAGCGGGATTGACCTGCAATTGTCGATCAATGTGTCAGCGGCAAACCTGGATGAGACGGATTTCGTCGAGCGGGTGCAGTTATACCTGTTGAAGCACCGCGTACGGCCCGAATTTCTGGAGTTGGAAGTCACCGAAAGTGCGATGATGTGCGATCCGGTGGTTGCACTCGCCAGGCTGCGGGCGCTGGCGGACCTCGGTATCCGGATCGCGCTGGATGATTTCGGTACGGGCCATAGCAGCCTGGCCCATTTGCAACGTTTCCCGATCAGCGTCGTGAAAATCGACCGGTCCTTCGTACAATCGCTCGATCGTGAGGTGGACCAGGCCGGCATTCTGGTGCGGACCATGATCCAATTGTCGCATGGCCTTGGCCATCGCGTCGTCGCGGAGGGTGTCGAAACGCCCCGAACTGCGGAAATTCTCGATGCACTGGGATGCGACGAGGCGCAGGGCTATCATTATGCGCGCCCGCTGGAGCAACAGGATTTCGAGTGGTGGTTTCGTCAAAGGCAAGGCGCGGCGGGTAACGGATCGGCCTGCGCCGCCTGACGAAGGGCCAGGCGGCGCTACTCGTATCGCGCTAAAAGTCCGTATGCAGTCGTACGCCGATCGTCTGGGGTGTGACGGGCACGATATAGGGCCGCTGACCGCAACTGCCGCATTCCTGGAAGCGTGAGAGCTGCCCGCGGGTATCGAAGGCATTCTGGATGAAGAGTTCGAAGCTGTAGCGCTGGAACTGCACACCGGCCGCGAAATCGGCGGTGGTGAAGGCAGATAATGGCCCGAGCTGTGCGGCCGGGTTGAAGATGATGCCGCCCGGTCCAAAGGTCGCCGATCGAATGTCGGACGCGGCGGAGCCCTGGTACGACACGACCGCCTGGCCATAAGCTTTGGCTGCTCCGACCGGCACCGTGTAGCGCGCCGATCCGCTCGCCTTGAACTTGGGCGTGATCGGCAGACGGGTTCCAGCCTTTGCCGACAGGAGATTGCCCGCGCCGGTGCAGGTGAAGGTCGGATCGTCGATCAGGCAAAGATTCTTGCGCGTCTTGGCATCGGTATAGGAGCCCGAAGCGCTCACCGACAGTGCACCGACATTGAGATTGGCGATGATCTCCGCGCCGCGAATGCGCGCATTGGGCCCGTTGTGGATTTCAGTGAAGCTGTTCGCCCCCAGGAAGGAGAATTGGAACTTGTCCCAATCCTGCTGGTAGATTGCGCCGTTCAACCGCAATGCGCCGCCCAGTAGCGTCGTTTTGGCCCCCAATTCATAGTTGGTCAGGTAATCGGCGGCATAGGCTGCGACGTCGGCGCGGCGGTTGATGCCGCCCGGGCGGAACCCGCGCGAGGCGGTGCCGTAGAGCAGAACGCCCTCAACCGGTTTCCAGCTCAAATTGAAGCGATACGTCACGCCTTGCCCGGATGCCTGCACGGGCACGACACCTTCTCCGACGCGATAGACGCCAAGATTGGTGCAGGGGCCACCCGCCACCGCAGCCGGAAGCAACGTGGTCGATCCGCCCGCTGCCACCGCATCGCGCAGGCGCGTGCCGTTGGTGGTGAAGCACCCGGCGACGCCGGTGCGCGAACTGCCCGCCGCATTGTATGGCGTGGTGCTGTAGCCATTGGCCGGATCGCGACCGAAGCCGAAAAAGCCGATCAGCGAATTGTCATAGATGAAGGCGCGCCCGCCGACGGTCGCGGTCAGCCGCGGCGTGATGTCGTAGCTGGCCTCGCCGAACATCGCATAATCCTTGTCGACGCGATGCTGTTGCGTCAGCCACAGGGTGCCGGGGTGGCCGTTGACCGAGAGCGTGTCGGCCAGACCGGGCACCTGATAATCCTGATGGATGTCATTGCTCTGGCGTTGGTAAAAGGCACCGGCGACCACGCGGAACCGCTCGCTAGACGGGCTGGCGACGCGGAATTCCTGGCTCATTTTCTTGAAATGGTCGCTGCCGATCACGCGTTGACGCGGGTCGATCGTTTTGCCGGCATTGTCCTTGAAGTAGAAATACCCCGCGATGCCGCCAACCGACGCATAGAGATTGTCATAGGCCTCGGCGTAATCGGTATAGTCGCTAGACGAGAAATCCTTGCGGTCGAGATAGGCCCCGGCATAGGTCACGTCCCAATTGCCGATCTTGCCCGCGATTGTCAGCCCGGCCTGGATGAAGCGGTCGCGGCGATATTCGGGGTAGAAATGCTGCACCTGCAGGTCGCCGACCTTGGGATCATAGCCATAGGCACCGTGGCTGCGCGTATCCTGGTACATGACGGTCGGGGTGACCGTCCAATTGCTGTCGAGATCGACCTTCAGCGCCGCGCGACCGCCCGCGATTTCGGTGTCGTTATAGTCCTTTTTCACGAAGGCGTTGTTGTTGACGGTCAGGCCGTCCTTCACGCAATTGCCATTGGCATCAAAGTTGGTGCCACCGCAGAAGCGCCGCGTGCCCGGCACATTGTCGATATAGCCCGCATCGCGCTGGTAGAAACCAACGACGCGCAGCGCCATCGAGGGCGACAGCGGGATGTTGACCATCCCCTCGGCCTTGCCGCCAAAGCCGCCCTTGCTGACCTTATTGCCCTCAAGATCGGCGCGGCCATAGAAATGCGAGAGATCGGGCTGGTTGGTGATGATGCGGATCGTGCCCGCTTCGGACGAAGCGCCGTACAGCGTCCCCTGCGGCCCGGACAGGCTCTCGATTCGCGCAATGTCATAGATATGGACGTCGAGATTGCCGCCGATCGTGGTGACGGGCTGCTCATCGAGATAGACGCCGACCGAGGGGAGCGAGCCGGAATGGTTGCCATCGCCGCCCGAGGCGACGCCGCGCATATAGATGACGTTGGTGCCGGGCGTCCCGCCCAGCGCCTGGAACGACACCGAAGGCAATTGCTGCGCATATTGCGAGAAGTTCGAAATATTGAGTTCGTCGAGCTTCTTGGTGGTCAGCGCCTGGACGCTGATCGGCACATTCTGCAAGGTTTCGGAGCGTTTGGTCGCGGTGACGATAATGTCGCCGCCATCGGTCGGTGCGGTGGCCGGGGCCGGTTCGGGCGGGGCGCTCTGCGCGAACGCGGGGGCTCCGAAGGCGGTCGACGACAAGAGTGCGAGAATGGCGGCACGATACCCGAACGACGACATCAGATTCCCCCTGTATTGTTTCAACAAGGTGTTCGCGACCGCAGCATCCGTCAAGCACGGTGCCGCAGGTGTGTAACAATCTTACGCGGGCGTGGCGAAATTACAACGTTGTGACGGTGGCGGAAGGATAACGGTCGAGCACGTCGCCCAGCGCGTGTCGCAGCGGGGAAAGCCACGGCTCGAACGGCTTCCACGCTTCGGTGCCCTCGCGAAAGATCGGTTGGCGGACCTGCTCCGAACTGGCGGTGCGCACGGCGCGCGCGGTTTCGTGAAAGGCGAGGCAGGCGGGCTCGAACGGCAGGCCGCAGGCGGCGAGCAAGGCGCGCACGGTTGCCTCGGTATCCTCGACCATATCCTCATACAGCACGCGGTGGACTCGGCCCGGCAGGACGGTGTCGACATGCTCCATCAGCCGCACATAATCGCGATAATAGCGGCCCATATCATCGAGCGCGTAGCTGAAGCCCTGGCCGCGCGCGAAATGCTGTTTGAAGTTGGAGAAGCAGCAGCCGAGCGGATGCCGCCGCGCATCGATGATCCGCGCGTTCGGCAAGATCAGGTGGATGAAGGGGACATGCGCCCAATTGTTGGGGAGCTTGTCGATGAAGAACGGTCGGTCGGTGCGGCGCTGGATACGGGTGCGTTGGAGATACTCTTCGCCGGTTTCGCGAAGCCGTTCGGCGGACCAGGTCGCCAGCCCCTCGGGATAGGCCGCATCCCGCCTGGCGAGCGCCGGGATATCGGGCAGTTCGCTCGTTCCCTCGACCTGGCTGTGGCTGGAGAGGATCTGCTCTATCAACGTCGATCCCGCGCGCGGCATCCCGAGGATGAAGATCGGGTCGGGCGCGGCGAAGCCCTGGCCCGCGCGTTCGGCGAAAAATCCCCTCGTGAACAGCGCAATGCTGCGGTCGACAAGGGCTTCGGTCTCGTCGGCGCTGTAGCGGATGTGCTTGCGACGGAGCGTGTTGCCCGCCGCATAATGCGCGAAGGCGCGTTCGGCGTGGCGGCGATCCTCGAACGCCTTGCCCAGCGCGAAATCGAGATGGAAGCGGTCTTCGTCGGAAATGCCGGGCTGCTCCAGCGCGGCCTGCATCGCAGCGATGTCGTCCTCGGTGAAGGTTACCGTCTTCAAATTGGCGAGGCTCCACCACGCTTCGCCCAGCGTCGGCAGCAGCGTGATCGCGCGGCGATAGGCCGCGATGCCATCGGCCTGCCGCCCGACCGTCTTGAGCATATGGCCATAGCTCATCCACACGCGCGGTTGCTCCGGCGCGTCGCCCAATACGCGCTCGTACAAGGCGATCGCTTCGTCGAACTGGCCGATGCGCCCGAAAGCGGCGGCCTGGAGATTGGCATGGCCGGGATTGTCGGGGTCTTCGGCGGCGACCACGTTGAGTTCCGCAATCGCCTCGGCAGGGCGGTTGAGCCGGTACAGCACCAACGCCAGATTGGCGCGCGCAGCGGTGAAGGCGGGGGACAGCTCGACCGCGCGGCGCAGCAGCGTTTCGGCATCGCGGTAGCGCCCGATCCGCCCGGCCAGTTCGGCCAGCATACGGATCGCCGCGACATCGAACGGATCGTCCTTCAGATGCGCTTTGAGCAAGGGCTCGGCCTCGCCCAGGCGATTGTCGTGCAGCGCCAGCGCCGCCGCGATCAGGCGCGGGGGATAGCGACCGCTCGCCGCCATCCAGTCCATGTCCGTCGCGCTTGCCGTCTGTGTCATGGGACGGTGGTAGCGCAGAGTTGCCGAAAAGGAACTATGGCGTTGGCGCGCCGGGCGTGCTGCATTCGTGACCGGGGTCCGCCCGATCCCGGGAGACATGCATGGAGTCGGCACCGCGCCCCTTTGGCTTTTGGACCGCGACCGCCCTGGTGATGGGCGGGATGATCGGATCGGGCATCTTCGTGCTGCCCGCGCAACTGGCACCCTATGGCTGGACGAGCGTCGCGGCGTGGATTGCGGGGGTAGGGGGCGCGTTGCTGATCGCCTGGGTGCTCGCGCGTCTGACCGCGGCAATGCCCGAGGCGACCGGCGTGGTGGCGATCTGCGGTGCGGGGTTGGGGCCGTTGCCGGGGGTGCTGGTCGGCTGGAGCTATTGGGTCAGCGTGTGGTCGGCCAATGCGGTGATCGCGCTGACCGCGATCCGTTATCTCGCGCAATTCGTGCCCGTGCTCGGCGCGACATCATTGGCGCAGGCGCTGTCGGCGACGGTGCTGCTGTGGTTGCTGACCTTGCTCAATCTCGGCGGCGCGCGGCTGGCCGGGGCGTTTCAGGTGGTGACGACCTTGCTCAAACTGCTGCCGCTCGCCGCGATCGTGCTGATTCTCGCGGGCGTCGCGTTGAGCGGCGGGGGCGCATTCCATGCCGAGGCGCATCCGCCCTTTGCCTGGTCGCAACTGACCCCGGCGCTGACCTTGGCCTTCTTTGCGATCGTCGGGTTCGAGGCGGCAAGCGTCGCCGCCGAGCGCGTGCGCGATCCGGCGCGCAATGTCGTGCGCGCGACGCTGTTCGGGCTGGGGCTGACGGGGCTGCTGTACATAGCGGTGTGCAGCGGGATTATCTTCGCACTGCCGACCGCCGAGGTCGCCAATGCCCAAGCGCCGTTCGCCTTGTTCGTCGAACGCTTCTGGGGACATCAGGCGGGGCTTGCCACCGCTGCCTTTGCCGCGATCGCGGCGATCGGCGCGCTGAATGGCTGGACGCTGCTGCAAGGCGAGGTGCCGCTGGGGATGGCGCGCGCCGGGCTGCTGCCGCGCTGGGTCGGGCGCACCAGCGCGCGCGACGTGCCGATCCCGATGCTGTTGCTGGCGACCACCCTGGCGAGCGTGCTGGTGCTATCCAATGCGACGCGCTCGCTCGGCGGGTTGCTCGATTTCATGCTGCGGCTGACGGCGGCGGCGGCGATCTGGCTGTATATCGGGGCGTGCCTGACCGCCTTGGTCAAGCGCATCGCGCCGGTGGCGGCGGTGGCGGGGCTGGTGTTTGCGCTCTGGGCGATGTGGGGGGCTGGGCTGGAGGCGGCGGGCTCGAGCGTTGCGCTGATGCTGACGGCGCTGCCGCTCTATTGGTTGCGGTTTGGGAGAGGTGGCGCGGGAGCCTGAGCCTTTTCGTCACCCCGGGCTTGTCCCGGGGTCTACCGGGGTTTGCGTTCTACGGCTTCAGGACGTGCGGCACCGTGGACCCCGGGACAAGCCCGGGGTGACGGGGGAGGCGGCCCCCTACCCGAACAGCCGCCCCACCAAGCTCCGATCCCGCAAAATCTCGTGCGCCGCATTGTGCCCCGGTGCGCCGGTCACGCCGCCGCCGGGATGCGTGCCCGATCCGCACATGTACAACCCCTTGATCGGCCCGCGATAATCGCCGTGGCCGAGCATTGGGCGCGCCGCCCATAATTGGTCGAGCCCCATGGTGCCGTGGAAGATGTCGCCGCCGATCAGCCCGAACTTGCGTTCGAGATCGAGCGGAGAATGGATTTGCCGTGCGATCACCGAGGCTTTGAAATTGGGGGCATGGTCGGTGACGGTATCGACGATCAGATCGGCTACCTCCTCGCGGTGCGTGTCCCAATCGACCTTGGGGTCGAATTGCTGGCAGAACAGGCTGGCAATGTGCATTCCCGGCGGGGCGAGGCTGTCATCGACCGTGGTCGGCAGCTTCATCTCGACGATCGGCTTTTTCGACCAGCCATGCTGCTGCGCGTCGATGAACGCCTGGTCCATATAGTCCATCCCCGGCGCAATGATGATCCCGGCGGTGTGGTGCTCGGCCTTGTCCTTGCCCGGGAACACCGTGAAATCGGGCAGTTCGCACAGAGCGACGTTCATGCGGAAGGTGCCGCTGCCGGTTTTGAACCCATTGATCCGGCGCTTGAAATCGGCGGGCATGTCGGCGGAATCGACCATCTGGCGATAGAGCAGGGCCGGGCCGACATTGGCGGCGACCGTGGTGGCGGCGATTTCCTCGCCTGATTCGAGCCGCACGCCCGCGACCTTGCCGCCTTCGGTCAGCAGCCTGGCGACGGGGGCCTCGAGGCTGATCTCGACGCCTGCATCCTCGCACGCGCGCGCCATTGCCTGGGTGATCGCGCCCATGCCGCCGACCGAATGGCCCCACGCACCATATTTGCCGTTCACTTCGCCAAAGACGTGGTGGAGCAGGACATAGGCGCTGCCCGGTGTCGATACGCCGGCATAATTGCCGACCACGGCATCGAAGGCGAAGGCCGATTTGACGTGATCGTCCTCGAACCAGCCATCGAGGAAATCGCGCGCGGATTTGGTGAACACGTCGAGCAGGTCGCGCTGCGCTTCGATCTCCATCTTGGCGATCGGCCAGCCTTGCGTCGCGCCCGAGAGAAGCGCGCGGAGGCCGCCGCCGACATTGGGTGGGGTCTTGAGTGCCAGATCGCGCAACACTTGCGCGACCTTTTCCAGCGCGGCGTCATAAGCCGGGTAAGCGTCGGCATCCTTCTGGCTGAAGCGTGCGAACTGCTGTTGGGTGCGGGCGGTGCCGCCGCCGAGCGTCAGATAGGTATCGGGGAAGGGGAAGAAATTGCTGATCGTCCGCTCGATGATGCGAAAGCCGCGATCGTGCAGCTTCATGTCAGCGATCACCTTGGGGCGGAGCAGGCTGACGGTGTAGCTTGCGGTCGAATTGCGGAAACCGGGGTGGAATTCCTCGGTCACCGCCGCGCCGCCGACGACATGGCGGCGTTCGAGCACGCGCACTTTCAGCCCCGCGCGCGCCAGGTAAAAGGCGCAGACCAGGCCGTTATGGCCGCCGCCGATGATGAGCGCGTCGTAACGTTTCGTCATTGTTGCTCCCCTCCCGCTTGCGAGTTTGGGGTCGACAGCGCCCCGCGCTGTCGAGGATGTGCCGGGGGCACATCCGACCCCAAACTGGGTTGGGGGAGGGGATTCGTACCCCCCGCGCCCGCATTCCTTCCCTCCCCTAGCCCCTCCCGCAAGCGGGAGGGGGATTTTGACCACCCCGGTGCCGGCGCGCGGTGCAGCCGTGCCTCGGGAATCCGCTCGCGAATTTTCCGCGCGAAGCTGCGCAGGCAGACCTCGCTCGCGCCGATTGGCCCGGCGGTGTAGCTGTGCGAGGCCATGCCTTGCTGGACACGCTCGATCAGCCAGGTGTCCTCGGCATTGACGACGCGGTTGATGCGCCAATTGGCGTAGCGCACCAGCTTCATCTCGCGCCGGTCATCGGGCAAAGCGAACGCCATTTCGCGCAGCACGCACGTCGTCGGCGAGGTCGGCAGCCACTGCATGAAATCGATCTGATCGGCATAGAGATCGAACGCCATGTTGGGCCACAGCTTGAAATAGAGCCACAGCCGCTGGTTCGCCTCGGGCAGATGTGGGACTGGTGGCAGATGCGTCTGGTAGAAGCGCTCCCACGGGTTGTCGGAGGGGCGATCGACGAGGCGACCCGACATCTTGTCGACCCAGGGTTCGGCCTCGATCGCATAGCTCTTGCCGAACAGTCGGGTGAGGCCGTCATGCGCCACCGGGATGTGGAGATTGTCCGAATAATTGTCGCCGACATTCTTCCAATTGACCGCACGGTCGCGCAGCCGGACGGGGCTGAGCGTCTGCATCTCCTCGAAGCGATAAGGGGCGATCTGCGCGTCATACGGGGCCATCATCTCGGCGACCGAGGGGCCGTCGCCCTCCAGCCGGACGAACACGAAGCCGCGCCAGATCTCCAGATCGACGCGCGCGAGGCCGTTTTCGGCCAAATCGAGCGCGGGGTAATCGCGCCGCATCGGCACGCCGGTCAGCCGTCCGCCGGTCTCATAGGTCCAGGCGTGATAGGGGCAGACGAGCTTCTTGGCGCAGCCGCGTGGCCCCTCGACCAGCCGCATCGCGCGGTGGCGGCAGACATTGGCGAAGGCGCGGATCTCATGGTCGTCGCCGCGCACCGCGATGATGCTCTCGCCCAGATAGTCGAGCGTGTGGAACGCGCCGGGTTCGGCCAGATCGTTCTGATGGCAGACGATCTGCCAGGACGGGCGGATCACCCGCGCCATCTCGACCGCATAATATTCGGGGTCGGTGTAGAGCCAGCCGGGCAAGCTCCAGTCGGCGTCGGGATCGTGATCGGCCGAGGGGGGCATGCGTGGCTCCGGTTGCTTGTTGTACGATCGTATAATAGGAATTCGCCGACTGCAACAGGAACGGATCATGAGCAAACCCGCTTTCTCCCGCGCCGAACCCGATGCGCGCCGCCAGTCGCTGATCGAGGCGACCGCGCGCGTGCTGGCGCGCGACGGCGCGACTGGCGCATCGGTGCGTGCGATCGCGCTGGAGGCGGGGGTGTCGCCGGGGCTGGTCGGGCATTATTTCGCCGGGATCGATGGCCTTGTCGCCGAAACCTATGCCGCGGTCGGGCAGCAGGTGCATGTCGCGCTGGCGGCCGCGGTCGCGGCGGCGGGCGATGACCCGCGTGCGCGGGTGGTGGCCTATGTCACCGCCAGTTTCGCGCCGCCGATCGCCGATCGCGCGCTGTTCGCGACCTGGATCGCGTTCTGGAGCCTGTCGGCCAAGCCGATCATCGCCGCGCGGCATGATGCACTGTACCAATCGTATCGCGACGATCTCGAAGCGTTGCTCGCCGCCTGCGGGCTGCCTGCGGCCGACCGTCGGCTGGCGGCGATCGCGATCACCGCGTTGGTCGACGGGCTATGGCTGGAACTGTGCCTGTCGCCGGGCAATTTCACCCCCGGCGAGGCGCGTGTCCTCGCCGAGCGGCAGTTGGAAAGTTATTTCGACAGATCGGCGAAGAGCAGGCGGTAATAACGGATTCCCGGTTCGATCGTCGAAATCGGGGTGCGTTCGTTCAGGCCGTGGCTGAAATCCTCGGACGGCTTGATGAAGGTCGGGCTCGCGCCATAGCTTGGCACATGGTGATAGCGGAACCACATGCTGTCGCTCGCGCCCGACGCCATCGCCGGGAACACCGGCACGCCCGGATAGACCTTGCCCATCGCGCGATCGATCGCGGCAATGAAATCGGGGCGCATCGGCGAGGCATCGTTGGGGACCGAGCCTTCGCTGACATCCTCCAGCTTCACGCCCGGATCATCGATCACGCGGCCGAGCTCGGCCATGATGTCGGCGGGCTTGTGGCCGGGGAAGATGCGGCAGTTGATGTTGGCGGTGGCGCGCTGCGGCAGCGCGTTTTCGGCATGGCCGCCGCTGACCAACGTCGGCACGCAGGTCGTGCCGATCTTGCCGACCGTCGCCGGGTTGGCGGTCAGCGTCGCGATTGCGGCCTTGTCGGTCGGGTCGGCGACGAATGCCTTCAGCGCGGCACCGATTTCGGGTTCCTCGAACGGCGCGGCCTTGGCTAGCGCCTCGCGCGTCAGTGGGCTCAGTTCGGGCGTGAAGTGATAGGCACCGACCTTTTCGAGCGCCCTGGACAGCTCGACGATCGCATTGACCGGGCGCGGCATGGACGAATGGCCGCCGGGGTTTGTGACGGTCAGCCGGAAATCGGCATAGGTTTTCTCAGCCCCGTTCCAGGTCCAATATTTGGGCTTGCCGGTGGTCTCGTCGAGCACACCACCGCCGCCATCGATATTGAGCACGAGTTCGGCGTTCTTCAGCCGCTCGGCGATCAGCGCCGAGGTCTTCATCGCGGTTTCTTCGTCGCCCGAAAACTCGATGATGATCGTGCGCTTGGGCTTGTAGCCGGTGCGGCGCAGGTCATTCAGCGCGGCGATGGCGATGGTGCCGTCGAGCTTCATGTCGGTCGCACCGCGCCCGTAGAGATAGCCATTTTCGACCACGGCGGTGAACGGGTCGCGCTGCCAATCGGCGGGCTTGGCCTCGACCACGTCCATATGGCCGGAAATGACCAGCGGCTTGAGCTTGGGGTCGCTGCCCGGCCAGGTGCCGATGAGATAGGCGGTGTCGTCGACCGGCACGATCTCGACGTCCTTGTCGGCAAAGCCGCCCGCGACCAGCGCCGCCTTGTACAGAGCGGCGACCTGCGGAGTCTGATTGCCGGGGCCTTTGACCGAACGCAGCGCGATCGCCTTCTTCGCCAGATCGAGCGCTTCGTCCGCCGCTGGAGTGGCCGCTTGCGCAGCGCTGGTCAGGAGGGTGCCGGCAAGCAGAAGGGCGAAGATGCGCATACTGGAAGGTCCTCGGGGGGCGGGTAAAGCGCGAGCGTAGCGTTTGGGGGGATTGGCGCAAGCGGGGGCGGTTCGGGCGTAGATCGAGCGCATGCATACCTCCCGTTCGCCCTGAGCTTGTCGAAGGGCTGCTTTCCCCTTGCGAGCGCCCCGCAGTGGGAGGGAGCTCAGCCCGAACGGGAGGGGGTGCGGTCTATTTCAGCCGAAACGGTGCGCCCCGCCCGACAACACCTCCTCCAATTTGGCACGGTCGAGCTTGCCCTCCCAGCGCGCGACGACGATCGCGGCGACGGCATTGCCGATGAAGTTGGTCAGGCTGCGGCATTCGCTCATGAAGCGATCGACGCCCAGGATCAGCGCCATGCCCGCGACCGGCACCGACGGCACGATCGACAGCGTGGCGGCCAGCGTGATGAAGCCCGCCCCGGTCACCCCGGCCGCGCCCTTCGAACTCAGCATCGCCACGCCGACCAGCAGCAACTGGTCGCCGATCGACAAAGGCACGTTGCAGGCCTGCGCGATGAACAAGGCGGCCAGCGTCATGTAGATATTGGTGCCGTCGAGATTGAACGAATAGCCGGTCGGCACGACCAGCCCGACCACGCCCTTGTCGCACCCCGCCGCCTCCAGCTTGGTGATGAGGTTGGGCAGGGCCGCCTCGGACGAAGAGGTGCCGAGCACCAGCAGCAACTCGGCCTTCAAATAGGCGAGCAAGCGCAGGATCGAGAAACCGTGTAGCCGCGCCACTGCGCCGAGAATGACCAGCACGAATACGATCGAGGTGAAATAGAAGGTCGCGACCAGCCCGCCGAGATTGATCAGGCTGCTCGCGCCATATTTGCCGACGGTGAAGGCGATCGCGCCGAACGCGCCGACCGGGGCCGCGCGCATCAGGATGCCGACGATGCGGAACACGATCAGGGCGAGCCGCTCGATCAGATCGAGCACCGGCTCGGCCGCTTCGCCGACCAAAGTCAGCGCGATGCCGAACAGCACCGCCACGAACAGCGTCTGCAGGATCGATCCTTCGGTCAGCGCCGAGACCATCGTATTAGGGATGATCGACATCAGGAAGCCGACAAAGGTCGTTTCATGCGCCTGATGCGCATAACCGGCCACCGAACCGGCATCGAGCGTTGACGGATTGATGTTCATGCCCGCGCCCGGGTGGACGACATTGGCGACCACCAGACCAAGGATCAGCGCCAGCGTCGAGAAAAACAGGAAATAACCGAACGCCTTGAGCGCGACGCGCCCCACCGACTTCAACTCGCGCATGCCGGCGATGCCGCTGACCAGGCTCAGGAAGATCACCGGCGCGATCACCATCTTGACCAGCTTGATGAAGCCGTCGCCCAGCGGTTTCAGCGCTTCGCCCGTCGTTGGCCAGAAATGTCCCACCAGCGCGCCGAGCACGATCGCGGTGAGCACCTGGAAATAGAGATGGTAGTAAAAGGGGCTGGGGCCGTGCGCGGGCGTGGGGGCGGGGTGGATCGACATGGTCCCTCTCGGTCAGCCGCCGTAATCGGCGGGCGTGAAGGACGGTCCTAAAGCGTGGCGCATGGCGCGCCAGCTTTTTGTAAAATGCGGGCGCGGCGGTTGCGACGCCGCGCCCGGCAAAAACGCTTATTTGCTGCGTTCGACCTGTTCGAATTCCAGCTCGACCGGGGTGGCGCGACCGAAGATCGACACCGACACCTTGACGCGGCTGCGGTCGAAATCGAGTTCCTCGACAATGCCGTTGAAGCTCGCGAACGGGCCGTCGAGCACCTTGACCGAATCGCCGATTTCGAAATCGACCTTGATCTTCTGCTTGGGCGCAGCGGCGGCTTCTTCCTTGGTGTTGAGCATCCGCGCAGCTTCCGCCTCGGGGATCGCCTGCGGTTTGCCGTTCGGGCCAAGGAAGCCGGTCACCTTGGGGGTGTTCTTGACGAGGTGATAGACGTCGTCGTTCATGTTGAGCTTGGCGAGCACATAGCCCGGCATGAACTTGCGCTCGACCGAGATCTTCTTGCCGCGGCGCGCCTCGGTGACGGTTTCGGTCGGAACCTCGATCTGCTCGACCAGTTGCTCGAGCCCCATGCGGGTCGCTTCGGCCATGATCGAATCGCGGACCTTGCCCTCGAAACCCGAATAAGCGTGGATGATGTACCAGCGTGCCATGTGTTCGTTTACCTAGATTATTTGGCGAGGCTGAGCAGCAGCTTGACGATCGCCTCGAAGCCGGTGTCGACCACGAAGAAGAACAGGCCGAGCAGCGTCGTCATGATGACGACCATCACGCCGGTCATGATCGTCTCGCGCCGGGTCGGCCACACGACCTTCTTGGTCTCGGCCTGAACCTGTCGGATGAATTCGAGGGGGGTCGTCTTCGCCACGGGCTGTGCACTCATGTTTTCTTGGCCAAGATCAGGACATGGGCCCGCCGTCCGGGCCTGCCAAGGCCCGATGACGAGAATTCCCGATTTCGGAATAGACAAGCATTAGCGCGGGCGGCAGGCGAAATCAACTCGCCTCACGATTGGGCGACAACGGCCTGAAGATCGGAACCGCCATCGCCGCCGCATTCGCGTCAGATCACGAACGAGTCGAGCAAGGTGGGCGGGCCGTTCAGATAATCGAGATCGCAATTGCCCGGTACGCCCGCGAGGTGGCCCTGCTCGGAATATTGCCACAGCGTATAGGCGGTCCACGGTTTCGGCACCGGCGGCGTCGGCGGATGGTTATAATTGGCGAGCCAGAGCGGAAACGCGGCAAATTCCGGTGGGTTGCCCAGGAAATCGGCGATGTCCTTGCGGATGTACAGGAACGGCTGGTGCCCCGTCGCCGTCACCAGGATTTTGCCGAATTCAACGATCTGCGCGACCAGTTGCGACCGGGTTTTGGTGCCCGCCTGAATGGCGCGGACATACTCGTCCTCCACATCCAGCGTCGGCAGAAGATCACCCTTGCTGGGATGGTAGACGCTCAGAAACAGATCGGCCATGTCCTGCGCGGTGAACTCCGGCATACAATAATGATAAGCGCCGCGTTTCAGCCCATGGTGTTTCAGCGCCGCCCAATTTTCATCAAATTCGCTGTCTTTTTGATGGACGGCATGCCCCGATGCGCCAAGATACAGTTGGCTCGCCTTTACGTAGGCGAAATGGACCGTAACCGGCGCGTCCGGTTTCAGCACCACATCCCACGAAACCTTGCCGTTCCAGTGGGAAACGTCAATTCCGAAAGTCCGGATGCCCGATGCCATAAGAACCTCCCCCGAAGTTGTGGGAGGCATAACACGATTCTACTGTAAAACCGAATCGCGATATCAGTCGCTTAACGCGGCGAAAGTTCTCAAGAGTGTCGGGAATTGTCCAAAGCTGCTATGGCATGGAAGGTGGCAGGGGAGCTCGGACTCGAACCGAGGGCCTTCGGTTTTGGAGACCGACGCTCTAACCAACTGAGCTACACCCCTATCAGACGGGCCGTTTAGCGAGCGGTTGCGTAGTCCGCAAGATGCCTCATGCAACGGCGCGTTCGTGGCCGTCACGATGGGCGAGCGCGCGGGCTTCGGCGACGGGCAGGGGGCGGCTGAAATAATAGCCCTGCACCTTGGTACAGCCCAGATCTTGAACCATGCGATGCTGGTCGGCCGTTTCTACGCCTTCCGCGGTGGTCGTCATGCCCAGGCTCTGCGCAAGCACCACGACCGCACGGATAATCGCGATCGGCTCGGCCACACCCTTGGCTGCACCGATAACAAAGCTCCGGTCGATCTTGATGGTCGAGAAGCGCGTGCGGCTGAGGTAACCGAGCGACGAATAGCCTGTCCCGAAATCGTCGAGGCTGAGCCGCACGCCGAGCGCCAAAATCCGTTCCAGCACCTTCACGGCACCGGTGTCGTCGCGCATGAAGACGCTTTCGGTGACTTCGAGTTCGAGGCGGTGGGCAGGCAGGCCGCTATTGGCCAAAGCCGAGGCGACAATCGACACGAAGCCGGGGTTGTGCAGTTGCTCGGGCGACACGTTGACCGCGACCCGCGTCTCGCCCGGCCAGCCGGCAGCTTCGGCACAAGCCGTGCGCAAGACCCACTCCCCGATCGGGGCGATCAGGCGCGCATCTTCGGCGAGCGGGATGAATTTTGCGGGCGAAATGACGCCCAGTTCCGGGTGCGTCCAGCGTACGAGAGCTTCGAAGCCGGTCAGGAGCCCGGTGTCGGAGTTTACCACCGGCTGGTAGTTGAGATGGAGCTCGTTATTGCTCAGCGCCTTGCGCAACGCCTGTTCGAGCAAGCGGCGCTCTTCGGCCGCGACGTGCAATTGCGGTTCATAGCTGGTGAACTTGCCTCCGCCCGCGTCCTTGGAACGATACAGCGCCAGATCGGCGGAGCGGATCAACATTTCAGCGGTCCGCCCGTCGCGTGGTCCGGTCGCCAAGCCGACACTGGCCCCGGTGTAGAGCGTGTGCTGATCGATCTCATACGGGCGCGACAGCGTGTCCACGATCATCTGGGCAAGGCGTTCGAGGCGCAACGTGTCGCTGG
The DNA here is from genome assembly GCF_049897725.1 of Sphingomonas sp. PSPC2-2. Classification (NCBI taxonomy): domain Bacteria; kingdom Pseudomonadati; phylum Pseudomonadota; class Alphaproteobacteria; order Sphingomonadales; family Sphingomonadaceae; genus Sphingomonas; species Sphingomonas sp. PSPC2-2. The sequence continues at coordinate 702,460 of NZ_JAFCWU010000001.1, read as the reverse complement.
CGTCGCGGACGACGACGGCGAATTCGTCGCCGCCCAGGCGGCCGATAATTTCGTTGTCGCTCATCAAACTCGCGAGTCGTTCCGAAACGCGACTGAGCAACCGGTCTCCGACCGGGTGGCCGAGCGTGTCGTTGACCGCCTTGAAGCGATCGAGATCGATCATCATGAAGGCGCAGCGGCTGCCCCATTTTTCCGCATCCGCCATGGCACGCACCAACGCTTCGTTGATGAGCAAGCGGTTGGGGAGGCCAGTCAAGGTGTCGAGCCGTGCCATCCGGTTGATCTTGTCGGCCGATGCCCGCTGTTCGGTGACGTCCGATCCAACGCCACGAAAGCCGATAAACGCCCCGCGTTCGTCATGGCGCGGATTGGCGGCGATCTCGAACCAGCGTTCGGTGTCGCCGACCAACACCGGCAGCAAAACGCCGCGAAACGGCTCACGTCCCTTCAGGTTGTCGGACAGTTGGCGCAGCCCAGCCGAGAAATTTCCTGCTTCCCAAGTCGGCCCGGCGAGCACCTGCAGCAGCGACTTGCCGTTGATCGAGACCGGATCGAGCCCGACCGAATGCGCAAAGCGGGACGATGCGCGGACCACCCGGCGACCGGCATCGGTTTCCCAAAGCCAGTCTGCGCCATGGTCTTCCGCTTCCCGCAGCAACAGGCTGACGGTTTCATCACGCTCCGCCAGCGAAATTTCGCCCGCGCGGATCAGCACCAGGGCGCGCGCGCGACTGAAACAGCCGATCATCAGCAAAGCGGTAAACAGCAGCACCGCTGCGGCAAAGAGCGGCCCCCCGACAAAAAACAGCATCGCCGCAATCGCCGAACCCAAAATACCGAGAAAGCTGAGCGTCGCCAGCGGCAGCGCAGCCATTGCGGTGGCGGACGCGGTCATCAACAGCGATAGAACGATCCACAATCCAAGCGCTGTCCCGGCATCGGCCCGCATGCCGAGTGCGAGCGGCGGCACCGACCAGACTGCGGCGAGCGCGATGCCTTCCAGCACGGTATCGCGTACATCGCGCAATCCCGCCGCGTTGCCCGCCCGCTGGCGCGCGGCGAGACGGCGAAAGGTAACCGCCACCGATACGGCGGCGACCACCGTCGCCCAACTTGCCAGTGCCCATAACGGGGCGATATGGGCGAGGATCAGCGTGACGAGCGCTGCACCGACGACATTCGCCCCAAGCAGGAACAGCGCCAATTGCCCACCGGCATGAAGCTGGGCCGCGCGAATCGGGCCCCAGTCGGTGGTGTCCGCCGGGTCGTAAAGGCCGAGCAATGCCCGGCCGTCGATCCGCGGCGTTGCGAATTGAGAGGTGCTGTCGGTGCTCACGACACCGACACTACCGCAAGCAGCGTTAGCGGATCGTTATAGCCGCCCGACTTTTTTGCGGGCCGTTACGCCGCCAGATCGTAGGGCTTGATATCGCCGTTCAGATACAGGTTGCGTGCCTTCGCCCGGCTGAGCTTGCCCGAGCTGGTGCGCGGCAATGTGCGCGGCGGGATCAGTTCGATCACGCAGTTCATCCCGGTAACCGAACGCACCCGTTCGCGGATCTCATCGCGCAGGCGCAGGCGCTCGGCATCGTCCGAGCTGCGGCACTGTACAAGAACGGCGGGGGTTTCTTCCCCACCGGGGGTGGTGATGGCGAAGGCCGCGATGTCGCCCGCCTTGAAGCCGGGCAGTTGCTCGACCGCCCATTCAATATCCTGCGGCCAGTGGTTGCGGCCGTTGATGATGATCATGTCCTTGGCGCGGCCGACGATGTAGACATAACCGTCGCTGAGATAGCCCATATCGCCGGTGTCGAGCCAGCCATCGACCAGGCAGGCATTGGTCGACGCCTCGTCGCGGAAATAGCCGACCATCACCGACGGCCCCGAGCACCACACCTTGCCAATCGCGCGTTCGGGCAGCGGCGTGCCGTCTTCTTCGCGAATCTCGACCTTCATGTCGCGCACGGGCTTGCCGCAATTGACGATCGCGCGGAACCGCTGTGGCCGGTCCTGCCCGACGGGGACGCCCGACAATTGGGTTTCCTCGACCAGTTCGACGCGAATGCCCTCGGTCGGCGGCATGATCGACACCGCCAGCGTCGCCTCGGCCAAACCATAGCTCGGCAGGAAGGCGCTGGCCTTGAAACCGGCGTCGCTGAAGGAATCGACGAAGCTCTGCATCACGTCGGGCCGGATCATGTCGGCACCATTGCCCGCGATGCGCCAGCGCGACAGGTCGAAGCGGTCGGACGCCTTGGTCTGGCTCGACATGCGGCGGGCGCAAATGTCGTAGCCGAAGGTTGGCGAATAGCTGACCGAAGTGCCGGGGTTACGGCTGATCATGTCCAGCCACGCGAGCGGACGGCGCGCGAAGTCCTCGGTCTTCAGATAATCGGTCGAAACCTGATTGGCGACGGGCGACAGGAAACAGCCGACCAGGCCCATGTCGTGATACCAGGGCAGCCACGACACGCAGCGGTCACTCTCGATCAGCTGCATGCCATGGGCGTGCGCTGCGAGGTTGTTGAGCAGGGCGCGGTGCGTAATCGCCACGCCATGCGGGAAGCGTGTCGACCCGCTTGAATATTGCAGATAGGCGATGTCGTCGCCGCGCGGCTGGGGCAGGGCCACATCAGGCGCTGCACGGGTGGCAAAGGTGGACCAATCCATGCCTGCGACTCCGGCCAATCCCGCTGCATCGCCCGCCATTTGAGATAGTTCCGGGGGATAGATGAGCATCACCGGATCGCAGCTCGTCAATTGAACGCGCAGCTGCTCGATATAGGAATCACGCCCGCCGAACGATGTCGGCAGCGGCAAAGGCACGGGCCAGGCCCCTGCATAGATAACGCCGAAGAACAGGGCGGCGAATTCCGGGCTGGTCTCGGCGACGATCGCGATCCGCTGGGCGGGCTCGATCCCTGCTGCGATCAGTCGGCGCGCCATCGCCAGCGCATCGTCGCGCAGCTCGGCGAACCGGTAGGGCCGCGTCAGCGACCCCCGCGCATCGTGAAAATTCAGCCCGCGTTGTCCGCTTGCCGCATAATCGAGCGCTTCGCCCAGCGTGTCGAAATCGGCGAACCGTCGCGCCAGTGTGTCCTCGGTCGGTGTCGCGATCGCCTTGGGTGTTTCCACTGCGACGGTTCGCACTTCTGCATCGCCCAAAAGATCGCCCGAAACATCGATAGTCATGTGTCTTTGTGCCCTTGATCGCAACGGCACGCGGCCGCTGCGCCTCTAATTCCTTCGGCATGCACCCCTGCTTATGCCAAGCGTTCAAAATCCGGTTCGACTGTGGCACAATGATGGCGTCATGCGCGATCCCATCCGTAACCCGTCAAATCCCAAAGAGATACGCATTGCGCCCGCATTGGATGCAGCGGCATTGGAGCGCCTTGCGCTGCGCTATGTCGAACGTTTCGCGACGACGCGGGGCCGGTTGACCGCCTACCTTTTGCGGAAGGTTCGTGAGCGTGGATGGGAAGGCGAAGACGCTGACCCTGCCGCGCTGGCCCAAAAGCTGGCCGATCTTGGCTATATTGACGACCGTGCCTTTGGGGAGGCGCGGGCGGCGGCGATGGGGCGGCGCGGGCTGGGCATGCGCCGCGTGACGGGCGCGCTGCGCGAGGCTGGCCTCGCCGAGGAGGACCGCGCGGCGATTGTGCCGGACGTTGCCACGCGGGCAGTAGAGACCGCGCTGGCCTTTGCCCGCCGCCGTCGAATCGGGCCTTTCGCGCGCGTACAGGCGGATCGAACGGAGCGCGAAAAGCACATTGCGGCGATGATTCGCGGCGGCCACGATTTCACGCTCGCGCGTCGTATTGCCATGATGGCACCCGATGAGGATTGCGATCGATTGTTCGAAAACCGATAGATTCCGCTTCCTGTCTGTGGAGTTTCGCACAGAACTTGTCTGATTTTTCTCTAGCCTGCGGTCGGTGCTACGCCAGCGAGTGGGGGGGTATCGGCATGCTGAACGAAACGATTTTGTTGCCCGATAGATCGAAAAGCGCGGAACAGGCCAAGGCGGAGACGACTACGACCGGCGCGTTGACCCGCGTCTATTCGGGTGTTTTAAAATGGTTCGACATCACGCGCGGGTTCGGCTTCCTGGTCGCCGACGATCCGACCGTGGGCGATATCCTCATTCATTTTTCGGTGTTGCGCCCGCACGGGCGGCGCAGCCTTCCCGAAGGCGCGCGTCTGGAATGCGTGGCGGCTTTGCGAGATCGTGGACTGCAGGCCATCGAGATTCTTTCGATCGATTTGACCGATGCCGCCGAACCGCTCGACCGCCTGCGGCTGTCTGCCCCCATCGCGCAGGATCGCGACTGCGGTCTTGATAAAGCGGGCCCGTTCGAACCGGTTACGGTCAAGTGGTTCAATCGACTGAAAGACTATGGCTTTCTGGTGCGCAATGACGATTCGGCGGATGTTTTTGTCCATGTCGAGACGTTGCGTCGGTCTGGGCTGGCCGATGTAGAGCCGGGGCAGCTATTGCTTGCGCGGATGGTTGCAGGGGATAAAGGCCCCCTTGCAGTGGTCGTGCAACAGGAAGGCTGAATCCCGTATCATGCGCGTTCGATGGGTAACGCTGTTGGCCGTTGCGGCGCTGGGCGTGGCAAGTGGCTGCAGCGGCACGACTGCGGCATCCGATCCGGTCGAGGCATCGGCGCAGACGGTCACGGTGACCATCAAGAGCGCCAACGGCCAACATACCTTCCTCGTCGAGACGGCCCGCACCAAGGATGAGCAGGAGCGGGGGCTGATGTTCCGCACCGACATTCCGCAAAATGGCGGGATGCTGTTCGCCCCTTATCCGCCAGAGGGTGGCCCCCCGCGCGAGGCGAATTTCTGGATGAAGAACACGCCGAGCCCGCTCGACATTATTTTCATCCGTGCAGACGGCACGATCGCGCGGATCGCCGAAAATACCGCGCCGCAGTCGGAAACGCAGATCCCGTCGGGCGAACCGGTCAGCGCGGTGCTGGAACTTCGCGGGGGCCGCGCGCTCGACCTTGGCATCGCCGAAGGCGATCATGTTGCCTGGGCCGGACGGAAGAGCCAGTGATCGCAGTTGAAGGCAGCACTGGGTCGCGCTAAGCGCATTTCATGGGCATCAATCTCAATCCTTTCACCTGGTGGACCGGCGCGAGCTGGGGCACTGCCTTTGGTCTGCGCGGCAAGGCGCGCGTAGGCGAAGACGCGCTTGGCAACGTCTATTATGAGGGCGGGCGCGATACCGCGGGCAATCCACGCCGCTGGGTGATCTACAACGGTCCCAATGATTCGAGCCGAGTCGCGCCCGAGTGGTTCAGTTGGCTCCACCATCAAGTCGATGACGTGCCGTCGCGCGCGCTGCCTGCGCCGCGCGCTTGGCAAAAGCCGGCCGAGCCCAATTTGACCGGCACGGTAGCCGCCTATCGCCCGAGCGGCGCGCTGGAAAAGGGCGGTGTGCGTGCCCCCGCGACCGGCGATTACGAAGCGTGGACGCCCGACGCGTGATTCGTCCCGCGCCGGGCGGCGTGACGCTGGTACTTGCCGCAGTGCTGGCCGGGTGTAGCCCGTCGAAAACGGTTGCGCCGGAACCCAAGGAAACCCCTGAAACCGCGCTCGACGCCGACACCAGCGCCAGCAACATCGTCACGGTGGATGTCGGGGACGGAGTCGATCCGAGCTATGGTGCGACCCCGATGGCGGAACGCGTCGCGACCTTGGGACTGTTGAACAAGCGTAACGGCGTGTCGCGCGATATCGTGCTGAAACCCGGAAAGGCGGCGCGGATCGGTGATGTCGTAGTGCGGTTGCGCGCGTGCGAGCAAACCGCGCCGTGGGAGCAGGAACATTATACCGGGGCATTCGTCCAGGTTGATGTCGCGGGCAGCGACAAGAACTGGCGACGCGTTTTTTCGGGGTGGCTGTTCAAGGAGCGACCCGCGCTCAACGTTGTGCAGCACCCGATTTATGATGTGTGGGTCAAGAGTTGCGCGATGACCTTCCCCGAAGGCGGACCGAACTCCGTGGCGGGAACCGGTTTGTCCAACACCGGCGAGGCCGCTCGATCCAGCGCGAAGAAGTCGCCCACCCCCGACGCCGAGGCCCCCGAGCCGACCGCTCCCGCGATCGCGGCCGACAACGCCACCAGATAGTCGCTACGGCTGATCTCGATCGCGCCAAGCGAGGCGAGGTGATCGGTCATGAACTGGCAATCCAGCAGCGTGAAGCCGCCAACGCGCAGCCGCGCCACCAGCCAGGCTATCGCCACTTTCGACGCATCGCGGGCGCGGCTGACCATGCTTTCGCCGAAAAAGGCGCGCCCCAGTGCCAATCCGTAAAGCCCGCCAACCAGCGTCGTTCCGTCCCAGACCTCGACCGAATGCGCAAAGCCCATCGCGTGAAGCTGGATAAACACGCGTTCGATCCCGGGGTTGATCCAGGTGTCTGGCCGGTTCGGGACCGATTCCGCACACAACCGCAGCGTTTGCGCAAAGGCGGTGTCCGCAGTGACGCGATAACGATCCGCGGCGAGGGTCTTGCGCAGCGAGTGCGAGAGATGAAAGCCATCGAGCGGCAGGATCGCGCGCGCTTGCGGTTCGACCCAGTAGACCTCTTCGGCGTCGCGACTGTCGGCCATCGGAAAGACGCCGACCGAATAGGCCCCCAGCACCAGTTGCGGGTCGAGCGTTTGGCGAGGGGAGGGCGAGTCGTCCGTGGCGCGGGTCACGCAGCCAAGCGGCGCTCGATCGCCTGCCACAAGTGCGCAAACGCCTGTGCTCCGGCTGATCGCGCGGCGAAGCTGCCGACGGGGGCCCGCCTGGCGGTGACTTGCTCGATGAGGCTGGCCATTGGCACGACGGGCCAATCGGGATGGCGGGCGAGTGCCTCGGCATGAAGTTTGCGGCGACGATCGACCATCGAATGGACCGGCATGATCTGCGCTTTGGTGCCAAGGTGCTTGATGACCTCGGCCAGCGCCCGTTCGGACAGTGGCGACGGGATGACCGGGACGACGATCAGATCGGCCGCGCGCATCACCTGGTCGCTGGTCTCGGTCAGGCCGGGCGGGCAGTCGAGCAGGATGCGATCATAATCCTTGCGCAACCCGACCAGCAGTTTTTGCAGGCGCTTTTTCTTGTCGAGTTCGTGGAACAGCAGATCGAGCCCGCGCAATGAGGCGTCCGCGCCGATCAGGTCGAGCCGGGGCGTCGCGGTCTTTTCGATCAGTTTGTCGGGTTCGACATCCTTGGCGAAAACCGATTGCGCCTGATCCTTGAGCTTGCCGTTGTCGGCGCGTTGCGACAGCAAAAAGGTGCTGGCGGCTTGCGGATCAAGATCCCACAACAGCGTCCGCCGCGAGGACAGCGTCGCCGATGCCCAGGAAAGATTGACGGCGAGCGTCGTTTTGCCGACGCCGCCTTTCAAACTGTAGATCGCAATCGTCGACACTGTTTTAGCCCCTCGCTCAGGAACGGCCTATCGTGGCGAATGCCGACGATGCGTGCAACCGGTGGCGAAGATCAGATGTCGCAAAGCTGCTTGGGCTTGCCCGGCTGAGTCAGCGTCACCGCCTTTTCGTTGCCGGTCATTTCATAGCCATCGGCCTTGAGCGGATCGCCTGCCTTTTCGGCGGTGAGCTTGACAGGCGTACCCTTCTCGGTCGCCTTGACCAGCGCCTGCTTGTCGCCCTGGAAGAAGGTGACGTAGACAAGGCTGTTGTCCTTGCAGCGGAAGGTGACTTCCTTCCGGATCGCGGGCGGCAATTCGACCGGGGCCTTGTTGGCCAGCACCGACGCCATCGGGTCGGGCGCGACCGTCGACACTTCGGTCGGCTTGTTTTCGCAAGCCGAGAGCATCAGGAAAAGGGCGGCGGTGGGGAGGATGCGCTTGGTCATGGCATTTTTCTTCGCGCACGCAGCACGGGGCGTCAAGAGTGGTGTTTCCCGTAAGGTGCGTCATTTTTTGCGCCGCAATAATTCCGTAACACAAGCTCCACATTTTCGCCGATTTTCCGCCGGGATTTTGCGCCGATTGGGGTAATGGGCGGCCCGTCCTGTCGCTTTAAGCGTTTGCGCTTGCACGAGCCCAAGCAACGCTCGCTTGCCCCGGTCGCCAACACGCGGCATTTCAGGATGTATGCACGTCACCCCAAACTCGCTCGCCCTTATTGGCAATACACCGCTCGTCCTGCTCAAGGGGCCAAGCGAGGCGGCCGGGGGTGAGATTTACGGCAAATGTGAATTTGCCAATCCCGGCGCTTCGGTAAAGGACCGCGCAGCGCTCGGCATCGTCGAGGATGCGGAGGCGCGGGGGCTGATCGAGCCCGGCGGGTGTTTTGTCGAGGGGACCGCCGGTAATACGGGGATCGGCCTGGCGCTGGTCGCCAATGCCAAAGGCTATCGCACGATCATCGTGATGCCCGAGACGCAAAGCCGCGAGAAAATGGACACGTTGCGCGCGCTCGGGGCCGAGCTCGTGCTGGTGCCGGCCGCGCCCTATTCGAACCCGGCACATTTCGTCCACACGTCGCGGCGGATCGCGGAGGAAACCGCGAACGCGGTTTGGGCCAACCAGTTCGACAACATCGCCAATCGCCGAGCGCATATCGTTGGCACCGCCGAGGAGATCTGGGCGCAGATGGACGGGCGAATCGATGGATTCACCTGCGCGGCTGGCACCGGCGGCACGATCGCGGGAGTCGGGATGGGGCTGAAGGCAAAGGACGAGGCTGTCTGTATCGCGCTCAGCGACCCGCACGGTGCTGCCCTCTATGAATATTATGCGCATGGCGAGTTGAAGGCCGAGGGCTCTTCGGTCGCCGAGGGAATCGGGCAAGGGCGAATCACCGCCAATCTGGAGGGCGCGCCGATCGATACGCAATTTCGCATTTCGGATGCGGAGGGAATGGAATGGGTGACGCGGCTGCTGGCGGAAGAAGGGCTGTGTCTCGGCCTGTCGTCGGGGATAAACGTGGCAGGGGCGGTACGACTGGCGCGCCAGCTTGGACCTGGCAGCCGCGTGGTGACGATCCTGTGCGACACCGGTTTTCGCTATCTCTCAACGCTCTATAATCGCGCCTGGCTGGAGGAGAAGGGCTTGGCGGTTCCGCCCTGGCTTAGGGGCTGAGAATCGTCGGCATCGACAAGCACGCGTTAACGCGTTACATTTATGCCACAGCCTATGAAAATTCTTGCTCAAGACCCAGCGCAGACGATGCAGCGTGCGAAAGTCGGGATGATCGGCCTCGCCGCGGTCCTGCTGCTCATCGGCCTCGCTGCCGCGATCTTCGCGACGGTCAGTCGCGATCGGCAAGTTGCCGCTATCGGTAGTGCGCGTCCCGATGTTGTCGCGACGATGGTTTCCGGAAATACCGCCGATTCGGCGAAGGAGCCGCTGGCCGAGCTCGGCGTCGCGCCCAGTGCCGTTACCCCCGCCAGCAATCAGAGCGATGCTGCTTCGTCAAAGGCTGCTGCTGCACCCGTTCGGTGACGCCCCCTTCACCGGGGATTTTCGGGGAAAACGCCCCGCCGGGACCGGTTTTGCCGGTTAATCCCCCGATTGTAACCCCTCGATCTGCGAACGCACCAAGAACAAGCTGATATGGCACGCCTAAAATCCCCGAAGAAACGCGACGATTGAGGCTCTCTCCCCTCAAATCCCCGTGTTTCCCCTTGTATCCCCGGCTCGCCCCGTGTTACTTCTGATCCATCAGGGGCAGACTCATCTCGCCTGCGCATCATGCGCTGACCATGCGGGCACCTAGCGTCGCGATCCCGCGATTCTGGGCACGGGAGGGGCTTGCCCGACGGGTGCGGGGTAAGCGTGGACGATCGGAGCGAATATCAGGGAGACGGCCTCGGTCTTGTCGATGACAAGGGCCGGGTCGCGATTCCTGCATCGCTGCGACAAGCGCTGGCGACCAACAGCCCGCGTGCCGACGGCAAGGATGGCGGCACCGTCATCGTCGGCGTCCATCCGCAACAGAAATGCCTGCGCGCCTATGACCCGGCCTATGTCAAAATCCTGAAGGCCGAGATCGAGGCGATCCAGGCGCGCCAGCTCAATGAACTGGGTGAGCCAAACTACAATTTGAAGCGCCGCGGCGCGAGCGGCGAGCCCGTGCCGTTCGACGGCTCGGGCCGCTTCATCATGCCGGGTTTCCCGCGCGATTACGCCAATATCGGTGAGAACGCCTTCTTCTGGGGCACGTTTGACTGGATCGAGATCTGGGATCCAAAGACGCTGGTCGATGCGGTCGATGTCGATCCGGCGATGCAGGCGGCGTGCCGCTATCACTGCAAGGTGAAGGGGATTGCGCTGTGAGCGACGCCCCGCACATTCCCGTGCTGCTGGAGGAAGTGGTCGACGCGCTCGCCATTGCGCCCGGCGAGGTCCATGTCGACGCGACCTTCGGCGCGGGCGGCTATACGCGGGCGATGCTGGCGCGTGGCGCACGCGTGTTCGCCTTTGATCGCGATCCGGATGCGATTGCGGCAGGCGAGGCGCTGGTGCGCGACGCCGATGGCGCGCTGACGCTCGTTCCTGCCACTTTTTCCGCGCTGGATGCCGAATTGACCGCGCGCGAGGTCGTGCCGGTGCAGGGTGTGACGATGGACATCGGCGTGTCGTCGATGCAACTCGACCAGGCCGAGCGCGGGTTCAGCTTCCAGTCGGACGGCCCACTCGACATGCGGATGAGCCAGGAGGGCGAAAGCGCCGCCGACTTCGTCAACGAAGCCGACGAAGGTCGGATTGCCGACGTGCTCAAGACCTATGGGGAGGAGCCGCGCGCGAAACGGGTCGCGCGCGCGATTGTCGCCGCGCGGCCGATCACGCGGACGAGCGAGCTGGCGCATGTCGTGCGCCGTGCGCTCGGCTACAAACCGCATGACAAGAAGGACCCGGCGACGCGGACCTTCCAGGCGATTCGTATTCACATCAATCGCGAGCTGGGCGAGCTGGCCGACGGGTTGGCGGCGGCCGAGCGTGTACTCGCTCCTGGCGGGCGCTTGGCGGTGGTGACCTTTCACAGCCTGGAAGATCGCATGGTCAAGCGTTTCCTGCGCGAGCGCTCGGGCGGGCTGCCATCGGGATCGCGGCACTTGCCGGAAGTGGCGGCGAAGCACGCTCCGAGCTTCGAACAGGTCGGGCGCGGGGTTCGCGCCAGTGACGATGAGATTGCGCGCAACCCGCGTGCGCGGTCGGCCACCTTGCGTACTGCACGGCGTACCGGTGCCGCGGCGTGGCCGGAAACACCTGGGACAGAGGGATTGTTATAATGCTGGGGCTGGCGTGGAAGAGTCTCGGATGGTTTCTGGCCGGCGTCGCGGTGGCGCTCGGCTTTCTGCTCGTGCCGTTGCAGGTTGCGGCGGAACGCAAGAAGCTTGACCGCACTGCGAGCGAGATCGAGCGTGCGCGGCGGGATATCCGCGCGCTGGAGACCGAATTCGACACCCGCGCCAACCTCGCGCAGCTCGACAAATGGAATGCCGAGACGCTCGGGCTGGTCGCACCGGCCGAGGGGCAGTTTGTGCAGGACGAAGCAGCGCTCGCTTCGATCGAACCGGGCAGCGCCCCTGCGCCCGGAACGCCCGCCGTGCAGATGGCCTCGTTCGTGCCCGCAGCGCCCGTTACCGCGATGACCAGCCAGCGGTCTCCCGCCCCGCAACCCGCCACAGCCGTGGCACCCGCATCGCGAGACGAGCGCGCGGTGATCCAGCGCGCCGTTCCCCCACCGCGCGCGGCGATGGCAGCCGCCGCGCCGCCCAGGCCGCGTGCTGCGGTCGCGATGCTCGACCGGGCTTTGCTCGACGATAGCATGATCGGGGATTTGCGCAGCGGCGCTCGAGCGGAAAGCCGGTCGGCGCGATGAGCACACTCGTCGCGCGCCCCCTTCCGGCCAGGCGATCGAGCGATCAGCGTCACGCGCTGGTCGCGGTTGCGCATGTGCGGCTGATGATGCTGATGCTGCTGATCGGCGCGGGTTTCCTGCTGGTGATAGTGCGGATCGCACTGCTGGGTCTGCTCGGTTCCCCAGCCGGTGCGGCGACGCTCACCGTCAATCCGGTGGTGCGCGCCGACATTCTGGATCGCAACGGCCAGCCACTGGCGCGCACCATCGAAGCCTGGACGATCGGCGTGCGTCCGGCGGAATTGCTGGGCGACCGCCAGAGCCTCGCCGACCGACTGGCGGCTGCGATGCCCGATCATGATTCGGCCTGGTATCTGCAGCGCCTGACGATGAAGGCCAAGTTCACCTATCTCGACAAGCACGCCTCCCCGGCGATGGTGAACGAGATCCACGCGCTCGGCGAGCCCGGCATCGTCTTCGCGCGCGAGCCCGAGCGGCTCTATCCGCAATCGACGATGGCGGCGCACGCGCTCGGCTATATCGGGCCGACCGCGACCGACCCCAACATCATGGGTCGCGCCGGGATCGAGCGCGCCTTCGATGCGCGGCTGACCGATCCGCGCCACCGCGGCGAACCGATTGCGCTGTCGATCGACGCGCGCGTGCAGACGGCGATGGAAAGCGAACTCGGCCGGGCGATGGTCACCTTCCAGGCCAAGGCGGCGACCGGACTGGTGCTGGACGTGCACACCGGGGAGGTGATCGCGATGGCCTCGCTGCCAGTCTACAATCCCAACAAGCTGACCGGCACGACCAGCGATGCGCTGCGCAACAACGTGACGCAATCGGTGTACGAACTGGGCTCGACCTTCAAGCCGATCACCATGGCGACCGCGATCCAGAGCGGCACGATCACCTCGATGGCGCGCCGCTTCGATGCCACCGCGCCGCTCAAGGTCGGTGGCTTCACGATTCACGACGAACGCGGCGACCCGAAGCGCTGGCTCAACATCCCAGAAACGCTGATCTATTCGTCCAATGTGGCGACCGCCCGCATTGCTGACGAGCTCGGCAAGGACAAGCTTTCGGCGATGTTCACGGGCATGGGCTTTGGCGAGCGCCCGTCGATCGAACTGCGCGAGCGCGCCGGGCCGATCTGGCCGCGCTATTGGGGCCGCACCACGGTGATGACGACGGCTTACGGCCACGGCATCGCAGTGACCCCGCTGCACTTGGCGAACGCTTATGCGACGATGGTCAATGGCGGGATCTGGCGGCCGACGACCTTGCTCAAGGTCGCGCCCGGCCAGGCCCCTGCGGGGCGGCGCGTACTGAGTGAGCAGACAAGTGCGCGGATGCGCCAGTTGCTCCGGCTCGTCTGCCTGTACGGCACCGGGCGCAAGGGCGATGCGCCCGGCTACCGCGTCGGCGGCAAGACCGGCACCGCCGAAGCGGCGTCGAACGGCGGCTATGACCATCACCGCAACGTCGCCACCTTCGTTGCCGCTTTCCCGATGGACGCGCCGCGCTATGTGGTGCTGGCCATGCTCGATTCGCCCGAAGGCACCAGGGAAACTGGTGGCTGGAAGACAGCGGCGTGGAACGCCGCGCCGGTGGTGGGGCGCGTGATCGCGCGGACCGGGTCGATCCTGGGCGTGATGCCCGACGCGAGGCGCGACGTTGATATTAGCGATCTCCGGCCGATGCTGACTCTCGTCGCCGGGGCAACGCCGCCGAGCGGCGCGGAGGAACAGTGAAGCTTTCAACGCTGGTCGGCGGTGCGCCGGATGCGATGGTCACGGGTTTTGCGATCGACCATCGCAAGGTCGCGCCGGGCGTCGTGTTCGGTGCCTTTCAGGGCGCGGTCGTCAATGGCGAGGACTATATCGCCGCCGCCGTCGCGGGAGGTGCGATTGCGGTGGTGGCACGCCCGGAGGCGCACGTCGTCGGCGCGCTGCACATTGCGGATGTCAACCCGCGCCGCCGCTTCGCCCAACTCGCCGCGCAGTTCTTCGCGCCCTTCCCGGAGGTTGCGGTCGCGGTCACCGGCACCAACGGCAAGACCTCGACGGTCGAGATGGTGCGACAAGTGTGGCGGATGGCTGGGTTCCACGCCGCCTCGATCGGCACGCTGGGCGTCACCACCGCCGATGACCGCGTCTCGACCGGGCTGACCACGCCCGACATCGTCACTTTCCTGTCCAACGTTGCCGGTTTGAAGCGCGAAGGCGTCAGCCATGTTGCGTTCGAGGCGTCGAGCCACGGCCTGTCGCAATATCGCACCGAGGGGCTGGCGGTGCAGGCTGCCGCTTTCACCAATCTCAGCCGCGATCATCTCGATTATCACGGTACGATGGCGGCGTATCTTGATGCCAAGCTGCGCCTGTTCAGCGAAGTGCTCGCCGATGATGGCACGGCGGTGGTGTGGGCGGACGATCCCGCCTCGGCCCGCGTCGCCGAGGCCGCGCGCGCGCGCGGCCTTCGCGTGCTCTCGGTCGGAACCACGGGCGAAACGCTCAAGCTTGTCGGGCGCGAGCCGACCTTGCTGGGGCAGGGGTTGGTGATCGAGGCGGAAGGCAAGAGCTATAAGGTTACGCTGCCACTGATCGGTGCCTATCAGGCCGCCAATGCGCTGACCTCGGCGGGCTTGGTAATTGCGTGCGGCGGCGATGTCGCCACGACGATCGCTGCGCTGGGCCGGTTGCAACCAGTGCGCGGGCGGCTGGAGCGTGCGGTGATCGCGGCCCACGGCGCGCCCGTTTATGTCGATTACGCGCATACCCCCGACGCGCTCGAAGCGGCGATTTCGGCGCTCAAGCCGCATGCGGCGGGGCGGCTGATCGTGGTGATCGGCGCGGGCGGCGATCGTGACCAGGGCAAGCGCATCGAAATGGGGCGCATCGCCGCGGCGATGGCCGACCATGTCATCGTCACCGACGACAATCCCCGCTCGGAAGACCCTGCCGCGATCCGCGCGATGGTGCTGGCAGGCGCGCCCGGTGCCACCGAAATCGGATCGCGCCGCGAGGCGATCGGCGCGGCGATCGCCATGGCCGGGCCACAGGACATCGTCCTGATCGCAGGCAAGGGGCATGAGCAGGGGCAGATCGTCGGCGATCTGGTGCTGCCGTTCGACGATGTCAGCGTCGCGCGGGAGATGGCGGCATGAGCGGGCATTTCTTATTCCCCTCCCGCTCGCGGGAGGGGTTAGGGGAGGGGACAGGCGCAAGCTGTCCCGCCCTTGCTTCCCTCCCCCAACCCCTCCCGCGAGCGGGAGGGGAGTTATGAGCCTGTGGACTTCCGCTGCGATCGCCGCTGCCACCGGCGGCACGGCATCGGGCGACTTCACCACCACCGGCGTGACGTTCGATTCGCGCGAAGTCGGCCCCGGCGACCTGTTCGTCGCGATGACCGGGGCTGCGACCGATGGGCATCGCTTCCTCGACCAGGCGTTTGCACGCGGCGCTGCGGGCGCGTTGGTATCGCAGCCGAGCGTCCACCCGCATGTCCTCGTCCCCGATACGATGGCCGCGCTGGAGAACCTTGCCCGCGCCGCCCGCGCGCGCACGGCGGCAAAGATCATCGGCGTCACCGGGTCGGTGGGCAAGACCGGCACCAAGGAGGCGCTGTACGCCGCGCTGGAGCGGAGTGCGCGGGCGCGGACGCACCGCTCGGTCAAGAGCTACAACAACCATACCGGCGTGCCGCTCAGTCTCGCCCGGATGCCCGCCGAAACGCGCTTCGGCGTGTTTGAAATGGGGATGAACCATGCGGGCGAACTGGCGCATTTGACGACGTTGGTGCGCCCGCACGTTGCGATCATCACCACCATCGCCCCGGCACATACCGAATTTTTCCGCGACGAGGCGGCGATTGCGGATGCGAAGGGCGAGATTTTTCAGGGCCTGGAGCCGGGCGGGGTCGCGATCGTCCCGTTCGACAGCCCGCATCGCGATCGCCTGGTCGCTGCGGCGACGCCGTATGCGGCACGGATCGTGACCTTCGGTCTTGACAAGGGGGCAGACGTCCGCGCCATCGAAACGATGCGCACCGAAAGCGGCGGCACCTTCGTCACCGCCGTGGTGGGCGCGCGCGAACTGAGCTTCACGATCAGCCAGCCGGGGCAGCATTGGGTATCCAACAGTCTGGCCGTGCTGGCGGCGGTGGATGCGGTTGGCGGAGATTTGGCGCTGGCGGGGCTCGCGCTGGCCGAACTGGGCGGTCTGGCCGGGCGCGGCGCGCGTTTTACCGTCGCGGTGGGCGACGGGCAGGCGCTGGTGATCGACGAAAGCTACAACGCCAACCCATCCTCGATGCGTGCGACGCTCGCGGTGCTTGCAGCGGAGCCTGCCGCACGCAAAATCGTCGTGCTGGGCGAAATGCGCGAGCTGGGTGCGGGCAGCGATGCTTATCATGCGGGCCTCGCCGAACCGGTGCTGGCCGCTGGCGTCGAAGCGGGCATTCTGGTCGGTGAACGGTCGCGCCCGCTGCTGAACGCGCTTGAGGGCAAGGGCGATTTCGTCCATGTCGCCGACGCCGCTGCGGCGCGCGCCAGCCTGTCCACGATGCTGGCACCGGGCGATGCGGTGCTCATCAAGGGATCGAACGGCGTGGGGCTGGCGGCGGTTGTCGCTGGCCTGCGGAGCGGGGAACACTAATGCTCTATTTCATCGCCGCCTATCTCGGCTTCCCGAGCGTGCTGAACCTGTTTCGCTATCTGTCGTTCCGCACCGGCGGCGCGGTCGCAACCTCTTTGTTCCTGGGTTTGCTGATCGGCCCGCGCTTCATTGGCTGGCTGCGCGTGCGGCAGGGCAAGGGGCAGCCGATCCGCACCGACGGCCCGCAAACGCACCTCGCCAAGCGTGGCACGCCGACCATGGGCGGGCTGATGATCCTGACCTCGATGGTGTTTTCGATCCTGTTGTGGATGGATTTGTCGAACCCGTTCGTCTGGGCCTGCACCTTCGTGACGCTGGGCTTCGCCGCGATCGGTTTCCTCGATGATTATGACAAGGTGCGCAAGGCGAGCACGGCGGGCGTTTCCGGACGGCTGCGGCTGGTCTGCGAATTTGCGATTGCGGGGATCGCCGCGACGATGATCGTGCATGAAAACGGCACGCATTTGTATTTGCCGTTTTACAGCGGGCCGGTGATCGAGCTTGGCTATTTCTACATCGTGTTCGCTGCCTTCACCATCGTGGCGTTCGGCAATGCCGTGAATTTGACCGATGGGCTTGACGGTCTGGCGACCATGCCGGTCATCATCGCCGCAGTCGCGTTCATGCTGATCGTGTATCTGGCGGGTAACGCCAAGTTCGCGGCCTATCTCGGTATTCCGCACGTGCCGCACGCGGGTGATCTGGCCATCTTTTGCGGCGCGATTGTCGGCGCGGGGCTGGCGTTCCTGTGGTTCAACGCGCCGCCGGCGGCGGTGTTCATGGGCGATACCGGCAGCCTAGCCCTTGGCGGCGCGCTTGGCGCGATCGCGGTGGTGGCGCATCATGAAATCGTGCTGGGCATCATCGGCGGGCTGTTCGTGATCGAAGCGATGAGCGTCATCATCCAGGTGTTCTTCTACAAGCGAACTGGCCGCCGCGTGTTCAAGATGGCACCGATCCACCATCATTTCGAGCAACTCGGCTGGAGCGAGCCAACCGTGGTGATCCGGTTTTGGATCATCGCGCTCGTGCTCGCGCTGGCAGGGCTGTCGACGTTGAAGCTCCGGTGATCGTATCGCCCCTCTGGCGCGGCAAGAGCTACGCTGTGCTGGGGCTTGCGCGCTCTGGTGCCGCGACCGTGCGCGCGCTGCTGGCGGGCGGCGCGGCGGTGAGGGCGTGGGATTCGGATGCGGCGCGGCGTGAAGCGCTTTCGTCTCCCTCTCCCCGCTTGCGGGGAGAGGGTCGGGGAGAGGGGGAGCCTGCAACAGGCGGCACGTTCGGCACTCCAGGACAGCCCCTCTCCCCGGCCCTCTCCCCTGATGGGGAGAGGGAGAGATTGACGTTCGCCGATCCCGAAACGATCGATCTTTCCGGTTTCGACGCGCTTGTCGTGTCGCCGGGCGTGCCGCTCAACCGCCATCCGGTCGCGGCCAAGGCGCGAGCGGCAGGGGTGCCGATCATCGGCGATATCGAGCTGTTCGCGCAGGCGCGGCCCGCTTTGCCGCCGCACAAGGTGGTGGGCGTCACCGGCACCAACGGTAAATCGACCACGGTCTCGTTGATCGATCACATCCTGCAAACGGCCGGCGCTCCGTCGCGCTTGGGCGGTAATATCGGTTTGCCGATCCTGGAGCAGGAGCCGTTGCCCGAAGGGGGCGTCTATGTGCTCGAGCTTTCCAGCTATCAGATCGACCTGACGCAGAGCCTCGACTGCGATATCGCGGTGCTGCTCAACATCACCCCCGACCATCTCGATCGCTATGACGGGTTCGATGCTTATGCCGCATCCAAGGCCCGCTTGTTCGCGATGCAGTCCCCAGCGCACGAAGCGATCATCGGCATTGGCGATACCCCCTCGGCGCTCATCGCGCGCAGCCTGTCGGCGCGGGCTGGGTATCTGACCAAGATCGCGCCTGGCGTGTGCATGGACCAATCGCGTTGGCCATCGTTGCAGGGGCCGCATAACGCCCAGAATGCGCTGGCTGCGATTGCGGTCGCGCAGGCGCTCGGCGTGCCCGAGGCCGCGATTGATGCCGGCCTGCAAAGTTTTGTGGGATTGGCGCACCGTATGGAGCGCGTCCGCGTCCTGCTCGGCGTGACCTATGTCAACGACAGCAAGGCGACCAACCCCGAATCGACCGCGCCCGCGCTCGCCGCCTTTGGGCGCATTCACTGGATTCTCGGCGGCAAGGCCAAGGCCGATGATCTCGACGCGTGCGCGCCGCACTTCGGGCATGTGGTGCGGGCTTACACCATTGGGCAGTCGGGCCCGCGCTTCGCCGAAATCCTGCAAGGCAGGGTGCCGGTCGAGCAAAGCGGCGATCTCGCCACCGCTGTTGCCGCCGCCGCGCGCAATGCACAGCCGGGTGACACCGTATTGCTGTCGCCCGCCTGCGCCTCCTTCGACCAGTTTCGCGATTTTGAGGATCGCGGGCAGCAGTTCCGCCGCCTGGTCGAGGCGCTGGCATGAGCGAGGCGCGCGGGCCGACCCCGAAATTGTGGCGGAGCATGAAGGGGCGCGGCGGACGTGGCGACCGCTCGGCGCTGGGCATGTGGTTCTGGGATATCGACCGGATGCTGCTGTTGCTGACGCTGCTGCTGATCGCGGTCGGGCTGGTCGCGGTTGGCGCGGCGTCGCCAGCGGCGGCGACGCGCTATTCGGACGACAAGCACCATGTCCCGCCGTTTTATTATCTGTGGTGGCAGCTGGCGTGGGTCGGCGTGTCGTTGCCGGTGTTGCTGGTCGTTTCGATGCTGCCGGTGGCGATTGCGCGGCGGATGGCGTTGATCGGGACGATCGCCTGTCTGGTGCTGCTGATGCTGGTGCCGGTGGTCGGGGTCGAGAAGAACGGCGCGACGCGCTGGCTGAATTTTGGCGTGTCGCTGCTCCAGCCATCCGAGTTTCTGAAGCCGTTCTTCATCGTGACGGTCGCGTGGATTCTGTCGATGCGCGCGCAGGATGAGGCGTTACCCGTCGTGTTCATCACCGGCGCGATGACCGCGTTGGTCGCGGTGCTGTTGATGCTGCAGCCCGATTTCGGGCAGACCGTGGTTTTCTGCGTGGTGTGGATGGCGCTGCTGATGATTTCGGGCACATCGCCCAAAGTGATCGTTGGATTGATCGCGGCGGTGCCCGCCGGTCTGGTCGCCGCCTATCTGTTCTATGGTACGGCGCGCGCGCGCATCAACGCCTTCCTGTTTCCGGGGACGGAAGGGGTGGGGGCCGCCGACCATTTCCAGACCAATGCGGCGCACGACACGATCACCGCAGGCGGCTGGCGTGGCACCGGGCCGGGCGGCGGATCGATGAAGTTCCGTCTGCCCGAGGGACATACCGATTACATCTTCTCGGTCATCGGCGAGGAGTTCGGGCTGCTCGCATGTATGGTGATCGCGTTGCTGTTTCTGGCGATCGTGGTGCGGGTGTTCGTGAAGCTGCTCGACGAGGAGGACGAATTTCGCCTGTTCGCGGCGGCAGGGCTTGCTACGCAATTTGGTGTGCAGTCGCTGATTTCGATGGCGGTCAATACCGGGCTTGCGCCATCCAAGGGCATGACCTTGCCCTTTATCAGTTATGGCGGATCCTCGCTGATCGCTTTGTCGATCGGGATGGGCTTGCTGCTGGCGTTCACCCGGCGCAATCCCTTCGTCACGCGATCAAAATACATCGCCCAGCGGGGCCGCGGGCATCGGAGCGGGGTATGAGCACGGCACGGCATTTCGTTTTGGCGGCGGGCGGCACCGGCGGGCACATGGTCCCGGCGGCAGCGCTGGCGGCGGAACTCATCAAGCGCGGGCATTATGTCGCGCTGATCAGCGATGAGCGCGGGGTGCGCTTTCCCGGCCTGTTCGAGGGCATCCAGACGCACATCCTGCCCGCCGGGCGGCTGAGCGGCGGCCCGATCGGCTATATCAAGGCGGCGTCGGCAATGCTCAAGGGCCGCGCGATGGCGATCGAGCTTTACAAGAGCTTCCGGCCGGATGCGGTGATCGGCTTCGGCGGCTACCCCGCGCTGCCCGCCCTTCTGGCGGCGTTCAATCAGGGCATCCCGACCGCAGTGCATGAGCAGAATGCCGTGCTCGGCCGGGTCAACCGGCTGGTCGCGAACAAAGTTGATGCGATCGCGACTTCTTATGAAGACGTGGCGCGGCTGGCCCCGAAGTTGCGCGTGAAGACGCATCTGGTCGGCAATCCGGTGCGCGATGCGGTGCTGGCGCTGCGCTCCAAACCCTATCCGCTGCTGGAAGAGGACAGCATCTTCCGCGTGCTGGTCACGGGTGGCAGCCAGGGCGCGAGCGTGCTGAGCCAGGTTGTGCCCGATGGGCTGTCGCTGCTGCCCGTCGCCTTCCGCCGTCGCCTGCAAGTGACGCATCAGGCGCGGATCGAGGATATCGATGCGTGTCGCGCGAAATATGCCGAACTGTCGATTGCGGCCGACCTCGCCACCTATCTGCCGGACCTGCCCGAACAACTCGCCTGGGCGCATGTGGTGATTGCGCGCGCGGGGGCCTCGACGCTGGCGGAACTGACCTGTGCGGGCCGCCCGGCGATCCTGGTGCCGCTGCCGACGGCCACCGACGATCACCAGACCGCCAATGCCCGCGAAATGACGCAGGCGGGCGGCGCGCGCACGATCGACCAGCGCAATTTTACGCCGGTTGAGTTGGCCAAGCAGATGCAGCGGCTCGGGCTCGACCCCGCAGCGTTGCAAAATGCGGCGGGGCGGGCGTGGTCGTGCGGGCGGCCGGATGCGGTGCGCGATCTCGCCGATCTGGTCGAAAGCCTGGGCGACACGCCGGGCGACATGCCAATCGGCGCGCCGCGCGCGGTAAAACTGGGGAAACGGGAGGCTTTTGCGTGAGGGGTGTCGCAACCGACATCGGGACGATCCACTTCGTTGGCATTGGCGGCATCGGCATGTCGGGCATTGCCGAGGTGATGAAGAATCTCGGTTATGCCGTGCAGGGTTCGGACGTGGCCGAGGGCTATGTCGTGGAGGGCTTGCGCGCCAAGGGCATTCCGGTCGCGATCGGCCACCGTGCGGAAAATCTGGGCGATGCGGCGGTGATCGTCACCTCGACCGCAATCAAGCGCGGCAACCCCGAAGTCGAAGCGGCGCTCGAACGGCGCATTCCGGTGGTGCGCCGCGCGGAAATGCTCGCCGAGCTGATGCGCCTGAAATCGACCGTCGCGGTCGCGGGCACGCATGGCAAGACCACGACGACCAGCATGGTCGCGGCGCTGCTCGACGCCGGGGGCGTGGATCCAACCGTCATCAACGGCGGCATCATCAACAGCTACGGCTCCAACGCGCGTTTGGGCGCGAGCGACTGGATGGTGGTCGAAGCCGATGAGAGCGACGGTAGCTTCCTCCGGCTCGACGGGACGATCGCGGTCGTCACCAATATCGATCCCGAACATCTCGACCATTATGGCTCGTTCGATGCGGTGAAGGATGCGTTCGTCGAGTTCGTCGAGAACGTGCCTTTTTATGGCGCGGCGTTGCTCTGTCTCGATCACCCCGAGGTGCAGAACATCATCCCGCGCGTGCGCGACCGGCGCGTGGTGACCTATGGTTTCTCGGCGCAGTCGGACGTGCGCGGCATCAACGTCACGCCCACGCCCGGCGGCAACCGCTTCGAGGTGATCATCCGCCACCGCGACGGCACGACGCGCTCGATCGAAGGCATCGATTTGCCGATGCCGGGGCGGCACAATGTCCAGAACGCGCTCGCCGCGATCGGCGTGGCGCTCGAACTCGGTATTGATGACGCGACGATCCAGCAGGGTTTCGCCAAGTTTGGCGGCGTGAAGCGGCGCTTCACCAAGGTGGGTGAGACCAATGGGGTCACGATCATCGACGATTACGGCCATCACCCGGTCGAGATCCGCGCCGTGTTGTCGGCGGCGCGCGAGGGCGTGCAGAACCGCGTGATCGCAGTGGTGCAGCCGCATCGCTATTCGCGCCTCGGCGATCTGATGGAGGAATTCCAGGGCGCGTTCAACGATGCCGACATGGTGTTCGTGGCGCCGGTTTATGCAGCCGGCGAGGCTCCGGTCGAGGGGGTCGATGCCGAGGCGCTGGTCGAGGGGCTAAAGCGGCGCGGGCATCGCTCGGCCGCGACGATTGGCGATGCGGGTGCGTTGGCGCAGGCGCTGGCGAAGGTGGTGCAGCCCGGCGACATGGTGGTGTGCCTGGGGGCGGGCGATATTACGAAGTGGGCGGCTGGCTTGGCGGCTGGCATCGAGGCGGCGCGATGAGCAGCCTTGCCCCTTCTTCCCCCCTCCCGCTTGCGGGAGGGGCTGGGGGAGGGCCTGTCGGAGGCGTTCCGCACGCGTCCAGGTCATTCCCTCCCCTAACCCCTCCCGCAAGCGGGAGGGGAATTGAAGGGCGCATCACCCCCGCCGCACCCCTCGCACCCCTAGTCTGGTTCAAGTCCGGCGGCGCTGCGCAGTGGCTGTTCGAACCGAAGGATGTCGCCGACCTCAGCGCCTTCCTCGCCGCGCTCGACCCGGCGACGCCGGTAATGGCGCTCGGCCTCGGCTCCAACATGATCGTGCGCGATGGCGGCGTTCCCGGCGTGGTCATCCGTCTCGGCAAACCCTTCGCCAAGGTCGAGCTGCTCGATGCCACCACGCTGCGCTGCGGCGGTGGGGCGAGCGGGATCCTCGTCTCCTCCACCGCGCGCGATGCTGGGATTGGCGGTGTGGAATTCCTGCGCGCGATCCCCGGCACTGTCGGCGGTTTTGTCCGCATGAATGGCGGGGCCTATGGCCGCGAGACCAAGGATATTCTGGTGGAGTGCGAGGTCGTGCTGCGCTCGGGCGCGCGGCAAGTGCTGGCGGTCGAGCAGCTGGGCTACACCTATCGTCATTCGACCTTGCCCGAAGGCTGTGTCGTGGTCAGCGCCACCTTCCACGGCCATGCCGAGGACCCCGCCGTCATCCAGGCCGAAATGGACCGCATTGCCGCCGCGCGCGAGGAATCGCAGCCGCTGCGCTCG
This sequence comes from Sphingomonas sp. PSPC2-2, assembly GCF_049897725.1. Taxonomy (NCBI): domain Bacteria; kingdom Pseudomonadati; phylum Pseudomonadota; class Alphaproteobacteria; order Sphingomonadales; family Sphingomonadaceae; genus Sphingomonas; species Sphingomonas sp. PSPC2-2. The sequence goes on along the minus strand of NZ_JAFCWU010000001.1, from coordinate 678,949 downwards.
AAGACGGGAGGATCGACCTTCAAGAACCCGCCCGGCCATAAAGCCTGGGCGTTGATCGATGCCGCCGGGTGCCGGGGCCTGCGCATCGGCGATGCGCAGGTCAGCGAGAAGCATTGCAATTTCCTGCTCAACCTCGGTTCGGCGACCAGCGCCGAGATCGAGGCGCTGGGCGAAGAGGTGCGCGCGCGGGTCAGGGCGCATTCGGGCGTGACCCTCGAGTGGGAAATTCAGCGGGTGGGGGTCGAAAAGTGAGTTTGCACGTCGCAGTCCTGATGGGCGGCTGGTCGGCCGAGCGCGACGTGTCGCTGATGACCGGCGCCGACGTCGTAAAGGCGCTGGAGTCGCTCGGCCACCGCGTCACCGCGATCGATATGGGGCGCGACGTCGCGATCAAGCTTGCCGAAGCCAAACCCGACATCGTGTTCAACGCGCTGCACGGAACGCCGGGCGAAGACGGTTCGGTGCAGGGCATGCTCGACCTGATGGGGTTGAAATACACCCATTCCGGCCTCGCCACCTCGGTCATCGCGATCGACAAGCAATTGACCAAGCTGCTGCTCGTTCCCGCCGGGATTCCGATGCCGGGCGGGCGCATCGTCAAGAGCGAGACCCTGTACGCTGGCGACCCGCTGCCGCGCCCATACGTGCTCAAGCCCGTCAACGAAGGCTCCTCGGTCGGGGTGGCGATCGTCACCAACGAAGGCAATTACGGCAGCCCGATCGCGCGCAGCACGCCGGGGCCGTGGTTGGAATTCGAGGAGCTGCTCGCCGAACCTTATATTCGCGGGCGCGAGCTGACCACGGCGGTGCTGGGCAGCGAAGCGCTCGGCGTCACCGAGCTCAAGCCCAAGAATGGCTGGTACGATTATGACGCCAAATATACCGACGGGCTGACCGAACACGTCTTCCCGGCGGATGTGCCCGACGAGATTGCGGCGGCCTGCAAGCGCATCGCGCTCGACGCGCACCGGCTGCTTGGGTGCAAAGGCGCGTCGCGGTCGGATTTCCGCTGGGATGACGAACAGGGTGTCGACGGGCTGTTCCTGCTCGAGGTCAACACCCAGCCGGGCATGACGCCGCTCAGCCTGCTGCCCGAACAGGCGCGGCATTGCGGCATTTCCTATCCGGCGCTCGTGCAGACGCTGCTCGACGAGGCGCTGAAGGGGGTGGCGGAATGAGCGCCACGATCAAGCGCGGCACCGTGCGCCGACCGGTGCAGCCCAAGCGGCGTCCCCCGCCCAAGGTCTCGACGATCGACCGGGTGATCGCGATGCTGCCGGTCAGCGAAGCGACGCTGCGCCGCATCGCAACGTGGACGATCATGGGCGTGGTCGGTGCGGTCGGGCTGGCGACGGCCTCCTATTTCGGGGTGCCGGGCGCGGTCGGCTCGGCGCTGGGCGAAGCGATCGGTGAAGCGGGTTTCCGCGTCACCAATATCCAGATCACCGGGCTCAACCGGATGGACCATAATGTCATCTACAAGATCGCGGCCAACCAGCCGTCAATGGCGATGCCGCTGGTGAGCCTCGAAAAGATCCGGCAGGATCTGGTCGCGCATAGCGGCTGGATCGAGGATGCGCATGTCTCGCGGCGCTTGCCCGACACGCTGATCGTGCATGTCGTCGAGCGTGAACCGAGCGCGATCTGGCAGAAGGACGGACAACTCGCGCTGATCGCGGCCAACGGGACGTGGCTGGAGCCGGTCGATCCGCAGGCGATGCCCGATTTGCCGCTCGTCATCGGCGCGCACGCCAATGAACAGGAGCCGGCCTATCGCCAATTGCTCGACGTGGCACCGGCGCTGCGCGGGCAAGTGAAGGCGGCGACCTGGGTCGGAAATCGTCGCTGGACGCTGACCTTTGAGACCGGCGAGACGTTGGCACTGCCCGAGGGTGCGGACGCAGCGGGCAAGGCTTTGGTGAAGTTTGCCGAGCTCGACGGCGTCAAGCCATTGCTCGGCAAGGGGTGGCTTGGCTTCGATATGCGCGATCCGACGCGGTTGGTCGCGCGCAAGCCGGGCACGGTTTCGAACCGGGCGATCACCGATCCGGCGGCTCCCGTGGCGGGGGCAACCGGGGCGGCCGCGCAGCCAGTGCGAATCGAAGCGAAACAATCGGGGCCAGCCGGTGAGGGATAGGGTATCGAAGCCGGACAACAGGGGTATGGCGTAATGGCGAAGGCAGCACCGGAAGGTTTGATCACCGCACTCGACATCGGCTCCTCCAAGGTGTCGGCGATGATCGCGCAGAAGGGCGATGGCGGCGAGCTGATCGTGCTCGGCACCGGCCAGCGCGAGAGCAAGGGCGTCAAACGCGGCTATATCGCCGATGCCGCCGCGACCGAAGTTGCGGTGCGCGAAGCGGTCGAACAGGCCGAACGCATCGCCGGCACCAATATCGAGAATGTCTGGGTCAGCTTTTCGGCGGGCGGGCTGGTGTCCGATGTCGCCTCGATCGAGTTTGAGCTGGGCGGCCACCGCGTCGAGCAATCCGATATCGATGCGCTGTTGCAGGCGGGGCGCGATTCGATCGATCCGGCGGGCCGCATGGTGCTGCATGCGCAGCCAGCGCTCTATACGCTCGACGGGCTGACGGGCGTGAAGCGACCGCTCGGGCTCCACGCCGACCGGCTGGGCGTCCATATCCATGTCGTCGCCGCCGATGGGTCGCCGGTGCGCAATCTCGGTTTGTGCGTCGCGAACGCGCATCTCGAAGTGAAGTCGATCATCGCCTCGCCAGTGGCGACGGGCATGGCGTGCCTGAGCGACGAAGAGCGTGAGCTTGGCGTCGCCCTGGTCGAACTGGGGGCGGGGATCACCAACGTTTCGCTGTTCGCGGGTGGAATGCTGGTCGGGCTGATGTCGATCCCGATCGGCGCGCAGGACATTACCGACGACATCGCGTCTGCTTTCGGCACGCGCCGCGCGCAGGCCGAGCGGATGAAGTGCGTTCACGGCTCCGCCAATGCAAGCCCACGCGACAATCACGAGATGATCGACGTCGCGCCGATATCGGCGGAGGAAGATGCCAGCGACGGCACGCGCATCACCAAGGCGCAATTGATCGCCGTCATCCGCCAGCGGCTCGACCATTTGATCGGCGAAGTCGGCAAGGCGCTGGCCGAATTGAAGTTTGAAGGGCCAGTCGGACGTCAAGTCGTGCTCACCGGTGGTGGTGCCGAACTGAAGGGCATCGCCGATTACGCACAGCAGGCGCTGGGCCGCTCGGTCAGGATTGGGCGGCCGCGCGGCCTCACCGGCCTGCCGGAAGCGCATGCGACGCCGGCGTTTACCACGCTTGCGGGGCTGGCTTTTTATGCGGCGGCGGACCCGGTCGACCTGCGGGCCTTGTCGAGCAAGCAGCAGTTGGTGCATCGCCCGAAGGGATTTGCGCTGTTCCGCCGTTTGCTGGCGGCGGCGCGGGCGAATTATTAAAGAATTACGACAGGATTTAGCTGTTCGCGCTGGAACGACCGCAAGCGATGGTGCAGAACAGGTTCAAGCAGATTTTTCGCGCCGGGGTGTGGGCGCACGGTGGAGACGAACTATGAGCATCGAATTTTTGCCACCCGAAGTTGACGAACTCAGCCCGCGCATCGCCGTGATCGGCGTCGGTGGTGCCGGCGGCAACGCCATCGCCAACATGATGCGCGCCGATGTGCAGGGCGTCGACTTCCTTGTCGCCAACACGGACTCGCAGGCGCTGAAGCAATCGACCGCCAGCCATAAGATCCAGCTCGGCGCGAAGATCACGCAAGGGCTCGGCGCAGGCAGTCGTCCCGAAATCGGCCGCGCGGCGGCAGAGGAAACGATCGAGCAAGTCACCAAGATGCTCGAAGGCGCACACATGTGCTTCATCGCGGCTGGCATGGGCGGCGGCACCGGCACCGGTGCGGCACCGGTCATCGCCAAGGCGGCGCGCGACATGGGCATCCTGACGGTCGGCGTGGTGACCAAGCCGTTCGCTTTTGAAGGCACGCGTCGCGCGAAGAGCGCCGAAGCGGGCATCGAGGAGCTGCAGAAGTACGTCGATACGCTGATCGTCATCCCCAACCAGAACCTGTTCCTGGTGGCGAATGCGAACACGACCTTCAAGGAAGCGTTCCAGATGGCGGACGAAGTCCTCCAGCAGGGCGTTCGCGGCATCACCGATCTGATGGTCATGCCCGGCCTCATCAACCTCGATTTCGCCGACGTGCGTTCGGTGATGCAGGAAATGGGCAAGGCGATGATGGGCACGGGCGAAGCCTCGGGCGACAATCGCGCGATCGAGGCGGCGTCGAAGGCGATCGCCAACCCGCTGCTCGACGGCGTGTCGATGAAGGGGGCCAAGGGCGTCATCGTTTCGATCACCGGTGGCGACGATATGCGCCTGCTCGAAGTCGATGAAGCCGCGAACCACATTCGCGAACTGGTCGATGAAGACGCGAACATCATCTGGGGTTCGGCGTTCAACCCCGAACTCGAGGGCAAGATCCGCGTCTCGGTCGTCGCGACCGGGATCGAGGCCGAGGCGCGCCCGGCGGTTGCTCCGGCCCCAACGTCGCGCGCGTTCAGCTTCACGGCTGCGAAAAAGACGGAGGAACCGGCGCCCTTGGCGGCTCCCGAGGCCGACATCGCCCCGGCGGCACCTACGGTCTCGGCACCCGAGCCTGCTGCGACGCACGATGATGAACTGGTGCTCGGCAGCGAAGCTGCCGTCGCGCCGGAGCCGGTGGCGGCACCGGTCCGGACCTTCGGGGAAGACTTTGATGTCCCCGCAGCGGCGGCGGACGATACGCCGACCGAAGCTCCGACGCGTCGCCGTTGGCTGTCGCCGGGTGCCGCCGCGGTGGAGGACGCTCCCGCCCTCCCGCCCGAGCCAGTCGTGCCAGCCCCGCGCGTGAAATTGGGGGGCACGTTGTTCGAGCGGATGTCGAGCGTATCGCGCGGGGTCGCGCGCGACGACGAGCCTACCCCGGACAAGGATGCGCTGGACATTCCACGGTTCCTGCATCGCCAGAACAACCAGTAACCGATGCCCGCGCGGTGCCCGCCATGGCGGGCACCGCTTGCCGACGATGCGGGTCGGCCCGTCGCAGCCGATGGCTTGCCACATTGCCGGTTGCATCCCGAGCGGGTCTAGAGCGCAGCATGTTCGGGTTGATTCTTCCGGCGCGGGCAAGTCGGCGTCCGCAGGACATTTTGCGGCGCTCTTGTGGGTTCCTTCGTTTCACTCGAAAAGAACGGGTGGCGGTAGAGCCATCGTGATCTAGGAAACGGGATGCGCATTCGTCTTGCCAGTTCGATCATCGCACTGGCCACTTGCGGAACGGCTGCGCAGGCACAGACCGGGATCGCATCGCCTTATCCACCCGCGCCCTATCCCTCGACCGTTCAGCCGTTGTCAGATGCCGATTTGCTTGCGAGCGAAATTCGCGCATTGGCGGTCGACCCCAACAATCTGTCGGCATTGGTCCGCGCGGGAGAATTGGCGCTAAAGCTGGATGACGATACCGCCGCCGCCGCTTTTTTTGCGCGCGCCGAGCGGATCGACCCCCGCAACGCGCGAGTCAAAGCCGGAGAGGGGGCGTTGCTGGTCGCGGCCGAGCGTCCTGGCGATGCGCTGCGGCATTTTGCCGAGGCGGAGACGCTCGGCGGTGATCCGCGGACCTTCGCGGCCGATCGCGGGCTGGCCTATGATCTCGTCGGCGAACAGGAACGCGCGCAACGGGAATATCGACTGGCGCTGAGGGCCGGGGCCAATGACGAAACCCAGCGACGCTACGCTTTGTCGCTTGGTATTTCCGGCAAGCGCGAGTTGGCGCTGGCCCAAATCGAACCGCTGTTGCGCAAAAGTGATCGTGGCGCGTGGCGTGCGCGGGCCTTCATCCTTGCGATGGCGGGCGACAAGGCGGGTGCGGAGAAGATCGCAACGAGCATGATGCCCGCCGGCATGGCGCAGGGCCTGCAGCCGTTCTTCGAAATTCTACCGGCGCTGCGCGCGCCGGATCGCGCTTTTGCGGTGCATTTTGGCGAAGTCCGCCCCAGCCCGGAACGGTTGGCGGACGCGCGGATGGTGCCCCCGCTGGCTGCGCTCGGCCCCGACCCGACCGCGCCGGTCGCGGTCGCGGCGGTGGCGAAGCCAACCGTCGCCGTTGACGCCCGCGAAGAGCGCCGCAAGGCGCGCAAGACCCGGAAAGATCAGGAGCATGGCCAGGCGACAGCAGTGGCGGCGGTGGCAGCGCCGACGCCACAGCCGCAACTGGTTCCTCCGACCTATGCCGCCCCGCCCGCGTCTTCTGCCGTGGTTCTGGCGTCAAACTCGGTGCGCGTGCCCGTAACGCCGCCCGCGACCCCGCTTCCGCACGCAACGTTCAACGCTCCCGCCACAGTTGTCCCGCAAACCGGTGTGCCGGTCCGAACCGTCCCGCTGCAGCCGCAATCGCCGATGTCGAAAAAGGGGGCATCGCCGGCCGTGTCGGCCAATCCGGTCGCCCCGGGCAATACACCCCCCATGCCGACCGCGTCGCCGGCGGGTGGGACGCGCTTCAGCGCGCCTCCAGCCGCGGTGCCGCAACGATCATCGCCTGCGGTGGTCGCGCCGGTCGTCGTACAGGCCCCGACGCAGACGATTACGCCAGCACCGGCCCGTCCGGCACCGACCCCGGTGCGCAGCGAGGAATCGATCCTTGCGGCGATCATTTCGGACATCAAGGTGCCCGGAGCGGAGACTCAGAGCGAGGCACCTGCACCGGCCGCCCAGCCAGTGGCTGTTCGTCAAGCGCCGGTTTCGCAACCCGTGGTCGAGGCGCAGCCCGCAGCCGACCGCGAACGGGAAATTGCCGCCGACAAACAGGCCGCCGACCGGCGGGCCGCCGATAAGAAAGCGGCCGCGGAGAGGAAGGCGCTTGCCGACAAGAAAGCCGCTGCGGACAAGAAAATCGCCGACGCAAAGAAGGCTGCCGCTGACAAAAAGGCGGCGGAAGAGAAGAAGAAAAAGGACCCCAAATTCCTGGAGCCGTCACGCGTCTGGGTGCAGGTGGCAGGGGGTGCGAATGTTGGGGATTTGCCCAAGCAATGGACCAAGATCCGGGCCAAGGCGACCAAGGCGTTTGGCGGCAAAAGTGCCTGGACCACGCCACTCCGCGCGACCAACCGGTTGTTGACCGGGCCCTTCAAATCGGAGGACGAGGCGCAGCGCTTCGTCAACGATCTTGCCAAGGACGATATTTCGGGCTTCGTCTTTGTGAGCGAAGCGGGCCAGAAGATCTCCAAACTTCCCGCGAAATGAGAAGGTGTTGGGTAGCATGACGATGCTTGCGCCATGGGCCTCGCACCCGGAGCGCAGTCGCGGTCGGCTCCACCCCGAGCCGAGCGGCGAGGGGCGGAGCGCGCGCGGCCCGCGCGACGCGTTCCAGCGCGATCGCGACCGGATCATCCATTCGATCAGCTTTCGGCGCTTGCGGCACAAGACGCAGGTGTTCCTGGCCCCCGATGGCGACCATTTCCGAGTCCGTCTGACCCATAGCCTGGAGGTCGCGCAGATAGCCCGCACGATTGCGCGCGCACTTGGGCTGAACGAAGACCTCACCGAAGCGCTCGCGCTGGCGCATGATATCGGCCACCCGCCGTTCGGCCATGCCGGGGAGGATGCGCTGCAAGCCGCGCTGGCAGGGCAGGGCGGGTTTGACCATAATGGCAACACGTTGCGCGCATTGATGATGATCGACAGCCCCTATCCGTGCTGGAACGGGCTCAATCTGACCTGGGAGACGCTTGAGGGGTTGGCCAAACACAATGGACCGATCGCCAGTCCTGGCTGGGCGCTGGCCGAGTGCGATGCCGCCTTTCCGCTGGAGCTGACGCGCTGGCCGAGCCTGGAGGCGCAGGTCGCCGCGATCGCCGATGATATCGCATACGACAATCACGATATCGATGACGGGTTGCGTGCCGGTCTGCTGACGCTTGAGCAATTGCTGGAGGTGCCGGTGGTGGCGCGCGGCTGGGCCGATGTCTGCGCCCGCTTTCCCGGCATTGCTCCGGCGCGGCTGGTGGGGGAATTGATCCGCTCGCAGATCGGCGCGATGGTCAACGATCTGATCGCGGAAACCCGATCGCGATTGACCGGGATTGGCGACCTTGCCGATGTGCGCGCGGCGGGGCGGTGTCTGGTCGGCTTCTCAGCCGAAATGCGCGAAGATGAGCGCGCGCTAAAGCGCTTCATGTACGCCAATCTCTACCACCATCCGCGCCAATTGGAGGCGGCGCGGGCGGCGGAGGGGATCGTGACGGGGCTGTTCGCCGCCTATCGCCTGGACCCGACGCAGATGCCGGGCGATTGGAGTGCGCGGATGCCGCAGGACGAACCGGGGCGCAGTCGGCATATCGCCGATTTCATCGCAGGCATGACCGACCGCTACGCGGTTGCCCGCTATCGTGCGGCAGTGGGGCCGATCGACTTGCCGGAGGTCTTTTAGCGCCCGCTGACAAGCGAAGCGCGTCCCCGGCCGATACCGGCGACGCGCCTCGCTATGCGATCCACCGCTTAGCGGAAGGCGATGTCGGTCTTGGTCAGCTTCGCCTGAGCGTTGGGAATGGTGAAGGACACCGGAACGCCGCGCGAATAGCCGGTGATATGGTCGCCGCGAACCTGGAGCTGGAACGTGCCGCCTGAGGCAGCGCGACCGCTGATGACGACATATTTGCCCTTGTTCACGGTGGTGTAGGTGTAGGTGTCACCATCGCGCGTGAAGGTGCGCTGCGCGGCATCGTTGGCAAAGGCAGGCGAAGCGGCGGCGAGCAGAGCCGTGGCGGCGAAGAGAGTCTTGAACATGATCGTTCCTTTCCTGGGGAGTTAAGGCCGATCGCGCATCCCCTCCCGGTGGATGTCCTGCTGTCGCGTGAATTTATATTGCAGTGCAGCAAAGTGCCCAAGCGCAAACGACGCGCGTGCAGTTGCAACAAACGAACGCCACGGCCGTTTCGGGCACAATTCTGCGACATATGCGGCCCATAGATTACGGGCCGATTCGCAAGGACGACGTTGATGACCAAGGCGAGTATTGCCCTAAACCGCTTCGGCCTGGGCGCGCGGGGTGACCAACCGGTGCCTGCTGACCCGCTTGGCTGGCTGACGGGCCAATTTGCGAAATATGATCCCGTACCGGATGTGATTGCCAGCGCGCCGACCAGCGCGGGGGTCTCCGCCGAACTGGCCGACTATTTTCGACAGCAACGCGCGCTGCGGGCGCAACAGGCGACCAAGCTCGGCGGCCCGGCCGCTCCGCCGCCCGCCGCCGCCATCGCGATGGCGGGTGCAGCCTCGGCCGGTCTCCAGATGGGGACCCAGCCGGTGCAGCCGCGAACTCTGTCGCAAGGGGCCGTCCCGTCACCGGGCAAGGACGATGCGATGCGCCAGGCGCGGCAATTTGCGCAGCGGACTGGCCGGGGCGACTATGCCGGGGCAGTGGGCGCGCGCGCGACCAATGCCCTGGTTACGGAAACGCCGTTTGTCGAACGGCTGGTGCATTTCTGGGCGAATCATTTCGCGGTCTCGGCCGATAAGCTCGAAGTGATCGGTCTATCGGGAACCTTGGAATTCGAGGCGATCCGGCCGCATGTGCTGGGCACCTTCCGGGATATGCTGATCGCGGTGGAGCAGCATCCGGCGATGTTGCTGTATCTCGATCAGGCGGTATCGGTCGGCCCGACATCGCCGCTTGGGTTGAAGATCGCCGCTCGTGGCAACCGCAAGGTTGGCCTGAACGAAAATCTCGCACGCGAAATTCTCGAACTGCACACACTCGGCGTGCGCACTGGCTATACGCAGGCCGACGTCACCGAATTCGCACGCGCGATGACCGGTTGGACGGTCGCCGGGATCGGGCGCGGGCCTGGGTCTGCGGCCGCCGGAACGGACGGGCTGCCCGGTGATTTCGTCTTTGTCGCCCCGCTGCACGAGCCGGGCGATCGCATGATCATGGGCAAGCGCTATCCGGCTGGCGGGGTGGAGCAGGCGCGGGCTGTGCTGTCCGACGTGGCCGTCGCCCCGGCGACCGCCACCCACATCGCGACCAAGCTCGCGCGGCACTTTGCGGGCGATACACCGCCACCCGCGATGGTCGAGCGTTTGCAAGCGGCTTTCCTCACCTCCGGGGGGGATTTGCCAACGCTATACCGCGCGCTGATCGCTTCGCCCGAGGCTTGGGTCGAACAACCGGTAAAGTTCAAGACGCCGTGGGAGTGGACGATCTCGTCCATGCGCGCGTTGAATGTGAAGACGGCGGACCCGCAAGCGGTGGTCGGGCTGCTCAATCAACTTGGGCAACCGACGTGGAAGCCGGGCCAGCCGATCGGCTTTGACGATATTGCGGGAAGCTGGGCTGGACCCGATGCCGTGTTGCGCAGGGTCGAAGCCGCCGAGCGCTTCGCCGCGCGGGCGGGCAATATCGATGCCCGCGCGCTGGCACCGAAAGTGTTGCCGGGCTCCGTCAGTGCAGCCACGCAAACCGCGCTCGCGAATTGCGAAAGTCCGGCACAGGCGGTGGCGTTGCTGCTCGTCGCCCCCGAATTCATGCGGAGATAAGAGCATGTACGATCGTCGTTCGTTTATCGGCGCTAGTGTCGCAAGCGCTTTGACGCTCGCCTTGTCGCCGCGCATGGCGTTTGCCAAGGCCGAGACCGACAAGCGTTTTGTCTTCATCATCCAGCGCGGTGCTGCCGATGGCCTTGGGATCGTTGCCCCGGTCGGCGATCCAGCCTTCGTCGGCGCACGCGGCGATCTCGCGGCGGATTTCGCGACGGCTGCCAAGCTCGATTCGATGTTTGCGCTGCATCCAGAATTGTCTGTGCTCGGGGGGCTTTATACCAAGAAGCAGGCGCTGTTCGCGCACGCGGTCGCCTCGCCCTATCGGGACCGGTCGCATTTCGACGGGCAGAACGTTCTCGAGAGCGGCGGGACCAGCGCCTACCAAGTCAAGGATGGCTGGCTTAACCGACTGCTCGGCGTGCTGCCGCCGACCGAGGCCAAGGCGATTGCGGTGTCGGCGACGGTGCCGCTGGCGCTGCGCGGACGCCATGACGTGTCCTCATATGCGCCATCCGGCCTGCCACAGGCCTCGGACGACCTGATGCAGCGCGTGACGATGCTGTATCAGGGCGACAGCCAGCTCCACGCTTTGTGGAGCGAAGCGATGAACACGCGGCAATTGACCAGCGATCTCGCAGGTGGCGGCGGGGCCAATGCCGCGGCGACGGGGGCGCTGGCCGCGCGCTTGCTCGCCCCCGCCGACGGCGCGCGCATCGCGATGATCGAAACTGGGGGGTGGGATACCCATACCCAGCAGCGCCAGCGCCTGGCGGGGCAGCTCAAGGGCCTCGACGCGATGATTGCCGCCCTGCAAACCGGGCTGGGGCCGCTGTGGAACGACACGATGGTGCTGGTGGCGACCGAATTCGGCCGGACGGTGGCGATCAACGGCACTGGCGGCACCGATCACGGGACGGGCACCGCAGCAATGCTGATCGGCGGCGGGGTGCGCGGTGGCCGGGTGCTGGCGGATTGGCCGGGGCTGCGTCCCGCAGCCCTGTTCGAAGCGCGCGACTTGAAGCCGACGATGCAGCTCGACGCGTTTATCGGCGGCGCAGTCGCGGGGCATTTCGGGGTCGACCCGGCGCGGACGATGGCCGCGCTGTTCCCGGAAACCAAGCGGGTCGCGGCGGTGCGCGGGCTGGTGTGATTTTCGCGCGCGCTTGATCTCGCGCAAGGCGCGTCGGCTGCTGCCGGGCGAAAGCCGCACAATGACCATTCCGCAGCCTTATGATATCCTCATTGTCGGTGCCGGCCCTGCCGGGCTTGCGCTCGTGCGTGCGCTGGCCGGTTCGCGCCTGCGGATCGGCATCCTTGATCAGGCTCCGGTCGCGACGCTGTCCGCTCCGCCGTGCGACGGCCGGGAGATTGCGTTGACCCAGCGGTCGGTGGCGACGTTGCAGCGGCTCGGTGCATGGCAGCGCCTGGATCCGGCGCAAATCTCCCCGCTATGCGAGGCGCGGGTGCTCAACGGCGGGCGCTCCTTTGCTTTGTCCTTTGCGGGACCGAATGTCGGCGACCGGCTCGGCTCGCTCGTGTCCAACCATCATATCCGGCGCGCGCTTTATGACGCGATCGAAGGGCAGGACGGCCTGACCTTGCTGGCGGGTGCGTCGATCCGCAGCGTCCGGACCGACATGAATTGCGCGTCGGTGACGCTGGACGACGGGCGCACGCTGTCGGCGCAGTTGGTGGTCGGCGCGGATTCGCGATTTTCGTTCGTGCGGCGGCAATTGGAAATTGGCGCGCAGATCAATCCGCTCGGTCGATCGATGCTGGTCGCGCGTGTCGCCCACGCAGCGGTGCATCGCGGCGTCGCCACCGAATGGTTCGGGCATGGCCAGACGATCGCCATGCTGCCGCTTTCCGACGGTCGCTTGTCGTCGGCGGTGCTGACCCTGCCTTCGCCTGAGATCGATGCGCTGGCGGCGCTGGATCGTCCCGCGCTGAGTGCGGAATTGACGCGGCGTTTCCGGGCGCGGCTGGGGCCGATGCAGGTGCTTGACGGGCCGCATGTCTATCCGTTGACGACAACCTATGCGCACCGCTTCGTCACCCGACGTGCCGCCTTGGTCGGGGATGCGGCGGTCGGCATGCATCCGGTCACCGCGCATGGCTTCAATCTCGGGTTGCAGGGTGCTGCGAAACTCGCCGAGTTGATCGCGCAGGCCGCGCAGGGCGGACATGACATCGCCGGAAACGTGCTGCTGCGGCGCTATGAGGCGGCCCATCGGCTGGCGAGCGCACCGCTCTATGCCTCTACCAACCTGTTGGTACGCCTCTATACGGACGATCGGCCGATCGCCCGGATGGCGCGTCCGCTTGTGCTGCGTGCGGCCGCACGGTTGCCGATGGTGCGGACGGCGATCACGCGGCGGCTGATGCAGCAGTGATACCCCAATGCCGACCGGAGACGTTAAGATGACCGCCACTGCCGAAACGACCGCCCCCTCGTTGTTCGCGCGGATTGGCGGGACCGAGGGCGTGCGCGCGGTCGTCGAGCGCTTCTACGATCTGATGCAGGACGATCCGCGCTACGCCGCCTTGCGGGCGATGCATGCAGAGGATCTGTTCCCGGTACGCGTGTCGCTGACCCAGTTTCTCTCCGCCTGGCTTGGCGGGCCGCGCGACTGGTTCGAGGCGCGGCCGGGCACCTGCATCATGTCGATGCACCGCGCGATGGGAATCACCGCCGAAACCGCGGCGCAATGGGTGGAGGCGATGAGCCGGGCGATGGCGGAGGCCCGCGTCGAAAAAGCGCTCGGCACCCAGATGCAGCAAGCCTTCCTGCGTATGGCAGGCGCGATGATGCAGGTGTAGCGCGGGCACTCCGCTTATTCCTCGAAGCCGATCTTGCGCGCCCGCTCTGCAACCTTCGGATTGATGTTGAGCGCGGCCGCGCGATCTGCCGCTGCCTGGGCGGCGTTGCCCATCCGCTTATGGGTCACCCCGCGCATGTAGAGCGACCAGGCGGTGCGTGGTGCGAGCGCCAGGGCTGCGTCATAATCCGCCAAGGCCTGACCCAGCTCGCCACGCCGCAGCCGCACCAGCGCGCGACTGTCGAGAAAGGTCGAGCGCTTCGGATCGGCCTTGATCGCCGCATTGCAGTCGGACAGCGCCTTGTCGAGCTCGCGGTTGAGCAGTCCGCGGGCCCAGCAGCGGCCGTTGAAGGCGCTGCTGCGGGCGCTGTCTTCCGGATGGCTCTTTAGCCACAGATCGTAATTGCGCAGCGCGTCCTCAGGACGATCGAGATCGTTAGACAGACTGGCCACGGTGAGCCGTTTCTCCGACGATGGTGGAAGCGCAGCATCGGCGGCCTGGACATCGTCGGCGGCACCCGCGCGGTTGCCGCGCCGTATCCGCAGCGAAGCGCGTGTCAGACGGGCGTCTGCCATCGCCGGGTCGAGCGCGATCGTTTGGTCGAGATCGGCCATCCCCGGGTCGAAGTGCTGGCTCGCAAGATGCGCCAGCGCGCGCTGGTAAAAATACCGGGGCTCGGTCGGTGCCAATGCGCAGGCCTTGTCGAAATCCGCCAGCGCCTCGGGCAAATGTCGATTGGACGCGTAGACCGCACCGCGTCGACTATATCCTTCGGCGGTGGTCGGTTCGGCGGCCTTGTTGGTCAAGTCGAGGGCGGTGCCATCGGCGGAAAAGACGGTCTTGGGCGAGAGCCCGAAAACGGGGCCACCCTCATAGGTGATGAAGAGCTGACGCAGCGCGTTGGAAACGAACATGCGGTGGGTAAGGAAGAAGTCGACACCGATCAGCATGTCGGCATTGCCAAGCTCCAGTTGACCGATCCGGATTTGGGGATGACGGATCGCTTCGCCGCCAATATCGATCGTGTCGAACGTCGCCCGCCAGGTCGGAACGCGGTGTTGGCCGAGGCCGTGACTGGGCCCCACCGACACCACGCCGGGCGTTTCGGGGGTAATGCCGAGACGTTTCGCCATCGCGAGCGACAACATCGAACTTTGCGCACCGCTGTCGAACATCGCGCGCACTTTCACCCCATTGAGCAAAACGGTGCCGACCGTATGCGGCTTGAATCTGGTGTCTTGCCCTGCTTCCAGCGACACGATCGTTACCGGCTTGGTACCTGCCCAATAAGCGAGATTGCTGGCGCGGCATCCCTGCGTCTTGATCAGGCGGACCACGCCATGCGGCAAATCGTATTCGACATCGGCGAGGCCAAGAATGTTCTGCCCGATCAAGCCTGCCGTGCCGGTGTCGCTGCCGCCGACGACGAAGTCGATTTTTGGGATCGCGACGCCGGCAAGCGAAAAGTCCTTGGTGACGGCGACGCCGACCGAGGCATCCCCGCCAATGCCCTTGAGACGGAACCACGGGGGGGCGGGGGTGACGCGCAGACCGAACTCCGCCGCGCTGGCTGCGGAAATGGTGCTGTAGAAGGCTCCGCTGTCGAGAATGAAGCGCGCTTCTTTGCTACCGAACTTGGCCGCCAGTTGCGGCTCTGCCCCCGTCATGGTGACGGGGAATTCGACGATTTTGCTGGCCTGGCACTCCGCCATGGCGGGAACCGGCACCAACAACGCCAGCACCGGCGGGAGCAATCGGAACACTCGCATGGCAGGCCTCGGGGCAGAACTCGGGGGCGCTTATCATCGCGGAAATTGGAAGAAAAACACAACACCATTCCAAGACGAAAGCCAGCATAACGCCATGTGCTGCCTTGGGAAATCGAAATCACGAGGGTTGCCTTGCGCCGCGCGAATGCAGAGCGCCCGCCAGCCATGTTTTGCCCAGTGGGGCGAACTCGGCTAAGGGCCGCGCTCGCTTACATGACCGGACCTGCCATGACCCTGTACACCCGTTTCGCCGCGCATATCGATGCGGTGCTCGATGCCCTTGAAGCCAGCGGTGATCTGCCGAGCGGGCTCAGCCGCGCCAACGTGACGGTAGAGCCGCCGCGCGATGTTTCGCATGGCGATCTTGCGACCAACGCCGCGATGGTGCTGGCCAAGCCCGCCGCCACCAATCCGCGCGCGCTGGCCGAGAAGATCGCCGCGAAACTGGAGGGGCTCGACGAAGTGGCGAGCGTCGCCGTGGCGGGCCCTGGCTTCATCAACATGACGCTGACCGACGATACGTGGCGCGCCGAATTGTCCGCGATCCGCGATGCGGGCGACGATTACGGGCGTTCCTCGCGCGGTGCTGGCATCACGGTGAACGTCGAATATGTCTCGGCCAACCCAACCGGGCCAATGCATATGGGGCATTGCCGTGGCGCGGTGGTGGGCGATGCGCTGGCCAATCTGCTCGAATTTTCCGGGCACAAGGTAATCCGCGAATATTATGTCAACGATGCCGGTGGGCAGGTCGATGTGCTCGCGCGCTCGGTCCATATGCGGTATCTGGAGGCACTGGGCGAGACGATCGAGATCCCCGAGGGCCTGTATCCGGGCGATTATTTGATTCCGGTGGGGCAAGCGCTGGCTGCCGAATTTGGCGATGCGTATGTCGGCAAGCCCGAGGGCGAATGGCTGGTGCTGTTCCGCACGCGCGCCGTCGCGGCGATGCTGGAACTGATAAAGGCCGATCTGGCGCTGCTCGGCATCCATCACGACCTATTTTCGTCCGAGGCGGAATTGCAGGCCGAGGGCAAGCCCGAGGCGGCCGAGCACGATTTGCGCGCGCGTGGGTTGATCTATGACGGCCTGCTCGAAGCGCCCAAGGGCCAGGAATTGGAAGATTGGGAGCCGGTCGTGCTGCCGCTGTTCCGCTCGACGCAATTTGGCGACGATCAGGACCGGCCGATCAAGAAGTCGAATGGGCAATGGACCTATTTCGGTGCCGATCTCGCTTATCATTATCAAAAGGCGCAGACCGCCGACGCGCTGATCGACATTTGGGGTGCCGACCATGCCGGTACGGTCAAGCGCATCGTCGCGGCCGTGCAGGCGCTGACCGGGGGCAAGACCCGCTTCGACGTCAAGCTCGTCCAGATGGTGCGACTGATGCGGAATGGCGAGCCGATCAAAATGTCGAAGCGCGCGGGCAATTTCGTCACGCTGGCCGATGTCGTGCGCGAAGTCGGCAAGGATGTCGTCCGCTTCACCATGCTGACGCGCAAGGCCGATGCGCAGATGGACTTCGATTTCGCCAAGGTAGTCGAGGCGTCGAAGGACAATCCGGTGTTCTACGTCAATTATGCGCACGCCCGTGTCGCGTCGCTGCACCGGCGGGCGGCGGAAGCAGGGATCGTGTGCGATTCGGTCGATCTGTCCCAACTTGATACGGAAGACCTGGCGCTGGTGAAGTTCGCCGCCCAGTTCCCGCGCATCGTCGACACCGCAGCGGCGGCGCGCGAACCGCACCGGATTGCCTTCTATCTCTATGACTTGGCGGCATCGCTTCACGCTTTGTGGAATGTCGGAAACGACCGGCCCGACCGCCGTTTCCTGTTGCCGGACAATCCCGCCATGACATGTGCACGGCTTTTCTTGGCCGACGCGATCGGGCAGATTATCCGCAATGGGTTGGGGATCATGGGGGTCCAGGCGGTCCAGGAGATGAACTGATGGCGACCGGCGAATTCGATGTCCGCGATGAGGATCGGCTCCCGTGGCTGGAGACGGTTGAAGACGCTTATGACGATGGTCCGTCGATCGGACGGATCATCGTGCTGGTCGTGATCGCGCTGGCGATCGTTGCGGCGGCCATCCTGGGCTACCAATATTACAAGAAGCACCAGAGCGTGGACGGCAATGGCGCGCTGATCACCGCCCAGGCGGGCGACTATAAGGTCAAGCCGGACGATCCCGGTGGTTTGAAGGTCGAAGGCGAGGGCGATACCGCGATCGCCACCAGCAATGGTGCCGGGACCGCGAATGCGTCGATCGACATGAAGGCGCTGCCGGAGAAGCCGGTCGAGGGCAAGAAGGTCGCGCCGACCCCGGTTGCTACCGGATCGGACAAGGCCGTGACGGCGATTCCAGGTGCCAAGGGCGCGCCATCGGGCGGCGCGCTAGTCCAGCTCGGCTCCTTCCCGGACGAAGCCGAGGCAAATTCGGCCTGGACCAAGATCTCCAAGACCTACGGCTATCTCGCGCCGCTTGGGAAATCGGTGCAGGCGGCACAGGTGAACGGCAAGACGGTGTACCGCTTGCGCGTGAATGCGGGCAGCGCGGGGCAGGCCAGCAGCCTGTGCGGCAAGCTGGCTGCGGCGGGACAGGCGTGCTTCGTACCGCACGATTGAGGCGCGCCGTTCGGCTTTTTGGTCGGTCGTCGGCGGTATAGACTACTCAGGCTGGCGTCGGGCTTGTAGGCAGCGGGTATGAAGCCCGTCATCTTCGGCCTTTCCGGCCTTGCCCTGACCCCCGCCGAGCGCGCCTTCTTCGCGAGTGCTAACCCCGCCGGGTATATTCTGTTCAAACGCAATATCGAGAGTCGCGCGCAAGTGCGGGCGCTGACCGATAGTCTGCGCGACCTGTCGGGGCGCGACGACGTACCGATCCTGATCGATCAGGAGGGCGGCCGCGTCGCACGGATGGGGCCGCCCGAATGGCCGAGCTTCCCGGCGGGCCCCGCGTTCGATGCGCTGTACGACATTGCGCCCATCTCCGCGATCGAGGCGGCAAGCGCCAATGCCGAGGCGATCGCTTTGATGCTGGCTGAAGTTGGCATCAACGTCGATTGCCTGCCGCTGCTCGACGTGGTGCAGCCCGACACGACCGAGGCGATCACGATCCGTGCGCTTGGGTCGGAACCGATGCGCGTTGCCGCTTTGGGCCGGGCGATCCTGCAGGGGTTGCAGCGTGGCGGCGTGGTCGGGGTGGTCAAGCATATGCCCGGGCATGGCCGCGCGAAGCTCGATACGCATTACCATCTGCCGACCGTCACCGCCTCCGATGCCGAATTGGAGGTCGATCTGGAGCCGTTCGCACGGCTCAACGACGCGCCGATGGGGATGACCTCGCATATCGTGTTCGAAGCCTGGGACGCCGCCCACCCGGCGACGCTTTCCCCGGTGGTGGTCGAGCAGATCATCCGGCAGCGGATCGGTTTTGACGGACTGTTGATGACCGATGACATCGATATGAAGGCGCTATCGGGCACGGCGGCCGACAAAGCGGCGGGGGCGATTGCCGCCGGGTGTGATCTGGTGCTCGATTGTTGGGGGCGGATGGACGAAATGGAGGCGATCGTCGACCGGCTGGACGAGATGTCGCCAGTGTCGAGCGCGCGGCTCGATCGCGCGATGGCGACGGTGGCGGGTGTGCGTGCCGAGGGCGATGTGGCAGCGTTGATCGCCAAACGCGACGCCCTCTTAGCGCTCACTTAAAATCCTCCCCGGCATGGGGAGGATTTGCTAGGCTTCGTTTGTGACCGACGAACCAGAAACGCTCACGCTGGATTTGGAGGGGTGGGAAGGCCCGCTCGACCTGCTGCTGGCGCTTGCGCGCAATCAGAAGGTGGATCTGAAGGCGATTTCGATCCTGGCGCTGGTCGACCAATATCTGCGCTTCGTCGAGGAGGCGCGCGCGATCAAGTTGGAGCTCGCCGCCGACTATCTGGTGATGGCGGCGTGGCTTGCCTATCTGAAATCGGGCCTGCTGCTGCCACGCGACCCCGAAATCGAGCCGTCGCCCGAGGAACTGGCGCTGCGGTTGCACCTGCGGCTCGAGCGCCTGAGCGCAATGCGCGAGGCCGGCGCTCGGCTGGTGGCGCGCGATCGGGTCGGGCGCGACGTGTTTTTGCGGGGCGCGCCGGAGGGCTTGCGGACGCAGCGCAAGGCGCTGTGGCAGGCCGAAATCTACGATCTGATCGCGGCGTATGGCGTCATCAGCGCGCGCACACGCCCGGTGCTGCATGTCGTGGCGCATCGCGCGGTGATGACGTTGGAGACGGCGCTGGAGCGGGTGTCGGCGCTGGTCGGCACGCAAATCGATTGGGCGACGATCGAAAGCTTTCTACCCGAGCAAGCGAATGGTGCCTTTCGCAAATCGGCGCTCGCCTCCAGCTTTCTCGCCGCGCTGGAACTGGCCAAGCAGGGCAGGATTGAACTGCGCCAGCAATCGCCCTTTGCGCCGCTCTACATCCGGGCCTTGGCATGAGCGCGCCCGATCCGCTGGTCCGCGCGGTGGAGGCGGTGCTGTTCGCAGCGACCGAGCCGATGACCGTCGATGCGATCCGTACGCATCTGGAGGGTGTGGAGGTGCGCGCCGCGCTCCGCACCCTTCAAGCTGATTATGCCGGGCGCGGCATCGAACTGGTGCAGCGCGGCGACCGCTGGCATTTCCAGACCGCCGCCGACATGGCGCATTTGCTGCGCCGCACGCATGAGGAACCGCGCAAGCTCAGCCGCGCGGGGATCGAGACGCTGGCGATCATCGCCTATCACGAGCCGACGACTCGCGCCGAGATCGAGGCCATTCGCGGGGTCGCGATTTCCAAGGGTACGCTGGACGTGTTGATGGAGGCGGGCTGGATTCGGCCCGCCGGGCGGCGCGAGGTGCCGGGGCGACCGTTGCTGTACGCAACCACACCGGGCTTCCTGGCGCATTTCGGTCTCGCCAGCAGGCGCGACTTGCCTGGGATCGACGATTTGCGCGCGGCGGGCCTGCTCGATCCGGTCGATCTCGCCTTCGAACGGGTCGATACCATGGGAGAGGTGGAAGTTTCCGACGAGGAGGACTAGATAGGAGGGAATTCAGGAGATCGATCATGGGTGGTTTGAGTTTTGTACACTGGCTGATCTTCGGCGGGATCGCGATCCTCGTCCTGGGTGGTGGCCGGTTCTCGAACATGATGGGCGACGTCGCCAAGGGCATCAAGTCGTTCAAGAAGGGTATGGCTGAAGACGACGAGCCTGTGCGCGAACCAAGCCGGATCGAAGCCAAGAAGGCGGCGGAACCGGTGTTCGACCGCGATGGCAATCGCATTCGCGAAACCGAAATCTGATTTAGCGCTCCGCTGCCATGTTCGATGTCGCATCCTCCGAGGTGATCCTGCTCGGGGTCGTGGCCTTGCTCGTCATCCCGCCCAAGGATTTGCCCAAGGCGATGCGGATTGCCGGGCAATGGGTCGGGCGTGTGCGCGGCGTCGCCAATCAGTTTCGCTCAGGCTTCGACAACATGGTGCGCGAGGCCGAGTTGCAGGAAATGGAAAAGAAATGGGCGGCCGAAAACGCGCGGATCATGCGCGAGCACCCGCCCGAGCCCGTCCAGATGCTACCGATGGCCGATACGCCCGCCGCCCTGCCGCACGACGCCCATGACGGAGATGCGCCGCCGGTGATGGTAGCGCCGCCAAATGTGCATGGTGCCCCGCCGGTCGCATTGCCGGGCGATGCCGAGCCCAAGGCGCATCCGTGAACGCTCCGATCGATGACCTCGAAGCGAGCCGGGCGCCGCTGCTCGATCATTTGATCGAGCTGCGCCGTCGGCTGTTCTTCTGCATCGTATCGGTGCTGGTCGCGTTGATCGGCACCTATATCTACTCGCGCGAAATATTCACGGTGCTGGTGCATCCGCTGCTCGCGGCCGGGCAGAAACGGATCGTGACGATCGGCGTGTTCGACGGCTTTTTTGTGCAGTTGAAGGTGGCATTGTTCGCCGCGATCATGATCTCGTTCCCGGTCATTGCGAACCAACTGTGGGGTTTTGTCGCGCCGGGGCTCTACCGCAAGGAAAAGCGTGCGCTCCTGCCGTTTCTGTTCGCCACGCCGGTGCTGTTTATCCTTGGTGCGTCGATGGCGTATTTTGTTGCCATCCCCTCGGCGCTGCATTTTTTCTTGAGCTTCCAGGGCAATCTGGGTGGCGTCGAGCAGGAGGCGCTGACCTCGGTTGCGTCCTATCTCGATTTCGTGATGCAGTTTCTGTTTGCCTTCGGGCTGGCTTTCCTGTTGCCGATCCTGCTGATGCTGGTCGAGCGCGCCGGGCTGGTGACGCGCAAGCAATTGGTCAGTGGGCGGCGCTACGCGATCGTCGGCTGCTTCGCGGTGGCGCTGGTGTTGGCCCCGCCCGATGCCGGTTCGATGATCATCCTCGCGATCCCGCTGGTCGCACTGTACGAGCTCGCGCTGATCGCGATCTGGTTTACCGAGCGGCGGCGCGGCAAAGAGGCGGCGACGGAATTGGTCGAAAGCTGACAAGCAAAAGGCCGCCCCGCATCATCGAGACGGCCTTCGATCGGTCGGTAAAGGCTTATTTGGCGCTGTCGGCCGTTTTGGCGACGGTGTCGCCTGCCGATTTCACATCCTTGCCGACGCCTTCGACGGTGTTGCACGCGCCCAGCAGCAACGCGGTAGCGGCGATAGCGATCGTGGTGATCTTGCGCATGATACTCTCCTGAAGACTGTCCGGGATAGCCCGGATGCCTCGCTCCCAATGTTTGGCGATACGCTTGGTTCCGCCTCGTCGAGATAACGCGCGCGGTCAGGCGCAACGGATGAAAAAGCTTGGGCCTGGACGCGCTACCGGGGGGGGAGGGGAAGCGCGGCCAGGCCCGTGTCTTGGATAGCGAGAGCGGGGGGGCATAAAGTCGCTATCCGAACCTGAAAACGGGCCTCGCGCGCTTCGGTTCCGAAAAAATTTGACCTCGGCGTTTTTTATGGCGCGAAATTCAATCGCGCCCGGTTACTGCAACGGCGATCTCATAAGCGCCGACCAGTGGATCGTAGTGAAGCTTCGACCGCAATTGGCGCGCGAGCCCTTCGATCACCCGGCCGTAACGTTCGGCGACCAATGCCCGCATTCTGTCATCGTCGACCAGAGCTGGAGAGTTGACCCTCAATATGGCGCGATCGTCGGTGGGGGCGGCACCGATGGAAATGCGAACTTGTGCCGTCGGGCTGACCGTCATCGCCAATTCGACGATCTCGGTCAGCAGGAAAGCGATCGCAATCGCGACATCCTGATTCGCCAGATAGGGCGCAATGTCGAGCGTAACGCCGATCGGCGAATCGTCCGGCGCGGTCGCGCGGATATTGGAGGCGAGTTCGCCAATGACCGAGCGTAGCGAAAGTCCGCGATTTTCCTCAAGCTCGGCAAAATGGTTGCGGTGGACCACGGCGAGCGCATCTACTCGACGCTGGATCGATGCGTAAGCCTGCGTTGCCTCTGCGCTCCGTGCTGCCCGGGCGTGGAAGTTTATCAGGCTGGAAATGACCTGAAGATTGTTTTTGACGCGATGATGGACTTCGCGGGTCAGCTTTGTCTGGCGCACCAGCCCTTCGGCCAGCCCGGCTTCATGTTCGGCAACCGTCCGGCTGATCGCCCGAAAGGTTTCCCCCAATTCACGAATTTCCTGTGCCGGGAGCGCGTGCATTGCGCCCGGATCGATTTCTTCGCCTGGCACAAAATTGGCTACGCGGGAACGCAACTGTCGCAGCGACCGGATCAGCAGGCGATCGACCACAAACCAGCCAATGCCGGCTGCGGCCGCCCACATGATGATGGGCAGGATGAGCGAGACCAGAACGGGTGAAGTGATCGGGGCGCTGCGCATGCGCGTGGTAAGCGCGATTTCTCCAAGCCCAATCCCCATGCTCAGGCCCGCGCGGCGTTCCAGGGGGGCTTGTCGTGGCAGGTCGGAGAGTATGAGCGCATCGGTTCCGAGCACCAGACGCGCTTCATAAGGCATGGCATAGCCGCTCGGGGCGGCGGTTGCCGCGAGAACATCGACGGGAAAAAAGGCGGCGGCGCGGGTTCGTCCCGACGCGCTCGTTGTGGCAAGCGTCAGCCCCCGACCCGGGTATATCCGTGCCGCGATGGTCTTTTCGGCACCGGCTGCGGTAGGCCAGGGTGCCACCGGCAGTTGCTCGCCGCAGATCAGGCGACTGCGGGCATCCATAATCATGAAACGCGTGCCCGCAGCGATTTGCGGCGCGAATACGCCCTGCGCCCGGGCGCAACTCGGAGCGTCTCCCGGATCTGCCTCCAATGCGTTGAGGGACACACGCAGCGCGGTCATATCCCCGACCAACTCGATGGCGAGCTTGCGGGCGCTTTCGGTTGTCGTGACGCGCAGCTGGGCCTGCGTTGCCTCATCGGCGAGTTCCGCCGTGCGCAATGTTGCAAAGAAGGCGATGATCGCCAGTGGCAGAAGCGCGGCGCTGAGAATCAGAAAAATTTTCGCACCTGTCGGGATGCGATCGACCAGACCGCTTCCCGGACGCGCGGGGGCGGGGTCCCCGGCGATATCCGTCATCGGGAAATCAGTCCAATTTTCCTAAAAGATCCAGCATTTCGGGCGGAATCGCTTCCTCCACCGTGCGCTGATAGACGGTGCGCAAGGCCGCGCCCATATCGCGGTCCTTGCTTTGAACCTTCGCGCCGGTATCGGCCGCGCGTGCCGCACCCGGCTTCTTTGAAGATTCGTCGCCCGAACGCAATGCCGTCCCCCTGAAAACCCGGACATGCCGGATAGTGTTAAAATGCGGCCGTAACAATCCGGCTTGAACCATATGATACGGTGAACCCGTAAAAACAGATTGCATCGCTCCGAGTTCCCCCATGAAACCAAATTGCGCGTCGTTGGTTCCATGCCCAATGCGAATTAACTCCGATGCCATCGGAGCAACAAAACGCGTTGCATATGCGGGGGGCCGCTTCCACAAGGCCCTTCGAGATTATCTCAGGGAGACTCCGACAGTCATGTCGCTAGGACAGCAACTTGCCCCCCATCTTCCGTTCCTGCGCCGCTACGCGCGTGCCCTGACGGGCAGCCAATCGCACGGCGATCGTTATGTGCGCGCCACGCTTGAGGCGATCGTCGCCGCACCCGAAGAGTTCCCGCGTGAGGTTGACCCGCGGCTGGGCCTGTATCGGATGTTCCACGCCATCTGGAACTCGACCAATTACGACGAGAGCCCGGAAAATATGAGCGCGGCGGACGGTGACGGTCAGGAAGCGATCGCGCGGGCACGCCTCGCCCGGATGACCCCGCTATCGCGCCAGGCCCTGTTGCTCACCGCGATGGAGGGCTTCACGCCCGAGGATGCAGCCTATCTGATCGATGTCGACACCAGCGAGGTTGAAGCGCTGGTCGCCGAGGCGCTGAGCGAGATCGAAAAGCAGACGCGCGCGCGGGTGCTGATCATCGAAGATGAGCCGATCATTGCGATGGATATCGAAACGATCGTTCGCGATCTCGGCCATGAAGTGACCGGTGTCGCAGTCACGCGCGACGAGGCCGTTGCACTGGCGATGGAGGACCGTCCCGGCTTGGTGCTGGCCGACATCCAGTTGGCCGACGACAGTTCCGGCATCGACGCGGTCAAGGATATCCTTGCCGAATTCGAAGTGCCGGTCATCTTCATCACGGCTTTCCCGGAACGGTTGTTGACGGGCGAGCGCCCCGAGCCGACCTTCCTGATCACCAAGCCCTTCCAGCGCTCGACCGTGAAAGCGGCGATTGCGCAAGCTCTGTTCTTCGACCAGGCAACCGTTCCCGCCGCTTAAGGGAACCGATTCGTGCCCCCGTGGGTTGGGTTCCATACGATACGGAGCCACAACGACACGGGGGCGCTTATGGCGGACGACGAGAAAATCGAACTGAGCGGCCAAGATGCACGTGCCGGGGCGACTCCGCACGTTACGCGTTACGTCCTCGCGATCTCGTTGACGCTGGTTGTGGTGGTGTTTGCTGCGCTGCTGTTTCTCTACCGCTGAATTTTTCGATGCCGCAGGCGTGATGGACTTCGGCGTCCGTCGGGCCCATCTGTGTTCCGCTACGCGAGACTATATTTCATGACCGACGCGATTGACCAGGAAGAAGACGAGGCAGCGCCCGAGGTCGTCGAGCACGTTTCGCTTTCCGACGCCGAGTTCAAAACTCAGTTGGCGCAGGTCATACCTCATCTGCGTGCTTTCGGGCGCTCGCTTTCCGGCAATCGCGATCTGGCAGATGATCTCGTCCAGGAAACGTTGATGAAGGCGTGGGCGGCGCGGTTGCGCTTTCAGGCCGGCACTAACATGCGGGCGTGGACCTTCATCATCCTGCGCAATCTCTATCTCAGCCAGATGCGCCGCGCGCGCTTCAAAGGCGAGTGGGACGATTTGGTGGCGGATCGTATCCTTGCCGCGCCGGCGAGCCAGGATAAGCATGTCGAGTTGGGCGATATGCAGCGTGCATTGCTGCATTTGCCGCAGCCACAGCGGGAAGCGCTGATTCTGGTTGGTGCGGGTGGCTTTGCCTATGAGGAGGCCGCCGAGATTTGCGGGGTCGCCGTCGGGACGATCAAGAGCCGCGTCGCGCGAGGCCGGGTCGCGCTGGAAGCCGTCATGAACGACAATACGCTGGCATCGCGCCGCACACACTCCAATGAGCCCGGCATGTCCGCCCTGGACACCATTATGGGCGAAGTCGACGATCTCAGCCGCGATCGCGGCTGAGATCGTTATCTCGCGATTTGCCTGGTAATCGGCACACGATCCAGCGCCTGTAGCAAGTCCGCAAAGGAGTCGTCTGCATCAGGCGTGGTGTATGCGGTGTGGAGGGTTACCCTCAGCGCGTCGGAGCGCGATGGTGCTGCAACGACGTAAAGCATATCGCTCGAGTTCCGCGTATAAGGGGCATCGCACATTGACATATGTCAATAACGGACGAAGACGCCTTTTGTTGCTCGCCCATTGTGCCATATCGGCCTGAAATCATCGCGATACGGGAAAGACATGCTTTTCGACCCGCGTATCATCGATGCTGTTGCCCGCGCGCGACAATGGTCGTCGTTTTTGAGCATGCTGTTGCAGCGCGAGCCGGAGATGGCGGCGATGCTGGAAAATGGCGTCCTGCCCGAGCTTCATAGCCTGGCGCGCGATCTCGCCGACATGCCGACGCCACGACGCCTACGGCTCGAGCGGCGGCGGCTCGCGCTGCGCGTGGCGATCGGCGATCTCGCCGGATGCGACGATTTGACGGCGGTGACACACGCCCTGTCCGATTTTGCCGATCGAGCGCTCGATTCCGCGATTGTCACCGCGATTGCGGAGCGCACGCCGGACGCCCCCCTGCAGGGCTTCACCGCGATCGCATTGGGCAAGCAGGGCAGCCGGGAACTGAATTATTCGTCCGACATCGATCCGATCCTGCTGTTTGACCCGGCAACGCTGCCGTGCCGGCCCCGCGAAGCGCCGGAAGAAGCGGCCGTTCGGATCGGCAAGCGGGTGGTCGAGATCCTTCAGGCGCGGGACGGCGATGGCTATGTCCTGCGCGTCGATTTGCGCCTGCGCCCGTCGCCGGAGGTGACGCCGATCGCTTTGTCGGTCGATGCGGCGCTTTCCTATTACGAATCGTTGGCACTGCCGTGGGAGCGCGCGGCCTTTATCCGGGCGCGGGCGGCAGCAGGTGACATCGCACTGGGGACCCGTTTTCTCGAAGCGGTTAAGCCGTTCGTATGGCGGCGTGCGCTCGATTTCGGCGCGATCGGCGAAATCCGCGGCATTTCGCGCCGAATCCGCGATCATCATGCGCGCGGGCAAGCGTTCGGCCCGGGCTTTGACCTCAAGCGCGGACGCGGCGGTATTCGCGAGGTCGAATTCTTCGCGCAAATTCATCAATTGATCCACGGCGGGCGCGATCCGGCGCTGCGCGTTCCGGCAACGCGGGATGCATTGGGGGCGCTGGCGGCGGCGGGCTGGGTGGATGCTGCGGAAGCGGCGGCGCTGGTGCGCGCCTACACGCTGTTTCGCACGATCGAACATCGCGTGCAAATGATCGACGATCGCCAGACGCACCATTTGCCGACGGGCGCAGCGCTCGATGGCGTCGCGAAGTTGCACGGACTCGAGGACGCGAACGCCCTTCTGGACCTGTTGCGGCCGCATGTTCTGGCGACTGCGGCAAGCTATGATGCGCTGGATCCCGAAGACGGCGACGCTTTGTCTTTCGACCGGGACCACCTTTTGGCGCAGCTCAGCCAGGCCGGTTTCGGTGATGGCGATGTGGCAACGCAACGCATTGAGCAGTGGCGGAGCGGCACCTATCCCGCTTTGCGCAGCCCTGCGGCGCGGTCGGCGCTCGAGGCGGTTTTGCCCGGCCTGGTTGCCGCGCTGGGCAAGGCCCCCGACCCGCAAGGCGCGATCGTTCGGCTGGACCGGATGCTGGCGCGGCTGTCGAGCGCGGTCAATTTCTTCCGGTTGCTGGAGGCACGGCCTGCACTGGCGCGGTTGCTGGGGTTGATTCTCAGCCACGCCGAGACGCTGGCCGAAGAATTGGCGCGACGGCCGGAACTGTTCGACGGACTGATCGACGCAACCGCACTCGATCCGGTGGCCGATACGGCGACGCTCGCCTGCGAAATGGCGGCGGGGGCGGATTATCAGGCACGGCTCGATCATGTGCGGCGCGTCGTCGGCGAAAAGCGCTTCGCCCTGGGCACGCAAATCGTGTCGGGTGCGTCGGATCCGCTCGCGGTTTCGGCGGGCTATGCCCGTGTGGCGGAGGCGGCGATCGGGGTGCTGGCCGAGGCGACGATCACCGAGTTTTCGGGCAGCCATGGCACTGTGCCCGGCAGCGAGCTGATCATTCTGGCGCTTGGGCGGATGGGCGGGGGGGCGCTGACCCATGCCTCTGACCTTGATCTCATCTATCTCTTCACCGGCGATCATCTCGCCGAATCCGACGGACCCAAGCCGCTCGGTGCGGTGCTCTATTACAACCGTCTTGCGCAGCGCATCAGCGCCGCGCTTTCGGTGCCGACCGCCTTGGGGCCGCTCTACGAGATTGATACCCGCTTGCGGCCATCGGGCACGCAGGGTCCGCTCAGCGTCTCGTTGGAAGGTTTTGCACGCTATCAGCGCGAAAGCGCGTGGACGTGGGAGCATATGGCGCTGGCGCGGGCGCGGCCGGTGTTCGGATCGCCCGCCGCGCGCGCCGCCGTCGACACGGTGATCGGGGACGTGCTGCGCGGCGATCGTCCCGTGCGCAACGTTGTGGCCGACGCGATCGCGATGCGCGCCGAAATGGCGGCGCATAAACCGCCGCTCGGACCGCTCGATGCAAAGCTGCTGCCCGGCGGCTTGGTCGACCTCGAATTCGCGGTCCATATGATGCAACTTGAGACCGGCCTTGGCCTCGATCCCAATTTGCGCGTCGCGATCGCGGCGTTGATCGCCGCAGGACGGGCCCCGTCTGAGATGCTCGCGGCGCATGATTTCCTGACGCGGCTGCTCGTCACGCTGCGGCTGGTTGCGCCCGACGCCCAGCCGCCGCGCCCGGCGACGCAGGGCCTGGTCGCGCGCGCGCTGGGACTGGCGGACTGGGTCGAGGTTCTTGCATCGCTCGAAACGACCCGGCAGGAGGTTGCCATCTGGCTGGCGGATGTGGAAGGTGTGGAGCCGTGACGATCATCGAAGAAGGCGGGGCGCTTCCTGCGATTGACCTTGCCACCCCGACCGGAGAGCGCCTCAACCTGCGCGACTATGTCGGAAAGATTTTCGTCCTGTATTTTTACCCCAAGGACGACACATCCGGCTGCACGCGCGAAGCGCAGGATTTCAGCAGCCATTATGCAGAATTTCAGGCGCTGGGGGCGGCCGTTCTCGGCGTTTCGCGGGATACGCCGGCCAAGCACCAGAAGTTCATCGACAAATACGATCTGACGGTGCCGCTCGCCACCGACGATAGCGATGCGGCGATGCAGGCGTTCGGCGTGTGGGTCGAGAAGAAGCTGTATGGCAAGACCTATATGGGCATCGATCGCTCGACCTTCCTGTTCGATGCGGCGGGCATTCTGGTGCGCGATTGGCGCAAGGTGAAGGTGCCTGGGCATGTCGTCGATGTGCTCGAGGCGGTTCGCGCGCTCGGGTGACCGATTCGATTCGCGGGCTTTACGGATAGCCTTAACGATTTGCCCAACGACTCGGCGCAACGATCAGCCGCTTCAACGTGACCTGTCGCGGAAGGCCTTGCCCGAGTGTCACAAACTCCGTCACACACTGGCCGTCCGGATGCAGGGGGGCTGTATGCGGGCGATAGAGGGGCGGGCGCTGGCGTTTTCCGGCATTCGCATAAAAATAGGTCGCCGGGGTCACATGAACTCAATTTCGATTGCGTCTGGCGTGCGGCTGGTGTCGCGCCTCAAGGCCTATTTCAAGACCCGCGACTTTATCTTTCATGATGGGCGCGACCTGAAGCGCTTCAGCCTCGGCGCGCGTGCGCAGGCCACGATGGCGGGGGTTGCCGGCGTTACGCTGTGCTTCTCGGCCTATGGCGTGGCGCAAGCCGCCGTTGGTGCGGTCGCGATGACGGGCATCGTCGGTGCACCGCTGTCGCCCGAAGCCAAGGTCGCCCAGATGCAGGTCCGCGTCCGCAAGATGCAGGCCGACGTCGCCTCGATCAAGGCCGCAGCGCAGGCGCATGCCAAGCGCGTCGAACAGCGCCAGGCGCTGCTGGTTGCGGTCGTTTCCGGCAAGGGTGATGTCGCCGCGCTGTCGCAGCCAACGCCGACGATCGATCCCAAGGCCGACGCGTTGGCCGCTGATGTCGTCGCACCGCTCAAGAAGGTCGAGCAGCAGCAAGTTGCGGTCGCTGCGCGCGCGCAGCGTGTTGCCGAACAGCGTTTTGTCCGCGCCGTCGCGCATGTCCGCAGCCTTGGTCTGGCACCGGAACGCCTGATGCCGCGCCAGCCCGCCATGGGCGGCCCGTTCGAAGCGGCGGATAGCGCGGCGGCAGAGGCCGATTTGCGCGCCGACACCCAGTTTCGCTCGCTGTTCATGACGTGGAAGAAGCTGGATACGCTGGAGCATGGCGTCATCGCGATCCCGTCGGCGCAGCCGGTCGAGCATCTGGCGTTCACCAGCAATTACGGCATCCGTTCCGATCCGTTCCGCGGGACCGCGGCAATGCATGCCGGTGTCGATATCCCCGGGCCGGTCGGTACGCCGGTCTACGCGACTGCCGATGGTATGGTCGATCGCGCTGAGCGTTCGGGCGGCTATGGCAATTTGGTCGAGCTCGACCACGGCAAGGGGATCCAGACCCGCTACGGCCATCTGTCCAAGATCCTGGTCGAGGCAGGCACGCGCGTGCATCGTGGGCAGTTGATCGCGTTGATGGGCTCGACCGGGCGTTCGACCGGGCCGCATCTGCATTATGAAGTGCGGATCGATGGCCATGCGGTGAACCCGGTGCCGTTCCTGCAGACCGCCGATTATCTGCTGGCGGCGCAGGATCGCTCGATCCACACGATCCCGGTGGCGGTGGGCGGCCCGGCTGCGGCGGACTGATTGGGCAAAACGTTGGGCGGCGCGCGGTTGCCGATCCCGGCACGAGCGCCTATCTCTTGCGCATGGATGCTATCCTCGCCCCCGACATCATCTTGACCCCATCCGCTGCCGCACGCGTTGCGACGATTGCGGCGAAACAGGGCAAGCCCGCTATCTTGCGTCTGTCGGTTGATGGCGGCGGTTGCTCGGGCTTCCAATATAAATTCGGTTTTGCCGAATCGGTCGACGCCGATGATGCGATCGCCGAGCAGGACGGCGTGCGGCTGGTGGTCGATTCGATCAGCCTCGATCTCGTGCGCGGGTCGGCGGTGGACTATGTCGAGGAACTCGGCGGTGCCGCTTTCAAGGTGACCAACCCCAATGCCGCGTCGGGTTGCGGTTGCGGTTCCAGCTTCTCGGTGTAACGTCCGCCCCGGACAAAGGGGCGCTGCCGCGTGAAGATCGTTACCTACAATATCAATGGCATCAAGGCGCGCCTGCCGCGCCTGTTGGAATATCTTGCCGAACAGCAGCCAGACGTGGTGTGCCTGCAGGAGCTCAAGACCAGCGACGAGACCTTCCCCGAGGCCGACATTCGCGCCGCCGGATATGGCGCGGTGTGGCACGGGCAGAAGAGCTGGAACGGCGTGGCCGTGCTCGCCAAGGGGCAGGACCCGATCGAACGGCAGCGCGGGCTGGCGGGCGAGACCGAGGATGATCACAGTCGCTATCTCGAAACCGAGGTAAACGGGGTAACGATTGCGTCGCTGTATCTGCCCAACGGCAATCCGCAGCCAGGGCCCAAATTCGACTATAAACTGCGCTGGATCGATCGGCTGGCAGCGCGCGCGCGCGACTTGCTGGCGGAGGAAACCCCGGTCGTGCTGGCGGGCGACTACAACGTCATTCCCAATGATGACGACACCTATTCGGTGCGGGCAATGCAGGACGATGCGTTGATGCAGCCCGAGAGCCGGGCGGGCTTTCGGGCGTTGCTCGCGCAGGGCTGGACCGATGCATTGCGCACGCGGCATCCCGGTGGGGGCGTATGGACCTTCTGGGACTATCAGGCGGGCGCGTGGCAGCGCGACGCGGGTTTCCGCATCGATCACCTGCTGCTGAGCCCGGTTGCGGCCGACCGTCTGATCGATGCGAGCGTCGACAAGGCCTATCGCGGGCGTGAAAAAGCAAGCGACCATGCACCCACTTGGGTAGAACTGCGTTAGACCCGCAACGGCCCGCACGGAGGTCGTGCGGAGGATGCTGCATGACGCTACGCTACGGGGGATTGGCGGCCATCGCGATGCTGGTGCCGGGCGTGGCACATGCCGAGGACCGAAGCTATTGCCCGACCCGGCCAAGCCTCGGCACGACTGCGTGCACGATCGCGCCGAAGCACGTCTCGGTCGAAACCGCGATCACCGACTGGACGCTCGACAATCAGCCCGATCGGCGTACCGATACGGTGTTGCTGGGGGACACGTTCGTGCGCGTCGGAGTCACCGATACGATCGAGGCGCAATTCGGCTGGACGCCCTATGGCCATGTCCGCACCCGCGACAAGGCGACGCAGGCTGTCGAAAATGCCGGGCGGGTTGGCGATGCGACGCTGGGGTTCAAGGCGAATCTGCTGCATCCCGACGGCAATGGGGCGTCGATTGCGGTGCAGCCCTTCGTCAGCATGCCGGTTGGCCGCACGCCGGTGGGGGCGGGCGATTGGGGCGCGGGCGTCATCGTCCCCGCGACCTTGGATCTGAGCAAAACGGTGAACTTGGTCACCACCAGCGAGGTCGATGCCGCCGTCAATCTCAGCGGCCATGGTCGCCATATCGCCTATTCGGAAGTCGTCGGTGTCGGGGTGAAACTGCCGCATCACCTGACCTTCACGCTGGATAGTCAGGTGCTACGGGACGAGGATCCCGAGGAAAAGACCACACAAGTGCTCGGATCCGCTTCACTCGCGTGGAAGGCGAGGAAGGATCTGCAATTCGACGTGGGCGCGGTCGCTGGCCTCAATCGCGCGGCACCGGACATGGAACTTTATGTCGGGATTTCGCGGCGCTTCTGACCCGTGCCCATCCCATCAAATCGGACGAGTTCCCGAAAGTTGGCGGGCTTTGCTATTCATTTCCGGTTCAATAATATCGATAAGTCTCTGAAAATACGTCCTTTCAGTGTTTGGCATGAGTAATGCACTAACACGGTTGCGGGCCGACCACCGGAACCCGCCGATCTAGCGGAGGACCGACCATGACCACCCTTTTCCTGATTGCCTCGAGCGCCTTGCTGAGCGTCACCGCATCGCCCGTCGTTGCACGCGATGCCAAGCCCGTTGCTGCCGAAAGCCAGCCAGTGGGATCGACCCAGCGTGCGCCGAGCGAAAAGGCCGCGCAGAAATACTGCGTGGTGGATACCGTTACCGGCTCGCACCTGTCCCATAAAATTTGCAAGACGCGGCAGGACTGGATCAGCCAAGACGGTTTCGATCCGCTCGCCAAGCGGTGAGCGCAACGGGGTTTCGGTGCCGCGATCCTGCGCGGCACCGCACCCCGGCGGCAGGCACGGGCGCTACAGCGTCTTGCCGTAGATCCAGTAGCGTTTGTTGATCGTGCATTCGATCGCTTCGGCGATCGAGCGCATGCCTTGATTGTCTTCCAGGATCCAGCCGATCTCGCCGCGCGTGGCTCCATAATTGGCGACCGACGCCTGCTTGATATATTCGATCATCATGAAGGCGAGCTGGCTTGCCAGGCGCGAGGATTGCAGCTCTTTCAGCACCCCCATCAGCGGCACGCGCATCGTTTTTACGCGCGGCCGACGCAGCCACAGCAGCAGCTTTGCCCAGCCGAACGGCAGCAAATTGCCCCTGAGCGGCATGATCGCCTCGTTGAGATCGGGCAGCGTGATCATGAAGGCGACCGGCTTGCCGTCGACTTCCGCAATGCGGATCAAGTCGTTGAACACGATCGGCTTCAGCTTGACGCCGACATCCTTGATCTCGGGCGGCGTCAACGGCACGAAGCCCCAATTGTCCGACCAGGCATCGTTTAGGATCGTCAGGATGATGGCGGCTTCTTCGTCGAACTTGGTCTTGTCGACGTTGCGGATACGGATGCGCGGGTTTTTCTCGCCCGAGGCGATGATTCGCTGCAGCAGCGGCGAAAACGGCTTGGTGATATCAAGCTCGTAAGTCAGCAATTCCTTGACCTGGGTATAGCCTGCCGCCTCGATCCAGCCGCGATATTCGGGCTTGGCATGGCCCATCATGATCGTCGGCGGGTGATCGAACCCCTCGACCAGCAGGCCGGGCTCTTCCCAGATCGACATGCTGATCGGGCCCAGCACGCGCGTCATCCCCTGGTCGCGCAGCCATCCTTCGGCAGTGGCGATCAGCGCCTTTGCGATATCGCCATCCTCGGCGTCGAGCAGGCCGAACTGGCCGCAGCCGGGGCCGAAGCCCTTGCCCGGATCCATCTCCAGCGCCAGGGTGTCGATATGCGCGGAAATGCGACCGACCACCTTGCCGTCGCGCTCGGCCAGGAACAGTTGTGCCTTGGCATGGCTGAACCAGCCGTTCTTGGCGGGGGTGATCAGCCCGAGCGCTTCGCCTTTCAGGGGCGGCACCCAGTTGGGATCGTTGGCGTATAAGCGGAAGGGCAGGTCGACGAAGCGCTTGCGATCGGCTTTGCTGTCGATCGGGCGAATGGAAAGCGGAGCGTTGGCCACGGGCAGGTCACCTCAAGGAAAGCGAGCGAGCAGTCTCGCGTGCAGCGGCTGGTGTCAAGCGTGCCACTAACCCCCTGTTGCTGCCACCATCTAGCCACTATCTTCCTGCAATGGCGCACTCCATGAACACTTCGCTTTCCCTGCACCGCAGCGCTGGTGTGCCCGCTGGCATCGCGCCGCGCGTGCGATTGTCGACGATCGCCGATGACAAGGCGATGCTGCGTACCGCTGCGGAACTTACCCGAGATTTGAACGCGCCCAACCCGGCGATCTATTGGACCGATCTGCTGGTCTCGGCGGCGATCGGCTACGGTGCGCTGGCGATCGCGCTGAGCGTCGATGCGGCCGGATGGGTGATCGTGGCGGGCGTGGTCGCGGTGCTGGCGCTGTATCGCGCGGGCAGCTTCATCCACGAAGTGACGCACATCCGACACACCGCGCTGCCGGGCTTCCGCCTGGGCTGGAACATCATTGCCGGGGTTCCGTTGCTGGTGCCGTCCTTCATGTATGAAGGCGTCCACAATCTGCATCACGCACGCACGCGCTATGGCACGAGCGAGGACCCGGAATATCTCCCGCTGGCATCGATGAAGCCGTGGACGTTGCCGGTGTTCATCCTGACCTCGATGCTCGCGCCGGTCGCGTTGCTGGTGCGCTATGCCGTGCTGACGCCGCTGTCGCTGGTTATCCCCGGCATGCGCCGCATTCTGATCGAGCGCTATTCGTCGCTGTCGATCAACCCGTCCTTCCGGCGTCGCATGCCAGAGGGCGCGGCGGCCGCGCAGTGGCGCTGGCTGGAGGCCGCGTGCAGCGCCTGGGCGATCACCTTGGTTGTACTTGTCGCGACCGGGGTGTTTCCGCTCGGCAAGTTCGCGATTCTGCTGGCGATCACCTCGGGCGTCTATGTGCTCAACCAGGTGCGCACGCTGGTCGCGCATCTGTGGGACAATGACGGCGAGGTGATGACCGTCACCGCGCAATATCTCGATTCGGTCAATGTGCCGCCGCCCGCCACCTTGCCGCTGCTCTGGGCACCGGTCGGCTTGCGCTTTCACGCGCTGCACCATTTGCTGCCGGGCGTGCCCTATCATCACCTGCTTGAGGCGCATCGCCGCCTGAGCGCCGCTCTGGGTGTCGAATCGCCGTATCACAAAGCGAACTATGCTGGCTTGCCGGGCCTGGTTGCACGGCTGGTGCGCAGCACGATGGCGCGCCGGGCCTAGGCCCGGTGCCCTGATCCCTGCCACATGCGAAAACGGCTGCTGCAAGATCCCTTGCAGCAGCCGTTTTGCATTTCAGGCAACGTTTAAGCGAGGGTGCGCACCTTCGGCTCGCGGTCCCAATAGCGGCGTTTGGCGGCTTCGACGAAGCCGCCGAGATCGGTGATGCCTTCGTCCGCCTCGACCCCGGCCTTGTCGAGCAGCGGTTGTGCCGCAGCACTCGCGCCGATCGCCTTGAGATGGCCAAAGGCATCCATCACCCATTGCACCGCCGCCGCTTCCTTCAGCAGCATCGCGCAGCCCTCCTTGGATAGCACCACCGCGCAGGCGTCGACCGTCACCGAGGGCTGGCCGGCCAATTGCGCATCGGCCTTCACCGTGCTGCCGTCCGACAGTTTTACCGCGCCGACCTTGGGCGCGATGGTCAGCGGGTGACCGCCGGCGGCCTTTGCTGCCTTGGTCACTTGGTCGAGCTCGCCCGCATCGCTGCCATCGGCGAACAAAATGCCGACCGTCCGCCCTTCGAGCGTCGCTTTCTCAAGCGGCCCGCGAATGATGCGGAGGGCAGGCGAGGGCTCCATGTCGAGCACCGGTGCGGCAGTGGCGGAAGCCTTGGGCAGTTTCATCCCCAGACCGTCCGCGACTCGCTGCGCCAGATCCTCGTCGACGTTGCGCAGATTCGCCATCATCGCGATGCGGATATGCTCGATCGATACCTTCGACAGTTCGAACACGAAGGCCGAGGCGATATGCGCTTGCTCGGCCGGGTCCATCGACCGGAAGAACAGCCGCGCCTGGCTATAATGGTCGGCGAAACTTTCCGGACGGATACGCAGCTTCTGCCCTTCCTCGTCCGAGGCAAAGGTCTTGTAGCCATTTGCCGGGTCCTCGCGGGCACCACCGGGTTCGCCCGCCTGGGCCAAGCTGTTGGGCTCATAATTGGCGCGGCCCTTAGGCACCTGCATTTGCATATGGCCATCGCGCTGCTGGTTCAGGAACGGGCAACCCTCGCGCCCCTTGGCCGCATTGATCGGCAATTGGTGGAAATTGACCGAGCCGAGCCGCGACAATTGCGTGTCGGTATAGCTGAACAGGCGGCCCTGCAGCAGCGGGTCATTGGAGAAACCGATGCCGGGGACCACATGGCTCGGCACGAAGGCCGCTTGTTCGGTCTCGGCAAAGAAATTGTCGGGATATCGGTCTAGCACCATCTTGCCGACGATGCGCACCGGCAGCACTTCTTCGGGGATGATCTTGGTCGCGTCGAGCACGTCATACGGCTGGCTGTTGGCGAAATCCTCGTCGAACAATTGCACGCCCAATTCCCATTCGGGATAATCGCCCCGGCCGATCCGCTCGAACAGGTCCCGGCGGTGGAAATCGGGGTCGGCACCGGCGATCTTGACCGTCTCGTCCCAGATCGTCGAGGCGAGCCCGGCTTTGGGCTTCCAGTGGAATTTGACGAAGGTGCTCTTCCCCTCGGCCGAGATGAAGCGGAAGGTGTGCACGCCAAAGCCTTCCATATTGGCCAGCGTGCGCGGCAATGTCCGATCCGACATCGCCCATAGCGCCATGTGCGTCGCCTCGGGCATCAGCGAGATGAAATCCCAGAAGGTATCGTGCGCGGAGGCCGCCTGCGGGAAGCCGCGATCGGCCTCCATCTTCACCGAATGGACCAGGTCGGGAAATTTGATCGCATCCTGGATGAAGAAGACGGGGATGTTGTTGCCGACCAGATCCCAATTGCCCTCGCGGGTATAGAATTTGACCGCAAAGCCCCGAACGTCGCGCGGGGTGTCGACCGATCCCGCACCCCCGGCGACCGTGGAAAAGCGCGCGAACACTTCGGTGCGCTGGCCCTTCTTCTGGAACAGGTCGGCGCAGGTGATGTCGGCCAGGCTGTCGGTGCATTCGAAATAGCCGTGCGCTGCGCTGCCGCGCGCATGAACGATGCGTTCGGGGATGCGCTCATGGTCGAAATGGTTGATTTTCTCGCGGAAGATTTCGTCTTCCAACAGCACCGGGCCGCGTGCGCCCGCCTTTAACTGATTCTGATTGTCGCTGATCGGGATGCCGTGGTTGGTGGTCAGTACCGGATGCTCGTCATCCGCCACCTGATGTGTTTCGCCGCCATTGCTGGCGTTCAGGGCAGTGTCCTTGGTCATGATCATCCTCGCCTTGTGCGGGGATCTAACGGCCTGAAAGCACAACAGGTTTCGGCGTGCGTGAATTAAATGCCGCTGCGCTCGCCTTATCGTCCGTTAGGGGCTGTCTGGCGGATCGGTAGCGTGACCGATACGGGCTCAAGCGGGACGGAGAGGAGCACCGCCACGGACAAGATGCCGATCACGACCATCACCCACGCGCGATCACGGGCATCGCGAATAACTTGAACGACACAATAAGCAGCGACGGCAAGGAGCGCGATGCTCCACCCCAATGCCATCGCCGCTATTCCTCGGTGCGGATCAGCACCGCTTCGCCGATCATGAAGAACAGCAGGAACGGGGCCCAGGCCGCGAGAAAGGGGGGATAGGCACCGAGATTGCCCATCGCCAGCGCGAAATTGTCGGCGACGAAATAGAGAAAGCCGAGCATCATCCCGATCACTGCGCGAATGAACAGCTTGCCCGATCGCGCCAGACCGAACGCCGCGACCGCGCCCAGCAAGGGCATCAACACCGACGACAAGGGCCCCGCCAGTTTGTGCCACATGGCCCCCTCCAGCGCCTTGGTCGGGCGACCGCCCGCTTTCAGATCGGCAATCGCATCGCGCAGCGCGCCGAACGACAGTCCGTTCGCATCGATGCTCGACAGCGCGAACTGATCGGGCCGGACATCGCGGGCGATGATCACGGTTCCGACATTCGCCACCTTTCCGCTCGCAACGTCAAAACGTTTTGCGGGACCGACTTTCCAGCCGTCCGCGACCCGCACGCCTTCCTTGGCGGTGATGATGCCAACCATATTGCCACCGGTGCGATCAAACAGCGTGATACCCGACAGCCGGGTCGCATCGCCGCGTCCCCGGACCTGGTCGACTTGCAGCAGGTCGTCGCCATCGCGCACCCACACGTTGGTGCGGTCGCCCCGGTCTACCGGCACCGGGCCGTATTCGACCTTCTGCCATTGATCGAGCGTGGCGGTTGCGCGGCTGACGATACGGTCGTTGAAGGTGAAGGAGATGAAGGCAACGCCGAGGCTGGCGATCAACAGCGGTGCCAGAACCTGATGCGCCGACATGCCCGATGCTTTCAGCGCGATCACTTCGCTATTCTGGTTGAGCGTGGACAGCGTGATGATCGTGCCCAGCAACACCGAGAAGGGCAGGAATTGCGCGATGATCTCAGGGATCCGCAGCGATAGATAGCGCAGGATCTCCGGCTGGCCATTGCCGGCATGGGCCAGAATGTGGCCCGATTCGGTCAGCAGGTCGAGCGCCTGCAGCACCAGCACCAGCATCATCAGCACAGCGAACGTGCGCGTGAGGAACATCTTGCCCATATAGAGCGCAACGGTGCGCGAGGGGAAAAGGTCGAGTGCGGTCATGCCGCCGCTTCCTTCGATCGGTTTGCGTCGCGCCTGCCGGGCATCAATCTGCCAATCGCCTTGCCAAGCTTGGAGAAGACCCGTTCGAGCGCGCCGATCGGCTGCCCGCCGGGTACGAAGGCGATGGTATAGAACATCCAGAGCGTCAGCCCGGTAAACACCGTGAACGGGATCCAGATCGCCAGCACCGGATCGATCTTGCCCAGGCCCCCCACTGCCTGCGCATATTCGTTCACCTTGTGATAGGCGACGATCATGATAATCGCGAGGAACACGCCGAGCGCCGAAGTCGAGCGTTTGGGTGGGATGCCGAGCGCAAGGGCAAGCAGCGGCAGCACCAGGATCGAGAGCACTTCGGCAGTGCGGAAATTGAACGCCGCACGGCTGGTGTCGCGTTCCTCCTTGGTGGAATCGTGGTCGGTGCCGACCTTGACCAGTTCCGGCAGGGTCCGCTCGAGATTTTCGCCGCCGCGAATCCGGAAACTCTCGGTTTTGGGCAAGGAAATCGGCAAGCTGAACGCCGTGAACCGCAGGACCCGTGGCGACGCGACGCGCGCCTCGGTTCGGATCAGCGTGCCATCCGTGAGGCGGAAGATGATCTCGTCGGGATTGTCGATCGCAAAGAACTGCCCGCTGGCGGCGGTGACGGCGATCGAGCCACCCTTGCCGTCATCGCGGCGCAGGAAGATGCCCGAGAGCTTGCGCCCATTGTCATGGCTCTGCTCGATCCTGAGCGTCATGTTGTTGCCGAAATGGGTGAATTCGCCAACCTTGATCGACGCGCCCAGCGCGCCGGTGCGCAATTCGAAGCGCAACTTCTCGTAATTGTAACGAGCATCGGGCTGAACAAAGCCGACGATGGCGAAATTGAGCAGGCCGAGCGTAATCGCGTACATATAGGGGACGCGCAGCATCCGCGGATAGCTCATGCCGACCGCGCGCATCACGTCGAGTTCGGATGAGGTCGCCAGCTTGCGGAAAGCGAGCAGCGTGCCGAGCAACAGCCCGACCGGAATACCCAGCCCGACATATTCCGGCAGCAAATTGGCGAGCATCCGCCACACCACGCTGACCGGCCCGCCCTCGGTCGCCACGAAATCGAACAGGCGCAACATGCGGTCGAGCACCAGCAACATCGCAAAGATGACCAGTGTGGAGAACAGCGGCACCGCGATCAGTCGGGCCATGTAGCGGTCGATGGACTTCATGATGGGA
This sequence comes from Sphingomonas sp. PSPC2-2, assembly GCF_049897725.1. Lineage (NCBI taxonomy): Bacteria > Pseudomonadati > Pseudomonadota > Alphaproteobacteria > Sphingomonadales > Sphingomonadaceae > Sphingomonas > Sphingomonas sp. PSPC2-2. The sequence continues at coordinate 638,500 of NZ_JAFCWU010000001.1, read as the reverse complement.
GGAAGCTGGCCTCTGGCCGGAGGGGAGGGGGAACCCGCATTATGCGGCTATATCGGTGCGCGCGCCGTCCGTCAGCTACGAAATCATTCGGCGGCGACGGCGGTGGGCGCGGCGCGTGCCGATCGCGCGTCCAGCGCTGCGGCAATCGCCCGTTCGAGCCCGGCCAGGGTAAAGGGCTTGCGCAGCACGTGATGGCCGCCAAATTCGACCTCACCACCGGCTTCGCCCGCATAACCGGTGACAAACAGCACCGCCATATCGGTGTGGCGATGCTGGAGCGCCGCGACCATTTCGGGGCCGGTCTGCCCCGGCATCAGAACGTCGGACATCAGCAAGTCGACGTGCGCGAGCTGATCGAGCGCCGCCGGTGCCGCGAGCGGGTCGCTGCAGGCAACGGGGCGATGGCCGAGTTCGCGCAGGGCACCGATCGTCGCGGTCAGAACGCGCGGATCATCCTCCACGACAAGGATGTCCAGCGTCGGGGTATTGGGCAAATCGATCGCCGCGTTTTCGGAATGCGGCTCAGCGACGGTGCCGTCCGCATAGCGCGGGAGATAGATCGTAACCGTGGTGCCCCGTCCGACTTCGGAGCGAAGTCCAACCTCGCCCTCGGCCTGCCGCACGAAGGCGAAGACCTGGCTGAGGCCAAGGCCCGTGCCTTTGCCCGCAGGCTTGGTCGTGAAGAAGGGTTCGAACACACGTTCGAGCAGCTCCGGCGTCATCCCGCAGCCGGTGTCGGTAACACTCAGCGCGACATATTCCCCCGCGCGGCAAGTGCCGACCGCGCCCTCGGCAAGCGTCTCGGCGGCAGCGGTAATGGTCAACTGGCCACGCCCGTTCATCGCGTCGCGGGCATTAACGGCAAGGTTGAGGACGGCGTTTTCAAGCTGGTGCCGATCCGACCGCACCAGCCATGCCGCGTCATTGGCGGCGTTGACCGTAACCTTGATGCCGTCGCCCAGCGTGCGGTCGAGCAAGTCGGACATGCCCTTGACCAGCGCCACCGGTTCGATCGGCTCCGATCGCAACGCCTCTTCGCGCGAGAAAGCGAGCAACTGCCGGGTCAGTGCGGCGGCGCGATTGGCACCGTCGGCGGCATTGTCGATATGGCGGCGCGCGGCGGCGGGATCGCTATCGATCTGCCGCTTGGCGAGTTCGAGACCGCCCAGAACGACCGCCAGCATATTGTTGAAGTCGTGCGCGATGCCGCCGGTCAATTGACCCACAGCTTCCATTTTCTGGACCTGGCGCAACTTGCTTTCCTGCGCCAGCAGCACGGCGGAGGCGCGGGCGACCGCCGCTTCCAACTCGACGGCGCGGTCACGCTCGGCCTCGGCCTCGGCGCGGGCGGTTGCGCGTTGACCAAGCGCGGTCACCGTCAGCCAGCCGAGCGCAATCGCCCCCAGCACGAGCAGCACGCCGAACACCGACAAGGCGCTGGCAATGCCGCTCGATCGCGCGACCGAACTCATCGCGTCACCGGTGCGACGGGAGAGCAGCGTGCGTTCCTGTGTCCCGATCCGGTCGAGCAACGTGTCGATCCTGGTCAGCGACGGCGATTCGCGGGTCTTGTAGAACAGGGCGAGCGCCTGGGCGTTCTTGCCATACAGGGTGCTGCGCGCGGTCAGCGACAATTCCTCGCGGCGCGCTTCGAAGGCTTGGCGCAATTGCTTGAGCAGCACTTGCTGTTCGCGATTGTCGTGCGTGATCTGGTCGAGGCGCGCCAATTGTTGCCCGGCCAATTGCCAGTCGGCCGAATAGGCCTGGCCAAGCGTGGTATCGGCGCTGATGACATAGCGGCCGAGTGCCGCCTCGGCATGGGCCATCGTCCCGGCCAGATTGGCCGAGAGGATCATCACCTCGTAACTGTGCGTCTGCAATTTCAGCGCGCGGTCGCGCTGACGGTTCGCCTCGGCAAGCGTCAGGTTGAGCGCGACCAGCACCAGCGCACCCAGCACCGCCACCACGACCAACGTGACGGTGCGCCAAGCCGCGCCAGGCGGGTCCGCTTCTGTTGCCTCGGCCACTGTCCCGCTCATGTCAGCTTTTTAGCCCAAGCGAGCATTTTTGAACAGGCGGCGGACAGGCGGTCAGCCGATTGCACCGGTGGCGCGCCCTGCAGCGGCGAACATCGTCAGCACCGTGGCGATTTGCTCGGGCGTATGCTCCGCGCAGAGCGAGCAGCGCAGCAGATAAGTGCCAGCCGGGGTCGCCGGGGGGCGCGCCATGTTGACGTAAAGCCCGCCTTCGAGCAGCGCCTGCCACATTGCCACGGCCTGTTCCTGGTCGTTCAGGATGATCGCGATGATCGCGCTGTCGGGGTTTTCCGTGCCGAGCTTGAAGCCAAGCGCCTTCAGGCCGCCATGCAGCGACCGGGCATTCTCCCACAATTGCTGCCGTTTCTTGTGCGCATGCTTGAGCTTGCGGATCGAGGCGGCAGCGGTGGCGACGACCGACGGCGGCAGCGAGGCGGTGAAGATATAGGGACGGCAGGCGAGGCGAATCGCCTCGAACTTCGGATGGTTGGAAATGCAGAAACCACCGACGGTGCCGACCGATTTGGAGAAGGTGCCGACGACGAAATCGACATCGGCTTCGCAGCCTTGTTCCTCATACACGCCGCGGCCATTGGGGCCGTAAAAGCCCATCGAATGCGCTTCGTCGCTGAGCACCATCGCACCATGCTTCTTGGCGACGGCGACCATTTCCTTCAGCGGCGCAATGTCGCCGAGCATCGAATAGACGCCCTCCAGCACGACCAACTTGCCCGGCTCCTTGGGCAGGCGACCGAGCCGCTTGTCGAGATCCTCGACGCTGTTGTGGCGGAAGCGGACGATCTCGGCATTGCCCTGCTGGCAGCCGTCATAGATCGAGGCATGGCTGTCGGCATCGAGGATGACATATTCGCCCTTGCCCGCGAGCGTCGAGATCATGCCGAGATTGGCCATGTATCCGGTCGAAAAGACGATCGCGCCCGACACGCCGTAGAAATCGCGCAGCGCATCCTCGACCTCGATATGGTCGCGGAAGGTGCCGTTGAGCATACGGCTGCCATTGGTGCCCGACCCGAACTGGTCGAGCGCGGCGTGGCCAGCGGCGATCACGTCGGGGTCGAAGGTCATCCCCATATAATTATAGGTGCCGAGCAGGATGGTGTCGCGCCCTGCGATGACGGCCTCGGTCGGGGATTTCACCTGCTCCATCACGATCGCGAACGGATCGGTCACACCGGTGTCGATCAGCGCCTGGCGTTCGGCGATCAACGCGTCGAACTTCGACATCAGGTCGCGCTCGGGCGCGATCGTCGCGGGATCGGCGGGGAGGTTTTCGGTCACAAGGCCGGCATCGCTCATCGGATCAGCCCTTCAGCTTCGCGACGGCATCGACCAATTGGCCGACGGTTTCGATTTCCGCCTGCATGTTCATGGTGATGATGATGTCGAATTCATCCTCGATCGCCGCGACGAAATCCATCACGGTCAGGCTGTCCCATTCGAGGTCGCCCTGAAAGGTCGTCGCGTCGCTCAGCGTTACGCCCTTTTTGTTGAAGGGTTCGATCTGCGCGGTGACGGTATCGTAAATGGCCTGGCGGTCGCTCATGGTCAGTCCTTGAAGTGTTGTATCGCTGTGCCGCCAAAATGCGGCGGCTTTATAGCACGCCTATAACAAGCCGTTCGCGCGATACCATGCCGCCGTTGCGGCAAGCCCTTGTGGCGTCGGCACCTGCGGCACCCAAAGCGCCGGGTCGGGGCGCTTGGAGGGGGAGGCAGTCCAGTCCGGATGGCAGAGATAGCCGACGCGGTCGGCGGTCAGCTTTGCGGCCTTGCCGCGGAATATCTGGTCGACATGGGCGGCAAGCGACAGGATCGCCTTGGGCAGCGCCACCGGCAGCACCTTGTGGCCGACCGCGACACCAACCGCGCGGGCCAATTCGGCGTAACTCCAGCCGCCCGGTTGGCCATCGTCGGGTTCGTAGATTTCGTGGGAGGGGCCTGCCTCGGCAAGCGCGAGCAGCAAGGCAGCGACATCGCCGACCTCGATCACCGATACGCGGCCCGCCGGAGGAAGCAGCGCGATCCCCATCCTGGCCATGCGGAACAGGTCGCGCATTTCCATGTCGCCGGGGCCATAAATGGCGGGCGGCCGCACCATCGCCCAATCGAGGCTGGACTTGGCGACGACGCGCTCGGCTTCATCTTTGGACCAGCCATAGATGGACAGGCCCGGTTCGCGCGCCGCCAGTGAGGAGACGTGGACGAAGCGGCGGGCATCGGCGCGCTCGGCGGCATCGACGACCGCTTGCGTTCCCGCGATATTTCCTGCGGCAAATCCGGCTCGATCGGGTGCGTTGACGACACCGGCGACGTGAATCACCGTGTCTGCCTCGGTTACCAGCCGATCAAGCGCTGCGGGCGTGTCGAGTGCGCCCTCGATCCACATCACGCCAGCCCGTGCGGGTTGCGGGCGACGGGTGAGCGCCCGCACCTCATGCCCGGCGGCGAGCGCGAGATCGATCAGCCGCGATCCGACAAAGCCGGTGCCGCCGGTGATGGCGAGGATGGTCACAGCTTTTGTCCCCCAGGTCCTTCCCCGGCCTCCGCCAAGGAAGGGGTTACGGCCAGGCTCACTTTCACACCAGCGCCATATGGTTGCGGTGGATGAGTGCCGCGCGCGGGGCATAGCCGAGGATCGCGGCATGTTCGTCGCTACGCTTGCCGGTGATCGCGGCGGCGTCGGCGGCATCATATTCGCTGAGGCCGCGGGCCAGCGTCCGCCCGTCCGGCCCGACGACCGACAGCAAGTCCCCGCGCGCAAAGCTGCCCGAAACCTGCGTTGCCCCGGCGGCGAGCAAGCTCTTGCCGTCGGCCAGCGCGCGCGCCGCGCCTGCGTCGATCATGATCTCGCCTTTGGCAGTGAGTCCGCCCGCCAGCCAGGCCTTGCGTGCGGGTGCGGCACGTTCGGCGGCGAACACCGTACCACGCGCGGTTGCGTCGAACGTGGCGAGCGGATGCTCGGCATGGCCGGAAACGATCGCGAGCTGTGCGCCGGCAGCGGTGGCAATGCGCGCGGCGGCGATCTTTGAGACCATCCCGCCAGACCCCATGCCCGATCCCGATCCGCCATCGGCCATCGCCTCGATCCGCGCATCGATTCGCTCGACGCGCGGGATCAGCGTGGCGTCGGGGTTGGTGTTGGGGTTGGCGTCGTACAGTCCGGCGACGTCGGACAACAGGATCACGCCCTGCGCGCCCGCCGCCTGCGCCACCCGCGCGGCGAGCCGGTCATTGTCGCCGAAGCGGATTTCCTCGGTGGCGACGCTGTCATTTTCGTTGATCACCGGCACCACACCCAGCGACAGCAGTCGCCCGAGCGTGGCGGCAGCGTTGAGATAGCGACGGCGGTCCTCAAGGTCATCGAGCGTCACCAGCATCTGCGCTGCGGTCAGCCCCTCTGCTGCTAGCAATTCGGCCCAGACGCCCGACAGTGCGATCTGCCCGGTAGCAGCGGCGGCTTGTGCATCTTCCAGGCTGGCGCGGCCGCCCTTGGGCAGCTTCAACCGCCGCGCCCCCAGCGCAATCGCGCCCGACGACACCACCGCAATTTCCTGGCCCAGGCGAGCGCGTGCGGCGATGTCGGCCACCAGGCTCGCCAGCCATGCCCGCCGCACCGTCCCATCGGGCGCGACGAGCAGCGACGAACCGACCTTGACGATCAGGCGTGGCGCGGAGGCGGGGGAGAACATGCCGCTATCTCAAACAGGCGACCATTCGCCAGGTGGCGTGTCGTCGTCGCGCGCGGGGGCACCTTCGGCCGGGCCGATCACCTCAATCAGCCGGTCGACAACTGCCTCAATGCCAGCGCCGCCCGCGCCCGACATCGGCAGCACGTCGGCCTTGCTCGCGCGCTTCAGCTTGGTGACGAGCTTCTTCACGTCGGCGGGATCGAGCGCGTCGATCTTGTTGAGGCCGATCACTTGCGGCTTGTCCACAAGCCCCGCGCCGTACGCGTCGAGTTCTGCACGGACGATCCGGTAGTTTTCCACAGGGTTATCCTCGGTCGCATCGACCAAATGGAGCAACACCTTGCAGCGTTCGATGTGCCCCAGGAAGCGGTCGCCGATCCCGGCCCCGTCCGCTGCGCCCTCGATCAAACCGGGAATATCGGCGACGACGAATTCGCGATTGTGGCGGCTGACCACGCCCAATTGCGGGCGCACCGTGGTGAAGGGGTAGGCACCGACCTTGGCCTGCGCATTGGTCACGGCGTTGATGAAGGTCGATTTGCCGGCATTGGGCAACCCCACCAGCCCCGCATCGGCGAGCAGCTTCAGCCGCAGCCACACCCACATTTCCTGATAGGGCCAGCCCGTGCCGTGCTGGCGCGGCGCGCGGTTGGTCGAGGTCTTGTAGGTGGCATTGCCGCGGCCGCCATCGCCACCGCGCAGGAACACGACGCGCTCGCCGGGAACGGTGAAATCCGCCAGCACCTCTTCCTTGTCCTCGCTCAGCACCTGCGTGCCGACCGGGACACGGATGATGAGGTCGTCGCCACCGGCACCGGTGCGGTTCGAGCCCGATCCGCCATGCCCGCGCGGCGCGCGGAAATGCTGCGTGTAGCGGAAGTCGATCAGCGTGTTGAGACCGGCGACGGCCTCGAACACGATGTCGCCGCCCTTGCCGCCATTGCCGCCGTCGGGGCCGCCATATTCGATGTACTTCTCCCGCCGGAAGCTGACGGCACCGGGGCCGCCCGCGCCCGACCGGACGAAGATCTTTGCTTGGTCAAGAAAATGCATGACCGCTCTTTAGCGGAAATTGCGATTTTAGCCAGTCAGGCTGGCAGCACGCTGCGCGAGGCGATCAAAGCGCGCGTCGCGATGGTCCGCGCGGCCTCCGGCGGCAAGCCCAAAGCGCTCGCCATCGCCTTGCCGAGCAGTGCATCGCCCATCGCCATCAGCACGAGCTGGAGCGTGTCCTCGTAGATCAGCTTTCCCGAATCCTCATCCTCGGCCAGTTCGTCGACCAGGCGGTGGATCGCGTTGAGCACGGGGTCGAGCGCATCGTGATTGCCGGACAGGATCATCCAGGTCGCCATCGCCCCCGCGCCGTGGGCAAAGGCGTCGAAGGTGAGATCGACCACTTCGCGCGGATCGGCCTCGCCCACACGGGCGCGCTTCGCCGCCGCGCCGATTTGTGCGGTGATCGAATCCGCCAGATGCGTGATCAGCGCCTTTTGCAGGTCCGCTGCCGAGCCGAAATGATGCAGCAGATTGGCGTGCGTCCGCCCAATCCGCGCCGCCACTGCCTTTAGCGTAACCGCTTGCGGACCCTGTTCGACCAGCAGCGCACGTGCCGCCTCGATCGCGGCGTCCCGTGACTCTTCCGGGGTAAGCCGTTTGCGCACTATTGACACGAGTGTAAGTAGCTCATAGTTTCAGACCTGTTCTTCCCTGCTGTACGGAGTTTCCCGTGGCGAAAGCAACAAGTCCTGCAGATCTGTCGATTACACCGCGTGATTTGCGCTTTGGGCGCGGCACGGCGATGCGGCGGTGGTGGCTCAACAATGATCCGTTTGCGACCGCCTTCTACAACGCGCTGTCGGTGACCTTCCCCAAGGGCGAGGGCTTTTTCATCGAAAGCGTGCGCAATTTCCGCGAGGGCACGCCGCCGCGCCTGCACGCGGAGATTCAGGCGTTTATCAAGCAGGAGGTGATCCACACGCGCGAACATGTGGCGTTCAACCGTCATGTCACCGATCAGGGCTATGACGTGACGCTGTTGGAGGGCCATATCGACGAGGCGCTGGCGCTGACCAAGGGACGTCCGCCGATCGCGAGCCTGGCCGCGACGATGGCGCTCGAGCATTTCACCGCAATGCTTGCGCATCAATTGATCGCCGATCCGCGTCACCTGAAGGGCGGGGACGAACAGGCGGCGGCCTTGTGGCGCTGGCATGCGGCCGAGGAGATTGAGCATAAGGGCGTCGCCTATGACACCTGGCTCCACGCGACGCGCGACTGGTCGCGTTGGCAGCGCTGGAAGATCAAGGCCTTCGTGATGCTGGGCACGACGCACAAGTTCTTTGTCGGGCGGTACAAGGGTATGCTCGAACTGCTGCGGCAAGACGGGATTACCGGTGCCCGGGCGCATTTCGGGATTCTGTGGTATGCGCTCGGGCAGCCGGGGATGGCGCGGAAAATCCTGGGGGCGTGGCTCGCTTTCTTCCTGCCCGGCTTCCACCCGTGGAAGCATGACGACCGCGCGTTGATCGCACTGGCAGAAAGTGATTATGCGGCGGCGGTGTTGCCGAGGGCGGTTGTTGCGGCTTGAGGGAGCGGGTGAGGGTTAGGAACGGTTCGGGAAGAGGGCTCGAACGAAAGCGCTGAACGGCATGATCTGGTGGGAAGCCGTCGGACTGCTTCCGGATCAAAAATGCCGATCGCCGACTTTCAGCTTTCCCACCTGAAGCCCGTTCACTCTACACCGGCTGGTAACGACCATTTTCTTAGGTAGCTTTGCGAAGCCGGGGCTTGATGCGGTTCGCAAAAATGGTGATGTCGGTCGCAAATGCTTCGTTGATCAGTCCGGCGGCGGCAGCCACGCTCACAGGATCGCTCTCGATCTTCTGGGGAAAAGCAGGCATTTTAGTGCGGATGCGGTCGCTCGACTTTAAAGTGATTGACTCTCCTGCCGCGAAATCTCGGAACGTAAAGAAAGCTAATATGTCCTTGCCATAGAGGGGGTGCCGATTGAACATGATCTGATCGACGCGAAACTCGTAATAGCAGGCCGCCCGGGATTCCGTATTACGCGTGCTCGACTTCCAACGAGCATCGATCGGATCATGATATACAATCTCGGTATCGGCAGCGAGACCGAAGGCCGCGCGAAGATCGAGCTTTTTGAACCGCTCGACCTGCTGGGTTGGATTCAGAAGTGCGGTTAACACCGCTATCTGCTTGTCCGTTTTACCGGCCATTAAAGCCGGAATAACGCCGCCTGCCCAACTCGCCATTGTGGCACCGTCTAAACGGTTTGTCGGCCATACGTGCATTTCGCAGGGCTCGGCGACAGCTGGAGAAGCCCAGAATAGGATCGCCGATGTCATTACTGCGATGAACGTTTGTCGGCTCATGGTGCCCCCGGCGCTGGATGTGAATGCTCGTTATTCAATTGCCCGTTGCTCGGCTATAGCAGTTGGACCCGTCGCATGCGCAATGTCGATGCGCTTCCGGCACCTTCAGAACGCTCGGGCGATTACATCAGCGCCCCACGTGATGGCGAAAGCGCGAACGTCCGCAGTCGGGAAGTATAATCGGCCGGTTGAACGTCCGCAATTGGCGCTTGTCGACTGATCGCTAAAACAGTCCAGCCCTAAAACACCGGCTCCTCGCCCGGTTTTTCGGGCACGTGAATGCCGCATTCGACCTTTTCCCAGCCGCGCCAACGCCCGGCGCGCGGGTCTTCGCCGGGAAGCACCTTGCTCGTGCACGGCGCGCAGCCGATCGAGGGATAGCCCTCGGCCTCGAGCGGGTGGCGCGGCAATTTGTGTTCGGCGAAATAGGCGTCGAGCCGCGCTTTGTCCCAATCCGCGAGCGGATTGAACTTCAAGCGGCCCTCATCCTCCTCAAAGCGCGGCATCGCCTGGCGCGTGCCCGCCTGGAAGCCCTTGCGGCCCGAAATCCACCCGTCGAACGGGCTGAGCGCGCGGCGCAGCGGCTCGACCTTGCGCAGGTCGCAGCAGCCGTCCGGATCGTAATTCCAGCGCAAGCCCGTGCCGTCCTTGGCCGCGAGCAGGCGGGGATCCGGCCGGAACACGCGCAGGTCGGTGAAGCCGAGCTGCTCCGACAGTTGGTCGCGATAGGCCAGCGTTTCCCCGAAGATCTTCTGCGTGTTGAGGAAGATCACCGGAATATCGCGGTCGATTTGCGCGATCAGGTGGAGCAGCACCGCGCTTTCGGCACCGAACGACGATACCGCCGCGACGCGCCCTTTGAGTTCACCGGTCAACAGTTCGCCCAGCATCTCGCTGGTGCCGACCCCGGCAAAACGCGCCTCCATTGCCGCTGCGTCGGCGGCGGAGAAGGGCGTGACGTCGATCAGGTCGAGCTTGCGCGCGGTGCTAGCCATGCCGCAGCGCCCAGACCGGCACGCGCCCGTCAGCGGCCTTTTGATAAACGTTTTCGTAGCGCGTAAGCGCGGCTTCGAGGGTTGCGGGATCGATCTCGGCTTGCGGCGCGAAGCTGTCAAAGCCGCAGCGCTTCATCAGCGGCATCTGGTCGACCAGCACATCGCCCTGCGCGCGCAATTCGCCGGTATAGCCCGCCTCGCGCAGCACGCGCGCGGCGGAATAACCCCGGCCATCGCGGAAGCTGGGGAAGCTGACTTCGACCAGCGCGATCCGGTCGAGATAGGGCAGCAGCGCGCGCGCATCGTCGCCCGCTTCGAGCCGGACGGCGGTGGCGTTGGTCTGCGAGTCGAGGAACGCGTCGAGCGTGACGGCGGGCTCGTCTGAAATCGCGTCACCCCGGCGCAGGCCGGGGTCGGCCTGGGGGTGCTGGGGTGTGTCCAACGGGGCGGCCCCGGCCTGCGCCGGGGCGACGGTTTGGGCTTTATCCATACAACGCCTCCTTGAAGGGTTCCATGCCGACGCGACGATAGGTGTCGAGGAAGCGCTCGCCCTCCGCGCGTTTGGCGAGATAGACGTTGGTCACGGTTTCGACCGCGTCGACGATGCCGTCCTCGTCAAAGCCGGGGCCGGTGATTTTGGCGAGGCTGGTATCCTCCGCGCCCGATCCGCCGAGCAGCAACTGGTAATTTTCGGTGCCCTTCTTGTCGACGCCGAGGATGCCGATGTGCCCGGCATGGTGATGCCCGCAGGCATTGATGCAGCCGCTGATCTTGAGTTTCAGTTCGCCCAGATCGCGCTGGCGGTTCTGGTCGGCGAAGCGCGTGGCGATCTTCTGCGCGACCGGGATCGAGCGTGCATTGGCAAGGCTGCAATAATCGAGACCGGGGCAGGCGATGATGTCGCTGATCAGGTCGAGATTGGCAGGGGCGAGCCCGGCACCGTCGAGCGCCTGCCAAATGGCGTAAAGATCGGCCTTGCGGACGTGCGGCAGCACGATGTTCTGCGCGTGGGTCACGCGCAGTTCGTCGAAGCTGTAGCGCTCGGCGAGATCGGCCATCAGGTCGATCTGCTCGGCGGTGGCGTCGCCGGGGATGCCGCCGGTCGGCTTGAGACTGATCGTGACGATCGCATAGCCCGGTTGCTTGTGCGCGGCGGTGTTCTGATCGACCCACACCGCGAAATCGGGATCTCTGCGGTCGATCGTTTCCGGCGCATCGGTAGAAAATGCCGGGGGCGCAAAGAAGGCGGTGATGCGGTCGAATTCGGCCTTGGGTGGATCGAGCCCGAGCGATTTGACGTGCGCGAACTCTTCCTCGACCTGGCGGCGATATTCGTCGGCACCCAGCTCATGGATCAGGATCTTGATCCGCGCCTTGTAGATATTGTCGCGTCGGCCATAGCGATTGTAGACGCGCAGGCACGCCTCGACATAGCTCAGCAAATCGTCGGCGGTCACGAAATCCTTGATCTCGGGCGCGATCATCGGGGTGCGGCCCATGCCGCCGCCGACATAAATGCGCCCGCCGAGCACGCCATCCCGTTCCAGCAATTGAATGCCGATGTCGTGCAGCCGCATCGCCGCGCGATCTTCCTCGGCCCCGATCACCGCGATCTTGAACTTGCGCGGAAGGTAGCTGAATTCCGGGTGGAAGGTGCTCCACTGGCGCAGCAATTCCGCCCAGATGCGCGGATCGGCGACCTCGTCGGCGGCAGCCCCGGCATATTGGTCGGACGAGATATTTCGGATGCAATTGCCGCTGGTCTGGATCGCGTGCATCTCGACCGTCGCCAGATCGGCAAGGATGTCGGGCGCGTCGGACAGCTTGATCCAGTTATACTGGATGTTCTGACGCGTGGTGAAATGGCCGTAGCCGCGATCGTACTTGCGCGCGATCGTCGCCAGCATCCGCATCTGGCGGCTGTCGAGCGTGCCATAGGGGATGGCGACGCGCAGCATATAGGCGTGGAGCTGCAGATACAGGCCGTTCATCAGCCGCAGCGGCTTGAACTGGTCCTCGGTGATCTGTCCCGCCAGACGGCGCCTTACCTGATCGCGAAACTCCTCGACGCGGGCATCGACGATCTGCTGGTCATATTGGTCGTATTTATACATGTCAGATTACCCAGCTTCCGGCCGCAGGATCCGCAGGCTTCAAGGTCAGATCGGGCCGCACCGTCGGACCGAGCGCGCGGACGCGGTCCTTTATGTGTGCTGGGCGCGGGCCTTCCGGCGTGGCGGTGGCGTCGATCACATAGGCACCGTTGACCCGGCGCGCGCCTTCCTCGGCGCGGGCGATGCTTTCGCCCTGGTCGCCGACATCGGCGGCGTCCTCGACATGGCGGGACCAGCTTGAGCCCGTCCACCACAGCACATCACCCGTCGGCAAATCGTTTCCGGTCAGCAGTTTCAAGCAACAGACTCCGCAATTCTGGCCCAGCGACCGAGCTTATCCTCGGCGTCGGACAGATCGACAACTTCGCCGACGACGATGATCGCCGGGGACGCGACCTTTTCGCGCTCGACCATCGACCCGAGATCGGCGAGCAGAGTGCGGATCGCGCGGTGCCCGTCGAGCGTGCCGCGCTCGAGCACCGCGACCGGCATTTCGGGGGCGACGCCGTCGCGCATCAATTTGTCGGCAATGTCGCTGGCGGTGGCGACGCCCATATAAATGACGAGCGTGCGGCCCTTGCCGGCCAGCCCCGACCAGTCCTGATCGGTCAGTCCCTTGCATTGCCCGGCAACGAAGCTGACCGCGCTGCTATGGTCGCGGTGGGTCAGCGGCAGCATCGCCTCCGCCGCGCAGCCCAACGCTGCCGACACGCCGGGGATTACCTCGACCGGCAGACCGGCGGCGCGCACCGCTTCAACCTCTTCGCCGCCACGCCCGAAGATGAACGGATCGCCGCCCTTCAGCCGCACCACGATCGCGCCGGTCTTCACATGCGCGATGATGAGGGTGTTGATCGCCTCCTGCGGCAAGGTGTGCCGGGCTCGCTGCTTTGCCACGGAGATTCGCTGTGCGGTCGCGGGGGCGAGGTCGAGCACGCGCGGATCAATCAAACCGTCATGTACCACGACATCAGCGCTTTCGAGCGCCGCGACCGCGCGCACCGTCAGCAAGCCGGGGTCGCCCGGGCCCGCACCGACGAGAATGACGCGCCCGCGCGCGGTGGGATCGAGAAGCGTTGCCATCGTTATGCGATGGGCTGGACCTGCGCCCGGGGCAATTCACGGTTGCTTGGGGGCTGGGTAGACCAGCTTTTTCCCACTTACTTGATAGGGGATCAGTCCTTGTTCGCCAATTCCCTCGATCGCCGCGCCAATTTGGCGGCTTCGTCGATCAGCAAGGCAGCGACCTCGCTGTCGCGTTCGCGGATCGCAATGGCGAGGCAATTGTCCGATTCGGTTTTCAGCTTGCGGGCGCGGGGCGGTTCGCAATCGGCGGTGTCAGCGTTTTTCACGAACACGCAAAAGCCTGGAATGCGCGTAAGTTCCTGAATTCGCGGCCAGCGGTTGGCCGAAACCCAATAAGTCGACCGCCAACCGCGTTACGCGTCGCGCAAACCGACACCGATCGAAGCGCGCGCCTGGTCGGCCTCGCTTGAAACGACGGGATAGGCGCAATAGTCCGCCGCGTAATAGGCGCTTGGCCGATGATTGCCCGACCAGCCGATGCCGCCGAACGGGGCTCCGGAGGAGGCACCGTTGGTCGGCTTGTTCCAATTGACGATTCCGGCGCGCGCATTGGCCCAGAACTGGTCGTACAAAGCCGGGTTCTGGCTGAGCAACGATGCCGACAGGCCGTAGCGCGTGTTGTTCGCTTCGGTAATGGCATCTTCGAAGCTGGATTTGCGGATGACCTGCAGGATCGGGCCGAACAGCTCGATGTCGGGCCGGTCGTTCATTTCGGTGGTGTCGATCAAGGCGGGGCGCAGGAACGGGCGGTCCGCAATCGGGCGTTCGAGATGGCGGATCGGCCGCCCGCCACGCATCATCAGTTCGAGGAAGCTCTCGCTGAGCAAATCGGCGCTCTCATTGTCGATCACCGGCCCCATGAACGGCGACGGGGTGGCATGAGGTTCGTCGACGATGATGCGGTTGACCAGCTTGGTCACTTCCCCAAGCAGCGGCTCGAACAGCTTTTCGTCGACGATCAGGCGGCGCGCGGCGGTGCAGCGCTGACCGGCACTGGTGAAGGCCGATTGCACGATGACGATCGCGGCGGAATGCAAATCGGGCGAATCCCACACCACGATCGGGTTATTGCCGCCCATTTCGAGGGCAAGAATTTTCTCTGGTCGGCTCGCGAACGCGCGGTTGAGCGCGATGCCGGTGTGCGCCGATCCGGTGAACAGCAGACCATCAATGCCGTCATGCGCGGCGAGCGCCTTGCCCTCGGCGGCACCCCCGATCAACAGGCGGACGCACCCCTCGGGCACGCCGCCGGCATGGAAACATTCGACCAGAAAAGCGCCCGAGGCCGGGGTCTTTTCCGACGGCTTGAACACCACTGCGTTGCCTGCGAGCAAGGCGGGCACGATATGGCCGTTGGGCAAATGCGCCGGGAAATTATAGGGGCCCAGCACCGCGAGCACGCCGTGCGGCTTGTGCCGCAAGGCCATCCGTCCGCCCATTTGCGAATCGAGCCGTCGCTGCGGTGTGCGTTCGGCATAGGCCGTCACGGAAATGTCGACCTTGGCGATCACGGTTTCGACTTCGGTGCGGGCTTCCCACAGCGGTTTTCCGGTTTCGCGCGCGATCAGATCGGCAAAGGCATCGGCACGCGCACGCACGACATTGGCGAAGCGGCGCAGGGCCTCGATGCGATAGGCGAGGGGCTGTGCCGCCCAGCTCGCCCAGCTTGCCCGGGCAGTGGCCACCTCGGCGTCGACATCGCCAATCGAGCCACGCCACAAGGTGGCACCGGTCGCGGGTTCGAAGGAAAGAAGTTCGGAAGACATTTACAACGGTCTCTGCCTCAGAATCGTGCGCAAATCCACTCTGCTCGCGGCGGTTCGCTCACTATGGGTTACGTCATCGCCTCACCCATCTCGCGGATGCGCGCGATTTTGGCATGAAAGGGCTGCCAATCGTCCTTCTGGTCGATCGCCGCCCAGATCGTCTCGACTTCGTCGATCAACATCGAACAGGGCGTGCCCTGCCAATAATGATGGTCGCGGGGCTTGCGGGCGACGTAAGGCGTAAGCGCAGCGCGCACCTCGGCGAAGGCCTCGCCTTCGGGCGCGACGCCGCCGAACGTGTCGAAGAAAAAACCATCAAGGCCGCTTTCGCTCGTCCGCAGCGCGCGTTCGACCGTCTGCACCAAGCCACGGTCCTGCTGCGGATCGCGTGGCGTGACGCCCAGTCGCCACAAGATCGCGTGGGACACCGCAAGCTGGTAGCGCTCTGCGAAGCTTTCCAGCACTGCGATCAGCGGTTCGGCCGCGCTGATCGTGCGCAGGCTGACCGCGAGCTGCATCACGTCCCAGTGAATCGCCTCGGGCTGGCGGCCGAAGGCATAGAGTCCGGCATGATCGAAATAGGCGGCGGTGAAACCTGGGTCCCAGGTCGGCGCGAATCGCCACGGGCCGTAATCGAAACTCTCGCCCGTCACGTTGATATTGTCCGAATTGAGTACGCCGTGGACGAACCCCGCTGCCATATAGCTGGCGGCGAGCGTCGCGGCGCGACCGACCACAAGATCGAGCAGACGCTCGGCGGCATTCTCGCCGGGCACCTCGTCATACAGGTTGCGCAGGACATATTCGACGAGCCGCGTCATGTTCTCGGCATCGCGCAGATAGGCGATGCGCTGGAAGGTGCCGATGCGGATGTGGCCGTGGCTGAGCCGCACCAGCACCGCCGAACGGGTGGGGGAGGGCTCGTCGCCGCGCTCCAGCGCCTCGCCGGTTTCGATCAGCGAGAAGCTGCGCGAGGTTTCGACGCCCAGCGCTTCCAGCATTTCGGTGGCGAGCACTTCGCGCATGCCACCTTTCAGCGTCAGTCGCCCGTCGCCAAAGCGGCTCCAGGGTGTCGTGCCGGACCCCTTGGTGGCAAGGTCCATCAGCCGCCCGCGCGTGTCGCGCAATTGCGCGAACAGAAAGCCGCGCCCGTCGCCAATCTCGGGATTGTACACGCGGAACTGGTGGCCATGGTAGCGCAGTGCCAGCGGCTCCGCGAGACTGCCCGGCAGGCTCTCGAACCGCCCGAAATGCCGCAGCCATTCGTCGTCGCCCATCGTATCAAGTCCGACCTCCCGCGCCGCGCGATCGTTACGAAAGCGCAAGCGGGTTTCGGGAAAGTCGGCGGCGGCGACGGGATCGTAAAAGGCATCCCCCAGTTCGAGGATCGCGCTGTGCGGCGCATATGCTTGCGGGGTGATGCTCATGCGTGGATATGGAGGGTGCCGACCGCAGGACGCAACCCCAGGATCTGACCATGTCGCCTTATGAAAATCGATATTGGTGGTCGAATGACGGGGTGCGGCTGCACTATCGCGAGTATCCGGGCCCCGACGATCGCCCGCCGATCCTGTGCCTGCCCGGCCTGACGCGTAACGCGCGCGATTATGACGACCTCGCGCGGCGGCTGTCGCCACAGTGGCGCGTGATCGCAGTCGATCTGCGCGGGCGCGGCGAGAGCGGCTACGCCAAGGACCCGATGACCTATGTCCCGCTTACCTATGTGCAGGATATTGAGGGGCTGCTCGGCGAACTGGGCGTGGCGCGCTACGTCGCGATCGGCACCTCGCTTGGCGGAATCGTGACGATGTTGCTGGCGGGGACGGCGCGCGAAACGCTGGTGGGGGCCGTGCTCAACGACGTCGGCCCGGAGATCCGGCCCGAAGGGCTTTCGCGTATCCGCAGTTATGTCGGCAAATCCAGTAGCTGGCCCACCTGGATCCATGCCGCGCGCGCGGTGGCGGAGGCGAATGGCGACGTCTATCCCACCTATGGCCTCGAAGACTGGCTGGCGATGGCCAAGCGCTTGTATCGGCTCAACAGTGCGGGGCGGATCGTGCTCGACTACGATATGAAGATCGCGGAGCCGTTCCGCGTGCCGGGCAATGAGGCCGGACCCGATATGTGGCGCGCGCTCGACCGCTTGAAGGACGTCCCCACGCTGATCGTGCGCGGGGGCAAGTCCGATATCCTTGCCGCGAGTGTCGCCGAGCGGATGGTCGCCGGGCTCACCGTTGGCGAATTGGTTACGGTCCCCGGGATCGGTCATGCCCCGACGCTTGGCGAACCGGAGGCGCTCGCCGGGATCGATCGCCTGCTCGCGCGGATTGCGGCGGAACCGGCACCGGGCTGACGCGTCTCCCGGCAGTATAACCGGGAGCTTTGCATGACTGACCTTTCCGATGCGTATACCGCAATGCCCAGTTTGAAGGGCAAGCGCGTGATCATCACCGGCGGCACGACCGGGATCGGTCGTGCTATCGCCGTGCTGCTGGCGAGTGAGGGCGCGCGCGTGTTTATCTGCGGCCGCAGCGCGGCGCACCTGGCCGACGCGCTTACGCGCATTCGCGAGGTTGGCGAGGGCGACGGCATCACGCTCGACCTTGCCGAGCCTGCGAGCCCGAAAGCGTTCGTCGAGGCCGGCCGGGCGTATCTCGGCGGCGTCGACGTGTCGGTCATCAACGCCGCTGTCGCTGCCGAGGGGCTGAGCGAAATGTCCGAGGAGGACGTGCGCTATGCCATCGCGACCGATTTTACCGGTTATCTGATGACTGCCCACGCCTCGATCGCGGCGCTTGGCGACGCGGGCGATATCGTGTTGATCGGCTCGATGAGCGCGCATGTGCTGGGCCCCAATTCGACCGTGTATGCCGGAATCAAATACGGCATTCAGGGTTTTGCCGAGGCGTTCCGTAGGGAAATGGGACCCAAGGGCATTCGCGTCGCTTTGGTCGAGCCGGGCCTGACCGGATCGACCATGCAGGAGCCAGAGATGCCGCCGGAAAAACAACGCGAGAAGATCCGCGACGAAACCGCACTGCGCGCCGAGGACATTGCGGTCGGCGTCCAGTATATCCTGACGCAACCGCGTCGCGCGGTCGTGCAACAATTGACCATCACGCCTCGAAACGAGAATTCGGAATGAGCTTTTCCCATGATGCGCTGATCTTCGGTCCCGCCGATGTCGACCTGGCGCGGTCGCCGCTTGCAGGCAAGGTGGATGCCGAAACCTATGTGCTGGGCGCGTTCAACCCCGGCATGACGCGGCTGGCGAATGGCAATCTGCTGCTGATGGTGCGCGTGGCGGAGGCGTTGCGGGCACCGATGACGGATCAGCATATCAACGCCCTGCGTTGGTTCGACGGGGGGTATTGTCTCGATGCCTGGCCGCTCGATTTTGTCGATACCTCCGATCCGCGCAAGTTCATGATGCGGGGCGGCGGATGGAAGGTGATGGCGCTGACCTCGCTGTCGTGGTTGCTGCCGGTCGAACTTACCGCCGACGGCACCCGCGTTGAGGCGGTGCATTACGACAAGGCCGTCACCCCGCGCGCCTCATACCAATGCTACGGCGTCGAGGATGCGCGGATCAGCAAGGTCGGCGATCGTTATCTGATGACGACGTGCTCGGTCAGCCCGGAGCGGCATTCGACCACGCTCTACACCTCCGACAACGCGCTCGACTGGAGACTGGAGGGTATCGTGCTGGATCACCAGAACAAGGACATGCTGATCTTTGAGGGGCAGATCGGCGAGAAATACTGGGCGCAGACCCGGCCGCTCGGCGATTTGTATTTCGCTTATCCACCGGGCAGCGAATGGCGCGCGGGGCCGTCGATCAACCTCGCCAGTTCGCCCGATGCGCTGCACTGGAAGCCGTATGACAAGCCGGGCATCCGCCCCCACGCAGCGACGATGGCGACGGCGCGGATGGGTGGCGGTGCCCCGCCGATCGCGACGCCCGAAGGCTGGCTGACCTTGTGGCACGGCGTGGAGCCGTCGGGCGTGGTCGGGATTTACCGGACCTATTGGTCGATCCTTGATCGTGACGATCCCAGCATCGTCCTGCGGACCAGCCATAATCCGCTGATCGAGGCCAATCCGGCGCTGACCGATCCTATCAAGGAGCTGATGTACATCGACAATGTTGTGTTCACGACGGGCATTGTCGACGCCGGCGACCACTATGTGGTGGCCAGCGGCGAGGCCGATCTCGCCTGTCGCATCACGCATATCCCGAAATCGGCCTTCGCCTGAACGAGCCCCTCCCGCGGTAGCGGGAGGGGGTAAGGCCTTATTCCTCGCGCTGGCCCATCAGGCCCAGCAGCAGCTGAAACAGGTTGATGACGTTCAGGTACAGCGACAGCGCGCCCATGATCGCGAGTTTTTCGGCAGCTTGGGTGCCGGCGTACGCGAAATATTCGCTCTTCAGGCGCTGCGTGTCCCAGGCGGTGAGTCCGGTGAACACGACGACACCGGCGACCGAGACGACCGTCTGCAGCACCGACGAGCCGATGAACAGATTGACCAGGCTGGCGCCGATCACGCCGATCAGGCCGACCATCAGGAAGGTCGACATCTTGGTCAAGTCGCGCCCGGTGGTGTAGCCCCACAGGCTCATGCCAGCGAACAGCGCGGCGGCGGTGAAGAACGCCTGCGCGATGCTGGTGCCGGTGAACACCAGGAAGATGCTCGCCATCGACACGCCCATTACCGCTGCGAAGGCGAAGAAGGCGGTGCGGGCACCCGACGTCGTCATCCGGTCGATGCGGAACGAGAAGAACATCACGAAGGCGAGCGGCGCGAACATCGCCACCCATTTGAGCGGGGTGCCGAAGATCAGCGCCACCAGCGCGGGCGTCGAGGCAACGCCCAGCGCGACCAGCCCGGTCAGCGCCAGGCCGATCCCCATGTTGCGATAAATGCCGAGCATGTAGCTGCGAAGCCCCTCGTCGCGCGCGGCGACGGTATTGGGGATGGTGCGATAGACATTGGGTTGCACGGGTGTGGGTCCTTTATGCGGTAGCGGTGACGCGCCGGGTCAGCGCGCGGTGAAGATGGTCCTTGATCGCGAGGCGGCGCTTCTTCAGCGCGGCGATGTGCACAGGATCGGGGGCCAAACGCGCGCGCTCGCGCGCCACGGCGGAGTCGATTGCGCGGTGGAGGGCGGTCAGGCGGTCGATCATTTTGGTCATGGCAGCAGCCTCTTCTTCGATGGTGAAATCGATCGGGCTGTTTCGGGGCGGGGACGGTGTCATGGGCCGTCCAGCACCGAGCGAGCTCGATGCGGTCCGACATCACGAGGGCTTGTTCAGCCCTCGCCAGAGGGGCCCGGTCCGCATCCCGAAAATATGGAGCGTTGCGCGCGCTTTCAAGAGGCGGGCGAGATGACTGGGGAGATGACGTGGCATTCATTTGCCGCTAACGCCCGGCCAAATGGCGCGCCCGGTCAACATTCTGCATCTGCACTCCACCTTCTCGCTGGGCGGAAAGGAGGCGCGCGCGGTACGCCTGATGAACGCCTTTGGCGACCGTGCGCGGCACACGATCGTGTCGAGCATGGACGGCCAGTATGGCGCGCGCGATGCGATCGCCAAGGGCATCGATTACGAGATCGCGCAGAACCCGCCGCCGCTGACCGGCGGCCCTTCGGTCAAGCGTTACGAAGCGATCGCGGCCTATATGCGCCGCTTCGATTTGGTGCTGACCTATAATTGGGGCGCGATCGACGGGGCGATGGCGCGGCGCGTGTCGTCCGCCGGGGTGCCGCCGCTGGTGCATCATGAGGACGGTTTCAACGCCGATGAAGCCGATGGGCTGAAGCCGACGCGCAACCTCTATCGCCGCTTCGCGCTGACCAAGGCGGCGGCGTTGGTGGTGCCGTCCGAGACGCTGGAAGACATTGCGCTGAAAACGTGGAAGCAGCCGCGCGCGCGCGTCCACCGGATCGCCAATGGCATCGACACTGCGCTGTATGCGCAAAAACCCAAGCCCGATGCGATCCCCGGCTTCAAGCGCAAGCCGGGCGAAATCGTGATCGGCACGCTTGCCGGGCTGCGCGAGGTGAAGGACCTGCCGATGCTGGTCCGGGCGGTGGGCGGCATGTCGGCGCGCGTGCGGCTGGTGATCGTGGGCGAGGGGCCCGAGCGGCAGGCGATCCTCGACACCGCCGAGCGGATGGGGATGCTCGACCAGTTGGTGATGCCCGGCTTCCTGCCGCGCCCGCACGAATATATCGGGCTGTTCGATATTCTGGCGCTATCGTCCAAATCCGAGCAATTCCCGATCTGCGTGATCGAGGGGATGGCGGCGGGCTTGCCGATCGTGTCCACACCGGTCGGTGACGTGCTGCGCATGGTCGTGCCCGAAAACAGCAGCTTCATCGAAAAGCGCGGGCATGAGGTCTTGATCCGCGATGCGCTGGAGGCGCTGGCCAAATCGGACCCGGAAGGGCGGCGCTGGCTCGGCGAACTCAACCGGCGCAAGGCGGTGGCCGAGTATGACGAGGCCACCATGATCGCCCGCTATGCCGGGCTCTACGGCGCGGTGATCGGGCGGCCGGAGGCCTTCGTCTAATTGACGATTTGCCCGTCGGTGCATCCAAAGCGTATATCATACGTAAGTTTAAGTCGGAGGCTGTCACGTTGTTCAAAGGTTTGAAGCCCATCGTCTATGGCGGCCGTGAGGTCTGGCCCCTGGTCGAGGGTGGCAAAGGCGTCGCCGCGACCAACCACGCAAGCGCGGGGGCATGGGCGGCGGCGGGCGGCATCGGCACGGTTTCGGCCGTCAATGCCGACAGTTACGATCCCGACGGCAAGATCATCCCGCAAGTCTATAAGGCGCTCACCCGCCGCG
Organism: Sphingomonas sp. PSPC2-2; assembly: GCF_049897725.1. Lineage (NCBI taxonomy): Bacteria > Pseudomonadati > Pseudomonadota > Alphaproteobacteria > Sphingomonadales > Sphingomonadaceae > Sphingomonas > Sphingomonas sp. PSPC2-2. The sequence continues at coordinate 616,549 of NZ_JAFCWU010000001.1, read as the reverse complement.
AACGGCATGAGGAACTGATCGACTATGCGATCGAGGGGGCGGTGCAGCAGGTGCGCCGCGCGTTCGACATTGCCGGTGGCAAGGGCGCGATCAACATCAACGTGCTATGGGAAATGGGCGGTGCGCAGCGCATCCTGCACGGTGTGCTGGAACGCACGCGCGGGCTTGTCTCCGGAGTCACGTGCGGCGCGGGCATGCCCTACAAGTTGAGCGAGATCGCGGCGTCCTATGAAGTCAGCTATCTGCCGATCGTCAGCTCGGGCCGCGCCTTCCGCGCGCTGTGGAAGCGCGCATATTCGAAGGCGGCGGAATGGCTGTCGGCGGTGGTGTATGAGGATCCGTGGCTGGCGGGCGGCCATAACGGCCTGTCCAATGCCGAGGACCCGCTCGTCCCGCAGGACCCGTATCCACGCGTGAAGGCGCTGCGCGAGACGATGCGCGAGGGCGGCATTGCCGACAGCGTGCCGATCGTGATGGCAGGCGGCGTCTGGTATCTCCGCGACTGGTCCGACTGGATCGACAATCCCGAACTGGGCACGATCGCTTTCCAGTTCGGCACGCGCCCGCTGCTGACGCAGGAAAGCCCGATTCCCGATGCGTGGAAGGCACGCCTCACCAATATCGAGGAAGGCGAGGTGCTGCTGCACCGCTTCTCGCCCACCGGTTTCTATTCGAGCGCGGTGCTCAACCCGTTCCTGCGGCATTTGCAGGCGCGTTCCGAACGGCAGATCGCCTTTTCGACGCAAAGTGCCGGCGACCATGTGTTCCAGCTCGACGTGGGAGTGAAGGGCAAGAACTTCTGGGTGACGCGCAACGACCTGCTGCGCGCGCGGCAGTGGTTCGGCGATGGCTTTACCGACGCGCTGAAAACGCCCGACAACACGCTCGTCTTCGTCACGCCACAGGACAAGGGCGTGATTCGCAAGGACCAGGCCGATTGCATGGGTTGCCTCAGCCAGTGCGCTTTCTCATCCTGGTCCGACACCGAGACCAATTCGACCGGCCGCCTGGCCGACCCGCGCAGCTTCTGTATCCAGAAGACACTGCAGGACATCGCGCATGGTGGCGATGTCGAACAGAATCTGATGTTCGCTGGGCACGGTGCTTATCAGTTCAAGCGCGATCCGTTTTATTCCAACGGGTTTGTGCCGACGGTGAAACAATTGGTTGACCGTATTTTGACCGGAGACTGATGTCTTAGCGCTGTCGCAATGTTTGTTGGGTTGGTGAAATCTTCATCCCGTCGCATTAGGTGCCGACGGGATGACTTCTCCCGTTTTCCTGACCGTCGATACGGAATTGATGTGGCGCCATCACAGCGATGGCCTGGCCGGGGCGGAGATTTTCGCGCGTTCGCTGGAACCGGCGGGCGTCGGGGTGTCGTATCAGCTTGAGGTGCTCGCGCGGCATGGGCTGAAGGCATGCTTCTTCGTCGATCCGATGCCGGCGTTGACCTTTGGCCTCGCGCCCGTCCGGGCGATTGTGGAAACGATTTTGGCGGCCGGGCAGGAGGTGCAACTCCATTTGCATCCGAACTGGACCGCCGCTGTGGCAGGCGACAAGGGCGTAAGCGCCGCGCGATTCGAACTCATCGAATATAGCCTGGCCGAACAGCGCGCGCTGATTCGCGGGGCGACCGAGTTGCTTGTCGCGACCGGCGCGCCGCATCCGATCGCGTTTCGCGCGGGATCGTATAGCGCCAATGCGGATACGCTTTGCGCCCTTGCCGAGCTCGGCTTCGTCTATGACGCCAGCCACAATGGCGGCGAGCATCCTTGGCCGAGCGCGATCGACCTCCCCGCCGCGCAGATCGCACCGCTGCGCCATCGCGGTGTGATCGAGGTGCCGGTGACGCTGATCGAGGAGAAAGCGGGTGCTCTGCGCAACTTCCAGATCTGCGCGCTGTCGGCGGGCGAAATGCGCGCAGCCCTCGACCATGCGCTCGACCGGCACCATGCGGCGGTGACGATCGTCAGCCACGGCTTCGAGCTCGCCAACCGCGCGGGCACGCGGCCCAATGCGGTGCATGTCCGCCGCTTCGAAGCGTTGTGCGCGTTGCTCGCCGAACGCGCGACCGAACTGCCGACGATGCATTTCGCGGATCGCCCGGCGCTGCGGCTTGGGCAATATGACGTTCCGCTCGGCCCCGATCCACTGCGCACGCGCTGGCGTCAGGCCGAGCAATTATGGTCCAACATGGTCGCGGAACGGGCGGCGTGAACGGGGCGGAACCGCTGCCCCTGCGGTTCCAGATCGGCGCGCGGACGCTGGCCGCGGTGGAGCGGTACCTGGTGCGCGTGCCGCTGTCGCTGGGGCAGGTGCTGGATGGGCAACCGCCGGTATTGCCGCCGCTGGCTGCCCAGGCGCACGGCTATCTCATCACCTCCGTGCCCGCTGCGCAGTGCGATGTCGTAATGGCGGCAGCACCCGGCATGATCGCGCAGGTGCGGCAACGCTATACGCGGCATTATGCCGATCTCGGCATCGGGTTCGACGCGTATCAGGCCGCGCTGTCGGGCAACACGCGCTCGGGCCTGAAGCGCAAGACGCGGCGCGTGATGGAGGTGTCGGGCGGCCTGCTCGACGTGCGGCGGTTCCGCACGCCCGAGGAGATGCAGCGCTTCCACGACATTGCGCGCGGCATTTCGCGGCGCACCTATCAGGAGCGTTTGCTGGGCGGCGGTCTGCCCGACGACGCGCCGTTTCTGCAAAGCCTGCGCGCGCTGGCGGCGGCGGATTCGGTACGCGCGTGGCTGCTTTATATTGCCGGGGAGCCTGCCGCCTATCTCTATTGCCCGGTCGTGGCGGGGACGGTGCGCTATGACCATGTCGGGCACGATCCGGCGTTCAACGATCTGTCGCCGGGCGGGGTGCTGATGCTGGAAGCGATGCGCGATCTTTATGCGGAGCCGGGCCTCACGCAGTTCGATTTCACCGAGGGCGACGGCCAGCACAAGCGCAGCTTCGCCACGGATGGGGTCGCTTGTCTTGACCTGCTGCTGCTGCGCCCCTCGCTCGCCAATCGCGCGACGATGCTGGCGCTCGGTGTGTTCGACCGCAGTGCGGCGTGGGGCAAGCGCGCCGTCGCGCGGCTGGGGCTGGAGGCGCTGGCGAAGCGGGTGCGGCGGTAGGGGGTGGTGTGCAGCGATTGAGGGACGGGATGAGCCGACAGAATATGGCATGTAGGGGTGATGCCGGACTGCGGAATTTCTGGTTCCGTCCAATAGCGGACGTGCGACGTATGTGCTCCAAGGCTCTCATGCGCAGATCAACATATGTAACAGTCACGTCCGCGACGTTAGTGATAATGTCGCTGATTGGTGGCTGTAACCGGCCCATTTCAGATGCAGAGAAGCTCAGAGCGATCCGAGCTGAGGCTTATGGGTTGATGAAAACGGACCCGCCCGAAAAGCCGAGAAGCTGGAAAAAAGTCCCGAAAGAACAATGGCCGCTGGCTATTGCAGGTCTTCACCCGGCCGATGTCACGGTTCACACGTGGGGCGTCGATATTATGACCAACGCATATTTTGATGGCGGCTACGGCTATCAGGTGCCGCTCAGCAAGGCCGACCTCCCAATGCCTCCAGCCTGCTATTCGGAGCCTGCGCGAGGTGTGTTCTGGCATAATCCGTGCTGACGGCAGCTAACCACCAATCTAAGCCAAATCCCCAATCACCAATCCCCCATTGCCACACCAAAGCTGGCGAAAACCCGCCCCCGCGTTACACCGCCGCCATGCATCTCCGCGTCGAAGCCCTGATCCTCACCATCCGCCATCATGGCGAGCATGGCGCGATTGTGCGGGCGCTGACCGCCGAGCATGGCTTGCAGGCGGGCTATGTGCGGGGTGGGCGCTCCAGTCGTAATCGGCCGATTCTGCAACCGGCCAATCGCGTGATCGGCGAATGGCGCGCGCGCACCGATGACCAGCTTGCCAGCCTGAGCGTGGAACTCGTCACCAGCCGCGCGCCGCTTTATGCCGAGCCGCTGCCCGCCGCCGCGCTCGATTGGGTGACGACGCTGACCGCCGCCGCCTTGCCCGAGGCGCAACCCTATCCACGGCTCTATGCAGCGCTCGACGGGACGATCGTGGCGGTCGAATCCGCGCCCGCCGCGCGCGGCTGGGCGCTGGCGCTGGCGCGGTATGAACTGCTGCTGCTGGCGGAGCTTGGCTATGGGCTGGAGCGCGATATGCTGCCGACCGCGCTGACCACGGGTGTTGCGCCCGATTGGGACGATATTCTTGCCGCACTGGCGCTCACTGGCGACGCGCTGGAGCGGCAAATCCTGGTCGATCGGCGCGCCGCGACGCTCGATGCGCGGGCGCGGCTGGTCGATCGGTTGAAAAGGGCGGTTGCGTGAGGCGCTTCGCCTCGGCATTGCCCTGCGCAGCATAAGGGAGCACGCCTGTGGCACTGATCGCACTTCTCGCCGGAGACGGCATCGGCCCCGAAGTCACGCATGAGGCGCGCCGCGTGCTCGAAGCGCTCGACCTCGGCCATGAATTCGAGAGCGCGCCGATCGGTGGTGCGGCCTATCGCCAGACCAGCCACCCGCTACCGCCCGAAACGCTCGCGCTGGCCAAACGCGCCGACGCGATCCTGTTCGGCGCGGTCGGCGATCCCGAGATGGACGGGCTGGAGCGCGCGCTTCGGCCCGAACAGGCGATCCTGGGCCTGCGCAAGGCGCTCGGCCTGTTCGCCAATTTGCGCCCGGCCAAGATGTTTCCGGGGCTGGAGGACGCCTCTGCACTCCGCCCGGAAGTGGCGCGTGCGATCGATCTGGTGATTGTGCGCGAGCTGACCGGCGACGTCTATTTCGGCGATAAGGGCCGCAGCATCACGCATACCGGCCTGCGCGAAGGCCATGACCTGATGCGCTATGACGAGGTCGAGGTCGCCCGCATCGTCCGCGTCGGTTTCGAGATGGCGCAGCGCCGCAAGCGCATCCTCACTTCGGTCGACAAGGCCAATGTGCTGGAAACTTCGCAACTGTGGCGCGAAGTCGTCAATGAGATCGCGCTCGATTATCCCGATGTGAAGCTGACGCACATGTATGTCGACAATGCCGCGATGCAGCTGGTGCGCAACCCCGGCGCGTTCGACGTGATCGTGACGGGCAATCTGTTCGGCGACATCCTGTCCGACCAGGCGAGCATGTGCGTCGGCTCGATCGGGATGCTGCCCTCGGCCTCGCTCAATGAGTGGCAGGGGACGTGCGGGCTGTATGAGCCGATCCACGGCTCGGCACCCGACATTGCGGGGCAGGGCAAGGCCAATCCGTGCGCGGCGATCCTGTCGGCGGCGATGCTGCTGCGGCACTCGCTGGCGGATGAAGCCTCGGCGCAGCGGATCGAGGCGGCGGTGATCGCGGCGATCGCGGACGGTGCGCGCACGCCCGATCTGGGCGGAACGCATTCGACAGCGGCGATGGGCGACGCAGTACTGGCTGCGCTCAAATGAACGAAGCGCTGGAACTCGCAGTGGTCATCCCGACCTTCAATGAACTGCGCAACGTTCCAGTGTTGATCGCCAAGCTCGACGCGGCGCTGGCCGGTCGACGCTGGGAAGCGATCTTCGTCGATGACGACAGCCCCGATGGCACCGCGCAGGCGGCGCGCGATCTTGCCCTGCGCGATGCGCGGGTACGCGTGATCCAGCGGATCGGGCGGCGCGGCCTGTCCTCGGCGTGCATCGAGGGGATTTGCGCGACTGCGGCACCGGCGGTCGCGGTGATCGATGGCGATTTGCAGCATGACGAGACGCTGCTGCCGCAGATGCTCGATGCCTTGCAGGCGGATGGCGCGCTCGATCTGGTGATCGGATCGCGCTTCGTCGCGGGCGGGGGTACGGGCGATTGGGATCAGGATCGCGTGGCCAAATCGGCGCTGGCGACGCGGCTGTCCCGCTATGTGCTGAAGGCCGACCTTAGCGATCCGATGAGCGGTTTCTTCATGATCCGCACCGCTGTGGCGCGCGCGCTGGTGCCGGGCCTGTCGGCGATCGGCTTCAAGATCCTGCTCGACATCATGACCGCGAGCCCGCGTCCGCTGAAATTCCTCGAATTGCCTTATACTTTCCGCCTGCGCAGCGAGGGGGAGAGCAAGCTCGACCATGTCGTGGCGATGGAGTTTCTGATCGCTTTGTACGATCGGCTGTTCGGGCGGATCGTGCCGGTGCGGTTCGTGATGTTTTCAGGGATTGGAGCGCTGGGCGCGCTGGTCCACCTGACGGTGTTATGGGCGCTGTTCCGCGCGGAGGGGCTGAACTTCCTGGCCGCGACGATCGTCGCGACGGGCGTTGCGATGACCTTCAACTTCTTCCTCAACAATGCGCTGACCTATCGCGAGCGGCGGCTGAAGGGCGTGCGGCAATTGTTCGATGGCTGGGTGTCGTTCTGCCTCGTCTGCGCGGTTGGCGCGGCGGCCAATGTCGGGGTCGCGGCGTTCCTGTTCAGCGTGCAGCACGGAGCGTGGGCGGCCCCCGCGCTGGCGGGAATCGTGGTGGCGGCGGTGTGGAATTATGCGCTGTCGTCGCGCTTCGTGTGGGGGCGGTATTAAAGTCGTTTTCGCCCAAGCACGATCATCCATGGTCCGTTCGGGCTGAGCTCGTCGAAGCCCCGCCGCACAAGCAACGGTGCCCCTGCGGAGGCGGCCCTTCGACAGGCTCAGGGCGAACGGGGAAAGGGACAGCCTCTAAACCCAGCTCGGAAACCACGTCCAGAAATGGAAGGCGTTGGGCCCCCATAACGGCATTGCCGATAACACCGGATAGAAGAGCGCGAACAGCGCGACGACCAGCAGCAGGAAGCGCGCATCCCAGCGCTTGCCGCGCGCGAAATGATCGAGTGACACCGCCAGCGCGACGCACAGGAAGATGCTCGGCAGATAGTAATAATAGAAAAAGCCAAGCGATTTCGGGATGATCGCCCAGATCACATAGCTGCCCAGCCATAGCCCCGTCGCCGCCAGTAGCGCGGGCGCGCGTGTCCGCCACCAGCCGTACAGGCACGCCGCTACCGCAACCAGCCCGCCCCACAGCACCGCCGGATTGCCGACCAGCAGCACCCCGCGCTGCGCGCTATCCACGCGTTCGTACAGATACCAGATCGGTCGGACCATCACTGGCCACGTCCACCACGCCGATTGATAGGGGTGGTGCGGCAGGACTTGCGTTTGCTGGCCGTACATTTGCATTTGAAAGGGCAGCAGCTTGGCGACCGTCATCGGCTGCACCGTGTAGAAAAAGGCAGGGGCGAAGGTCGCGAAATAGGTCGCGATGCTGACCGTTCCCAGCACCAGAATCGCCGGGATCGCCGCCATCCCCGGCCAGTGTCGATGGACGCCGCCGATCGGGCGGGCGTTGAGCGCGGCATAAACCGATCGCCCCCCACGCCGCGCATCGCTCAGCCGCACCATAACAAAGGCAATCGCGGCATAAGCAACGAACGGTGCGGCGATCCATTTCGCGGCAACGGCGAGACCGAGCAGCACGCTCCCCAAGATCCAGCGCGACCATGCCGTCCCGCTCGACTCGGCGCGCATCGCCCACAGCAAGGCGGCGATGCCGAGCACGGTGAACGCGGCCATATAGCCATCGAGCATCGCGATCCGCGCCTGGATGAACACCGTGCCGTTGAACAGGACGAACAACGCGCCGAACAGTGCCGGGCGCACCCGCCCAAGCATCAGCCACAGAATCGCGAACACGCCGAGCACCGTCGCTGTGCCCGCCAGCGTCGAGAAGAAGCGCCATCCCAGACTATTGTCGCCGAACAGCAAAATACCGCTCGCGATGATCTCCTTGGCGAGCAGGGGGTGTTCGATATTCACTGGCCCGCTCAGCGCGATCAATTGCCGTGCGGCGGGCACGTAATGCACCTCGTCGAACATCACTTTGGTCGGCACGGTCAGGCGAAAGCAGAACAGCGCTTGCGACAGAACCGCCAGCAACGCGGCGGCACGATAGGGACTGGGTTGGTTGGCGTTCACGCGCGCCTCTATCCGTCTTCGCTACGGTGCTTTCAAGGGAGTGCGGATTGCTCCCACGCGAATCGCCCCATTGACGCGCGCCCCCCGCGCCCGGCAAAGCGTGCCCCATGAAACGTCGCACCGGCCAGGACCAAAGCATCACGCGCCAGTGGCGCCCCGCAACGCAAGCCGTGCGTGGCGGCACCGCGCGGAGCGAATGGGGGGAAACCTCCGAGGCGCTGTTCCTCACCTCGGGCTATGCCTATGACTGCGCGGCCGATGCGGCGGCGCGCTTCGCCGGTGATCAGGTCGGCATGACCTATTCGCGGCTGCAGAACCCGACGGTCGAGATGCTCGAAGCGCGCATCGCCTTGCTTGAAGGGGCCGAGGCGTGCCGCACGATGGCGACCGGCATGGCGGCGATGACCGCAGTGTTGCTGTGCCAGCTCCAGACCGGTGACCATGTCGTGGCCGGGCGCGCGGCGTTCGGATCGTGCCGCTGGCTGGTCGATACGCTGCTGCCCAAATTCGGCATCGAGACGACCGTCGTCGATGCGCGCGACCCGCAGGCTTTTGAGGATGCGGCCAAGGCCAACACCAAGGTGTTCTTCTTCGAAACCCCCGCCAATCCGACGATGGACATTGCCGATCTGAGCGCGATTTGCGGCATCGCCCGCGCGCGCGGCATCACCAGCGTGGTCGACAATGCCTTTGCCACGCCCGCGCTACAGCGGCCGATGGAGTTCGGGGCCGACGTCACCGCTTACAGCGCGACCAAGATGATGGACGGGCAGGGGCGCGTGCTGGCAGGTGCGGTGTGTGGCACCGAGGATTTCATCACCAACACGTTGTTGCCCTTCACGCGCAACACCGGGCCGACGCTCAGTGCGTTCAATGCCTGGGTGGTGTTGAAGGGGCTGGAGACGCTCGACCTGCGCATCCGCCGCCAATCGGAAAATGCGCTGAAGGTCGGTCGCTTCCTCGAGCCGCGCGTGCCGCGTATCCTGCATCCGGGCTTGCCGAGCCACCCGCAGCACAATCTGGCGATGCGCCAGATGGACGCGTGCGGGCCGATCTTCGCGTTCGAGGTCGAAGGGCGCCAGCAGGCGCATGGCCTGCTCGATGCGCTTCAACTGGTCGATATTTCCAACAATATCGGCGATTCGCGCTCGCTGATGACGCACCCCTCCTCCACCACCCATTCCGGCGTCGCCGAAGACAAGCGGCTGGAAATGGGCGTGACCGAGGGGCTGCTGCGGCTGAACGTTGGTCTCGAAGACGCTGACGACGTGATCGAGGATCTCGATCGCGCGCTGACGGCGGTGGGCTTATGACGGGGCGGCGGTCGTGAAGGCGCTGTTCCCGTACGTCGCGGAGACGCGCGGGGTGATCGTGCGCGTCGCGGTCAGCTTCCTGCCCGAACAATCCGAGCCCGAGCGTGGCCGGTGGTTCTGGGCCTATCATATCCGGCTCGAAAATGCCGGCCCGCAAGCGGTGCAATTGCTGACGCGGCACTGGATCATCACCGACGGTCGCGGGGCGCGGCATTCGGTCGAAGGCGAGGGCGTGATCGGCGAACAGCCCTTGCTCGCCCCCGGCGAAAGTTTCGATTACGTCTCGGGCTGCCCGCTCTCGACCTCGACCGGGTCGATGTTGGGGAGCTATCACATGATGGGCGAGGACGGCTCGGGCTTCGATGTCGAAATCCCCAAATTCGCGCTGATCGCGCCGGCGGTGGGGGCATGAAGCGCACGCACCTCCCGCTCAACGGCATGCGCGTGCTCGATGCCGCCGCGCGGCACCTGAGCTTTACGCGCGCCGCCGACGAACTGGCGGTGACGCCGGCTGCCGTGGGCCAGCAGATCCGCGCGCTGGAGGATACGCTGGGCGTGGTGCTGTTCCGCCGGACGACCAAGGGGCTTGAGCTGACCCCCGAGGGCGAGGGCGGGCTGGCCGCGCTGCGCGAGGGCTTTTTGCAGTTTGAGGAAGCCGTGCGTGCGATGCAGGCCGGGCAGACGAGCAAGTCGCTGACCATCGCCGCACCGCGCGATTTGACCGAAAAGTGGCTGATGCCGCGTCTGGCGGACATTGCGCGCAGCGACGCCGAAATGCGCTTCGTGCTGATCTCGTCCGACACCTTCGGGACCAGCGGCGCGATCGATTTCACCGAGGCCAATCTCGATCTGGCGATTCGCTGGGGCGATGGCCCGGGGGAGCATGAGGGCGAGCCGATCGCCTCGGCGGGTATGATTACTGTCGAGCGTGCGGGCGGCGGGATCGACACGCGCATCGCCTGGCCCGGCTGTGTCGACGATGCCGCCGAATCGCTGGTGCATGTCGGTGATGCCGGGCTGGCGCTCGATGCTGCGGCGCAGGGGCTGGGGCGGGCGACCGTGCCCGAATTGCTGGCAGCAGGCGATCTGGCCTCGGGCCGTGTGGTCGCCGTCGGCGAGGCGCGTCCGTATCGGCTGGGCTATTGGCTGGTCGCGCCGCTGCCGCAGTGGCGGCAGAAAAAGGTCAAGACGCTGGTCGAGGCGCTGACGGCATGAGGCCGATCCCGGTGCTCGACACCGGTCGGTTGCGCCTGCGCGAACGGACTGTGGAGGACGCGGAGGCGCTGTTCCCCAGCTATGCCGATGTGGAGGCGATGACCTATTGGTCGCACGCGCCGCACATTTCGGTCGAGCAGACCCGCGCGAAATTTGCAGAGCCGTCTGTCGAGTGGCGCGCCTGGGCGATCACGCTTGCGGGCGAGGATCGCGCGATCGGTTTCGTCGCAGTCGGCGAGAAGCGGCCCGGCGTTTCCGAGATCGGCTATATGGTAGCGCGCGCGCAGTGGGGCCGCGGCATCGCACGCGAAGCGGTGAGCGCGGTGCTCGATCAGCTGCTCCGCGTCGAAGGGCAGCGCCGTGTCTTTGCCGATACCGACCCCGAGAATGCTGCGTCGAACGGCTTGCTGAAGGCGCTTGGCTTCACGCTGGAAGGTCGGCTGCGCGAAGAGTGGGAAACGCATCTCGGCGTGCGCGACACCTTTTTGTGGGGCTTGCTCGCCAGCGATTGGACCGCGCGATGACCCCGGCTCTGCCACCCCCCAACCTCAACGACCCCGCCGAGCGCGCCGCCTATCAAAAGGAACTGCGCATGGTCACGCGACCGATCCGCTGGATGGGTGTCGCGCTGGCGATTGTCGGCGCAGTGCTAGCGGGCCTACGCGCGCGGTACTGGCCGCAAATGCCGATGATCCTGCCGCTGTTCCTGATCGGCATGGCGGTGTTGCATGTGCTGGCGGGGGTGGTGGTGCGGATGAAATACCACCAAGCGCGGATGGGCAGATAACGCGCTTCAACCGCCTTTGGCGTCATCGCGAGACAGGTCAACCATTTCAATTTTTGGAGCAGGCGAGCGTACCCGCATCCGCGATCCGGTGACTGTGGTCCAGGCCGCAGTGAAGGAATACCGTTCGACTCTGAAGAAGCCTGGACTGTCGGGCGCGAGCGGGGCGTAACGTCGTCCCGCTATCGCTGTGAGGATCGGCTTGACCCAATCTCCCGAGAGCGCGGAGCTCTTGCGCAGTACCTCGGTCTCGCTGACTTTTCCGTCGGCACTGATGAGGAAACTCACGTCAACCCACTGATTATCGAAGTCATCCATGGCGAGTTTGTTGAGGGTGGTGCCGCTTGCGCCCTCGCGGCCCGAGAGCTGGCGCTGCTCGATCTTCGGCGCATACAGCAGGACGGGGACGGCACCACCTGTGGCGACGGCGCGATATTCCGCGACAAGGCGGTCTACAGCCCCGGTATCGCCATGCTGGACTGCAATATTTGCCTTGAGCAGCTTTGCCGCTTGTACGAACGGAGCAAGCTCCGGCTCACCCCGCGCGATGAGTCGATTGGTGGCGTTTAGCGCGTCTGAATAATAGGGGCTCGATTTGCCTTTGGACAAAGCGGCGTACAGGCGTGCCTCCCTGAGGAGAGCAAATCCCTCGCTGTTTGACTGATGAACCGCATGGGCATGTTTGGCCACGTCTTGATAAAGATTGATAGCGTCATCGGTATCGCCGGTCTTGGCGTAGCTATCGCCCAGCTCGAGCTGGGCGTTTAACACGCGCGGATCGGATGGAGGCAGTCCCGCTTTCAGCGCGGTCACCACTTGGATGGCACCACTGCGATATGCGGTTTCCTCGCCTAGATGCGCCGCCACTCGGGAATTGGCGCGCAGTAGGTCGGAGACGGGAACCGGATATTGCTTGGCGAAGCGGCGGTTGCGCCCGATCGAAGAGAGCATCGTCGCGCGGGCCGATTTGTAGTCCCCCGCCACGAACTCGGTCTCCGCGAGGGCCAAGGTCGCGGCGATATCCTTGTCCGGCGGGCAGTGTTGATCGAGGCAGGCCCGCAGCGAAGCCTTTGCGTCATTCAGGGAGATGCCGGTCACGACAATGTCGGGTCCGGTGGTGGCCGCCGTCGTTGAGTCCTTCGTTTGTGCGAATGCCGGAGTGCCTATTACGGCCAATAGCAGGCACACTGTATCAAGACGGGGCATGAAAAACTCCGACGCAGATTCTATATGCTCAAAGCTTACGCGTCGATCGCGTCTTCGTCCATCCGTGCGGCATTTTCCTGAATGAAGGCAAAGCGGTGCGCGGGGTTGGTGCCCATCAGCCGGTCGACCAGGTCTTTTACCACCGCGCGTTCTTCATATTCCTGCGGCAAGGTGATGCGCAGCATCGCCCGCGACTTCGGGTCCATCGTCGTTTCACGCAGCTGCATCGGGTTCATTTCGCCGAGACCCTTGAAGCGCCCGATTTCGACCTTCTTGCCCTTGAACTCGGTCGCCTCCAGATGCGCGCGGTGGGCGTCGTCCATCGCGTACAGGCTCTTGGTGCCTGCCGTCAGGCGGTAGAGCGGCGGCTGCGCCAGATAGACGTGGCCCGCGCGCACGATTTCGGGCATTTCCTGGAAGAAGAAGGTCATCAGCAGCGTGGCGATATGCGCGCCGTCCACGTCTGCGTCGGTCATGATGACGACGCGTTCGTAGCGCAAATTGTCCGCCACACAGTCCTTGCGCGTGCCGCAGCCGAGCGCCTGGATAAGGTCGGCGATTTCCTGGTTGGCATGGATCTTGGCCGAGGTGGCCGAGGCAACGTTGAGGATCTTGCCGCGAATCGGCAGGATCGCCTGCGTCTTGCGGTCGCGTGCCTGCTTGGCCGAGCCACCGGCCGAATCGCCTTCGACGATGAAGATTTCGGTGCCCTCGGGGCCGTTGGACGAACAATCGGTGAGCTTGCCGGGCAGGCGCAGCTTGCGCGCGCTGGTCGCGGTTTTGCGCTTCACTTCGCGCTCGGCCTTGCGCGCAAGGCGTTCGTCCATGCGCTCGATGACATAAGACAGCAGCGCCTTGCCGCGCTCCATATTGTCGCTGAGGAAATGGTCGAAATGGTCGCGCACCGCGCGCTCGACCAGCGTCGCGGCCTCGGGCGACGTCAGGCGGTCCTTGGTCTGGCTCTGGAATTGCGGGTCGCGGATGAAGACCGAGAGCATCAGCTCGCTGCCGGTCATGATATCCTCGGGCGAAATGTCCTTGGCTTTTTTCTGGCCGACCAGATCGCCAAAGGCGCGGATGCCCTTCACCAGCGCGGCGCGCAGCCCCGCTTCGTGCGTGCCGCCATCGGGGGTGGGGATGGTGTTGCAATACCAGCTATACGATCCGTCGCTCCACAGCGGCCAGGCGACGGCGCATTCGACGCGGCCCGCTTCGCCGGGGAAATCCTGGCGGGTGACGAAGAAATCGGTGGTCGCGCACTCACGCCCCGCAATCTGTTCGCGCAGATGATCAGCCAGGCCGCCGGGGAATTGGAACACGGCCTCTGGCGGGGTGTCGTCGGTGATGATGCCGGGCGCGCATTTCCAGCGGATTTCGACGCCCGCAAACAGATACGCCTTGGAACGGGCGAGCTTGTACAGCCGCGCGGGCTTGAAGTGCATGTCCGCGCCGAAAATTTCGGCATCGGGCACGAAGCTGACCGAGGTGCCGCGCCGGTTGGGGGCGGCGCCGACATGCTCCAGCGGCCCGAGCGTCTCGCCGCGCGCGAAACGCTGGCGATACAGTTCGCGGTTGCGCGCGACCTCGACGATCGTGTCGGAGGACAAAGCGTTGACCACGCTGACGCCGACGCCGTGCAGGCCGCCCGAGGTCGCATAGGCCTTGCCATCGAACTTGCCGCCCGAGTGCAGCGTCGAGAGGATCACTTCCAGCGCCGATTTGCCCGGGAATTTCGGGTGCGGATCGACCGGGATGCCGCGGCCATTGTCGATGATCACCAGTCGGTTGCCGGGGTGCAGCTCGATCTCGATGCGCGTGGCATGGCCCGCCACGGCCTCGTCCATCGCATTGTCGAGCACTTCTGCGGCGAGGTGATGATAGGCGCGCTCGTCGGTGCCGCCGATATACATGCCCGGCCGCCGCCGGACGGGCTCCAGCCCCTCCAGCACCTCGATCGACGAGGCATCGTAATCGGTCATCGGCTTGGGCGTGGCGGCGAACAGGTCTTCTGGCATGAGGCGGCTATACGGCGCGGGCGGGGATACTGCCAAGCACCATCGCGGATGGCTCTGTTAGGATTGGTTCAGCATCCGGAGGGGCAGGGCGGCTTTCCCTCACCCCGTTCGTTTCGAGCGAAGTCGAGAAACCGCAAAATACGCTGTGCCAGGTTTCTCGACTACGCTCGAAACGAACGGAATGGGTACGCATACCAAAAAAAGGGCGATATTATACTTGACGTACCCAAGGCGAGAACGTAGGGTGAATCCTGTTGGAGAAACCCTATGTCGTCGGCCCTTTCCGCCCCGCACTTTCACAGCGAAGAAGCCGCTTTCGCCTACGTCGAAGCGCGCATCTGGCCGGAAGGCCCTGTATGCCCGCACTGCGGCGGCGTGGAACGCATCGGCAAACTTCAGGGCAAGTCCACCCGTGTAGGCGTCTGGAAGTGCTACCAGTGCCGCAAGCCCTTCACCGTGAAGATCGGCACCATCTTTGAGAGCAGCCACGTTGCCCTGCATATCTGGCTTCAGGCGATGTACCTGATCGCTGGCAGCAAGAAGGGCATCAGCAGCAACCAACTTCACCGCGTTCTGGGCGTCACCCTCAAGACCGCTTGGTTCATGTCGCACCGTATCCGCGAAGCCATGCGGGACGGTGGGCTCGACCAGTTCGGTTCGGGTGGTGGCATTGTCGAGATCGACGAAACCTTCATCGGCTACGACAAGACCATTAAGCCGGAAGGCGAGAAGAAGGGCCGTGGTTTCGCGCACAAGTACAAGGTGCTGTCGCTGATCGACCGCGACACTGGCCGCGCCCGTTCGATGGTTGTGGACAGCCTCAAGGCCGCTGATCTGCTGCCGATTCTTGAAGCGAACATCGCCCGCGAGGCCCGCGTGATGACCGACGAAGCGGGCCAGTACCGCCACCTGTCGCGCACTTTCGCCAGCCACGATTTCACCCGTCACAGCGCGGGCGAGTACGGTCGCGGCGAGGTCCACACCAACACCATCGAAGGCTACTTCTCGATCTTCAAGCGCGGCATGAAGGGTGTCTATCAGCACTGCGGCAAGCAGCACCTGCACCGCTATGCCGCCGAGTTCGAGTTCCGCTATAACAACCGCGTGGCGCTTGGTTGCAATGATGCCGACCGTGCCGACGCGATGCTCAAGGGTATCGTCGGCAAGCGGCTCACTTATGAAACGATTGGTGCGCGGTGATGCCGAAGAAGAAGGAACCAGAGTGCCAGGAAGCCCAAAGCGCGAGGTTTCGCGCCGAGGTCGAAAGGCTAATCGCCGCTGGCGAACTAAACCCCACCGAGGCCGATAAGACGCTTGATCGTCTGGTGCGAAAAAGTGAGATGCCAAAGAAGCCATGAGGGATAAAATCCTACGAGAGTTTGAGACTGTCGAGGAATCGATCGGATGGGCAGAAGAAGCATTCTCTGAACTTCAAGCCGTGATGTCTGATTTTTTCAAAGGTGACATTGCAACCATTTTCAATGAATTCGACCCTGACACTGGCGAGAATGTTCAGAAAATCAAATTCACTGGCCAGATACCAAAGAGCTTCAGGCGCAAAGCCACAGAGGCTCTTACCAGTGCGCGGCACAGCTTTGATCAGGCCATCTATGCTAGCAGCGTGATAGTGCCCAGACGCCCCTCCAAAAGCGTCTACTATCCATGGGCGCAAACGCCCACTGATGTTGACCGTCTGTTGAATAGCCGCCCTATCGATCAAAGACTCTGGGATACGATCAGGCTGCATCAACCATACGGAACTTCTGATGCTTACCCCGGCGGAAACGACCTGATCCGATCGCTCGCTACCATCGCAAACAATAAGCACACGGTCGGACTCTCCATCCAAGCGCATATTGCATCGACCAAGTTCCCCGATATCACTGCGGAGCACGTCGAAAGCTTCGCGATGCTTACCCCCCGATGGGACCCTCGCAAAAACGAGGCAGAACTTATGAGGTGGAAGGGGGATGTCAAAACTAACGGCGAGTACGATTTTTCCTTCGTAATATGCCTTAAGGACCCCAAGCTTACGGAGCTTGTGGAAATTGGGTTCGCGCTCAATTCCTTCATGAGCAAGGCGAAGGAAGTTTGCGAAAGTCTGAAAGCGCGCTGCCTTGAAATCGCGGGATAGATTAAGGGCGCTCATTCAGCACCCCTTGCCCGTTTGGGTACGCGAAATATAACAACGTCAAAAAAAGGGGCCGCCGATGGCGTGTCGGCGACCCCTTTTCTTTGTCCTGTCGCGCAGATCAGCGGGCGCGGGGGCCGCCGAACGGGAGCGGCGGGGCCGGGCGACGATCGCGGCGCGGCAGCTGTGCCTGATAAGCGTGGCCGCAATGTCCGACGCAATAAGGGAAACCGGGGTTCACCTTCTCGCCGCAGAAATGGAAGTCGGGCTCGCCCGGATGGCCGATCGGCCATTTGCAGATCTTGTCGCTGAGATCGAGCAGCGTGGTCTTGCCCGCCATTTCGGGCGAGGGCTTGGCGGGAACCAGACGGCGCGGCGGCGCGGGGGTGATCGGTGCTTGTTGTTCGCCAGGGGCCTGACGCAGGAAGCCGCCGGGGCCGACCGAGCGCAGGATCGGCGGGGCCGGGCGCGCGACGACGACGGGCGCTTCGATCTCGTCGTCTGCATCGTCCTCGACATCGAGTTCGATCTCTTCGGCGACTTCAGGCTCGGGCTTGGCGACCGGCGCGGCGGCGACGGGGGGTGCGACTCGCTCGACTGGCGGACGCGGCGCGGGCGGCGTCGGCTTGGGCGCGGCGGCCTTTGGTGCGGCCGCAGCGGCGGGTTCGTTGGGCTTGACCGGCGACGGGCGCGATTGCAGCCCCAGGCGATGCGCCTTGCCGATCACGGCGTTGCGGCTGACGCCGCCTAGTTCCTCGGCGATCTGGCTCGCGGTCTGCCCCGCTTCCCACATCTTGCGCAGCGTATCGATGCGTTCGTCGGTCCAGCTCATTCAATCTTCCCAATTGTCATGCCGACCGTTTCCATAACGGGTTGCGGGCGGCGGCGGCAGTCTTTAGCGACAGCACCATGAGCAGCCAGCCCCCAATCGGCGAAATTTCCACAATGATGAACGCTCCGGGCGTTCCGGTCTTCCGGAACGTCAATTGGGGCGGCCTTCGAACGCTCTATATCAAGGAGGTGCGCCGTTTCTTCAAGGTGCAGCTGCAGACGATCTGGGCGCCCGCGATCCAAACCTTGCTGTTTCTGGTGGTTTTCACGGTCGCAACGGGCGCAAAGCGGCCGGTCGCGGTTGGCGGAATCGATATTCCCTTCGGCGACTTTATCGCGCCGGGACTGATCATTAGCCAGGGCATGATGGGCCCGGCCTTCGCCAATGCGAGCTTTTCGCTGATGGTCGGGAAGATTCAGGGTACGATCGTCGATTATCTGCAGCCGCCGCTGTCGACGCTGGAATTGCTGACCGGGCTGGTCGCGGGCGCGATGACGCGCGGGCTGCTGGTTGGGGTCGGGGTGTGGCTGGCGATGCTGCTCTATGGCATCCACCTGATTCCGGTGCATTTCTGGGCGGTTGCCTGGTTCGGGTTGCTCGGCACGATGTTCCTGGCCTTGCTTGGCGTGTTGACTTCGATCTGGGCCGACAAGTTCGACAATGCAGCCGCAGTGTCCAATTTCATCGTGACCCCGCTCGGCCTGTTGTCGGGCACCTTCTATTCGGTCGACAAGCTGGCACCCGCCTTCCGCGCGGTCAGCCATGCCAACCCGTTCTTCTACATCATCTCGGGCTTCCGCTACGGCTTCCTCGGCACTGCCGATTCGCCGATCCTGATTGGCAGCATCGTGGTGCTGGCGATCGACGTGGTGCTGGCGGTGGCGTGCTACGCGTTGCTGCGTTCGGGCTGGAAGATCAAGAATTGACCCGCCGGTGGGCGGTGCTGGCGCTGGGACTGGCGCTGGCGGCCTGCAGCAAACCCGCGTCGCAACCCGTTGCTGCCCGTCAGGCACCCCAGGAGCCCTCCGTCCGGATCGCACAGGCGGGAAGTACGATCGTCGTGCCGACCGTGACCGGCAAGGGCACGGTCGCGCTGCGCGAACGCCAGCCGGTTTCGCCCGGCACGCGCGTGCGGGCGGGCGCAGCAAGCCATTATCTTCGCCTCGCTTTGCCTGCCGCCGATGCCGCGCGCGTGACGCTGGGCGCGAACGCGAAGATGACTTTCGCCGCGTTCCGCGAGGATATTGTCGTCGGTCGCGTGATTGCGATCGCGGCGCATCCCGATCCGGCGGGCGCGGTAGCGGTCGAGATCGCGCTGCCCGATGATGCGCGGTTGAAGGTGGGCCAGGCTGGCACCGCCAGCATCATCGCGAGCGGGACGAGCACGCGGTTGCTCGCCGTGCCGCCCAGCGCGGTATTCGCGCGGCAGGGAACGATGGCGCAGGTCTATGTCGTCGATCTTGCCACATCACGCGTGCATCTGCGGCGGATCACGCTCGGGGATGAGACGCCCGCAGGGATCGGCGTGCTCAGCGGATTGGCGCTGGGCGAGTGGGTGGCGCTGTCGCGCGCAGACACGCTCAAGGACGGCATGAAGATCGCGCCGATCGGCCCGCAATAAACTGTGCCCGCAACCCGAGTCGCGCGGTGTTGCACTCGGGCGTTCAGCACCGTAAAACGCGTTTCGGGCGACCGTGTGGGTCGCCTTTTGCTTTTTAAGGAGAGCGCCTGTGTCGACCCCCGCTTTGATGCCCGTGTACCCGCGTTGCGGCGTGCGCCCGGTGCGCGGCGAGGGCTGCTACCTGATTGGCGAGCAGGGCGAACGCTATCTCGATTTCGCGGCGGGGATCGCGGTCAACGCGCTCGGCCACGGCCATCCCAAATTGGTCCAGGCGATTGCCGACCAGGCGGCGACGCTGATGCACGTGTCGAACCTGTATGGCAGCCCGCAGGGCGAGCATCTGGCGCAGCGCATCGTCGACAGCTCGTTTGCCGACACGGTGTTCTTCACCAATTCGGGCACCGAAGCGGTGGAATGCGCGATCAAGACCGCGCGGCGCTATCATTATGCCAATGGCAATCCGCAGCGCACGACGCTGATCACCTTCAACAACGCCTTTCACGGGCGGACGATGGGGGCGATCTCGGCAACCAACCAGCCCAAGATGCGCGACGGGTTCGAGCCGCTTTTGCCCGGCTTCAAATATGCGCCGTTCAACGATCTCGACGCGGCGCTCGCGCTGATCGACGATACGACTGCGGGTTTCATGGTCGAGACGATCCAGGGCGAGGGCGGCGTGTCCGCTGGCACGCAGGCGTTCATCCAGGGTCTGCGCAAAGCGTGCGACGAACACGGCCTGTTGCTGGTGCTGGACGAGGTCCAGTGCGGCTATGGGCGTACCGGCAAGATGTGGGCGTATGAGCATTACGGCATCACGCCTGACATCCTTTCGTCGGCCAAGGGCATTGGCGCAGGCTTCCCGCTGGGCGCGTGCCTGGCGACGGCGGAAGCGGCCAAGGGCATGGTATTCGGCACGCACGGATCGACCTATGGCGGCAACCCGCTGGCCATGGCGGCGGGCGAGGCGGTGCTCGACGTGATGCTCGAACCCGGTTTTTTCGATCACGTAACCGCGATGGGCGACCGGTTGCGCGCCTCGATCGAGCAGATGATCCCCAATCACGACCATCTGTTCGACAGCATTCGCGGCATGGGCCTGATGCTGGGGATCAAGCTGAAGGATGCGGCGGTCGCACGCGATTTCGTCGGGCATCTGCGTGACCATCACGGCCTGCTGACGGTCGCGGCGGGCGAGAATGTGGTACGCGTGCTGCCCCCGCTGGTGATCGAGGAAAGCCACATCGCCGAGTTCGTGCAGAAGTTGAGCGACGGCGCACGCGACTATGCGGTGGCGACGGCATGAGCGGGGTAAATGGGGTGAAGATCCTCCCCGGAACGGGGAGGATCTGAGATGCGCCACTTCCTCTCGCTCTCCGATGCTGGCCCGGATGGTATCGCGGCGATGCTGGCCGATGCGCTCGATCGCAAGGCGGCGCGTGCGGGTTGGCCCAAGGGCAAGCCCGATGCCGATGCCCCGCTCGCCGGGCACACGCTGGCGATGGTGTTCGAAAAGAATTCTACCCGCACACGCGTGTCGTTCGACATGGCGATTCGTCAGCTGGGTGGCTCCAGCGTCGTGCTCGACTCGGGCACGACCCAACTTGGTCGGGGCGAGACCGTCGCCGACACCGCACGCGTTCTGTCGGGCTATTGCGATGCGATCATGTTGCGCACCGACGACCATGCCAAGGTCGAGGAGATGGCGCAGTATGCGACCGTGCCGGTCATCAACGGCCTGACCGATAATTCGCATCCCTGTCAGATCATGGCGGATCTGCTGACGATCATCGAAGCGGGCAAGCCGTTGCCGGGGCTGAAGGTGGCGTGGCTGGGCGACGGCAATAACGTGCTTGCCTCGATCATGGAGGCGGCCGGGCTGATGCAGTTCGATGTGGTCGCGGCGTGCCCGCAAGGCTTTATGCCACCCGAGAGCGATGTCGCGCTGGGCAAGGGCCGCGCGCGCGTGGTCGGCACTGCGCGCGAAGCGGTGGAGGGTGCGGATATCATCGTCACCGATACCTGGATTTCGATGGGGCAGGCGCATGCCGAGACCAAGTTGCAGGCGATGCTGCCCTATCAGGTCGATACCGCGCTGATGGCGACCGCCAAGCCCGACGCGAAGTTCCTCCACTGCCTGCCCGCGCATCGCGGCGAGGAAGTGACGGCAGAGGTGATCGACGGACCGCAATCGCTGATCTGGCCGGAGGCGGAGAACCGGCTGCACGCGCAAAAGTCGGTGCTGCGCTGGTGCTTTGGCCAGATCGGTTGATCGCTGCCGGTTGAGCCTTATGTAAGGCGCTGACACGCAAGTCCGTTCGCCCTGAGCTTGTCGAAGGGCCCTCCTTATCCACGATGGTCGTGCGGGGAGAGCAGGGCTTTGATAGGCTCAGCCCGAACGGATTTTATATGGACGACCTTCGCACCACCGACTCCGACCGCGCCCTCGGCTTCACCATCCCGGCGCGCCACGCGCGCGGTCGGGTCGTGCGACTCGGCCCGGTGCTCGACACGATTCTCGACGCCCACGCTTATCCCGCACCGATCGAGGCGTTGCTGGCGGAGGCGCTGACGCTGGCCGCATTGATTGGCTCGACGCTCAAGGATGCCGAAGGCCAGCTCACCATGCAGGCGCAAACCCAGTCGGGAATCGTAACCCTGCTGGTGTGCGACTACAAAGGCGGCGAACTGCGCGGCTATGTTCAATATGATGCCGAACGGCTGGCATCCGCCCCGGAGAACCCAAGCCTGTTCGCGCTGTTTGGCGCTGGCTATCTCGCGAT
The DNA here is from genome assembly GCF_049897725.1 of Sphingomonas sp. PSPC2-2. NCBI lineage: Bacteria > Pseudomonadati > Pseudomonadota > Alphaproteobacteria > Sphingomonadales > Sphingomonadaceae > Sphingomonas > Sphingomonas sp. PSPC2-2. The sequence goes on along the minus strand of NZ_JAFCWU010000001.1, from coordinate 594,662 downwards.
CACTTTCGATCAGGCGACGACGGGCGAACGCTATCAAGGCATCGTCCCGCTCGACGGCGATTCGCTGAGCGCGGCCGCCGAGCATTATTTCCTGCAGTCCGAACAGATCCCAACGCTCGTCCGCGTCGGCATCGATTGTGGAGGCAAGGGGAAGGACGGCAAGCGATTCGCCGGCGGCCTGCTGCTCCAGCATCTGCCGGAGGGCGAGGTCGGACGGGACCGGCTGCACACCCGGCTCGACCATCCCGAATGGGAGCATGTCGCGATCCTCGGGCAGACCATTCAGGCGGACGAGCTCTCCGACCCCGCAATTCCGCTTGAGACGCTGGTATGGCGGCTGTTCAACGAAGAGGAGACAGTGCGGCTCTATGGCGACACCGCCATCGTTCGCGGTTGCCGCTGCTCGCCCGAATATATCGCGCAAGTGCTCGGCAAGTTTCCGCCCGAGGAACAGCGCGCGATGGCGGACGAAACTGGCACGATCTTTGTCGATTGTGCCTTTTGCGCCCGTAAGTTCCCGGTGCAGGCGGCAGCGGAAATCGTTCCGTAGCCGCATTGAAACTTGCGCGCGGAACCCCAATTACGTGACGATAGCGGCGAACCTGGGTAGGCTCTGCCCGGGGCCGAGCGGGGTTGGATCGAATGGCGATATCGAAGGTCGCGCGCGCAGTGGTTGCGGCGTTGATGGTTGGCGGGCTGATCGCGGCGGCCCCGACCGCCGGGCCAACTCTGACGGCGGTTGCCCGGATCGAGCCCGGCCAATGGCAGATCAAGGAACTGGGAACCGATTCGGCCGCTCGAACGCTGTGCATTGCCGATCCGACGGTTCTGATCCAATATGGACACAGTGCGGGGCAGTGTCAGCGCTTCATCATTGATAACGAGCCGGATCTGGCCACCGTGCATTATACTTGCCCGGGCAACGGTCACGGCCGCACCACGTTCAAGATTTCGACGCCGCGCGCCTTCAATTTGGACACGCAAGGGATCGTCAGCGGCGCGCCATTCGATTATCATTACGAGGCACGCCGCATCGGGGCGTGCCCGCCCGGTGCCAGCACGGCGCGTTAAGCCGGTCTTTAGAGTCTCCCGATATACATCACGCGTGCATTTTATGGCACGCGTTTCTCCCAATTCGCCCCCTTAGGGGAACCCCTGGGTCGCTTTCGGGCGGCCCGTTTTTTATGCGCTGCTTGCGCAATGCGGGGTTGGTGACTAACTCCCTTGCATCATGACATTGGAACAGACCTCTTCGGTCGCCCCGCTGGCAGTCGTGCTGGTGTCGGGTGGCCTCGATTCGATGGTGGCCGCAGCGCTGGCGCGCGAGCAGGGCTATCGTTTGCTCGCGCTTTCGGTTGATTATAATCAGCGCCACCGAATGGAATTGGCATCGGCCCGACGCATCGCCAATGCGCTCGGCGCAGTGCGCCATGTGGTGCTGCCGCTCGATCTCGCGGCATTTGGCGGCTCGGCGCTGACCGACGATATCGCGGTCCCGAAGGACGGCGTACAGCCGGGCATTCCGATCACCTATGTGCCGGCGCGCAATACGATCTTCCTCAGCCTTGCGCTCGGATGGGCGGAGGCGGCGGGCGCGCGCGACCTGTTCATCGGGGTCAATGCGCTGGATTATTCGGGCTACCCCGATTGCCGTCCGGAATTTATTGCCGCGTTCGAAGGCTTGGCCGAACTGGCAACCAAGGCCGGGGTCGAGGGCAGTCCCTTTCGCATTCATGCGCCGCTGCAGCACATGACCAAGGCCGACATCGCGCGCGAGGCGGCGCGGCTCGGGTTGGACGCGGGGATAAGCTGGTCCTGCTATGATCCCGCCCCAGGTGGCCTGCACTGCGGCACCTGCGACAGCTGCCGACTGCGCAAAAAGGGATTTGAGGAAGCCGGCCTGCCGGATCCGACCGGCTACGCGGTCTGACGCGATGTCCTATGCCGTCAAGGAGATGTTCCTGACGCTCCAGGGGGAGGGCGTACAGGCTGGGCGTCGCGCCGTCTTCGTCCGTTTTGCCGGGTGCAATTTGTGGTCGGGACGCGAGCAGGATCGCGCGACCGCAGTGTGCCGCTTCTGTGATACCGATTTCGTCGGAACCGATGGCGCTGGCGGTGGCAAATTCGCCGATGCCGCGGCCTTGGCGGAGGCGGTGCAGCGTTTTTGGGGCCACGGTGCCGACAGCCGCTTCGTCGTGCTGACCGGGGGCGAGCCGATGCTCCAGATCGACGATGCGCTGATCGAGGCGTTGCACGGTGCCGCGTTCGAGATCGCGATCGAGAGCAACGGCACCCTGCCAGTCCATCCGGGAATCGACTGGGTGTGCATCAGCCCCAAGGCGGACAGCATGGTTGTCCAGCAAAGCGGCGATGAGTTGAAGCTGGTCTGGCCCCAGCCAGGAACCGATGTCGCCGCGCTGGAGCAATGGGCGTTTGCGCATCACCTGGTGCAGCCGCTCGATAGCGTCGATGCAGCGTCCAATCACGCCGCCGCGATCGACCTTGTCATGGCGCGGCCCAAATGGCGGCTGACGCTGCAAGCGCACAAGACGCTGGGCCTACGCTGACCCAGCGTCGAAGGCCGCCTTAGCGGTAGGTCAGTTCGAACGGGCCGCACTTCTTGGCAACCCATTCGTTCCGCTTCGACCAGCAAATCGAGTCCAGGCGCGGCATTGCCAGGCGGGTGTCGACGCGCACGCGGCGGGAGAAACGCTCCTCGCCCCACGGCACCAACGCGTTGCGCAACGCGTTCATCTCGGCGATCGCCACTTTGTACAGCGTGCCGCGCGGGGCGTAGGCGGCGTGCGTGGCAATCGCGCTGGCGGTTTGGCAAAAGCCATATTGCGCGGCGACCGTGGTAAAGGCGGAATAGGTGCGGGTGCCGTAACGGTCCATCGCGGAGATGCCGACCTTCGCGCCCTTGTTGGTGCGAACAAAATACTTGTTCACCGTTTCATATGCTTTTTTCAGCTCGTCCTTGTGATTTTCAAGGATGATATTGTAATTTTGGAGCGTCAGCAGTGACGGCTCGAACTTGCACTGCAACGCGGCGACGTTGAGCGCGGAGCGCAGGTTCCAAACCAGATTGGCGCGGACTTCGTCTTCTGTCGCGCCTGGCAACGATGGCAGGCCGGGCTCGTCGCCGCGCGCCGGCGGGCCACTCATGTCATGCGACTGGAAGAAGAATTGGGCCGAGGCGGGGCCAGCAAGTGCGGCACTCGCGACAGCGGCCAGCACGGCAAGGGTACGCAACACAGTCATTCGAAGCCTCTCGTTCACACACTTTGCAATTACGGCGTTTTTTCGCGCGCCCCAACCCTAATCGCGCATCCTGCAGCGCGAGGCTACCCGCAAATGCGGTGTATCGAACGGCGGAATCGAAAAGGCCGCCCGGTCGCCCGGACGGCCTTCGATACAATCTTTCCCGAAAGGGAAGAATTACATCTTGTTCGTGGTCGTGGTCGACGTGGTGTTGGTGGTCATGGTGTCGTTCGAAACCATCGCACCGTCGTTTGCCATCGCGCCGTCGGTCGACGTCATCGTGTCGTTGGTGGTCATCGTGTCGGTCGAGTTCAGATCGGTGACCATCGTGTTGTCGGTCGTCGTCGTTTCGGTCTTCGGGGTGCATGCCGAAATGGCGATCGCAGCAACAGCGATCATCGAACCAGCAGCGACCTTGGAAATGAGTGCACGCATTGGAAAGCTCCCTAGATAATGGATTTGGTTGGCCTCGAGACCTTTAATACCCAAACCGTGGTGGACATTAGTCCGGATCGGCGCGCCCCTCAAGCCCAGTTTTCTGCCGTAGAAGAATGAGTTTGCAGAAACGCTGCGAATCGCAACGCAAGCGCCGCGTCAAAAGTTTCAAAATCGGTCGGAAGTCCCAGCATTTCCATGCTCGTCACCGCATAGTCGGCCAAGCCACAGGGCACAATTCCGCTGAAATGTGAAAGGTTTGGCGAAAGGTTGACGGAAAACCCGTGCAGCGTCACCCAGCGCCGCACGCGCACGCCGATCGCACCGATCTTGGCCTCGGCCATACCGCCATCGTTGGCCAGATCGGGGATGTTGGTCCAGATGCCCACGCGTCCTGGTGCGCGAAACGCCGCAACCCCCAGATCTCCCAACGCCGCGATCACCCAGCCTTCCAGAGCGTGGACAAACTGCCGAACGTCGCGTCCGCGCCGGTTGAGGTCGAGCATAACATAGCCGATGCGTTGACCGGGCCCGTGATAGGTGTAGCGGCCGCCGCGCCCGGTCTGCACAACCGGAAAATGCGGGTCGCGCAGCTCGGCCGGGTCGGCGCTGGTGCCGCCGGTGTAGATCGGGGGATGTTCCAGCAACCACACCATTTCGCGCGCTGTGCCCGCAGCGATCGCTGCGGCGCGCGCTTCCATTTCGGCGACCGCCACCTCATAGGGAACCGGGTCTGGCGTTATGCGCCATTCGATGTCGTCAGTCCTGAAAGTCACGCCCCGGAAATGGCGTAGCTGGGCCCGCCGCGCAAGGGAGGGTTTGCAGGGAGTGGCGGGCGGCAGAGCATTGCGCTACCGCCCGATCGCGGCAATATCATGTCGTTGGATCCGGGGAGACTAGAGACGTGATCGCGACGATGAGCACCGTGTGGGACCGTACGGCCGAATTTCTCAGCGACAATCTGGCCGCGCTCACGCCGCTCGTGCTGTTCGGCATTTTCGTGCCGCTCACGCTGATCGGCAGCCTGATGCCGCTGATGGGGACTGGCGGGCAGCCTGCTGATCTTGCGCTTGGCCTGATGGTGTTGGCACTGTCGCTGGTGTCGAGCTGGGCGGGGGTGGCGATCACCGCGCTCGCATTCGATCCGGCGGCGGGGCGTGGCGGGGCGGTGCGCGTGGCCAATCGACGGTTGTTGCCGGTGATCGGAGTTGGGCTTGTCACCTTGCTCGTCGTGCTGCTGCTCGCCGCGCCGATTTTCATCGCGTTTGCGCTGAGCGGCGTCGACATGGCCGCCTTGGCGGCAGGAAAGCCCCCGTCAGGCGAGGTCAATCAGGGCGCGTTGACCTTCGGCTCGCTCTACACCCTGTTGCTGTGCCTGATCTTGTTCTGGGGCTATGCCCGCTTTGTTGTGCTGGCCACGCCGATCATCGTGATGGAGCGGCGCGGGCTCGGCGTTTACGCGCGCTCTTTCGTGCTCACGCGCAGGATCACTTGGAAGGTCATGGGGGTGGTGTTGCTGTATGGCTGCGTATCATGGGTTGCTTCCGCTGCGGCCAAGCTGGTGTTCGGCACGGTCTTCGGGCTGCTGATCGGCGGTGAGGGGCAGTTGAGCGTTGCGACCGTGTTGACCCAAATCGCTGTGGCCGCCGTGTCGACGATCTTTTCGCTGCTGGCGGTCGCGTTCGTCGCCAAACTCTATCTTGCGGCGCGTGATGCGCGTGAGGCGATCGTCGAGGTTTCATGAAACTCAATGTGGCAGGCATCCTTCGCGATGCCTGGGCGATGGCCAAGCGGGATTCCGAACTGCTGCTCGGTATAGCGGGCGTCTTCTTGTTCATTCCCGATCTGGCGGGGGCCATTTATGTCGCTCCCGCGCCCGCTCCACCGGCGGTCGTGGATCAGACGTCGGCGGATCTCTGGCTCAAGCAACTTGGCGTATGGGGCCAGCAATATGAGTTGCTGGTGATCGTGCTCAGCCTGCTGTCGCTGTTCGGGGTGCTGGCGCTGTTCGTCGTGTATATCGACCGAGCGCGCCCGACCGTGAGCGGCGCGCTCGGTCAGGCGGGCGCGTTATTGCCGCACTATCTCTTGCTGGCGCTGGCTGTCAGCGTGCCGGTCAGCATCGGCTCGATCTTGGTCTTTCCAGGGCTGTATCTCAAGGGACGGTTGCTGCCGGTTTCGCCCGTCTTCGTCGGGGAGCGACCGATCGGCGTGTTCGCGGCGTGGCGGCGCAGCTTTGCGCTGACGCGGGGCAATGGCCTGGTGCTGATGGGCCTGGCGTTCGTACCGTTGCTGGGGGGGCGCTTGATCGCGCTGCCCTTCGAGCTGCTTGGCACTGCGCTCGATGGCGCGCCGATGGCCAATCCGGTCGTGGCTGCCGTGCTCGATGCAGGAATCGCCGGGGGGCATACGCTCGGCACCGTTGCGGCGGTGCTGATCGAGATCGCGCTTTATCGGCGGTTGAGCAGCGGAATCTGAGGCGCGCTATCGGGCGGCAGATGCCCAGTGATGCGGGGATCGGGAAAGGTCTCGATCGCCCGCTTGATCGCGACGAATCCTTGCGCGCGATAGAAGTTGAGCGCTGAGGGATGGTCGAGCGTGCAGGTGTGGACCCACACCCGATCGATCCCCTTGCGCCATCCGCGTGCCAGCGCTTCCGCCATCAGCCAGCGACCGAGCCCTTTGCCCGCCAGTTCGGGCACCAGCGCGAAATAGGAAATCTCGCACTGGCCGGCTTCGCGAAAATCGAGTTCGAGCATCCCGACCTCGATTCCGCTGCGGTCGACCACGGCATGGATCGCGACGTTGGGGTCGGCGAGAATCGCGCCGAGCGTCCGATCGTCCATCACCAGCCGCGAGAACCACAGCCATGGTGCCCCGACGCGGCGGAACAGCGTGCGATAGGCGTCTAAGCTCGGCGCTTCCCACGCTACCAGCCGCATCGGGGAGGCGGGCAGCGGGCGTAGCGGCGGGCGCTGCCGCATTTCCAGCGTGGTGACGATGGTCGCCACCTCATCGTCGCGAACCGCGATCAACCCCATCTTAGCGCCCCGTCATCAGGACCAGGTTGCCAGCGGCGGCAAGCTCATCAGGATCGCATCGATATTGCCGCCAGTCTTCAGCCCGAACAGCGTGCCGCGATCGTACACCAGGTTGAACTCGGCATAGCGACCGCGCCATTCGAGCATTTGCGCGGTGTCGGCGGCGTTGAAGGGCGTGTTCATCCGGCGTCGCACGATTTGCGGATATACGTCCAGAAAGGCGCGCCCAATGTCCTGGATAAAGGCGAAGTTCGCGGCGAAATCCCCCTCCAGATGGTCGCAGAAAATGCCGCCGACCCCGCGATGCACCTTGCGGTGGGGGATGTAGAAATACTCCTCGGCCCATTTCGAATAGCGCGCATAATAATCGTCGCCATGCGCATCACACGCCGCGCGCATCGCCGCGTGAAACTCGGCGGTGTCTTCGCCATAGGGAATCGGCGGGTTGAGATCGGCCCCGCCGCCGAACCAGCGCTTGGTCGTGACCAGGAAGCGCGTGTTCATGTGGACTGCGGGCACATGGGGGTTAGCCATGTGCGCAACGAGGCTGATGCCGGTGGCAAAAAAGCTGGGGTCTTCCGCCGCGCCGTGGATCGACTTGGCGAACTCTCCCTCAAAGGTGCCGCCGACGGTCGAGACGTTGACGCCGACCTTTTCGAACACCTTGCCCTTCATCACGCCGCGCACGCCGCCGCCGCCATCGCCGCCGCTGGGGTCGGCGCGGTCCCACTGTGTATATTCGAAGCTCGCCTCCGATCCGGCTTCACGTTCGATCGCGACGAATTCGGCGCAGATCTGGTCGCGCAGATGCTCGAACCAGTGGCGGGCGGCGGTTTGTTCTTGGTCCAGGTCCATCGGGGATGTTGTGGCGAGGGATGACGGCCAAGTCGAGATCACTTATTCGCGTGTTCGCACGGGTGTTACGCGGGCCAGCCGTTGGTCTGGCGCAGGGCCTCGCTCAGCGCGATACCGGTTGCGACCGCAATATTGAGCGACCGCATCCCTTCTGCCAACGGGATGCGGACCGCCAGATCCGCGCGGGCGTGCACCGCATCTGGCACGCCGCTTCCTTCGGAGCCCATCAGCAAAACGTCGTCCGACTGAAAAACCGCCGCGTCGAGGCGCACGCCGCCACGCGTGGTCAGCAGAACGATTCGCCCGGGCACCTGATGCTCGAACGCCGCCCAGTCGAGGTGGCGACGGACATCCACGACCCCGGCATAATCCATACCGGACCGGGCGAGCGCCTTCTCGCTCCAGGTGAAGCCGGTCGGTTCGATGACATCCACCGGGGTTCCCAGGCACGCGCCGAGGCGCAGAATGGCACCGACATTTCCGGCAATTTCGGGTTGGTACAGAGCAATACGCATAACCAGCGTCCCTACTCCGAAAATGCTGTTGGCAAAACACCGTCGCGCCGTCTAACAGAACGCTCAAGCTTCCCCAGCAGAGGGAGGGCGTTCAGGCGTGACCCACACGTCGTTCTTGTGAGGGTGGCGTTGTCGGATTTTTCGTCGTGCCGTGTTTCGACACGGTGCGCGAAGTACAAGGGCAAGTGAATGGCAAGCGGAAACACCCTGGAAGTTCCCCGGCAGAATGAACCCCATCATGACGGCGAACCACGCCGCCGCGACTTTCTGAACATCGCGGCCGTTGCGGCTGCGGGTGTCGGCGGGATCGCGATCGTGGTGCCGCTGATCAACCAGATGAACCCCTCGGCCGACGTGCTGGCGCAATCCACCACCGACGTCGATCTGTCGAAGATCGAAGCGGGGCAGGGCATCGTTACCTCCTTCCGCAAGCAGCCGCTGTTCGTCCGCAACCTGACCCCGGCCGAAATCGCCGAGGCCGACAAGGTCGACATCAAGACGCTGCGCGACCCCGAAACGCTCGCACAACGCACGCGCGGCCAGAAGAACTGGCTGATCACGCTGGGCGTTTGCACGCATCTCGGCTGTATTCCGCAGGGCATTACCAGCGGCGAGGATCGCGGCCAGTTCGGTGGCTATTTCTGCCCCTGCCACGGTTCGCAATACGACACGGCGGCGCGCATCCGCAAAGGACCGGCACCGAAGAACCTGTTCGTGCCGGAGTATAAATTCACGTCGCCAACGACGGTTACGGTGGGTTGAGGATAGAGATATGAGCTTCCCCTGGGCCAAGCAGTACGAGCCGAAATCGGGCTTCACCAAGTGGATCGATGAGCGGCTGCCGCTTCCCCGGTTCGTTTATGGCGCGGTCGGCGCGGGCTATCCCGTGCCGCGCAACCTCAATTATTTCTGGAACTTCGGCGTGCTCGCGGGCGCGGCACTCGCCATCCAGATCGTCACCGGCATCGTGCTGGCGATGCACTATGCCGCCAATGGCGGCGTGGCGTTCGACTCGGTCGAACATATCATGCGCGACGTGAATGGCGGCTGGTTCCTGCGTTATGCGCATGCCAACGGCGCCTCGATGTTCTTCGTCGTGGTCTATATCCACATCTTCCGCGGGCTGTTCTACGGATCGTACAAGGCCCCGCGCGAGATGATCTGGTTGCTCGGCGTGGTCATTTTCCTGCTGATGATGGCGACGGCGTTCATGGGTTATGTGCTCCCCTGGGGGCAGATGAGCTTCTGGGGTGCGCAGGTTATCACCGGCTTCTTCTCGGCGATCCCGGTGGTGGGCGACACCATCCGCATCTGGCTTCTGGGGGGATATGCCCCCGATGACGCTGCGCTCAACCGCTTCTTCTCGCTGCATTACCTGCTGCCGTTCGTGATCGCTGCGGTCATCATCCTGCACATCTGGGCGCTGCACATTCCGGGTTCGAACAACCCGACCGGCGTCGACGTGAAGGGCGAACAGGACACCGTTCCGTTCCACCCTTATTACACCGCCAAGGACGGCTTCGGGCTCGGCGTGTTCCTGTTCATCTTTGCCGCACTCCTGTTCTTCGCGCCCAACAGCCTTGGCCACCCGGACAATTATATCCCGGCCAACGCGCTGCAGACCCCGGCGCACATCGTGCCCGAATGGTATTTCTGGCCGTTCTACGCGATCCTGCGCGCCTTCACGGTCGATTTCATCGGCATTCCGGCAAAGCTGCTCGGCGTGCTGGCGATGTTCGGGTCGATCCTGCTGCTGTTCTTCCTGCCCTGGCTGGATTCGTCGCCGGTGCGCTCGGCCAATTATCGTCCGCTCTATCGCATCTTCTTCTGGGTGCTGGTGGCCGATGTGCTGGTGCTCGGCTGGTGTGGCGGTTCGCCTGCGACGCCGCTTTATGTCATCATCAGCCAGATCAGCGGGGCCTATTATTTCGCGCACTTCCTGATCATCATCCCGATCATCTCGCGGGCAGAACGCCCGACGCCGCTGCCAAACTCGATCACCGAGGCGGTGCTGGCGAAGAAGGGTGGCACGTCACCGGCGCATACCGCACTCAGCGGTAGCGCGGTCCCGGCCGAATAAGGGGCATTACGAGCAATGGTTCGCGCAATCGCAATTCTCATCGGTGCCGGCTTCGTTGCCGTACTGTCCTGGGCGCTGTTCTGGTCGATCCAGGGGGTCGTCACCGATCCCCCGGCTCCGACGGCGGTCGACGAATTCCATCTCCACCCCAAGGAGGTCGAGCTCGCATCGAACGGCTTCTTTGGCACCTATGACCAGCGCCAGCTCCAGCGCGGGCTGCAGGTGTATAAGGAAGTCTGCGCCAACTGCCATTCGCTGAAACATGTCGCTTTCCGCGACCTGACTCAGCTCGGCTATACGCCCGCGCAAGTGAAGAAGTTCGCGGCGGACTGGTCGGTCAAGGCCAAGCAGTTCGATCCGAAATCGGGCGACACCACCGAGCGCCCGAACCTGCCATCGGATTATTTCCCGACCGTTTATTATCCCGGCACCGGCAATCCGCCAGATTTGTCGCTGATCACCAAGGCGCGGCATGACGGCCCGGCCTATGTCTATTCATTGCTGACCGGCTATGGACCGCAACCGGCCGCTTTGTTGAAGAAATTCCCCGATGCCAAGGTGCCGGACGGGCTGTACTTCAACCCGTATTTCGCGAACCTCAACATCGCGATGCCGCCGCCGCTGTCGCAGGATGGGCAAGTCACCTATCTCGACGGCACCAAATCGACCGTCGATCAGAATGCCAAGGACGTCGCGGCATTCCTGACCTGGGCTGCCGAGCCAAACCTGCCGACGCGGCACGCTTACGGTCTGGCGGTGCTCGGCTTCCTGCTGTTCTTCTGCATCCTGGCGTACGGCGCGTATCAAAACATCTGGCGCGATATCAAGCACTGAGCCATGGACGTCGCCCCGGCCCTGGTGTCGGGGCGGCTCCGCGCGGTGCGGGGCGGCGGTTCCCACCCGGGCCGAGCGGCTCCGGGGCGACGAGGATGCTATGGCCGAGAATGACGATCTGAAGGCGCTGATCCGCACCATCCCGGATTTCCCAAAGCCCGGCATCCAGTTTCGCGACATCACCACTTTGCTGCTCGATGCTGCGGGTTTTGCCAGCGCGATCACGCGGATGGCAGCGGCCACGCGCGGCCCGGTCGATCTGGTCGCCGGGATCGAGGCACGCGGCTTCATTTTTGCAGCAGCTCTCGCCGCGCCGCTGAACGCCGGCGTGCTGTTGATCCGTAAGGACGGCAAGCTGCCCGGCGCAACCATTGCCGAGGATTATGCGCTCGAATATGGCACCGATCGTATCGCCATGCATCAGGACGCGCTGGTGCCGGGGCAGCGCGTGCTGCTGGTCGACGATCTGATCGCCACCGGCGGCACCGCGCGCGCGGCGGTGCGGCTGCTGCGCAAGGCGGGCGCGGTGGTCGAGCAGACGCAGTTCCTGGTCGATCTGCCCGACCTGGGCGGTGCGGATGCACTGCGCGCCGATGGGATTGCGGTTGATTCGCTGATCGCCTTCCCCGGCCATTGAGCGCGGGCGAGAGGAACCAAAGGCTGGCGAGCGGGGTTGATTGGACAACGCCGCGCCAGCCCAAAGGGCGCGACCTCCTTCAAGGACTCGCCGCCATGTCCGTCATGAAACTCTCGCTCGCCGCTGCCGCCCTCGTTTCGCTGGGGGGGCTTTCCGCCTGTGCCGAGGATTACGGCTATTCGGGCGTGTCGGTCGGCTACGGCGCCAGCGCGTGGGACCCCTATTATGGCGGCTATCGCGCTGACCCCTATTGGGGCTGGTATGGCGATTATTATTATCCGGGCTCGGGCTATTACGTTTACGATCGCTCCAATGTCCGCCACCGCTGGAACCCGGACCAGCGCGGCTATTGGCAAGGCCGCACGCAGCGCTGGCACAATGACCGCCGCGAAATCCGGCCGATGTGGCGCGATTATGGCGTGCAAGGTCGGCCTGGTTCCGGCCGCGCTCCGGGTGGGCGCGGTGGCCGCGGCCACCGCTAAGCGTCGGATCCGTCGGCCGGGCGCGTTCTAATCAGCCCGATCGAGGTGAAGGTCATCACCGCCACGTCGTCCTGGTTGAAGACGGTCACCTTGCTGCGAAAGCTGCCCATTTCCGGGCGGCTCTGCGACGCGCGCTTCTCGATAATCTCGGTTTCGACGCGCAGCGTGTCACCCGGATAAACGGGTTTGAGCCAGCGCAGCTCGTCTACCCCAGGCGAGCCCAGCCCGGCTTGCTCGGTCACCTTGAACTGCTCGACCAGCATCGCCATCGTCATCGCGCAGGTGTGCCAGCCGCTGGCCGACAGCCGCCCGAAATGGGTTTGCGCGGCCGCTTCATCGGATAGATGAAACGGCTGCGGGTCATAGGCCTTGGCGAAGGCGACGACCTCGTCGCGCTTCACCACATAATGGCCGAACGAGGCTTTCTCTCCGACCACGATATCTTCAAAATAGTGCATGCCCCAGTGTCCAGCGCGGTGGCGGCAAAGGCAAGCCCCTAGTTGCGATGGGTTGGCTGCAGCGCCGCCCGGAACGGCGCATCATCACCGTCCAGATTGGCCCCGGCGGGCAGCGCCAGCAGGTCGCGAATCAGCGGTGCGACATCGACATTGTCGAAGGCGGGCAACGTACCCAGCGGCTTGATCGCCGGGCCGTTGGCAATGAACAGCGCCGCCATTTCCGGCGCGGCCGAATCATAGCCATGCGTGCCGCCATCATGCGCATCGGCGGCTGGCGCGGTCTTGTTGAGCAGCCAGCCGGTTTCGGCCAGGCAGAAATAGGGCGGGATGCGCGGGTTGGTGCCGTAATGCAGCCGCGCCGGGATCTCGCTTTTGCGCCAGCAGTCATAATGCGCGTGGTGGCCGAGCAGCGCCTTTTCCAGTGCGACCTCATGGCCGGGCACGGGGTAGAAACTGGCGAACGGACCGGCCTCGAACTGGCGATAATCGGCGGGGTTGGCGACGGTGTCCATCGCGATGGTGCGTTTTGCACTGGTCCCGGCCATGCCATGGTCCGCGACGACGACGATGTTGGCAGGTTGGCCGAGGGTTTTCAGTCCGGAGACCAGCGCGCCGATCTGCGCATCGACCTTTGCGACCGCCGCAGTCGTTTCGGGGGCATCCGGACCATAAGTGTGCCCCGCACTGTCTACGGTATCGAAATAGAGCGTCAGGAAGCGCGGACGCGTGGCTGCGGGACGTCGAAGCCAGTCGAGCACGCCCGCGACGCGCTGCTCGCCAGGCACCGCCATGTCGAACGGCCACCAATCCTCAGGCCGGACGCCGCCGGTCGGGTCGCCATGGCCACCTTTCGTCGTGCCGCCCCAGGCGACGTTCGAACCCGGCCAGAACAGCGTCGCGCTGCGCACTCCGCTGCGCTCGGCTGTGACCCACAAGGGCTCGGCTTCGTTCCACCAGAACGGGTCCTTGGAATTTTCCATCGTGAAGGTCACGCCTGGCCGCGCGACATCCTCCATCGAATTCGACACGATGCCGTTGCGATCGGGCCGCAGCCCGGTGACGAGCGTCCAGTGATTGGGGAAAGTCTTGGACGGGAAGGACGGGCGCATCGCCGCGCTGATGCCGCTTGCCGCCAGCGCATCGAGATTGGGCGTCACCCCGCGCGCACGGTAATCGGGACGGAAACCGTCGATCGAGATGAGAATGGTGACCGGCGCGCGCGTTTCCGTCTGCGCGACGGTCGCTGGCTTGGGGCCTGAAATGGGGGCCGTGACGCATGCCTGCAGGGCGGCGCACAAGGCGGCGGCGAAGATCCGGGTTGTCCAGCGCATGTGCATCCCCTGCGATAGAATTGCGTCGGCGCTATGACAGCACATAGCGCCTGGGCATAGGGTGGCCCTGCACCCCGCCCACGAGGCCCCGGACATGCTTTGTCACAATGCGGACAGCGGGTGGCAAGGTGGGCTCCCTAAATATTTCCTCATCCGCCTGACGCTTTGAGGAATTTGCCATGTCTTTGCTGAAATATGCCGCGCTTGCGATGACGCTTGCCGCTGCCCCCGCCGCCGCGCAATCGCTTTCCGATACGCATGAAATGCGTTGGGCACCCGTGGGCAAAATCCCGGCGGTAACCTACCACCCGATCAAGCGCGGGTGCGAGCAGCGCGCCGCCCCGATCCATCTCTCGGGCAAGACGCAATTGGCTCCGGCACCAGCGGCCGAAGGCTGCGTCCAGGTGATCGCCAGCGCCGACCGCCGCGACCAGCGCAAGGCAGTCGACTGACTCGATTGCCTGCAGCAAGGGCGAAGTGGCGGCACCGGGGAGCAGAACTCCCCGGTGCCGCTTTCGCATTCAATGCCCGAGCGAGACCTTGGCGAACAGGCTGAAGCTCAGCGGGAAGCGGCCATAAGCCGCGTCCAGAAGGGCAGGCTTGTCATAGATGCCGACCGCGCCGCCGAGCGCGAGATCGAACGGCCCCACAAAGCGCAGGCGATAGGCATAGCCGCTCTCCAGCTTGCTCACCCTGACCTTGCGATCGTGCAGCGGATCGAGCGGGTTCGGGAACAGCTCGTCATTCGCCACATTTTCTGCGCGGGCAAACAGCGTGTGGTGGCGGTCAATGTCCCAATTCGCCTCGGCCAGCCATGCCGTCAGCACGCGCCCGGGCAATTTATGCTTGTTGGAGAAAGCGAGCAGCGCGGAGACGCCGTGCGCGGCATATTGTACGCTCGCGGTGGTGCGCGCTTCGTTGCGAAAGGCTTCCAACTGTTCCGGGCTCTTCAGCCAGCCATGGCTGACTTGCACCGCCCAGGCGGGGGAGGGTGTCCAGGTCGCCCGCACGCTCCACGAATCGAGGCCCGGCTGCTCGATATTCCAGCGATATTGGTCGGGCTCACGCCCCCGAAAGCCTGACGCCTCGATCTGCCAGCGCGCCGTGCCATAGCCCGCCGTCACCACGCCGTAGCTGATATGCGTGCTGTCGAACCAATGGTGCGTGATCGGGCTGAGCGGCTGATATTGCGCGGAGGCGCGGTGCATGAAGGCCGATGGCCCCAGCGCCGGCTCGGCCACGGGGCCGCCATAGAGGAACAGGCTGCCGTGCGCGGTATCGACATCGAGCCGCGCCGCCAGCTCCATGAACAGATCGTGCGGGTGCTGGCGATCGGTCAATTGCGTGGTGCCGTTGGCGGTCTCGCCGGTGGCGAACAAATTGGGATAGCCCTTCGCCCCCATTGCGGGCTCCAGGCTCATCATTGATCGCAACTGCAACCGCACGCCGCCGAAATCGCGCGTGCCGGTGAGCATCGCCATCGATTCGACGAACGTCTCCTGATCGCCGCTCGGGCCACCCTGGTTGGTGTAAACGCTGGTCGCATAGCCGTGGAGCATCACCATCCAGTCGCCGGTGGCGAGGTGCAGCCCCTTCATCGCGCCGTCATTGCCGGGGTTGCGCGAGGTGCCGGACCCGTCGCCATAGGCATGGTCGGCTGGGCCCATGGCCATGCCGGGCATGTCGGGCATGGAATGATCGTGATCGCCTTGGGGCTGCGGGGCGGGGGGCATGGCCATCGGGGATGCTGGAACGCTGTCGTCCGTCTTCCCCGGCGCAGGCCGGGGCCCAGTCTCGGAGGTGGTCATAGGAGAGGGCCGCGCTTCTTTATCGGCCGCCCGCTCCTGGGCCCCGGCCTGCGCCGGGGAAGGTAGTGGGGGAGAAGGGGGCGCGGATTGTGCGGCGGCCGGGTGCGCTGCGGGGTGCGCGTGTTTCACCACCGGCTTGGGTTTCGCCTTGGGCTTGGGCTTGGCGGGCATCGGCATGTCCATCTTCATGCCGGGCATCATTTGCGCAAAAGCAGGCGCGGGCAGCAGCGCGGACAGCGCGCAGCCCGCGATCAACATCGATCGGGTCATCGGAAAATCCTCAACGGGGAAAGCATGCGGGCGGGCGCGATGGCCCGCCGGATCACACGGTCCGGCGCGGAGGAGGGACGATCGGTGGTGTGGCCGTGCCCGGATCAAACGCGGTCGCGACGATGCGGCGCGGCACGGCCGCCTTCACGCCGGGTTGATCCACCCCGCGCGCGGCGAGGCTGGCCGGGGGAATGCAGCCGATGCAGATATGCGGCACGGTCGCCTGATCGTCCTGACGCGGCATGTGGTGCGCGCCATGCGCCATCGGCGCGGCGATTGGCATTTCATGGCACGACTGCCCATGCGCTATCGCCGGGATGGCAAAGGCTGCCAGCAGCAGCGCAAGGATCAGGCGGGCGAACATCGCGGAAACCCTAGGCCGCGCGTCGCCCGCCGACAAGATTAGACGTTGAAGCGGAAATTCAGCACGTCGCCGTCATGGACGACATACTCTTTGCCCTCCTGGCGCAGCTTGCCGGCATCGCGCGCACCGGTTTCGCCGCCGAGCGCGACATAATCGTCATAGGCAATCGTCTCGGCGCGGATGAAACCGCGCTCGAAATCGGTGTGGATCTCGCCCGCTGCCTGCGGGGCCTTAGCCCCGGCATGGACGGTCCAGGCGCGTGCTTCCTTGGGGCCGACGGTGAAGAAGGTCAGCAGCTTGAGCAGCCGATACCCGGCGACGATCACGCGCGACAGGCCGGTTTCGGTCAGGCCCAGTTCGGCGAGAAATTCACCGCGCTCTTCCGGCTCCATCGTGGCGATCTCGGCCTCGATCGCGGCGGAGACGACGACGGCTTCGGCCCCCTCGGCCTTGGCCTTCTCGAACACGCGCGCCGATTGCGCATTGCCGTTGGCGGCACTCGCTTCCTCGACATTGCAGACATAGAGCACCGGCTTGGCGGTCAGCAATTGCGCCTGTTTGAAGGCGCGGGCTTCGTCTTCATCCTTGGGTACGGTCAGCCGCGCGGGCTTGCCTTCGCGCAGCAGGTCGAGCGCCTGGCCCAGCACCGAGGCGGCGACCTTGGCCTCCTTGTCGCCCTGCGTCGCCTTTTTCAGCAAATTGGGGACGCGCTTTTCGAGGCTCTCCAGATCGGACAGCATCAATTCGGTTTCGACCGTCTCGGCATCGGCGATCGGGTCGACCTTGCCCTCGACATGGGTGACGTCGTCATCCTCGAAGCAGCGCAGCACATGCACGATCGCATCGACTTCGCGGATGTTGCCGAGGAACTGGTTGCCGAGGCCCTCGCCCTTGGAGGCGCCGCGCACCAGCCCGGCAATGTCGACAAAGCCCAATTGCGTTTCGATGATCTTCTGCGATCCCGCGACCGCGGCGAGCTTGTCGAGCCGGGGGTCGGGCACCGCGACGTTGCCGACGTTCGGCTCGATCGTGCAGAACGGATAGTTCGCCGCCTGCGCCGCCGCAGTCTGCGTCAGCGCATTGAACAGGGTGGACTTGCCGACATTGGGCAGCCCGACGATTCCACAGCGAAAACCCATGATGATCCTTGAAGCACGATATGTGTGATGCGCCGCCGATACGGCGTCCGGCACCGGAATGCCAGAGACGGCGCGGGAAGCCTACCAGCGATAGTTGAAGCTGACGCTCACCCGCTCGCTTTTGGCGGTGCCGGGCGCGACTTCGTGGCGCAGCCAGCTTTCCCACAGGAACACGCTGCCCGCCTGCGGCTCGACATAGACGAAGGGTTTCAGCATTTCGGGCGCGTCGTCGCGTCGCGTCGGTGCCGCCATCATCATCGGCAGACGCGGGTCTTCCAGTTTGAGCGCACCCGCGCCCTCCGGCACGACGATATAGACCGTGCCCGAAATCACGCTGTGCGGGTGGACATGCCCCGAATGCATCCCGCCTGGTTTCAGGACGTTCACCCACAAGCTGTCGAGTTTCAATTTGCGGTCGTTCAGGTCGAACGCGCAGTCTTCGGCGAACTTGGCGACATGCTTGTTGAGCAGCTTGACCAGATCGGCAAAGGCCGGGTCGCGCATCGGCAAATCGTTGAGCGAGGCGTAGGAGGTGTAGCCGCGATAGCCATGCGCCTTGGACCAGGCGCGCCCGGCGCGGTCATCCTCGGCCAGCGCCTGGCACGAGCGGTCGAGATCGGCGACCAGAGCGGCGTTCTTCAACTTGCCTTCGTAGAACGGCGTCGCGAACAGCGTGCGCACGGTCATTTCGTCTCTCCCAGTCGCAGCGCGACATCGCTCATGAAACGGCCATCATCGCCCTTGGCCAGCCACGGGGCCTCCGCCCCGATCGCGCCGAGCAGATCGGCCAGCGGCTCCATCTCGGCCTTGGCATAATTGCCGAGCACATAGGGACTGACTTTGTCTTTGTGGCCGGGGTGGCCGATGCCGATGCGCACGCGGCGAAAGGCGTTGCCGATATGCGCCTCGGTCGAGCGCAAGCCGTTATGCCCGGCAGTGCCGCCGCCGGTCTTCACTTTCACGCGGAACGGGTCGAGGTCGAGGTCGTCATGGAAGACGGTGACGTCGCCGGTATCGAGCTTGTAGAAGCGCATCGCTTCGCCGACGCTGCGGCCGCTCTCGTTCATGAAGGTCGCGGGTTTGAGCAGCAGGATTTTCTCGGAGCCGATCCGGCCCTCCTGCGTCCAGCCCTGAAACGCCTTTTTGACGGGGCCGAAGCCGTGCAGTTCGGCGATGATATCCACCGCCATGAAGCCGACATTATGGCGGTTGAGCGCATATTGCGCGCCGGGATTGCCCAGGCCGACCCAGATTTGCATTCAAGACTCCCTCTCCCCTCCGGGGAGAGGGTAGGGGATAGGGGCCGTTACGCGCGCTTGTGCCCGGTTCAGCCCCTCTCCCAACCCTCTCCCCGCCAGCGGGGAGAGGGCTTTGTCCTCCATTACTCGGCGGTGTCGCTCTCGGCGGCCTGCGCCTCAGCAACAGCTGCGTCCGCTTCTTCGTCGGCAACCGTCGGCACCGTCGGCGGGACGATCGTCGCGATGGTGAAGTCGCGGTCGGTGATCGCCGGGGTCACGCCCTTGGGCAGCGTCACGTTCGAGATGTGGATCGAATCGCCGATCTCGCGGCCAGCCAGCGAGATGGTGATGTCGTCCGGGATCTCGGCTGCGTCGCATACCAGTTCCAGCTCGTGCTGGATGATGTTGAGCACGCCCTTGCCGGTCTTGATGCCGGGGGCTTCGTCTTCATCGGTGAACACGACAGGCACGTTGACATGCACGGTGGTGTGCGCGCCGATGCGCAGGAAGTCGGCATGGACCGGACGCTCGGTGACGGCGTCGAACGACACGTCCTTCGGCAGGGTGCGAACCTTCTTGCCACCGACCTCGATCATGACGACCGAATTCATGAAGTGACCCGTCATCAGGAGACGCATCAGCGCCTTTTCCTCGACGTGGATCGACTCGGGATCTTGCTTGTTGCCGTAGATCACGGCGGGGACGCGGCCTTCGCGACGAAGCAAACGGGAGGCTCCCTTGCCAACCTGTTCGCGCGTCTCGGCTGCGAGCTCCAATTGGTCGCTCATTGCATTACTCCGATATGCGTGTGTGTGGTCTCCGGCCAGGCCTCCAGGGATGACCCTGACCGAAGCGCGGCGCTATAGGGGAGGGCGGGGTAAAGCGCAATATGCTGGATAGCATCTCCCTCTCCCACCGGGAGAGGGAAGGGGCCCGCGCCGAAGGCGTGGGAAGAGTGAGGATGAGGCGCGCGTTCGCCCAAGTCACCCCCATCCGGCGCTACGCGCCACCTTCTCCCAACGGCAGAAGGATTTACTCCACCCGCTCGACCTTCAGCCCGCGCTTGCGCAGCAATTCCACCACCGATCCCGGCCCGACCAGATGCCCGGCGCCGACGGCCACGAACACGCGCCCCGGCCGCGCCATCCGCCGCACGATCACGCTCGCCCAGCGCGCGTTGCGGTCGGCGAGCAGCGCCTTGCCAATCGCCGGATCGCGCCGCAACGGGGCGATGGTCGCGGCGAGCGCGGCGTCATCGCCCGCCGACCACGCCTTGAACAACTGCGCATAGCCGCGCGCGGCATCCTGCGCATCGATCGCCGCCTGCACCAGCAGCACGCGCTGCGCGGTGCCCGGCAACCGATCGAACAGTCGCAATTGCCCGTCGCGCGTCTCCAGCGCGCCAATCGCCTTGCCCGCGAAACGCCGGGTGAGCACGGGCTCGACACCTTCGGCGGCGCTCGCTTGCTCGGCGTGTCCCGCGCCTGCGGTGATCGTCAGCGCCGCCGCCCAGGTTTTGAGCCCATCGAGGTCCGCCGCCGTTTGCCCCGCCGCCGCCATGCCGCGTGCCAGCGTCGGACGATCCCCAACGGCCACGCGCGACGCAATCGGCGGCAAGCCTGGCTGCTCCGCCAGTGCAACGAATTGCGCGCGCGCCGCCGCAGGATCGGCGGGCGGCACCTCCACGATCAGCGTATCCGCCGCCGCGATTGCGCGCGCAACGGCGGGCGTTTGCCAGTCAACGCCGGGCGGCAGCGCGTGGATCGTCCCGAACAACCAGATCGTGGTGTCCGCATCGCCCACGCGCCACAGCGCCGGATGCGCCTTGGTTTCGGGCGCTCGCGCGCACCCGCTCAGGGCCAGCGCCAGCCCGAGCGCGCACCACCGCGCGATCAATAACGGACTCGCTTGGCCACCAGATGATGTTTGGTGAGATAGACCTGCACGCTGTCCTTGCCCGCCAAATGCCCCGCGCCGACCGCGATGAACACGGTGCCCGGCGTCTTCAGCCGGGTGTCGATCCAATCGGCCCAGCGCGCATTGCGATCGGCCAGCAGCACTTTGTAGAGGTTGGGCTGGCTGGTGAGATCGTCGTTCATCAACTTGCTCAGGCCCTCGGCATCGCCCGCCTTCCAGCGATCGAGCATGGCGTTGATCGTCGAATCGAATGTGTCGATGTCCTTCGCGCTGGAGATGAGAAACGCGATCTGGTCGGTTTGCGGCAAATTGTGGAAATAGCCGAGCTGCTGCTCCAGCGTTTCCAACCCCGCGACTGGCTTGCCCGAGGCCTTGGCTGCGGCGTTCAGCGCGACTTCCACGCCCTCGGCGGCATTGAACCCGGATTTTTGCAGCTCGATCTGCGCGAGCGTGACCGCGGCGAACCACGGCTCGAACGTGTCGAACGCGGTTTCAGGGATGCCGAGCTTGGCCATTGCGGTGGCATAGACCTTGCGATCCTCCGCGCTCAGTTTCTGCGTCAGTGGCTTGCCCGTCGCATCGACCGCCAGCGGCCCGATCACCGCTTTGGCCTGTTCGGGGCTGGGCAACGGAATTTCGAGCACCAATTGCCCGCTCGCATCGAACGCCTTGCGCACCGCCGAATCGAACCAGCTAAGCTGCGGCTTCAGCGCGTGGATCGTGCCGAACAGATAGATCGTCGTGTCCTTGTCCTTCACCACCCACAAGGCGGGATCGGCGGGGATGGTGGGGGCAGCGGGTGCCGGGGCGGGGGTCTGCGCGATTGCGGGTGTCGCCAGCAGCAGCGCCAGCAGGGCGGATACGGTCTTGATCGTCTTCATGCACATCCCCAAACAGTGTCGCCAAGCGCGCGGCAATCCCCATATCGCGATATCGCCTCTGCGAGAATGCCTGCGCCCGCATTCATCGTTCGTGGCCGAACCGGGCCATCGTTTGGTTGATTCTCCCGCCGCGCTGCGCCAAAGCGCCGGGCGTGACACACCCGCTCAGCTTCCAACGCATGATCCTTACGCTCCATGATTATTGGAGCCAGCACGGCTGCCTGATCCTGCAGCCTTATGACATGGAGATGGGGGCAGGCACCTTTCACCCGGCGACGACGCTGCGTGCGCTCGGCCCCGAGACGTGGAACGCCGCGTTCGTCCAGCCGTGCCGCCGCCCGACCGATGGCCGCTATGGCGAGAACCCCAACCGGCTGCAGCATTATTACCAATATCAGGTGATCCTGAAGCCGAGCCCGCCCGATCTGCAGGCGCTGTACCTCGGCAGCCTCGCCGCGATCGGCATCGATCCGCTCGTCCACGACATCCGCTTCGTCGAGGACGATTGGGAGAGCCCGACGCTCGGTGCCTGGGGCCTGGGCTGGGAAGTGTGGTGCGACGGCATGGAAGTGACGCAGTTCACCTATTTCCAGCAAATGGGCGGCTATGACATGAAGCCCGTCGCGGGCGAGCTGACCTACGGGCTCGAACGCCTCGCTATGTATATTCAGAACAAGGACAGCGTGTACGACCTTGCGTTCAACGACGCTGGCGTCACCTACGGCGACGTGTTCCACGAGAATGAGGTCGAAATGTCGACCTGGAATTTCGAAGTGGCCGATACCGACAGCCTGTTCGACCAGTTCAAGAAGCACGTCGCCGAATGCGAGAATTGCCTCGGCAAGCAGCTTCCGATCCCGGCTTATGAGCAGGCGATCAAGGCCAGCCACATCTTCAACCTGTTGCAGGCGCGCGGCGTCATCTCGGTGGCGGAGCGCCAGGCCTATATGGGCCGCGTCCGCGATCTGGCGAAGGGCGCGTGCGGCGCATGGATCGCGCACAACACCGCCAAATGGGAAGCGCGCTTCCCGGGATGGGCAGCATGAGCAGCGTAGTGCATTTCTCCCTCTCCCCGTGGGAGAGGGAAGGGGCCCGGTCGGCGCAGCCGAGTGGGAAGGGTGAGGGCGAGAGCGCTCACCGTATCACCCTCACCCTCCCACCGCTGCGCGGCGGGCCCCTCCCTCTCCCGATGGGAGAGGGACGATGACCGACTTTTTGCTTGAGTTGCGCTCCGAGGAAATTCCTGCGCGGATGCAGGATCGTGCGCGCGAGGATCTCGCCAAGCTGTTCACCGCCGAGATCGCCAAGAGCGGCCTCACTGCCAGCGAGATCGTCACCTACGCTACGCCCCGCCGCCTGACGCTGATCGCGCGCGGCTTGCCGCTCGAGACGGCGGCGGTGTCGGAAGAAACCAAGGGCCCCAAGGCCTCCGCCCCGCCGCAAGCGCTCGAAGGCTTTCTGCGCAAGACCGGCCTCACGCGCGAGCAACTGGTCGAGCGCGATGGCGTGCTGTTCGCCGTGGTCGACAAGCCGGGCCGTGCGACCAGCGCGGTGCTGGCCGACGCCATCCCCACGATCATCCGCGCCTTTCCCTGGCCCAAGGCGATGCGTTGGGGTGCCAGCTCGACCACGATGGAATCGCTGCGCTGGGTGCGGCCGCTGCAAGGCATCGTCGCTTTGTTCGGCGAGGATGTCGTGCCGGTCGAGATTGCTGGCGTGCAGGCGGGTGCCGCCACCGTCGGCCATCGCTTCCACCATCCTGGCGTCATCACGATTGGTTCGGCCGACGATTACGTCGAGAAACTGCGCGCGTGCCATGTTCTCGTCGACCAGGCCGAACGCCGCCAGATCATCGCGCTCGGCGCGACGATGGCCGCGCGTAAGGCGGGTCTGGAACTGGTGCAGGACGAGGGCCTGCTGACCGAGAATGCCGGCCTCACCGAATGGCCAGTGCCGCTGCTCGGGCGGTTCGAGGAATCCTTCCTCGCCGTGCCGCCCGAAGTGATTCAGCTCACCGCGCGCGTGAACCAGAAGTATTTCGTGTGCCGCGCTCCCCTCCCGCTTGCGGGAGGGGCTGGGGGAGGGGAGTCTGACATAGCAGTCAGCGAGCTGCCCTCCCCTAACCCCTCCCGCAAGCGGGAGGGGGATTTAGCCAATGCCTTCGTCTGCACCGCCAATATCGATGCGGCGGATGGTGGCGCGAAGATCGTCGAGGGTAACCGCAAGGTGCTGGCCGCGCGCCTGTCCGACGCGAAATTCTTCTATGAGACTGATCTGAAGGTGCCGCTGGAAGAGCAAGCGGCCAAGCTCGACCGGATCGTGTTCCACGAGAAATTGGGCACGGTCGCGGACAAGGTCGCGCGTGTTGCGAAGCTGGCGCGGTGGTTGGTCGAAGAGGGAATCATTTCTTCTCCCTCTCCCCGCTCGCGGGGAGAGGGTCGGGGAGAGGGGCAGTCACAAGCGCCGTCTTCCGATACTGCCCCTCTCCCGACCTCGCTGCGCTCGGCCACCCTCTCCCCTGAAGGGGAGAGGGAGACTTTGGCCGCGCTCGCCTACCGCGCAGCGCTCCTGTGCAAGGCCGATCTCGTCACCGGCATGGTCGGCGAGTTTCCCGAATTGCAGGGCCTGATGGGCGGCTATTACGCCGCCGCCCAAGGCGAAGACCCCCGCGTCGCCGCCGCGATCCGCGATCATTACAAGCCGGTCGGGCAGGGCGATGCCGTGCCGACCGATCCGGTGACGGTGGCGGTGTCTTTGGCGGATAAGCTGGATACGTTGGTTGGGTTTTTCGCTTTTGAAATGAAACCTTCCGGCTCTAAAGATCCATACGCCCTCCGGCGGAGCGCAATCGGGGCCACCGCGCTCATCCTGAAAAATTCGCTCCGCAGCCGCCTGAATGCACTTTATATTCAGGCAGCGCTGCCGTTCATGGAATATGTCGCGCTCGAAGAGTTCGGTCCTATGGCTCGGAAGCTGGCGAACTTTGGGCAGGCGGCTAGTGGGGTAATCTCGAAAGATCGTCTCGAGGAGATTTTCGAGGTATACAAATCGAGTCGCACTGATGTCTCAGAGGCGATTTCGGAGATGTTTGGGGCTGCTCAGGCTGATTTCCTCGACTTCTTCGCCGACCGCCTCAAAGTCCAGCAACGCGAAGCCGGTGTTCGCCACGACTTGATCGATGCGGTGTTTGCGCTCGGCGGCGAGGATGATCTCGTCCGCTTGCTCGCGCGCGTCCATGCGTTGCAGGCGTTTATCGGCACCGCGGACGGCGCGAATTTGCTCGCGGGCTATAAGCGGGCGGCGAATATTTTGAAGAAAGAGGGCGTTTCTCCCTCTCCCCTCCGGGGAGAGGGTCGGGGAGAGGGGGACGCTGCAACAGGCGGTTCGCTCGACAGCGTAGCACAGCCCCTCTCCCCGACCCTCTCCCCTGAAGGGGAGAGGGAGAAGGAACCGGCAGAGGCCGCGCTCGCGCGGGCGCTCGACTCCGCCGAACCCGCCGCTGCGGCGGCCGTCGCGCGCGAGGATTTCGAAGCGGCGATGGCAGCCCTTGCCACGCTGCGTGCGCCGATCGATGCGTTTTTCGAAGGCGTGATCGTCAACGATCCTGACCCCGAAAAGCGCGCCGCCCGGCTCGCCTTGCTTGATCGGGTTCGTGCTGCGGTGCACAATGTTGCAGATTTTTCCAAGATCGAGGGCTGAACGGACGCGCACTTTGCCTGAACTTTAGCCTAACCTTCCAAACGCCTCCCCAGCGAATACAGGTACTTAGAGGGAAGACCCATGACGCAATACGTGTATCGGTTCGGCGGCGGTGTTTCGGACGGGGGCAAGGGGGACCGCAACCTCCTGGGGGGCAAGGGCGCGAACCTTGCCGAGATGGCCGCGATCGGCCTGCCGGTGCCGCCCGGCTTCACCATCTCGACCGAATTCTGCGCGGTCTATTATGACGAAGGCGGCCAATTCCCGCAAAGCCTGCGCGACGAAGTCGCCACCGGCATCGCCCATATCGAAGGCGTGACCGGCAAGCGCTTCGGCGATGCCGCCGATCCGCTGCTCGTCTCGGTCCGCTCGGGCGCGCGCGCGTCGATGCCCGGCATGATGGACACGGTGCTCAACCTCGGCCTCAACGACCAGACCGTCGAGGGCCTTGCCGCCACCAGCGGCGACGCGCGCTTCGCGTGGGACAGCTATCGCCGCTTCATCCAGATGTATTCGGACGTGGTGCTCGAACTCGACCACGATGCATTCGAGGAAGCGCTGGAAATCGCCAAGGAAGACCGCGGCTATTTCCTCGATACCGATCTCACCGCCGATGACCTGCGCGGCCTCGTCGCCGAATATAAGGGCCTGGTCGAGAAGCTTTGGGGCAAGCCCTTCCCGCAGGACGTGCACGATCAATTATGGGGCGCGGTCGGCGCGGTCTTCGGATCGTGGCAGTCGGAACGCGCCAAGGTCTATCGCCGCCTCAACGACATTCCGGCAAGCTGGGGCACCGCCGTCAACGTGCAGGCGATGGTGTTCGGCAATATGGGCGACACCTCGGCCACGGGGGTCGCCTTCACGCGCGATCCGGCGATCGGCGCACGCGCCTATTATGGCGAATTCCTGATCAATGCGCAGGGCGAGGACGTCGTCGCCGGCATCCGCACCCCGCAATATCTCACCACCGCCGCACGCGAGGCGGCAGGCGCCAAGCCGCTGTCGATGGAAGAGGCGATGCCGGTGGTGTTCGCCGAACTCGCCAAGGTGTTCGACCTGCTCGAAACGCATTACCGCGACATGCAGGACATCGAATTCACCGTGCAGCAGGGCAAGCTGTGGATGCTGCAGACCCGCAACGGCAAGCGCACCGCCAAGGCCGCGCTCAAGATCGCGGTCGACATGGCCGAGGAAGGGCTGATCACGCGCGAGGAGGCCGTCGAGCGCGTCGATCCGGCAGCGCTCGACCAGTTGCTGCACCCGACGCTCGACCCCAAGGCGGTGCGCGACGTGCTGACCAAGGGCCTGCCGGCCTCGCCCGGCGCGGCCTCGGGCTTTGCCGTGTTCGACAGCGACACCGCCGAGAAGCGTGCGGCAGCAGGCGAGGCGGTGATCCTGATCCGCACCGAAACCAGCCCGGAAGACATTCACGGCATGCACGCCGCCAAGGGCATCCTCACCGCGCGCGGCGGCATGACCAGCCACGCCGCGGTGGTGGCGCGCGGCATGGGGCGTCCGTGCGTTTCCGGTGCCGGCGGCATTGCGATCGATGCCAAGGCCGGCGTGATGCGTGTCGGTCTCGGGGCCGACGCGCGCGTGGTCAATGCGGGCGACACCATCACCATCGACGGCACCACCGGCGAAGTGATGGCGGGCGAAGTGCCGACCGTGCAGCCCGAGCTTTCGGGCGATTTCGCGACGCTGATGGTGTGGGCCGATGGCGTGCGCCGCCTGCGCGTGCGCGCCAATGCCGAGACCCCGCTCGACGCCAAGGTCGCGCGCGACTTCGGTGCCGAGGGCATCGGCCTGTGCCGCACCGAACATATGTTCTTCGATGCCGAGCGCATCACCAATGTCCGCCAGATGATCCTGGCCGAGGATGAAGCGGGCCGCCGCGCCGCGCTCGACAAATTGCTGCCCGAACAGCGCAGCGACTTCGTGCAATTGTTCGAGGTGATGGCAGGCCTGCCGGTGACGATCCGCCTGCTCGATCCGCCGCTACACGAATTCCTGCCGCATGAGGAAAGCGAATTCGCCGATGTCGCGGCGGCGGCGGGTGTCGCGGTCGACGAGCTCAAGCGGCGCGCGGCCGACCTGCACGAATTCAACCCGATGCTGGGGCATCGCGGCTGCCGTTTGGGCGTCACCTATCCCGAAATCTACGAGATGCAGGCGCGCGCCATCTTCGAGGCGGCGGTGCTGGTTGCGCAGAAATCGGGCGCGGCACCGATCCCCGAAGTGATGATCCCGCTGGTTGGCACGCGCCGCGAGCTGGAATTGATGAAGACGGTGGTCGACAAGGCGGCGCAAGCGGTGTTCTCCGATACCGGCACGACGATCACCTATCATGTCGGCACGATGATCGAACTGCCGCGCGCCTGCCTGATGGCGGGCGAGATTGCCGAAGTGGGCGAATTCTTCTCCTTCGGCACCAACGACCTGACGCAGACCACGTTGGGCGTCAGCCGCGACGACGCCGCGCGCTTCCTGACGACCTATGTCGAGCGCGGCATCTATGCGCGCGATCCGTTCGTCAGCCTCGATGTCGAGGGCGTTGGGCAGTTGATCGGCATGGCGGCAGAGCGTGGTCGCGCGACGCGGCCCGACATCAAGCTCGGCATTTGCGGCGAACATGGCGGCGATCCGGCGTCGATCGCGTTCTGCGAGACGGTGGGGCTCGATTATGTCAGCGCCTCGCCGTATCGTGTGCCGATCGCACGACTGGCAGCGGCGCAGGCCGCGCTTGCGGCAAAGCCAGCGGCATGAGGTGGGGGGCATCCGCATGAGGGCTTGGGCGCGGTATCTTATCGGCACGGTGGCCGGGGTCGCGCTCGGGCTCGGCGGTGCGGTCTATGCCCTGCGCAGCGCGGCGCTCGGCAACAATGTGGCGATCGGGCCGTGGACGACCGGGCAGACCTTCGGCTCGGCGGCGGCCGACCCCTATACCCGCGCGGTGGTCGCGTTGAAGGGCCTGCTCGCTTTGCCCGCGCAGGAGGCGCGCTATTACACCGCCGCCCGCGACAGCGCGGGCGCGCGGATCGAGGGGCGGTGTCGCTACCGCATCACCGGCGCGGCGCTGCCCGCAGCGTGGTGGAGCCTGACGGCGTATGACCCGGACGGCTATCTCGTCCCCAATGCCGCCGGACGGTATTCGGTTGCGGGGGCGGCGTTCCCCGATGGCGGCAAAGCGGGCTGGACGATCCTGCTCGCCCCGACCGCGCCGCCGCCAACCGAAACCGCGAAATGGTTGCCAAGCGGCGGGATCGCGCGCGTCGAACTGACCCTGCGCACTTATTTGCCGAGCGATGGGGGCCGAGGGAATCCCGGCGCGGACATCCTGCCCAAGATCACGCGGGAGGCCTGCTGATGGCGCGCTGGACCGGCCCCCTTGTCGCCGGGGCACTCGTCGCGGCGCTCACCGGCTATGGCGCGATCGCCTATGCGCCCGATCTGTTGATGGCGACGGCGATCCGGCGGGTCGCGGTTGGCGGCTTCAACCGCTTCGCGCACAGCCCGCTCGCTACGGCGGCAAGCCGCCAGATCGTGCGGCCCAGCCCGGACCTGGCCTATTCGGCCTGTCCCTATGACATCTCGCGAGGGTCTTTGCTGATCCACGCGGTGCCGGTGGCGGCACCCTATTGGTCGCTGTCGATCTTCGATTCGCGGACCAATGCGGTGTTCGTGCGCAATGGTGGGCAGGCGGGGGGGAAGCCGTTTGCGGTTGCCATCACCCACGCTGGGCGTTCGGTGCCGACAGGCTATCAGCGCGTCGATGTCGCTGGGGACCGCGGGATCGCGTTGATCCGGATTCTGGTCGCCGATCGTGCGGCCTTTCCCCGGCTGGATGCGGCGCGCCGGGCGACGGTGTGCGAACTGCGTTAAAGCGGCGCTGGCTCGGTTGCGGCGAAATGCGCCGCGTGATCGGCATTTTGGCCCGCGCGCAGCAAGGCTGCCTGCGGCCGCCATTGCTCGCGCGCGACATAGCCAACGGGCAAGGAGAGCCGTTGCTCCAGCGCCATCTCGTCCTGCGCGGACAGCTTTTCCAGATCCTCGAAGCGGACGATTCCCAGATCGGACAAGCGCGCCTGCAGCGCGTCATCAATGCCGCGGATTCTCGTCAGCGAATCGCGCGGGCTCGGGACGAAACGGTCGGTAGGGGCGGGGTCCGGGGCTGCCGTCGCGATTTCGGTCGGCTCGGCTTCCAGTTCTGGCTGATGAACCGGTGACGGCTCGACGGCGATCGCGGCGGGGGCTTCCGTAACGGTGGAGGGGGGCGCTGCCACTGGTGGCGTGTCGGTGTGGTCAATCGCCGCTGACGGTTCCTCCGGCACTGCGGCCGCGATGACCGGCTCGGGTGACGGGAGCGGTGCCGCAGGGGGCGGGGTCACGGGCAGCGGGACAGCGATCACCGGAGCGGCGGCTGGCGGCGTGGCGGCCGCCGCAGCGCTGCGGAGCCCGACGATCGTCCGTTCCGCCTCGGCATGGTCAGCGCGTAGCGCTTCGAGATCGGCGGTCAGGTTCGCGGCGCGGCTATGCGATGCCCGCAACTGGTCCTGCGCCTGCTCATGATAAGCGGTGAAGCTTTCCGATTGCTCCCGCACCCGGCGCTTCCACTTTTTCGGGCTCGGCGCGCTGACATACCCCAGCAACCACCCGCCGAGGAGCACTGCCGCAAGTACGATGAACTGTTCCGGTGTCGTGAACAGCATGACCTTTGCATCCCCCGCCCAAGATTCGCTTCCGCAACGATCCTGCCGTTAACCACGGCTGGGGGCAAGCGTGCTGACCCGCGGGCCTTAGTGCTTGAACGCGTCCGAGATCGAGCAGGCGGCGGGGCCCAGAATCACCACGAACAACGTCGGCAGAATGAACAGGATCAGCGGGATCGTCATGATCGCGGGCAGGCGTGCGGCCTTTTCTTCCGCCCGCATCATGCGTTCGTTACGGAACTCGGCCGAAAGCACACGCAGGGCGGATGCCAGCGGAGTCCCGTATTTCTCGGTCTGGACCATGGTGGTGACCACCCCCTTCACGGCATCGAGTTTCACGCGTTGCGCGAGGTTTTCGAAGGCCTGCCGTCGTTCGGAAAGGAAGCCGAGTTCGATCGCCGTCAGCGTGAATTCGTCGCCAAGCTCGGGATAGGCTTTCCCCAATTCGCGCGCGACGCGGTTGAAGGCGGCGTCGACGGTCAGTCCCGCTTCGGCACAGATGACGAGCAGATCGAGCGCGTCGGGCAAGCCCTTCTGGATCGCCAGCGACCGTTTGCTGATCTTGTTGTTGAGGTAGAGGTCGGGCGCTTTGTACGACAGGATGAAGTTGGCCGCGACCAGGCCATAGGCTTTGATCGGCGTCCAATTCGCGAACATCTCGGTGCCGTAAACCACGTACAGCCCAAACACGCCCCACGTCAGCGGCAGGACGAGGCGGCCGAAAATCACCGCCACCGCATATTCCTTGGAGCGGATGCCGGCTTGCATCAGCTTGATCTGCGCGGCCTTGACCTGGCTGTCCTGCAGCACTTTGAGCGAGGAGAGCAGCGCCTTGATGCGGTCGGTCGTCTCATTCTTGGTGACCAGCTTGGCGCGGCGCTTGGTCGAGGCGGTAATGCCCGCCTTCAACTGTTCGCGCCGGTCGTTGAGTGCCTTGACGCGCTTGGTCATCGGGTCGTGCGAGGTGGTCACCGCGTAGATGGCCAGCAGCACCATGAACGCAGCGAGGCCGGCCAACAGCGTCGCGACGGTATAGACGTCGACGCCGAGGATAACCGGACCGGTGGGGGTGGCGGGATTCATCGCATCAGATCTCGAAATTGACCATGCGGCTCATGATGAACGCGCCGATTCCCATCCAGATCAACCCGCCGCCACCAGCCACCATCAGGCGTTGGTCGACGAAGAAGTTCTGCATGTAGCTGGCGTTGATCATCCAGATCAGGCCGAACACGATGAAGGGCAGCGACCCGACGATATAGGCGGAGGCCTTGGATTCGGACGACATCGCCTTGATCTTCAGCTTCATCTGGCCGCGCATACGCAGCACGGTCGCGAGATTGGACAGCGTTTCGGCCAGGTTGCCGCCGGTTTCGCGTTGGATCGCGATGGTGATGCAGAAGAACTGAAATTCGGGCGTTCCCAGTCGGTCGGCGGTATCTTGAAGCGCCGCGTCCATCGTCCGCCCGATCTTCATCTTGTCGGTGATGTTCTTGAACTCGACGCCGACGGGCCCATCGACCTCCTGCGCGACGACGGCGATGGTCTCCGTGATGGGCAGGCCCGAGCGCAAGCCACGCACCAGCAGCTCAATGGCGTCGGGAAACTTGGCGGTGAATTTCGCGATCCGTCGCTTGATGAAATAGCCGACTACCATGTGCGGCAGGCCTGCGCCGACAACCAGCCCGAGCAGCAACGCGAGCAGGATCGGCAAGCCAAGAATGATCAGTGCCAACGCGACGGCGAGGATGATGCCCAAGGTGGCGATGCCATATTGCCCGACCGTCCAGGTCTTCCCCGTCATCGCCAAACGCTGTTTCAGCAGCGCCGGGCGCGGGATGAAGCGCATTGCCGCTGCATCCATCCGGTTGTTCCGCGCCGTCGCGATGCGGCGCATTTGCGCGTCGACCAGCACGTTGGCGGCATCGCTATGGCGCGCGCGCAGGGCGGCCATGCGTCGTGTGCGGGCACGCTCCGCATTGGGGCCCGCAAAGGCGAAAGCCATCAGCGCGAGTACGACCAGCGCACCTGCACCCAGCGAAAGGACCGGCATCAGTTCCATGAGGCCTATCAAGCGCTCCGCTTCGTTACCACGGCGTTTACGCCGCAGAATTTTGCCACGAGGTTTTTGGGGGTCACTTCTTCTTCGCGGGTCGGGAAATCAGCGATTTGAAATCGAATTTCCCCATCAGCGAAGGCCCCTTGGCCCCAACCTTCTTTTTGGTCGCGCTGTCGATCGGTTCGGCCGAGTCTCCAACCGCCATCAATTTCGTCGCAAGATCGACGATCGGGACAATCGTCTTCGAGCCCTTGCCGGCTTCGGTTAGCGGCTTGCCCAATTTGGCCGATTGCGCAGCCAGCTTCTGGTCGAAGGGCACCATGAAATCGATCTTGCGTTCGATCGACCCTTCAAAGTCCTTGCGGCTGATTTCCAGTTGCGCGGTCGGCTGGACGCGATTGGCGACCACCACCACCTGCGTCTGTGGCGCGTTGGACTTCATCCAGGACAGGATACGGATCGTGTCGCGCGCGGCGGCGAGCGTTAGCTCGGTCACGACCACTGCCACCTGGATGTCCGTCATCAAATGCGGATGCAGCACGAGCATGTTGCGCGGCAAATCGACCACGGTGCATTCGAACGCGGAGCGCATTTCCTCCTGCAACTGATAAAACGCGCCCCCGTCGGTAAGGATCGGGGAGTTGATCGGTGCTTCTGCCGACAGCACGGAGAGCATTTCGCTCGACTTGACCATCGCACGTTCGATGAACAGTCCGTCGATGCGGCTGGGGTTTTCGATCGCGTCGGTCAAGCCGCGCCCCGGCTCGAGGTCGAGCGACAGCGCGCCGGTGCCGAAATGCACATCAAGGTCGAGCAGGGCCGTCGTCCGTGCGCCCTTTTCGCTCAGCACCCAGGCGACACCGGTGGCGAGGCTCGAAGCGCCAACGCCACCCCGCGCGCCGATGAACGCGGTGGAGATGTGCGGACGTTCGGTGCCCGTGTCCGAAACCTTGGGCGCGTTCAGCACGGTCTGGGCATGGGTGAACGCATCCCGCAGCATGTCGGGATTGAGCGGCTTGAGCAGATAGTCCTGGATTCCGCTCACGATGAGATCGCGATACAGCCGCACGTCGTTGACCTGGCCTGCGGCGATGACAACGGTGCCCGGCTCGCACACTTCGGCCAGCGCATTGATATCGTTGAGCGGATCGCCGCTTTCGGAAAGATCGACAAACAGGATTTGCGGGCTCGCGGACACGGACAGCGACTGTACCGCGTTGCGCAGGCCGCCTTTGTTCACTTTCTCGGGTGCCCAGCCCATTTCCACCGCGATCGGGCGCAGCGTCTCGGCGGCGGTTTCGTCGCAGACATAGGCGGCAAAGGGATCGCGCAAGCCGATGCGAGCTGGGTTGAAGGGCGCATTCATTACTTGCCTCCGGTGCTTTCCGTCTTGACCGTCGTGCCGCCGGCACCGGTCGGTGCCGCCTTGCGGTAGCTTTCGATTGCCTTGGCCGAGGCCAATTGGTCGGCGACCGCGCTTCCGCCTTGCCCGCGCACCAGGTCTGCCGGATTGGCGACCATCGCGGCGAGGTTGGCGTTCATCGCGCAGCCGTGGTTGGAGGAGGTATTGGCCTCATATTCGGTCGAGGTGTCGCGGCTGTAATCGGGACAGCCCGGAACCGTCGCCTTTGTGCGGCTGACGATGACGCGTGCCATTCCCGGCGTAACGGCCGCACCGACCAGCGGGGCCTCGTCGGACACCAGCAGGCCATAACGCGACGCTTCGCGGGCGATATCGTCCTTTACGCCGCCACTCGAAGGCGTGGGATTCTCGACCGCGACCTTGTCGCCATAGCCGACCCGCAACGACGCCATCCACCCGGCGAGGCGCTGCGCTTCGCCCGGGGCCAGGCCGTCGCCGCTCGTCGCGACATCAATGGCATAATCGGCGCGGCTGACCACCGGCTGATGCACCGATTCGAGTCCGCGATTTTCCGTGCCCGCGCACGCAGACAGCGCCAACGCCGGAAGCAGGCCGGTCGTGATCGCACGCACATATTTGTTCATGATCATGTCCCTCGGCCCTCAATTGATGTCGAAACCGGGTGCGGCACTCGCGCCCTTTTTGGTTTGGCTGGGTGGTGGCGTGATAGCGGCGGGCGCATCGCGACGGCGATCGACCGGCGACCCCGGTGTGGGGTCCGGCGCGACCGGTCCAGGAGCCGCCGCCCCGAGCGAAGGCTGCGCACTGCCAGCCGGAGCCATGGTCGGCTTCGGGCGGTCGCCGCCGGTGGTGCCGCCGCCAAGCTGACCCATGAAAACACGGCCAAGGTCGGTCGGGGCCTTATAGCCGTCGGTTGGCAGGACGATGTCATTGGCGTTGACCGGCTTCACGAGATACGGCGTGATCACGATCACCAGCTCGGTTTCGTTGCGCTGGAACGCATTGGAGCGGAACAACGCGCCGACAATGGGCATGTCGCCAAGCGCGGGTGCCTTGTCGATCGAGTTGTTGTGATTGTTTTGCAGCAGGCCTGCGATCATCATGCTCTGACCCGAGCCGAGCTCGACGGTCGTCTCGGCCCGCCTTGTCGTCAGCGCCGGAATGCTGACGCCGGAAAGCGTCACCGAACCCTGCGAAGACAGCTGCGACACCTCGGGACGGACATGGAGCGAAATGCGCCCATCGGCCAACACCGTCGGAGTATAGGACAGGCTCACGCCATATTGCTTGTAATCGACCGAGACCGCGCCCAGCCCCTGCGAAATCGGGATCGGGAACTCGCCGCCCGCGAGGAACGAGCCGGTTTCGCCGGAAATGACCGTGATGTTCGGATTGGCGAGCGTCGAAACCTGACCGTCGCGCTCGCCCAGATCGAGCGAGGACAGCAGGTCCATCCCCAATGCGTGGCCGGCCAGGCCAAGCGTCGTGCCCATGCCGGTCGCGGCAGGCTGGGTGAAGACGGTTTGTCCCGGAAGCGAACCGTCGGCATTGATGATGCCGCTGCCGATCGTTCCCGGTGCCGTAGCAATCGTGCCCTGGCGCCCTTGGGTAATGCCGAACAGCGTGCTGCCGGAGCCACGGCTGGTGAGGTTTACCCCGATATTCTTGACGAAGCTGCGGCTGACCTCGGCGATGCGCACCTGCAAATTGACCTGCAAGGGCGTTGCCGCGCGCAAGCGGTTGATCACGCCGACCTTAAGCGCGGCGTCCGGGCCGACCGCGACGCCAGGATTGAGCAGCGCGGTAACAAGGCGCTGCGCGGCCGCGCTGTCCTCGGGAGACGACACCGTGCCGGTCAGCACTGCGATCTGCCCGACCGTCGTCACCTTGATGTCGCTGTCGGGCATGGCGAGCTTCACCATCCGGTCGATCGAGGACAGGTTCTGGCTGACGCGGATGTTGGCGGCGTAAATCACCGTGCCGCTCGCCGAGGTGGCGAAGATCGTCGATTCGCCGGAATCCTTGCCGAACAGATGGATCTGATGGAGATTGTTCACATAAACGTCGGCCACGCCGGGGTTCGAAACCCACACGTCGCTGACGTTGGCGGGCAGGTTGATCAATTCGCCTTGCCCGGTCGACAGCACCACCTCGGTCGTCGGACGCACAGTGCCAGCAGGTGCGGCACCAACATGGGTGACCGGACGTTGCCCGCCGCGCGCAGGCGCTGGCTTTGCTTGAAGTTTGGGACCTGCAGCCATGGCGGTGACCGGCGCACTGCCGACCAGCGCGGTGATGACCGTCGCCGACAGGACGCGGTGCAGAGCGGTTGCGCTACGCATTATTTCTTCCCCCCAAGGGCGACATCGGTCACCGCATTGCCGCGTGCGACGCGGATCACGGGGCCGGTGCCAGCCCCCGGAAACGTCCCGGTACCCGGTGCGCCACCGGAGCCCGAGGTATCAGCAGGCTTGCCGGGAACCGTGCTGCGTTGAAAACGCGAGACGTCGGCTCCGGTCACCATCGTCCCGCCCCCGGTCGCGGGCGTGCTGGCGATGCGGGTCAGCATCGCCTTTTCGGCCTTGGGGTCGTCGGGCATGGAGACATCGCCGCTGGCGATCGCCTGTTCGAGTTCGCTGCTATTGTCGGCGATCGAGCGCAGCGACAGCGAGAGCGACCCCAGCGTTTGAGCCACGGCAATCTGTTCGGCAATCTTCGGGGTCGCTTCGATCGTCACGTTGGAAAAGGTACGGACGACGGCCTTTCCGTCTTCGCCGACACCGTTGTCGGTACGCTGGTCGGTGGCGAGCACGCGCAAGTTGCGCATGATCGTCTCGGCGGCCTTGAGCGGCGGGCCATCGCCGCCACCGGGGACGGTCTGCGTCAGGATCAGGTCGATGCGATCGCCCGGGAAGACGAAGCCGGCCACGCTGGTCTGCGTCTGCACCGGCACGGTCACGGCGCGCATGCCCGGGCCGAGGGCGGCGGCGAGGAAGCCACGGTCGCCCGGCTTGACCAGCGCGCCTTGGGTGATCGGCTGCCCGGCGGTGATCGCATTGCGCACGACCGTGCCCATCAGCGAGCGCGGATCGAAGCCGCCCTTCTTGATGTAATAGGCGTTCTCGACCAGTTCCTTCGGCCACGGCTGGTATTTCAGCGAGGTCGCGTCGAGGATGGTCCCGACAGGGAGCGCCTTGGTTGCGACCAGCACTTCCGGGCCGTTTGCGACCGGTGCCATCGCTACCGCATTCGCTTGCGGTGCCGGGCTGCCAATGATCAACGATCGTGCCATGAACGCCGAGATCGCGGCAACGATCAGCGCACCCAACAGCAAAATGACCTTGCGACTATCCATCTTAGACCTTTCGGACGCGGGCAGTTGAGCCCGCGTTAAGCATTCACACCAAAGTGGTTAAAAAGCGGTTCACGCAGTGCGATCAGCGCGGCGATTGCGATCGCCACGCCGTAGGGGACCTCGATTTGCGTCGTGCGATGGCGCAACGCGCGTTCCATCAGCAGCACCACGGTGAGCGCACCGCCGACCAGCGACATGACGATCAACATCCAGGTCAAAGCGACGGGATCGAGCAGCCACAGCGCCAGCGCGCCGATCATCTTGACGTCGCCGCCGCCCATCCAGCCGAAATGAAATGCGGCGACGAAAACCGCGAACACCAGCAGCGCAATGCCAACCTGCTCCGCAATCGCCATCCAGCCCAGGGCATTCGCCCACCACCATAAGGGCGCGAGCAGCGCGATCGCGGCGTTTTTCCAATTGGCGATCTCGCGCGTGCGTGCATCCTGGATCCCGGCCGAAACCAGGAGCGCCGCCAGCACCAGCAGCAACATCGTTGACAGATTGATCCCACCCATGAGGAAAGGTGTAGACGGCGGGCCTTTCAAAACCGTAACCATCGTCCATGGTTTCCCCTCAGCTTTATCGTCGCGCGATTCCTGCGGCTGCGCGGATCACGCAATGGTCCGCTCCCGATGGCTGGGCGCTGCGGCGCTTCGACTGGGGCGTCGAAGGACGACCGCGCGGTCGGATGCTGTTTCAGGGCGGCCGCGGCGATATCTTCGAGAAGTATCTCGAGGCGTTTGCGCACTGGCATGCGCTCGGCTGGTCGATCACGTCGTTCGACTGGCGCGGGCAGGGCGGGTCGGGGCGGCTGTCGCCCGATCCGCATGTTGGCCATGTCGACGATTTTCAGCAGTATATCGACGATTTTCGCGCCTTTTGGGCGGATTGGGTTGCGGAAGATGCCGGGCGCGACGGCGGACCGCATGTTGCGCTTGGCCATTCGATGGGCGGCCATCTGTTGCTGCGGGCGCTGGTCGAAGGCGCGGCGCGACCCGATGCCGCTGTCCTGATCGCGCCGATGCTGGGGTTGCACAGTCCGCTTGGCGCGACGCTCGGCGAACGGCTCGCGCGGGTGCTAGGCGGCGTCGGCAATGCAGCACGGCCAGCGTGGCGCGGGAATGAGCGGCCCGCCACCACCGAAACGCGCCAGGCACTGCTCACCAAGGATACGGATCGCTATGAGGACGAGATCTTCTGGCAATCGAGCAAGCCCGAATTGCTGCTGGGGCCGCCGAGCTGGCGCTGGGTGATCGAGGCGTTTGCGTCGACGCGGCGGTTGAGCGTCGATCCGCGTTTGAAAACGCTCGACGTGCCGTTGCTGTTCGTCGTTGCCGATGACGATAAATTGGTCGACCCCAAGGCCGCGCTGAAGATCGCGGCAAAGGTGCCGGATGCGCGGGTGGTGCGCTTCGGCAAGGAATCCGCGCACGAGATCCTGCGCGAGGCAGATCCGGTGCGCAATCGCGCGATTGGCGAGATCGACATCTTCCTGTCGTCGCGGGCGCAGAGGTAGAGCCGTGACGCACTATGACGTGGCGATTGTCGGGGCCGGGATTGCGGGCGCAAGTCTTGCCGCCGCGATTGCGCCTTATGCTTCGGTGGTGATGCTCGAGGCGGAGGATTTGCCCGGCTACCATGCGACCGGGCGGTCGGCGGCTTTCTGGTCGGAAACCTATGGCGGCCCTGGCGTGCAGCCGCTAACCACCGCATCGGGCGCTGCGTTGCGGGGCGGGGGCTTCCTGGCCGATCTCGGCTCGCTCCATATCGGGCGCGCGTCGGATTCGGACCGGATCGACGGCTTTCTGGCGGAATTTGCGGGCAGCAGCGTGGCGCTGCAGCGGGTTGATCCGCGCGCGTACATTCCGGGTTTGCGCGCCGACTGGACGCTGGGCGTGCTGGAGGCGAGCAGCACCTATATCGATGTCGCGGCGCTCCACGCGCATTATCTGGCACAAGCGCGGCAGGGCGGGGTGACGCTGTTGCTGTCCGCGCCGTTGCAGCGCGCGGTCCACACCGGTGGTCGCTGGCAAATGGAGACAGGCGCGGGGCCGGTGTCGGCGACGATCCTCGTCAACGCCGCCGGTGCCTGGGCCGATGCGGTTGCAGAAATGGCGGGGGTCGCGCCGATCGGCATCGCCGCTTATCGCCGCACCGTCGTGCAATTGGCGACCAGCCCGGCGGCCCCCGATACGCTGCCGCATATCGCGGACATTTCGGGCCAATTCTATTTCAAGCCCGAGGCCGGAGGTCGGCTGTGGCTCAGCCCGCACGACGAGACTCCGGCCACGCCCGGTGATGTCCAGCCCGAGGAGATCGACGTCGCCGTTGCGATCGACCGGTTCGAACACGTCGTCGATTGGCAGATCACGCGCGTCGAACGGCGTTGGGCGGGCCTGCGCAGCTTCGCGCCGGATCGCTTGCCGGTCTATGGCTTCGCCCCCGATTCGCCCGGTTTCTTCTGGTGCGCGGGGCAGGGCGGTTTCGGCATCCAGACGGCACCGGCAGCGGCCGCGCTGGCCGCAGCGCTTCTTTTGGGCCGCGCGCCTGATCCCAGCGTGGCTGCGATCGATCCTACCCGCTATGCACCGGGCCGCTTCGCGGTGCTGGCGTAACGATATTCTCGTCGCTATCCTTCCCGAACCGACAAACCGGGGAGGTTCGCATGGCACACAAATTCGTGATCGAGCAGAACAAGGCGGGCGAGTATGTCGCCAAGTTCAAATATAACAGCGAACTGATTTGGTGGACCGAAGGCTATTCGAGCAAGGCCGGGGCCAAGAATGCGATTGAATCGGTGCTGAAGAACGGTCCGGGCGCGCCGGTCGAAGAGGCTTAAGCGCGCCTGCCAGCGGCCACCGCGGCATCGCTCGCCAGCCGGTCTGCGCGTTCGTTGTCGGGGTGGCCGGCATGGCCTTTGACCCAGGTCCATTCGACCCGGTGCGGTTTCGCCGCGTCGAGCAGCGCCTGCCACAGATCGGCATTCTTCACCGGCTGGCGCGCAGCGGTCTTCCAGCCGTTCTTTTGCCAGCCTTTGATCCACTTGGTCAGCCCGTCCATCACATAGCGACTGTCGGTCGAGAGCATGACATGGCAGGGGCGTTTCAGCGCGTTCAGCCCCTCGATCGCGGCCATCAATTCCATGCGGTTATTGGTGGTCAGCGCTTCACCGCCCGACAGCTCTTTCTCGGTGCCGCCTGCGCGAATCAGCGCGCCCCAGCCACCTGGGCCGGGATTGCCCTTGCAGGCACCATCGGTGGCGATTTCGACTTTGGTGAGTTCTTTGGGCGGGTCTTTTGCTGTCGCGGTCATCGCGTCCGCTTAACCAGCTCCGGCGCATAATGCGAGAGTCGCCGGACATAAGCGAGCGGGTCCTTGCGCGTGACGAGCGCGTCGGCGGGGGTGTTGAGCCAGTCCCATGCGCGCGACAGGGCGAAGCGGACACAGGCCCCGCTGGCCAGCGTCGGGAAGGCGGCCTGTTCGACCGACGATAGCGGAAAGCGCTGCTCATACCCTGCCGTCAGCGCATCGCCGATGGCGGCGTCATAGTGCGCCCCCGTGGCGTCAAAGGCCCAGGCGCTGTGCATGATCGCCAGATCGTACACGCGCAGATCGGTGCAGGCGAAATAGAAATCGATCAGCCCGGATACGGCGTCGCCGCGCATCAGCACATTGTCGGGGAAGAGGTCGGCATGGATGGTGACCGTGTCGAGCGTCGCCCGGGGCCATGCACCGACGACCCGATCGATCGCGAAGCCGAGATCATCATACAAGCCGGGCGCGATGGTATCGAGACTGCGCCCGCAGCGCTCGAACAAGGGGGCCCAGGTCTCGACCCCCATCGAATTGGCACGTGTCTCGGGAAAATCGGCCAAGGCGACGTGCATATCCGCCATCGCCACTCCCGCAGCGCGCGCCTGTGCTGCGGTCGGATGCGATACCGACACGCCGGACAGAAACTTGATGAGGCAGGCGGGACGACCCTCCAGCGTCTGAATCGCGGTGCCGTCGCGGTCCTTGATCGCTGGCGGTACAGGGTTGCCGCGCGCTGCGAGATGATCGAGCAGCGCCATGAAATAGGGCAGGTCGCCGCCCTCGACGCGCTTTTCATACAGCGTCAGGATGAAGCGGCCGGTGGTGGTGTCGACCAGGTAGTTGGTGTTCTCGACACCCTCGGCGATTCCCTTGGCGGACACCAACTCGCCAACGTCATAGCGCGCGAGGAAACCGGCCAGGACCTCGGCCGATACCGGCGTATACACGGCCATCGCTCAGGCCGTTGCTTCAAGCCCGCGGGGCAGCTTGAACGAGACCGTCTCGCGCTTCGTTTCCACTTCGCGCTCGGTTACCGTAAACCGTTCAGCCAGCCGATCGACCAGTTCGCGCACCAGCACCTCCGGTGCGGATGCTCCGGCCGTAATGCCCAGTCTACTAATGCCGTCGACGAAGCTCCAGTCGAGGTCCGCCGCACGCTGAATCAGGCGAGCAGGGGTACCTTCGCGCTCGGCGACTTCGACCAGACGCACCGAGTTTGAAGAGTTCGGCGCGCCAATCACCAACATCGCATCGCACGCATGGGCAATCGCCTTGACTGCGCCCTGGCGGTTGGCGGTGGCGTAGCAAATGTCCTCGCCGCGCGGCCCCTGAATCGAGGGGAAACGCCGTTGCAGCGTGGCGACCACATCGGCGGTGTCATCCATCGACAAGGTCGTCTGGGTCAGGAAGGCGAGGTTGTCGGGGTCAGCGGGCGTATAGCCTTCGGCATCCGCCACGGTTTCGACCAGCGACATCGCGCCTTCGGGCACCTGGCCGAACGTTCCGATCACTTCGGGATGTCCGGCATGGCCGATGAACACGATGTGCCGCCCGAGCTGGACCATGCGCTCAGCCTGGCGGTGAACCTTGGACACCAGCGGGCAGGTCGCGTCGAAAAAGGCGAGGCCGCGTTCGGCCGCTTTGTTCGGCACGGCCTTGGGGACGCCATGCGCGGAGAAGACGACGGGAACGCCGTCGGGCACCTCATCCAATTCCTCCACAAACACCGCGCCTTTGTCGCGCAGCATGTCGACGACGAAGCGATTGTGGACGATTTCGTGCCGAACATAGACGGGTGCGCCATATTTGGCGATCGCCAGTTCCACGATCTGAATGGCACGGTCGACCCCGGCGCAGAAGCCGCGCGGCGCGGCGATGATGAGCTCGAGTTTTGGCTTTGAAGCGGTGAACATCTCGCAGCAAGCCTACGCGATTGCTTGCGCGGGCGATAGCCGGTTCCTATGGTGCGCTCGCGCCTGCGCGATAAATCCTAAAGCAGGCGATCCCTTTTGCATGATAAGGTGCGTGACCCCGTGACATTCCGGAAATCAGCCATCGCCGCCCTCTCACTTCCCGTGTTCGCGGCGGTTTTGCTCGGCGGATGTCGGCACACGGGCGAGCTGGACGAGACAGGCGGCATCACCGCGGTCCGCACGGCGTGCCCAAGCGTGGCGGTCCCGGCCGGCACCGGCGACATTACGCTGTTCGATCCCGCGACCAGCCATGATGCCACCGCGCTCGACCTTACGGCGGTGTTGACCAACGTTCGTTCGACCTGCACCGATGCGGGCGACGACATTCTCACTACATTGACCTTCTCGGTCGAAGGGCGGCGGCTGCGGACCGATGGTGCCCGCGACGTGACCTTGCCCTATTTCGTCACCGTTGTGCAGGGCGGCAGCGCCGTCGTTGCCAAGCGCCTTGGACATGTCACGCTGCATTTCGAGGCGGGCCAGCCGCGCGCGTCGGTGCAGGGAACCGGCACCGCGACCGTGTCGCGCGCCGCCGCTACGCTGCCTGACGATGTCCGCAAGAAGCTGCTCGAAAAGCGCAAGGCGGGCGGCGAGGATGCCGCGGTCGATCCGTTGACGCGTCCGGAAGTTCGCCAGGCGGTGCTGCGCGCTACCTTCGAGGCATTGGTTGGCTTCCAGCTCACCAGCGACCAGCTGAAATATAACGCCACACGCTGATTGTTGACGCGGTTGTGGCAAAGGGTCGTTGACTCGCTTGCTGCGCCGCGTCAAACCGAAGGCGTCGATCGCGGGCAACCGGGATAGGCACGCGCGGGAGAGCGTCCCGGATGCCGTTTGCGGCATTCTGGACCGCCGAAGGAGCAACCGCCCCGGAATCTCTCAGGCAACCGGACCGCGCGGGCCATCGACACTCTGGAAAGCGCACTCGCCTTGGGCGATGTGCCACCGAAGGGGTAAGCTTGCGGCACGTGCGGCAAGTCAAAGCTCTCAGGTATCCGTGACAGAGGGGGCGGCGGATCATGGACGCTACGGCGTCATGCTACGCCGTAGACCTCGCACGGAAGGCCTTTATGACCGACGCTGAAATTCCCGACGAAATCGCGATCGAGACCTTGCCGCTCGACGCCTGGCATCGCGCCCGTGGTGGCCGCATGGTGCCGTTCGCGGGCTATGAGATGCCGGTGCAATATGAAGGCATCATGGCCGAGCATCTGTGGGTGCGCGAATCGGCTGGCCTGTTCGATGTCAGCCATATGGGACAGTTGCTGTTCCGCTCCGATGAAGGTGCCGATCTGGTCGCCGCCCTCGAAGCCGTGCTGCCCGCCGACATTGCCGGGCTGGGCGCAGGCAAGCAGCGTTATTCGCTACTGCTGGCCGAAGATGGCGGCATCCTTGATGATCTGATGGTTACGCGCCTGCCCGACGCCAATCCGTTCGACATTCAGGGCTTTTACATGGTCGTCAACGGTGCGACCAAGATCGACGATATCGCGCATTTGCTCGAATATCTGCCCGACGACATCGCACTCAACCATATGGAAGACCAGGCGCTGCTGGCGTTGCAGGGTCCCAAGGCGGTCGATGCGCTGGCGCGGCTGGTGCCGGGCGTCGAAGCGCTGGTGTTCATGACCGCTGGCGGCTTCGAGTGGAACGGCATTCCGCTGTGGATCAGCCGCTCGGGCTATACCGGCGAGGATGGCTTCGAGATTTCGGTGCCTGCCGAGAATGTCGAGGCACTGGCTGATGCGCTGACCGCCGAGCCTGAGGTAAAGCCGATCGGCCTTGGCGCGCGCGATTCGCTGCGGCTTGAGGCCGGCTTGCCGCTTTACGGCCATGATCTCGACCCCGAAACGACGCCGATCCAGGCGGATCTCGGCTTTGCGCTATCGAAGCGCCGCCGCGAGGCGGGCGACTTCATGGGCGCAGCACGCATCCTGGCCGAGCGTGAAAACGGCGCGATCGTCAAGCGCGTCGGGCTGAT
Organism: Sphingomonas sp. PSPC2-2; assembly: GCF_049897725.1. NCBI lineage: Bacteria > Pseudomonadati > Pseudomonadota > Alphaproteobacteria > Sphingomonadales > Sphingomonadaceae > Sphingomonas > Sphingomonas sp. PSPC2-2. The sequence goes on along the minus strand of NZ_JAFCWU010000001.1, from coordinate 550,638 downwards.
GGTCGGTGGCCGCCAGCCGGTGCGCGAAGGTGCTGCTGTGCTCGATGCGCAGGGCTCTGACGTCGGCCGCGTCACCTCGGGCGGCTTCGCCCCCAGCGTCGGCGCGCCGATCGCCATGGCCTATGTGCCGACTGCGCTTGCGGTTCCCGGTACGACAATTCAATTGGCGCAGCGCGGCAAGGTCCATCAAGCGACCGTGACGACAATGCCCTTTATTCCCCACCGCTACGTCCGCGCAGGAGGCAAGTGATGAGCCGTTATTTTACTGAAGATCATGAATGGGTTGATGTCGATGGTGACATCGGCATCGTTGGCATTACCGAATATGCGCAGAGCCAGCTCGGCGACATCGTGTTCGTCGACGTGCCCGAAGAGGGCAAGGAATTGGCCAAGGGCGATGAAGCCGCGGTCGTCGAATCGGTCAAGGCCGCGTCGGACGTCTATTCGCCGGTGTCCGGCACGGTGATCGACGGCAACGCCGCGCTCGCCGACACGCCCGGCCTCGTCAATGAGGATCCCGAAGGCGATGGCTGGTTCTTCAAGCTGACGCTGAGCGACGCCGATGAGCTGAACGAGCTGATGGATGAAGTCGCCTATCAGGCATTCGTCGCGAAGCTCTGATCTCCTTCTCCCCTCCCGCCGTGCGGGAGGGGCTGGGGGAGGGCGTTTTGCTCACCGCCAAGCTTTGTCATTCCCTCCCCCAACCCCTCCCGCCGTGCGGAAGGGGGGAGATTTTGAAATGCGTTACCTACCCCTGACTCAGTCCGATCGCGAGGCGATGCTCGGCGTCATCGGTGCCGCTTCGATCGACGATCTGTTCGTCGACGTGCCCGAAGCCGCCCGGCTCGACGGCCCGATCCACGATCTGCCGATGCACGCCAGCGAAATGGCGGTCGAGCGCCATATGAGCGCGCTGGCCCGCAAGAATCTGACGGCGGGGGAAGCGCCCTTTTTCCTTGGCTGCGGTGCCTATCGCCACCATGTGCCCGCCTCGGTCGATCATTTGATCCAGCGCGGCGAGTTCCTGACGGCCTATACCCCGTATCAGCCCGAAATCGCGCAGGGCACGCTGCAGATGCTGTTCGAGTTCCAGACGCAAGTCGCGCGGCTGCTCGGCACCGATGTCGCCAACGCCTCGATGTATGACGGCTCGACCGCCTGCTGGGAAGCAATCGGCATGGCGCGCCGCATCACCAAGCGCGGCAAGGCGATCCTGTCCTCTGGCCTGCACCCGCATTATGTCTCGGTCGCCAAGACGATGGCGAAGTTCACCGGCGACGTGCTCGAAACCGCGACGCCGACCCTGAGCGCAGACACCGATCTGGAAACGCTGATCGCGGCGATCGACAAGGATACGTCGTGCGTCGTCGTGCAATATCCCGACATTCTCGGCCGCATCGCCGACCTCACGCCGCTTGCGGACGCCTGCCACGCCAATAAGGCGCTGCTGATTGCGGTGGTGACCGAGCCGGTTGCGCTGGGTGCGATCAAGTCGCCCGGTGAGATGGACGCAGACATCGTCGTCGGCGAAGGCCAGTCGCTCGGCGTCGGCCTGCAGTTCGGCGGCCCCTATGTCGGCCTGTTCGGCTGCAAGGAAAAATACGTCCGCCAGATGCCGGGCCGCCTCTGCGGTGAGACGCTGGATGCCGATGGCCGCCGCGGTTTCGTGCTGACGCTGTCGACGCGCGAGCAGCATATCCGCCGCGAAAAGGCGACGTCGAACATCTGCACCAATAGCGGCCTGTGTGCGCTGGCTTTCTCGATTCATATGACGCTGCTGGGCGAAAAGGGCCTGCGCACGCTGGCCCAGATCAACCATCACGGCGCGGCTTCGGCGGCGGCACGGCTGGCGCAGGTGCCAGGGGTCGAATTGGTAACGACCACCTTCTTCAACGAATTCACGCTGAAGCTGCCGCAAGAAGCGCGGCCGGTTGTGCGCGCCCTGGCTGAACGCGGTATCCTGGCGGGCGTATCGCTCGGGCGGCTCTATCCGGGTGAGGCGAGCCTCGCCAACGGCCTGGTCGTCGCGGTGACCGAGACGACCTCGGCAGAAGATGTAGAAACGCTGGCCGCCGCGCTCGAGGAGATTCTGGCATGAGCATCAATGCAAGCGGATGGCGCCCCGAAGCGCCCGTCGCCGGTGGCAAGGCCTCGCCGACCGTCACTGGGAACAAGGGCCTGATGCTGGAAGAAGCGCTGATCTTTGAGATCGGCGATTCGGAGACCACAGGCGTCGATTTCGCATCTTCTCCCTCTCCCCTCCGGGGAGAGGGGCCGTCAGGCACCAGCCTCGGCAGCCTCGCGCGCACCACGCCGATCGGCCTTCCCGGCCTGTCGGAACCGGAAGCGGTGCGCCATTACACGCGCCTCAGCCGCCAGAATTACGGCATCGACCTCGGCTTCTTCCCGCTCGGATCGTGCACGATGAAGCACAATCCGCGCCTCAATGAGAAGGTCGCGCGTCTGCCCGGTTTCGCCGATATCCATCCGCTCCAGCCGGTCGATACCGTGCAGGGCGCGCTTGGCGTCATCAACGAACTGGCGGTGTGGCTGATCAAGCTGACCGGCATGTACGGCGTCGCGATGAGCCCCAAGGCGGGCGCGCATGGCGAATTGTGCGGCATCCTGTGCATCAAGGCGGCGCTGGAAGCGCGCGGCGAGGGCCACCGCAAGGTCGTGCTCGTGCCCGAGAGCGCGCATGGCACCAACCCCGCGACCGCCGCGTTTGCGGGCTTCACCGTCGAGGATATTCCCGCCACCGCCGAAGGGCGTGTCGATACCGCAGCGCTCAAGGCCCGGCTCGGGCCGGACGTGGCGGCGGTGATGATCACCAACCCCAATACCTGCGGGCTGTTCGAGCGCGACATGAAGGCGATCTCGGACGCGGTCCATGCGGTCGGGGCCTATGTCTATTGCGACGGTGCGAACTTCAACGCGATCGTCGGCCGCGTGCGCCCGGGCGATCTCGGCATCGACGCGATGCACATCAATTTGCACAAGACCTTCTCCACCCCGCATGGCGGCGGCGGTCCCGGCTCGGGCCCGGTCGTGCTGTCGGAAGCGCTCGCGCCGTTCGGCCCGCTGCCCTTCACCGCGCGCTATGCAGACGGCCATATCGCGCTGATCGAGGAAGAAACGGCGGGCGACGAACACCCGCACACCTTCGGCCGCATGACTGCCTTCCACGGCCAGATGGGCATGTTCACCCGCGCGCTGACCTATATCCTCAGCCACGGAGCGGATGGCCTGCGCCAGGTTTCGGAAGACGCCGTGCTCAACGCCAATTACATCCTGCGCAGCCTGGAAAAGACGCTCGACGCGCCGTTCGCCGCATCGGGCCCGTGCATGCACGAGGCGCTGTTCTCGGATAATGGCCTCGCCGACGGTTTCTCGACGATCGACGTCGCCAAGGGGCTGATCGACGAGGGCTTCCACCCGATGACGATGTACTTCCCGCTGGTCGTCCACGGCGCGATGCTGATCGAGCCGACCGAGACCGAATCGAAGGCCGCGCTCGACCAGTTCATCGGCGCTTTGCGCTCGGTCGCCGAGCGCGCCAAGGCGGGCGATATCAGCCTGAAGAGCGCCCCGCATTTCGCGCCGCGCAGCCGCCTCGATGAAACACTGGCGGCACGCAAGCCAGTGCTGATATGGAAGGACCCGGGTCTGGCCCAAGCGGCCGAATAACAGGGGGAAATTCATGCCGGTCCACGCTGCGCCGCCGGGGATTTTGCAATATGCAATCCCGATCGCGATCTTCCTTGCGGTGTTCGCGCTGCGTGCGCGGCGGTTGACCCGGCTCAGGCCGCTCAAGGTCGAGCAATTGTGGATCGTACCGGCACTTTACACCGCCGTCGTCGCCGTGATCTTCTATCGCAGCCCGCCCACGCTGGCTGGGTGGGGGATCGCGGTGGCGGCGTTGCTGGTCGGGGCGGCACTCGGCTGGCAGCGCGGCAAGACCATGCAAATCCATGTCGACCCCGAAACCCACGAACTGCGCCAGCGTGCCTCGCTCTGGGCGCTTGCCTTCATCGTGGCGCTGATCGCGATCAAATCGGTCGCGCAGGCGGAAGGGGCTGCGTTGCACTTCAACCTGGCGGTGCTGATCGATACTTTCGCGGCGCTCTCGCTCGGCGTGTTCGCAGCGCAGCGGCTGGAAATGTATCTGCGCGCGAATCGCCTGCTCGCCGAAGCCCGCGCGTGACGACACCCGTCCCCTGGATTCCGGGGGAGGCGGGGGAAGACGCGCGGCGCCATGCCCCGGCGACACTGCGCAACCGCATGGCGATTGCCGATGTGCTGCGCGAAACACTCCCGTCTGCTGGTCTGGTGCTGGAAATCGCGAGCGGATCGGGCGAGCATGCCGCCTATTTCGCGCAGGAATTTCCCGCGCTTGACTGGCAGCCAAGCGACCCCGACGCGGATGCGCGCCGCTCGATCGGCGCGTGGTGCGAGGGGATAGCCAATGTCCTTCCACCGCTCAATATCGATGCGGCTGCGAGCCAATGGTCGATCCGCCGTGCCGACGCGGTGCTCTGCATCAACATGGCCCATATCAGCCCGTGGGAAGCGACGCTCGGTTTGCTCTCGGGAGCTGGGTCGGTCCTGCCGTCGGGGGCACCGTTGATCTTGTATGGCCCGTTTCTGCAAGCGGGCGTCCCGACCGCACCGAGCAACCTCGCGTTCGACGAATCGCTGCGTGCGCGCGACTCGCGCTGGGGGTTGCGTTCCGTTGAGGCAGTAACGGCTGCGGCGACATCCTTCTCGCTCGACCAATGCCTCGCAATGCCTGCCAACAACCTGCTATTGGTGTTTTGTCGCCGTTAGGGGCTTACGGCTTCGGTCACGGGGCGTTGCCGGACCTGCTCCCGCCAGACAATGTAGAGCCCGCTCGCCACGATGATCGGCGCGCCGAGGACAGTGCCCCAGCCGGGTAACGTGCCGAACAGCAGCCAGCCATAAAGCGTGCCCCAGAACAGGCTCGAATAATCCATCGGGATCACGGTCGAGACCGGCGCGTGGCGCACTGCTGCGGTCAACGCCAGTTGCGCGAGCCCGCCAATCAGGCCGACGCCCACCAGAATTGCCCAGGTCAAGGCATCGTGCTGCTGAAGGTTGAGCGCATAGGCGATGCCGAGCGGCGGGATCGACAGCGCCGAAAACCAGAAGACCGTCGTCAGCGCGCTTTCGGTGCGCCCGATCTGGCGCAGCAGGATCGCGACCAATGCCACGAACATCGCCGCGACAAGGCCGACCGCCGCCCCGCCCAATGGCAACGCGCCGGTCCCCGGTTGGGTCACGATCAATACGCCGATAAAGCCGACGACGACCGCGGCCCAGCGGTGGATGCCGACCTGTTCGCCGAGGATGAGCGCCCCCAGCAGCGTGCCGAAGATCGGCACGGTAAACTGCAAGGTGGTCGCGTCTGCCAACGGCAACAGCAACACCGCGCCGAAAGTGGTCACCATGCCGATCAGGCCAACGGCGGTGCGCCGGACATGTGCGCCGAATCGCTGGGTCCGGAGCGACGAAAGGCCGGGACCGGTCACCACGATTCCCAAAATCAGCATCGCCGCGAAGGCCTGACGGAAGAACATCGTCTCGGCGAGGTTCGCCCCACGATTTTCCGCGAGTTTGATCAGCGCGCTCATCGTTGCCAGGCCAGCGATGGCGAGCAGGCGCAAGGCCAGCCCCAGCATGACGCGGTCGGGGGTATAGCGCGGCGCCGTTTCGACGGAGGGTAGGGCGGGGGCGTCGATCGAGTGTCTCCAGAGTATGCATTGGTCCATGACGCCGCGCGGCGCGAGACACAAGCGCGGGGGTGACGCGCGCGTCGCCAGTCGCTATCCGCACCGGCATGATCAAACGCGCACTCCCCGTCACCCGCGAGGCCGATTTCTCGGCCTGGTATCAATCCGTCATTGCAGAAGCCGACCTTGCCGAGGAATCGGGCGTGCGCGGCTGCATGGTCATACGGCCGTGGGGCTATGGCATTTGGGAGCGGATCCAGCGGCTGCTCGATGACCGGATTAAAGCGACGGGCCATGAGAATTGCTATTTCCCGCTGTTCATCCCGCTCTCCTATTTCGAGAAAGAGGCGGAGCATGTCGAAGGCTTCGCCAAGGAAATGGCGGTCGTCACGCATCATCGGCTGAAGGCGGACGGCAAAGGCGGGCTCATTCCCGATCCCGAGGCCAAGCTCGAAGAACCCCTCGTCGTCCGCCCGACCTCCGAAATGGTGATTGGGGCCGCCTTTGCCCGGTGGGTGCAGTCCTGGCGCGATTTGCCGGTGCTGATCAACCAATGGGCGAACGTCGTCCGCTGGGAAATGCGCACGCGCATGTTCCTGCGCACCAGCGAGTTTCTGTGGCAGGAGGGGCATACCGCGCACGCTTCGGCCGAGGAAGCACGCGAGGAAACGCTCAAGATGCTCGAGGTCTATCGTTCGTTTTCCGAGGATTGCCTCGCGCTGCCGGTGGTCGCGGGCGAGAAGCCCGAGAACGAACGCTTTCCCGGTGCCGTCGCGACCTACAGCATCGAAGCGATGATGCAGGACGGCAAGGCGTTGCAGGCCGGCACCAGCCATTTCCTGGGCACCAATTTCGCGAGCGCGCAGAACATCCGCTTTCAGAACGACCAGGGCGAATTCGTCCTTGCCAATACGACGAGCTGGGGCGTGTCGACGCGGATGATCGGCGGTGTCATCATGGTTCACGGCGATGACGACGGCCTGCGCGTGCCGCCGCGCATTGCGCCGTGGCAGATCGTGATCGTGCCGATGTTGCGCGATCAGCCCGAGGACGCCGCGATCGTCGACTATTGCAAGGCGTTGCAGGCTGAGTTGGCCAATCAATCGGCACTGGGCGAGCCGGTGCGCGCATTGCTCGATCTCAAATTCGGCAAGGCTGCGACCAAGCGCTGGGGCTGGGTCAAGAAGGGCGCGCCGATCGTGATCGAAGTGGGCGGGCGCGATGTCGCGGGCGGCAACGTCTCGGTGATTCGGCGTGACCGGCTCTACCGCGAAGACGGCAAGCTCGACAGCGCCGTCGTCACGCGGGGCGATTTCGTCGGCCAGGCAGCCGGTTTGCTGGAGGAAATCCAGGCCGGACTGCACGCAGAAGCGCGTCAGCGGCTGCAGGCGAATATTGTTGCCGCCGCCGACTTCGCCGCGATCGAAGCGCATTTTGCCGAGGGCGTGAAGAACCCGGGCTGGCTGGAAGTCCAATGGTCACGGCCCACCGGCGCTGCGCTGGATGCGGTGGTCGAGCGGCTCAAGGCGTTGAAGCTCACCATCCGTAACGCACCGATGCAACAGGCCGCACCGGACGGGGTATGTGTGTTTACCGGAGCCGCTGCGGTTGAACGCGTGCTGATCGGACGGGCCTACTGATACTGGTGCCCGATCGTGCGTGCGGCGATTCGCTTCAGCTTTTCGTAAGATCGGGCGTGAAGCGCGCGCCGACATGCGCTTCGCCGCGCGCCTCGGCGAGTTTTACCTGGCGGTGGCGCTCGGCATAGCTCGCGCGCGCCTGCGCATCGCGGGTGGCATGACAAGCGGGGCAGGCGACGCCTTCCTCATACAGCGGTGAGGCGCGGTCGGCGGGGCTGACCGGCATACGGCAGGCGCGGCACAGTTCATGGGTGCCGAGCGCGAGGCCGTGGCCGACCGCAACGCGCTCGTCGAACACGAAGCATTCGCCGTGCCAGCGGCTTTCGGTTTCCGGCACCTCTTCGAGATATTTCAGGATGCCGCCTTCGAGGTGGAAAACGTCGTCCAGCCCCTCGGCGTTGAGGAAAGCGGTCGATTTCTCACAGCGGATGCCGCCGGTGCAGAACATCGCGACCTTCTTGCCCTCCAGCTCCGCGCGGTGCTCGCGCACCCAGGCGGGAAAGTCGCGGAAGCTCTCGGTCGCCGGGTCGATCGCGCGGGCGAAGGTACCGACCTTCACCTCATAGGCATTGCGCGTGTCGATCACGATTGTGTCGGGATCGTCGATCAGCGCATTCCAGTCGGCGGGTTTCACATAATGGCCGACACCTTGCAGCGGATCGATATCGGGCTCCCCCATCGTCACGATCTCGCGCTTGAGACGGACCTTGAGGCGATGGAACGGCATCGTCGCGGCATGGCTGTATTTGACCACGATGCCTGAGCAGTCGGGCAGGGTGCGGATGTGCGCAATGACAGCGGCGATGCCCGCGTCCGACCCGGCGATGGTGCCGTTAATGCCTTCGCGCGCGAGCAGGAGCGTACCCTTGATCCCTTCTGCTTCGCACAAAGTGAGCAGCGGCGCGCGGATGGCAGTGGGATCGGGAAAGCGGGCAAAGCGGTAAAGCGCGGCGACGGTGATGGGGGAGGGGGCATTTGTCATGACGCCGCCCCTCTAAAAGGTTTCATCAATGAGGGGAACCGCCCCTCCGTTCACTCTGAGCCGGTCGAAGGGCCCTCGCCACAAGCGCCTGAGCGCGAGTAAAGCGGAGGGCTTCGACAAGCTCAGCCCGAACGGAAGTGGGGGCCGTTTTACGCCGTCTTGAGCGACTGCATGTCGATGACGAAGCGGTATTTCACGTCGCTCTTCACCATCCGGTCATAAGCGGCGTCGATATCCTGGATGCGGATCATCTCGATATCGGCGGTCAGGCCATGTTCGCGGCAGAAATCGAGCATGTCCTGGGTCTCCTTGATCCCGCCGATCAACGATCCGGCAAGCGCGCGGCGCTTGAACACAAGATGGCCGACATCGGGCGCGGGATGCGGCGATTCGGGCACGCCGACCAGCGTCATCGTCCCGTCGCGCTTGAGCAGCGCGAGGAACGGGTTGAGATCGTGCGCGGCAGCAACGGTGTTGAGGATGAAGTCGAAGCTGTTGACATGGGCGGCCATCGCTTCCGAGTCCTTGGACACGATCAGGTCGGTCGCGCCGAGCCGCTTGGCATCGTCGCGCTTGCTGGGGGAGGTGCTGAACACATAGACCTCGGCCCCCATCGCGGCGGCGATCTTGACGCCCATATGGCCGAGCCCGCCCAGCCCAACCACGCCGACCTTCTGCCCCGGCCCGACTTTCCAGTGGTGCAGCGGCGAATAGGTGGTGATCCCGGCGCACAGCAACGGCGCGACGGCGGCGAGATCGGCCTCGTCATGCGTCACCTTCAGCACGAAATCCTGCTTCACCACGATATGGTCGGAATAGCCGCCCATGGTGTGGCCGCCCATCACCGGATCGGGCCCGTTATAGGTGCCGACAAAGCCGGTCGTCTCGCAATATTGCTCCTCGCCGTCGGTGCAGGACGGGCAGTGGCCGCAGCTGTCGACCATGCAGCCGACCCCGGCGATGTCGCCGACCGCGAATTTGGTGACGTTGCTGCCGACCGCAGTAACGCGACCGACGATCTCATGCCCCGGCACGCATGGGTATAGCGTGCCGCCCCATTCGCCGCGCACGGTGTGCAGGTCGGAATGGCAGACGCCGCAGAACAGGATGTCGATCGCTACGTCGTCGGGCTGAGGATCGCGGCGTTCGAACGAGAAGGGCGCGAGCGGCGCGTCGGCGGCATGCGCGGCAAAGGCGTGGGTGGTGGTGGTCATGCGAAATCCTTTCGCCGCCGCTACGCGCGGGCACGGAGCGGCTGTGCTTGGATGGTGGTGTGACTAGGCTGCGGTAACTCGCCCGTGATCGACATCGTTCCCGCCTGCGGTCGGGAAAGTTTCCGTCCACCAGCGCTCGACCTGCGTGCGCTCGGCCGCGCTCAGATGCAGCCCCAATTTGGTGCGGCGGAGCAGGACGTCGTCGGTGCTGCGCGCCCATTCGCGATCGTGCAGCCAGCGCGCCTCGAGCTCGGTCAAGCCCCCGCCGAGATCTGCTCCGAGCGCGGCTTCATTGTCGATGCCGTCGAGCATTTCTGCGAGGCGCGAGCCGTAAGCATGCGCCATGCGCTCCGACTGCGCATCGCCCAGAAAAGGCCACCGCGCGCGGACCTGGGCCAGGAACTGCGCAAAGTCCGGAATCGCGCCGCCGGGAAACACCCGCGCCCGCGTAACCGGATGCGCGGTGAAGCCCATCGGGCCCGACAGCTTGCCCAACGCCTCTTCGGCGAGATGCCGCGCCGTCGTGATCTTGCCGCCGAAGATGGAGAGCAAGGTCGGGCCGTTGGTGTCGAGCTCCAGCACGTAATCGCGCGTCACCGCCTTGGCTTCGCTCGCACCATCGTCATAAAGCGGGCGCACGCCCGACCAGGTCGAGGTGACGTCGGCGGGGCTGATCTGCCGGACGAAATGGCGGTTCACTGCCTCGCAGAGATAAGCGATTTCGCCCGCGTCGATCTGCGCGTCTTCGGGGGCATCGACCGGAATGTCGGTGGTGCCGATCTCGGTAAAGGCCCCCTGATAGGGGATGGCGAAGACGATGCGGCCATCGGGCTGCTGCAGGATATAGGCGTGGTCGCCCTCGAACAGGCGCGGCACGACGATGTGGCTGCCCTTGACCAGCCGCACGCCCGAGGCGGCGTTGACGCCGAGGCGCCCGAGCAACTGATGCACCCACGGCCCGGCGGCATTGACCAGCGCGCGGGCGGTGACGGTGCGTCCATCGGACAGCGTCGCACGCCAGACATCGCCCTCGCGCCGCGCCGACTCGAGCGCGGTGCCGACCGCAATTTCGGCCCCGTTGGCGGCGGCATCGACCGCGTTGAGCACGGTCAGGCGCGAATCGTCGACGAAGGCGTCCGAATAGACGAAGCCCTTGCCCGCACCCTTGAGCGGCGCGGTGAAGGCGGTGTCGCTCCGCCGCAGCCCGCGCGAGCGCGCCAGCGTCATCTTGCCGCCCAGAAAATCATAGAGATAGAGGCCGAGCCGTACCATCCACCACGGCCGCAGCGCATTTTCGTGCGGCAGGACGAAGCGCAGCGGATGGATGATGTGCGGCGCGGCCTTCACCAGCCGCTCGCGCTCGCGCAGCGCCTCGGCGACGAGCTTGAACTCATAATATTCGAGATAGCGCAGCCCGCCATGGATCAGCTTGGTCGAGGCCGAGGAGGTGTGCGCGGCGAGATCGTCGCGCTCGACCAGGAGGACCTTGAGGCCAAGCAAGCTGGCCTCGCGCGCGATCGCACAGCCGTTGATACCGCCGCCGACGATGAGGAGATCGTATGTCACCGCTGTCCTGTATCGCACTCGCGCGGCGGATGCGACTGCGGTTTGCGGGAGCCGCGATGCTGACACAATTGCAGGTCTAATTCTGTGGTAACGTTCCAGCTCTTCGAAGGGGCCGACGATGCGAGTAGTGTCTCTTTCGCTTATTTGGCTCGCCGCACTAAGCCCGGTTGCGGCGAGCGCCACGATCGACTCAAGCGCAGCAGCGACCGCACCGGCATCGCACGATATGTGCACGACGCCTGCGGGATGGGCAAAGCCGTTTACCCATGTCTACCACCTGCGAAATCGAGCCAAGCTCGTCTTTGTCGGGGTGGAGCATACCGACGATATCACAGACGAGACGCACCGGCAGATCAAGGCGGCGGTCGAGCACTACAGGCCAGGGTTCGTCTTGGTCGAGGGCGTGTCTTCGGCCAAAAGCGGGTTCGACTGGTATCTGAAGGATATCGCCAACCTTGCACGGCATCGAACGGACGGCGGTGCTGCATCGGAGAATCTGTACGCCGTAAAGCTGGCGCTGGACAGCGGTGCACACTTCTCCGGCTGGGATTTCAGCCCGGATCAGGATTATAAGGTCCTCGTCGAAGATAAGGTCGCCATCGCCGATGCGCTCGGCGCGCATTTGTTACGGTCGAAGGTAAACCCTTTTGATGCCCGGAACGCCGCGGGAACGGTAGAGCGGCAAATGCGCTATGCGGCTACCGTCGCGCCGGTTGCCGGGTTCGATTATGCAGCGTGGTACCGCCAAGCATATGGCGACCAATACGATCCGGCGAACGGCACACCTTGCGGGAAGGGCATTGGCAGTCGGGTCGTAGCGGATCTCAGCTATCGCCGAAACCTCAACCTCACGAGCCTGATCGAGGCGCACGCGCAGCCCGGCCTAACCCTTCTTGTCGAAGCTGGAGCAAACCACTGGCTCGCGCTGAAGGATTGGCTTGCGACCCGATCATTGGCTTCGAGCTGAGTGGTCTCGGTAGCGGGCTCGCATTTGGTCGTTTGAACGGAAGCTAGCGCTCGGAAAATCTATAGATCTTGAACCAGTCCGACCTGCCCACCCTAAGGCGCGGGGTAGACGCGGCTACTGTGCGGTGGATGCTCCTCGGCAAAGACAACGAGTCCGTCGTAAATGTCTGCCCAGCGTGCTGATTGATAGGTGTGATAGTCAGGCGCGGCGGGCGCGATGCCTCGGGCGCGCAAGGTTGCGCTGTTGAGATAGGCGGTCCGATTATCGCCTGGCGATGCCAGTTCCAGCGCGTCTGGCGGCGGTGCCGGGACTGGTCGGTTTTCCTTGCGGCTCCAGCGATACGATCCGCCCCGCGCTGAAAAAGCGAGCGCGAAGGCGCGGCTCGCATACGCTTGATGGAGGAGCGTTCCGAAGGTGAGGGCACCGTTTAGATCGGGGCGGATCGCCGGGCTCTTTGCGGCATGGAAGCTGTGCGTCCAAACGATGATACGGGTGCGTTTGGGCAGGTTGGCGGAAAAGCGAGCGAACGCGTAATACATCGCTCGATCCCGATCCTTCGCATAGTCCTCGGATGAAAGGCGATCGCGCGCGAGTTGACGATCGATGCCGTCGAGCATTTCGATCCGCTCGGCGGTTTCTCCCTCGGCAAGGTTCTGCTTGGAGAGCGCGCTGCGCATATCCATGGCACATGCATCGATCCGGTTCTTAAAGTCTGGAGAATTTGGATGGTCATCATCAAAAGCGAGGTACGTGCGTCGATGGAAAGCCTCGACACAGGCCGTCCTGCGATCCACCGGTAACCCTTGGGTCAGCAGCGCCGCCATCGTCTCGTTCGCGAACGGCTGCTCAAAACCGCCCAATTGGTCGTCCATCCCGCCAAGCGTGATCCGGCCAGCCATCGCCTCGGTGTACAGGAAATGCGTCAGCGGCTTGATCTCAGCCTCGAACTTCCAGAGTCCGCCGATCGCGTTGCCGACCATCGCTTCAGTCGCCCGGCCATCGCGCCTCGCGCGGTTGAAACCCAGGAACTCGTAGAGACTGCCCTCGAACACGACGGCGCGAAATCCGCATTGTTTCACCAGCCGCTCGACAAGCGCCACCTTGAAGGCTTCGGTATGCCCATCTGCGTGCGTGGCCTCCCCCAGAACCCCGACGTCGCGATGACACAAATCTCGCATCACCGCATGCATTGCCGGTCGGTCGGTGCGCTCTACCGGCGCAAGTGCGGACGCAAACGCAGCGGGTATGACAGAGGGGACGAGCACGAGCAGCGTCACGAACGCCAGCATTGCCAAATGCGTCCGGCGCAGCCACCGCATCGCCATTCTCCCAAAGATGCGGAGAGGCTAGGGTCAGAGCGGGCGATTGTCGACAGGGCGCGCTGGTGCGCCGCTCACCGCGAGCGACTCAGTTGACCCCGCCCCCAAGGCGCTGTATGCGCACCTCCGCTTGACCGGGGCTTGCTCCGGGACAGTGCTTGAACATTGCTGGATGCATTCCAGGGCCCAGGGGGTGGTTTCACGCCCAATGGCCCTTTTTGTATTCCCCATTTTGTTCGGGGGGGCGTGATGGCTCCAGCAAAGTAACCAACAGTCAAGGTGAAGAGATTCAATGCCGACGATCAACCAGTTGGTCCGCAAGGGCCGCGATCCGCAGAAGGCCAAGTCCAAGGTCCCTGCCATGGAGCAGAACCCGCAGAAGCGTGGCGTTTGCACCCGCGTCTATACGACGACCCCTAAGAAGCCGAACTCCGCACTGCGCAAGGTGGCCAAGGTCCGCCTGACCAACAGCCGCGAAGTCATCAGCTACATCCCCGGTGAGGGCCACAACCTGCAGGAGCACTCGGTCGTGCTGATCCGCGGCGGTCGCGTTCGCGATCTTCCCGGTGTGCGCTACCACGTTCTGCGCGGCGTGCTCGATACACAGGGTGTGAAGGATCGTCGCCAGTCGCGTTCCAAGTACGGCGCCAAGCGTCCGAAGTAAGCCGGTCGGCTCACATAGCCGATCCTCGTATGGCTGAAGTTTAGAAGGAAGAATTGAAATGGCACGTCGTCGTCGCCCAGAAAAGCGTATCATCCTCCCCGATCCTAAGTACGGTGATGAGGTCCTCTCGAAGTTCATGAATTCGGTGATGCTTGACGGCAAGAAGTCCGTCGCGGAACTGATCGTGTACGGCGCGATGGAAACCGTCGAAGCCCGTGCGAAGAAGGATCCCGTCGCGGTTTTCCATGACGCGCTCACCAACGTGAAGCCCGGCATCGAAGTCCGCAGCCGCCGCGTCGGCGGTGCGACCTATCAGGTCCCGGTCGAAGTGCGCCCCGAGCGCGCCCAGGCCCTGGCGATCCGCTGGCTGATCGCCGCTGCGCGTGCGCGCAGCGAAAACACCATGTCGGCACGCCTGTCGGGCGAGCTGATGGATGCCGCGAACAACCGTGGCAATGCCGTGAAGAAGCGCGAAGACACGCACCGGATGGCGGAAGCCAACCGCGCCTTCTCGCATTATCGCTGGTAAAGACTATATGAGGGCGAAGGGATATACCTTCGCCCTCATTACCGTTCGCCCTGAGCTTGTCGAAGGGCTGCACTTCCTCGGAAGATAGGGCAGGGCCTTCGAAGGCTTGGCCCGAACGGTGTTGAGAGTGCACCTTTCAGAATTTTGACTGCCGCACAGGCACCAGGAGTGACGTATCATGGCCCGCAGCCATCCGTTGAACATGTACCGCAATATCGGCATCATGGCGCATATCGACGCCGGTAAGACGACGACGACCGAGCGTATCCTGTATTACACCGGCAAGTCCTACAAGATCGGCGAAGTGCATGAAGGCACCGCGACGATGGATTGGATGGAGCAGGAGCAGGAGCGCGGGATCACGATCACGTCGGCTGCTACGACGTGCTTCTGGAACGACCATCGCATCAACATCATCGACACCCCCGGCCACGTCGACTTCACGATTGAAGTCGAGCGTTCGCTGCGCGTGCTCGATGGCGCGGTTGCGTGCTTCGACGGCGTTGCCGGTGTTGAGCCGCAGTCGGAGACGGTGTGGCGCCAGGCGGACAAGTACAAGGTTCCGCGGATGTGCTTTGTCAACAAGCTCGACCGTACCGGTGCCTCGTTCGACCGTTGCGTGGAGATGATCAAGGATCGTCTCGGCGCGCGTCCGGCGGTGCTGTATCTCCCGATCGGCCTTGAGAGCGATTTCAAGGGTCTGGTCGACCTGGTCGAGAACCGCGCGATCATCTGGCTCGAAGAGTCGCTGGGCGCGAAGTTCGAATATCAGGACATTCCCGCCGACATGGCTGACGCTGCCGCGACCGCGCGCAGCGAGCTGATCGAAATGGCCGTCGAGCAAGACGACGACCTGATGGAAGCGTATCTCGAAGGCACCGAGCCGACGACCGAGCAGCTTAAGGCGCTGATCCGCAAGGGCACGCTCAGCTTCTCGTTCGTGCCCGTGCTGTGCGGCTCGGCGTTCAAGAACAAGGGCGTGCAGCCCTTGCTCGACGCCGTGGTCGATTACCTGCCGAGCCCGCTCGACGTTCCTGCCATCCAGGGCCTCAAGCTCGACGGCGAGACCCCCGATTCGCGTCCGGCCGACGACAATGCGCCGTTCTCGGCGCTGGCGTTCAAGATCATGAACGATCCGTTCGTGGGTACGCTGACCTTCGCCCGCATCTATTCGGGCAAGTTGGAGACCGCGTCGCAGGTCACCAACTCGGTCAAGGACAAGAAGGAAAAGGTTGGCCGCATGCTGCTGATGCATGCGAACGACCGTGAGGACATTCAGGTGGCCTATGCCGGCGACATCGTCGCTCTGGCGGGGCTGAAGGACACGACCACCGGGGACACGCTCTGCGCCTCCAACGCGCCGATCATCCTCGAGCGGATGGAATTCCCCGAGCCCGTGATCGAGCTGTCGGTGGAGCCGAAGACCAAGGCCGACCAGGAAAAGATGGGCATCGCGCTCAATCGCCTGTCGCGCGAGGATCCTTCGTTCCGCGTGTCGTCGGATGCCGAGAGCGGCCAGACCATCATCAAGGGCATGGGCGAGCTCCATCTCGAAATCCTGGTCGACCGCATGAAGCGTGAGTTCAAGGTCGAGGCGAATGTCGGTGCGCCGCAGGTGGCGTATCGCGAGTATCTCGCAAAGCCGGTCGAGCTGACCTACACCCACAAGAAGCAGTCGGGTGGTTCGGGCCAGTTCGCAGAAGTCCGCGTCAAGCTGACGCCGGGCGAGCGTGGTTCGGGTTTCGTGTTCATCGATTCGGTGAAGGGCGGCAACGTCCCGAAGGAATATATTCCTTCGGTCGAAAAGGGCATGCGCGAGACCGCCGAGACCGGATCGCTGATCGGCTTCCCGATCATCGATTTCTCGGTGGAGCTGACCGACGGCAAGTATCACGACGTCGACTCGAGCGCGCTGGCGTTCGAAATCTGCGCCCGTGGTTGCATGCGTGAAGCCGCGCAGAAGGCCGGTATCAAGCTGCTCGAGCCGATCATGAAGGTCGAGGTCGTGACCCCGGAAGATTATCTGGGTGACGTTATCGGCGACATGAACAGCCGTCGTGGCCAGATCCAGGGCACCGACAGCCGCGGCAATGCGCAGACGGTCGAGGCGATGGTGCCGCTGGCCAACATGTTCGGCTACGTCAACCAGCTGCGGTCGTTCACGCAGGGGCGCGCGCAGTACAGCATGCAGTTCTCGCATTATGACGAAGTCCCCGCCAACGTTGCCGACGAAGTTAAGGCGAAGCTGGCGTAAGGCACCCCGCCCGGTGCTAGGGCTGGCGTAACCTGAAAACTCCCGCTATGGGGCCCCCTTCGCGTGGCGCTGTGGCGAACCGAAAACGATCAATAAGGTAGGAAAAATGGCAAAAGCAAAGTTTGAGCGGACCAAGCCGCACCTCAACATCGGCACGATCGGCCACGTCGATCACGGCAAGACCTCGCTCACGGCTGCGATCACCAAGGTGCTCGCGGAAACCGGCGGTGCGACGTTCACCAGCTATGCCAACATCGACAAGGCTCCCGAAGAGCGCGAGCGCGGCATCACCATCTCGACCGCACACGTCGAGTATGAGACGACCGAGCGTCACTATGCGCACGTCGATTGCCCGGGCCACGCCGACTATGTGAAGAACATGATCACCGGTGCGGCGCAGATGGACGGCGCGATCCTCGTCGTTTCGGCGACCGACGGCCCGATGCCGCAGACCCGCGAGCACATCCTGCTCGCTCGCCAGGTCGGCGTGCCGACGATGGTCGTGTTCATGAACAAGGTCGATCTGGTCGACGATCCCGAGATCCTCGAGCTCGTCGAGCTGGAAATCCGCGAATTGCTCTCGTCGTATGATTTCGACGGCGACAACATCCCGGTCATCCAGGGTTCGGCCGTGTGCGCGCTCGAAGACAAGCAGCCCGAGATCGGCCATGACGCCGTCCTCAAGCTGATGCAGGCTGTCGACACGTACCTGCCGCAGCCCGAGCGTCCGCTCGACAAGCCGTTCATGATGCCGATCGAAGACGTGTTCTCGATCTCGGGTCGTGGTACGGTCGTCACCGGCCGCGTCGAGACCGGCGTCGTCAAGGTTGGCGAAGAAGTCGAGATCGTCGGCATCAACGACACCCGCAAGACCACCGTCACGGGCGTCGAAATGTTCCGCAAGCTGCTCGACCAGGGCCAGGCAGGCGACAACATCGGCGCGCTGATCCGCGGCGTTGGCCGTGAAGAAGTTGAGCGTGGCCAGGTGCTCTGCAAGCCCGGCTCGATCAAGCCGCACACCGACTTCCAGTCGGAAGTGTACGTGCTGTCGAAGGACGAAGGTGGCCGTCACACGCCGTTCTTCGCCAACTATCGTCCGCAGTTCTACTTCCGCACCACGGACGTCACCGGCACCGTCGAGCTGCCTGAGGGCACCGAAATGGTTATGCCTGGCGACAACATCGCGCTTGGCGTCAAGCTGATCGCACCGATCGCTATGGACGTTGGCCAGCGCTTCACGATCCGCGAAGGCGGCCGTACCGTTGGTTCGGGCATCGTCTCGGGCATCTCGGCCTAAGCGTTACAAGAAAAGTACAGCCCGCACCTCCAAAGGGAGGTGCGGGCTGTTGCTATTTTATGGAGGCCGCTGTAGTGGCCCGCCTCCAGTTTTGGTTTTGAACAGCAAGAGCCCCGCTACGGGGCCCGCTCTTTCGCATCGGTAGGGACTATGGACAGCAATATCCGCATCCGCCTCAAGGCGTTCGATCATCGCGTGCTCGATCAGGCGACCGGCGACATCGCCGACACCGCGCGCCGCACCGGCGCTCTCATCCGTGGTCCCATTCCGTTGCCGACGCGCATCGAGAAGTTCACCGTGAACCGCGGTCCGCACATCGACAAGAAGTCGCGCGAGCAGTTCGAAGTCCGCACCTACAAGCGCATGCTCGACATCGTGCAGCCGACCCCGCAGACGGTCGACGCGCTTATGAAGCTCGACCTCGCCGCAGGCGTTGACGTCGAGATCAAGCTGGCCTAAAGGCCGCTCTTCCGAGAGATTCGGCCCCGGATTCGGGGCCAAATAGACGGGATACCGCCGGGCTTGCCCGGGTCTGCGTCCCCCGACACGCTCCACCGCCAACGCGGGGAGCACCAGCCCGGGTCGGGGCCGCAGTATAAAATAAAGTTTGGGCTGAGTACGCACCCTTCGGAATGGTCCGAGGGGTGCCTCTGCATTGAATGGAGCATTGATCATGCGCACTGGCGTGATCGCGAAAAAGATGGGGATGACCCGCTGGTTCCAGGACGATGGGCGCCATGTGCCCGTGACCGTTCTGGCGCTGGAAAATCTGCAAGTTGTGGCCGTTCGCGAGGCCGATCGTGATGGGTATGTCGCAGTCCAGTTGGGCGCGGGTACCGCAAAAGCAAAGAACGTTGCCAAGCCGCAGCGTGGCCATTTCGGCAAGGCCGAAGTTGAGCCCAAGGCGAAGCTCGCCGAATTCCGCGTGAGCGAAGATGCGCTGCTCGAAGTCGGCGCGACCATCTCGGCCGACCATTATGTCGCTGGCCAGATCGTCGATATCCAGGGCGTGACCCAGGGTAAGGGCTTCCAGGGCGGTATGAAGCGTTGGGGCTTCGGCGGTCTGCGCGCAACGCACGGCGTTTCGGTCTCGCACCGCTCGCTGGGTTCGACCGGTCAGCGCCAGGATCCGGGCAAGGTCTTCAAGAACAAGAAGATGGCCGGGCACATGGGCGACAAGAACCGCACCCAGCAAAATCTCGAAATCGTTTCGACCGACGTCGAGCGTGGCCTCATCTTCGTCAAGGGCTCGGTCCCTGGCTCGAAGGGTGGCTGGTTGCTCGTCAAGGATTCGGTGAAGGTCGCGCGTCACGCTGATGCGCCGTATCCCGCCGGCCTGAAGCAGGTCGCCAACAACAACGACACCGCTCCCGCCGAGACGCCTGCTGACGTCGCGACCGTGGACGCGACCGACGGCCAGGAGGGCTGAACATGAAGGTCAAGGTTCAATCCTTCGCCGACACCGCAGGCGCGGACATCGAGCTCAACGACGAGGTCTTCGGCCTCGATCCGCGCGCCGACATCCTGCACCGCGTTGTCACCTGGCAGCTCGAAAAGCGTCGCGCGACCGCAAGCGGCACGCGTGAGCGCGCTGACGTTGCTCGCACCGGCAAGAAGTTCGGTCGCCAGAAGGGCGGCGGTACGGCTCGTCACGGCGATCGCCGCGCTCCGATCTTCGTCGGCGGTGGTAAGGCGCACGGTCAGCGGACCCGCGACTTCAACCCCGGCCTGAACAAGAAGGTTCGCGCGCTCGGTCTGAAGATGGCGCTGTCGAGCCACGCTCAGGCGGGCACGCTGGTTGTCATGGACAGCCTGACGGTCGCAGAGAGCAAGACCAAGACGCTGATCGCGGATTGGGCAAAGCTCGGCACGGGCAAGACCGCGCTCGTCATTGACGGCGCAGCGGTCGAGACCAGCTTCGCGCTGGCAGCGGGCAACCTGCACACGATCAACGTGATGCCGGCGGCTGGTGCCAACGTCTATGACATCCTTAAGCACGACACGCTGGTCCTGACCCGCGCTGCCGTCGAAATGCTGGAGGCGCGCTTCAATGGCTAAGCAGAAAGCCGCGATCGACGCGCGTCATTATGACGTGATCGTCGCACCGCACATCACCGAAAAGGCCACTTTGCTCAGCGAGCATAACGCGGTCGTCTTCAAGGTCACTAACGACGCGACCAAGCCGCAGATCAAGGCTGCAGTCGAGGCGCTGTTCGACGTGACCGTCCTGGGCGTGAACACGATCGTCCAGAAGGGCAAGACCAAGAAGTGGAAGGGCGCGCCCTACACCCGCTCCGACATCAAGAAGGCGATCGTGACGTTGAAGGACGGCCAGTCCATCGACGTGACGACGGGGATCTGATCCGATGGCATTGAAGCATTATAATCCGACCAGCCCGGCACGACGCGGACTCATCCTCGTCGACCGTTCCGGCCTGCACAAAGGCGGCCCCGTCAAGGCGCTGACCGAAGGCAAGCGCAAGACCGGTGGGCGCAACAACAAGGGCCATGTGACCTCGCGCGGCATCGCCGGCGGCCACAAGCAGCGCTACCGCATCATCGACTTCAAGCGCCGTAACTGGGGCGTCGATGGCGTGGTCGAGCGGATCGAATATGATCCCAACCGCACCGCCTTCATCGCGCTGATCAACTATGGTCAGACCGCCGATGGCAAGGAAAACGTCGCGTACATCATTGCGCCGCAGCGCCTCGCCGTTGGCGACAAGGTGATCGCGGACAAGAAGACCGACGTGAAGCCGGGCAACGCGATGGAACTGGGCCAGATGCCGGTTGGCACGATCGTCCACAACGTCGAGATGAAGCCGGGCAAGGGCGGTCAGCTCGCACGGTCGGCCGGCACCTATGTGCAGGTCGTCGGTCGCGACAAGGGCATGGTCATGGTCCGCCTCAACTCGGGCGAGCAGCGTTACATCCACGCCAATTGCATGGCGACGGTTGGCGCGGTTTCGAACCCCGACAATGGCAACACCAACCTCGCCAAGGCGGGTCGCAATCGCTGGTTGGGCATCCGCCCGCTGACGCGCGGCGTCGCCAAGAATCCGGTCGACCATCCGCACGGCGGTGGTGAAGGCCGGACTTCGGGCGGCCGTCATCCGGTTACCCCGTGGGGCAAGCCGACCAAGGGTGCGCGCACCCGTCATAACAAGGCGACGGACAAGATGATTATCCGCAGCCGTCACGCCAAGAAGAAGGGCTAAACGATGGCTCGTTCCGTCTGGAAGGGTCCGTTCGTGGACCTTCACCTGCTGAAGAAGGCAGAAACCGCGCAGGAAACCAACGCGCGTGGTGCGATCAAGACCTGGTCGCGCCGCTCGACGATCCTGCCGCAGTTCGTTGGCCTGACCTTCAGCGTCTATAACGGCCGCAAGTTCGTGCCGGTTTCTGTCAACGAGGACATGGTGGGCATGAAGCTCGGCGAGTTCGCGCCGACGCGCTATTTCCCCGGCCATGCCGCGGACAAGAAGGGCAAGCGCTAATGGCTAAGGCAAAAGCTCCCCGCCGCGTGGCGGATAACGAGGCGCTGTCGGTCGGCACGCAGATCCGTGGTTCCGCGCAGAAGCTCGGCCTCGTCGCGGCATTGATCCGTGGCAAGAAGGTCGGCGATGCGATGAACATCCTGCAGTTCTCGACCAAGGGCATGGCGGTTGACGCGCGCAAGGTGCTGGCGTCGGCCATCGCCAACGCCGAGAACAACCACAATCTCGACGTCGACTCGCTCGTCGTCGCAGAGGCTTCGGTTGGCAAGTCGATCGTGATGAAGCGCTTCGCGACCCGCGGTCGTGGCAAGTCGACGCGCATCCTCAAGCCGTTCAGCCGTCTGCGCATCGTCGTGCGCGAGCAGGAAGAAGCATAATGGGTCAGAAATCGAACCCGATCGGTCTGCGCCTGCAGATCAACCGCACCTGGGATAGCCGCTGGTATGCCGAGGGCGCCGATTACGGCCGTCTTCTGCTCGAAGATCTCAAGATGCGTGCGTACATCCTGAAGACGCTGCCACAGGCTGCGATCTCCAAAGTGGTCATCGACCGTCCGGCCAAGCTGTGCCGCGTTTCGATCTTCGCTGCCCGTCCCGGTGTCATCATCGGCAAGAAGGGTGCGGACATCGAAAAGCTGCGCCGTACGCTCGGCAAGATGACGACGTCCGACGTCAGCCTGAACATCGTCGAAATCCGCAAGCCGGAAGTCGACAGCAAGCTGGTTGCGCAGGGCATCGCCGATCAGCTCGAGCGTCGTATCGCCTTCCGCCGTGCCATGAAGCGTGCGGTGCAGTCGGCGATGCGTCTCGGTGCCGAGGGCATCCGGATCAACTGCGGCGGCCGTCTTGGCGGCGCCGAGATCGCACGGTCGGAATGGTATCGCGAAGGTCGCGTGCCGCTCCACACGCTGCGCGCGAACGTTGATTACGCTGAAGCGACTGCACACACCGCCTATGGCGTGTGCGGCGTGAAGGTCTGGATCTTCAAGGGCGAAATCCTGGGTCATGACCCGATGGCGACCGACCGGCTGATGATGGAAGCACAGACTTCCGGCGTCCGGCCTGATCCGCGCCGCTAAGGAATAGATCATGCTGCAACCGAAAAAGACCAAGTTCCGCAAGGCCTTCAAGGGCCGCATCCATGGCGACGCCAAGGGTGGCACCACGCTCAACTTCGGGTCGTACGGCCTGAAGGCGATGGAGCCGGATCGTCTCACCGCACGCCAGATCGAGGCGGCTCGCCGCGCGATCACGCGTCACATCAAGCGCCAGGGCCGTTTGTGGATCCGCGTTTTCCCGGACGTTCCCGTCTCGGGCAAGCCCGCTGAAGTCCGCATGGGTAAGGGCAAGGGTTCGCCGGAATATTGGGCAGCCCGCGTCAAGCCCGGCCGTATCCTGTTCGAACTGGACGGCGTTCCGGGCGACATCGCGGCAATGGCGTTCAGCCGTGCAGCGATGAAGCTGCCGATCAAGGTGAAGGTCGTTGCCCGTCTCGGCGACACCTCGCATCTGGGAGTTGCATAACATGGCGAAGATCGACACGCGTCGCTCCGACCTCAAGGCGAAGACCGAGGACCAGCTGGGCGAAGAGCTCGGCAACCTGAAGCGCGAGGCGTTCAACCTCCGTTTCCAGGCCGCGACCAACCAGCTCGAAAAGCCGAGCCGGGTCAAGGAAGTCCGTCGCGACATCGCTCGCATCAAGACCCTGCAGTCCGCGCGTTCGCGCGACACTGCGGCAAAGTAAGGATTTAGACATGCCAAAGCGCGTGCTGACGGGGCTGATCGTCTCCGACAAGGGCGACAAGACGGTGGTCGTGAACGTGGAGCGTAAGGTCAAGCACGCGCTCTATGGCAAGATCATCCGCCGTACGAAGAAGTATCATGCCCATGACGAGGGCAATGAGTTCAAGCAGGGCGAGACCGTGCGGATCGAAGAGACCGCGCCGATTTCCAAGCTGAAGACCTGGAAGGTGATCGATCGGGTCAACACCCACGCGACGCCTGACCGGGTCGACGTCGACGCATAAGAGCGGGGCCGCGTTAGCGCGGCTCCATTGATCGAGGCGGGGTCCGGTCGGTATCGGCCCCAGATGAGAAGGAAGCGGATCTATGATCCAGATGCAATCCAATCTCGAGGTCGCTGACAACAGCGGCGCGAAGCGGGTTATGTGCATCAAGGTGCTTGGCGGGTCCAAGCGTCGTGTTGCAGGCGTTGGCGACATCATTGTCGTCAGCGTGAAGGAGGCTGCGCCCCGCGGCCGCGTGAAGAAGGGCGACGTGCACCGTGCCGTCATCGTGCGTACGGCGAAGGACATTCGCCGGGCCGATGGCACCGTGATCCGCTTCGATTCGAACGCAGCCGTGCTGGTCAACAAGAACGAGGAGCCGATCGGTACCCGTATCTTTGGCCCAGTGGTTCGCGAACTGCGCGGCAAGAAGCACATGAAGATCATCAGTCTCGCGCCGGAGGTGCTGTAATGGCGACCGCAAAGATCAAGAAGGGCGACCGCGTCATCGTTCTGTCCGGCAAGGACAAGGGCAAGACCGGTGAAGTCACGCTGGCACTTCCGAAGGACGGCAAGGTCGTCGTTTCGGGCGTCAACGTTGCCGTTCGCCACGTAAAGCCGAGCCAGGGTGACCCGCAGGGTGGCCTGAAGCGCGCCGAAGCGCCGCTGCACGTCTCCAAGGTCGCTCACGTGACCGCCGACGGCAAGCCTACGCGCGTTCGTTTCGAGACCCAGGACGGCAAGAAAGTCCGTGTTGCGGTCAAGACCGGAGACAAGATCGATGGCTGATGCAGCTACCAAGCCCCGGATGAAGGGCATCTATGACGACAAGATCGTCAAGGCGATGACCGAAAAGTTCGGCTACAAGAACGCCATGGAAGTTCCGCGCATCGACAAGATCGTGCTGAACATGGGCGTTGGCGAAGCCACGCAGGACAAGAAGAAGGTCGACCAGGCCTTTGGCGAAATGGAATTGATCGCAGGGCAGAAGCCCGTCGTGACCAAGGCCAAGAAGTCGATCGCACAGTTCAAGCTGCGCGAAGGCATGCCGATCGGCGTGAAGGTTACCCTTCGCCGTGAGCGCATGTACGAATTCCTGGACCGTTTCATCACGATCGCACTTCCCCGCGTTCGCGATTTCCGCGGGCTCAACCCCAAGTCGTTCGACGGACGCGGCAACTATGCCTGCGGCCTGAAGGAACAGCTGGTGTTCCCGGAAATCAGCTATGACCGGATCGACAAGATCCGCGGCCTGGACGTGATCGTGGCGACCACGGCGAAGACCGACGAGGAAGCGCGCGAGCTGCTCCGTCTGTTCGGTTTCCCGTTCCCGATCGAAGACGCTGACACCGAAAAGAAGGCGGCATAAGATGGCGAAGGTAAGTTCTGTCAACAAGAACGAGCGTCGCAAGATGCTGGTCAAGAAGTACGCCCCGAAGTACGCGGCGCTGAAGGCGATTGCCGCCGACACGACGCTCAGCGACGGCGAGCGGATCGAAGCCCGTCTCAAGATGGCTGAGATCCCCCGCAACGGGAACCCGACGCGCATCCGCAACCGCTGCGAGCTGACCGGTCGTCCGCGCGCATATTATCGCAAGTTCCGCCTCTGCCGTATTCAGCTGCGCGATCTGGCCAACAAGGGCCTGATCCCGGGCGTTACGAAGTCGAGCTGGTAAGGATCAACAGATGGCATTGACCGATCCCCTGGGTGATATGCTCACCCGCATCCGCAACGGCCAGCGCGCGCGCAAGGACTCCGTCCTGACGCCGGGCTCCAAGCTGCGGGCCCGCGTGCTCGACGTGCTCCAGCGCGAGGGCTACATTCGTGGCTACACCGAAGAGCAGATGGGCCCTGCGGCCGGCATCCGCATCGAGCTGAAGTATTTCGAGGGCCAGCCCGCGATCAAGCACGTCGCTCGCGTGTCCAAGCCTGGCCGTCGCGTCTATTCGGCTTCGACCGAACTGCCGCGGGTCATGAATGGCCTTGGCATCACGATCGTCTCCACGCCTCGCGGCGTTCTGTCCGACGCCGAAGCGCGCGAACAGAATGTCGGCGGCGAAGTCCTCGCGGAGGTGTTCTGATGAGCCGCATCGGTAAAAAGCCGGTCACGATCCCGAGCGGCGTGACCGCGACGATCGAAGGCCAGCAGCTCAGCGTGAAGGGCCCCAAGGGCACCCTCGCCATGCCGCTGCGCGAAGAGATCAGCTATGTGCTTGAAGATGGCGGCATCGCCGTCAACCCGGCCAATGAGACCAAGCGCGCTCGCGCATTTTGGGGCATGCAGCGCACGCTGGTGCAGAACCTCATCACCGGCGTGTCGGACGGCTTCACCAAGAAGCTGCTGATCAACGGCGTGGGCTACCGCGCTGCGGTTCAGGGCAAGACGCTGAACCTCAAGCTCGGCTACAGCCACGACGTCAACATCGACGTGCCGGAAGGGATCGAAGTCAAGACCCCGGACAACACGACGGTCGAGATTTCGGGTTCCGACAAGCAGAAGGTCGGCCAGCTGGCCGCTGAAATCCGTCGCTGGCGCAAGCCCGAGCCGTATAAGGGCAAGGGCATCAAGTACGACGGCGAGTTCATCTTCCGCAAGGAAGGGAAGAAGAAGTAATGTCGACCAAGGGTATGTCTCTCTTCGAGAAGCGGCGCCGCCGCAACCGCACCGCGCTCCGCGCGCGTGGATCGGGCCGTCCGCGGCTGTCGATCCATCGCTCGGGCCGCCACATCTATGCGCAGATTATCGACGACGCGCAGGGCGTGACGATCGCAGCTGCTTCGACGCTGGAAAAGGACGTGCGCGACACGTCCGGCGCCAACATCGACGCAGCAGTGGCCGTCGGCACCCGCATCGCCGAGGCCAGCAAGGCGGCGGGCGTGACGCAGGTCGTGTTCGATCGCGGTGGCTTCCTGTTCCACGGTCGCGTCAAGGCGTTGGCGACTGCCGCGCGTGAAGCCGGATTGGAGTTCTAATTATGGCTGACGACAACATTCCAACCGAAGCTACGGCAGCTCCCGAAGGCGCAGCCGCTCCCGACGCCCGCGGTCCCCGCGGCGGTCGTGGTCGCGGTGGCCCCGGCGGCGGTGGCCAGAATCGTGGCGGCCGTGACAACCGTGGCGGTCGCGACAATCGCGGTCGTGGCGGCCCCGGTGCCGATGATGGCGGCGAAGAGCTGATCGAGAAGCTGGTTCACATCAACCGCGTCTCGAAGACGGTCAAGGGCGGTAAGCGCTTCGGCTTCGCAGCTTTGGTCGTCGTGGGCGACGGCAAGGGCCGTGTCGGCTTCGGTCATGGCAAGGCACGCGAAGTGCCCGAAGCCATTTCCAAGGCGACGGCTGCTGCCAAGAAGGCAATGGTCCGCGTTCCGCTGAAGGAAGGCCGCACGCTGCATCATGACGGTAACGGTCACTTCGGTGCCGGTCTCGTCACGCTGCGCTCGGCACCGCAGGGAACGGGCATCATCGCCGGTGGCCCGATGCGCGCCGTGTTCGAATCGCTCGGCGTTGCCGACGTGGTGACCAAGTCGGTCGGTACGTCCAACCCGTACAACATGATCCGTGCGACCTTCGAGGCGCTGACCAGCCAGGTGAGCCCGAAGTCGGTTGCGCAGCGTCGTGGCAAGAAGATCGCCGATCTGCTCGGCCGTGGCGGTGCGGAAGCGCCCCAGGCTGAAGCCGAAGCGATCGTGGAGTAAAGACCCATGGCAACCATCAAGATCACGCAGACCGGTTCGCCGATCCGCCGCGAGAAGGACCAGCGCGCAACGCTGATCGGTCTCGGCCTCAACAAGATGCACCGCACGCGCGAGCTGCAGGACACGCCCGAAGTTCGTGGCATGATCCGCAAGGTCGCGCACATGGTGAAGATCGAGGCGTAAACTTCTTCTCCCTCTCCCCACAGGGGAGAGGGAGAAGAAGTAGACAAATCCGGGGCAGGGGGCTAACGGCCCCCTTCCTCATTTATCCAGCGCGTCAAAAGCGAAAGCGAGTGCACACATGAAACTTAATGATATCCGTGACAACGCCGGTGCGCGTAAGTCGAAAATGCGTGTCGGCCGTGGTATCGGTTCCGGCAAGGGCAAGACCGCAGGCCGCGGCCAGAAGGGCCAGAAGAGCCGCGAGGGCGTTTCCATCGCCGGTTTCGAAGGCGGCCAGATGCCGCTGCACATGCGGTTGCCGAAGCGTGGCTTCAACAACATCTTCGCCAAGGATTATGCTGAGGTGAACCTCGGCGCGATCCAGGTCGCGGTTGACGCGGGCAAGATCGAAGCCGGTGCGAGCCTCGACCATGACGCGCTGAAGGCCGCTGGCCTGGCACGCGGTGGCAAGGACGGCGTCCGTCTGCTCGGCAAGGGCGAACTGACCACCAAGCTGTCGTTCACGGTTGCCGGCGCGTCCAAGGGCGCGATCGAAGCGGTCGAGAAGGCCGGTGGTTCGGTCGACGTGATCCACGTCGTTCCTGCCGCTGAAAAGGCTGCCGCCAAGAAGGGCGTCAAGTATCGCGAGCGCAAGGCGCACAAGGAATCGTTTAAGGCGTAAGCCGGACGATCTGATACTCTTTGTCCCGAACAGCGACCCCGCTGTTCGGGACAAATCGTTTAAGGGATCTCGGCTTCTAGACGCGCTCTGTCGCTCCCTCCGTTCGTTTCGAGCGAAGTCGAGAAACAGGTATCAGGCGCTGCGCGGGGTTTCTCGACTAGGCTCGAAACGAACGGATAGGGGTAGGTTAGCGCGATCTCTTCGCGCAACCCATTAGACAAGCCCGCTTGGGCCCCTATATGAGCGGCGGGGCGGTAAAACGTTTCCCGCCCTTTTTGTTTCCGCCGCTACTGCATCCAGGACGATAGACGCACATGGCATCCGCAGCCGACCAGATGGCTTCCAGCATCAGCCTGTCGAAATTCGCACAGGCGACCGACCTCAAGAAGCGGCTGTGGTTTACCATCGGCGCTTTGATCGTTTTCCGCCTGCTCAGCTATGTGCCGCTGCCGGGGATCGATCCGACTGCGCTGACCGAACTGGCCAGCCGTACCAGCGGTGGCGTGCTCGATTTCTTCAACGCGTTCTCGGGTGGTTCGCTCAAGCGCGCCAGCTTGATCGCTTTGGGCGTCACGCCCTACATCACCGCCTCGATCGTAGTGCAGCTCGCGACCTCGCTGTCGCCGACGCTCGCCGCGATCAAGAAGGAAGGCGAGAGCGGGCGCAAGCGGCTCAACCAATATACGCGCTACGGCACCGTCGCGCTGACCATCATCCAGGGCTATTTCCTGACGCTCGGCTTCGAAAGCCAGGGCGTCGTCGTGAACCCCGGCCCGATGTTCATCATCGGCTCGATCGTCAGCCTAGTCGGCGGCACCATGTTCTTGATGTGGATCGGTGAGCAGATCACCAGTCGCGGCATCGGCAACGGCATGTCGCTGATCATCATGGCCGGTATCGTCGCGAACTTGCCGACGACGCTCTACACGCTGGCCGAGGGCGGCCGCGCGGGGAACCTCGATGGGTTCAAGATCCTCGGCATCATCGTCGCGGTGGCGGGCCTGATCCTGTTCATCTGCTTCATGGAGCGCGCGCAGCGCCGCATCCTGATCCAATACCCGAAGCGCCAAACGCAGCGCGGCATGCAGGCCGATCGCAGCCATTTGCCGCTCAAGATCAACACGGCAGGCGTGATCCCGCCGATTTTCGCCTCGTCGCTGCTGCTGATGCCGCTGACGGTGATGCAGCTTGCGGGCAAACAGCCGACGGGCGGCAAGGAAACCTGGTGGGGCGATGTCGTCATCGGGCTCAACCAATATCTGCAGCATGGGTCGCTGGTGTACATGCTGCTCTACGGCGCGGGCATCGTCTTCTTCTCGTTCTTCTACACCGCCGTGGTGTTCAACCCGGAAGAGACCGCCGACAATCTCAAGCGCTATGGCGGCTTCATCCCCGGCATCCGCCCGGGCAAGAACACCGAGGCGTATTTCGACTATGTGCTGACGCGTATCACCGTGATCGGTGCCGGGTATCTGGCGATCATCTGCCTGTTGCCGGAATATCTGGTGTCGGCGCTGTCGATTCCCTTCTACCTTGGTGGCACTAGCTTGCTGATCGTGGTCAACGTAACAATGGATACGGTGACGCAGATTCAGAGCCATTTGCTTGCGCATCAATATGGCGATCTGATCAAGAAGGCGAAGCTGAAGGGCGGGCGTCTCCGCTAAAAGCGGGACGCGAGTCGCCACGGCGATTGGGGAGAGCGTATTGAACATCATCCTGTTGGGGCCGCCGGGAGCCGGCAAGGGCACCCAGGCCAGCCATCTCGAGGCGGATCGCGGTATGATCCAGCTTTCGACCGGCGACATGCTGCGCGCCGCGCGCAAGGCCGACACGCCGCTCGGCCATCAGGTTGCGGCGGTGATGGATTCGGGCGCGCTCGTATCCGACGAGATCGTTTCCGCGTTGATCGATGACAAGCTTGGCACGCTCTCGCCCGAGCAAGGCACGATCTTCGACGGATATCCGCGGACCGCGGCCCAGGTCGAATCGCTCGATACGATCCTTGCCCAGCATGGCCGCAAGCTCGACACCGTGATCGAACTCGACGTGAACGAGGATGCGCTCGTCGCGCGGATCGTTGGTCGTTATACCTGCGCCACCTGTGGTGCGGGCTATCACGACAGCTTCAAACAGCCCAAGATCGCGGGCACGTGCGACGTGTGCGGCGGGCATGAATTCAAACGCCGACCCGACGATAATGAGGAAACCGTGCGCACGCGCATGGCCGAATATCGCGCCAAGACCGAGCCGATCATCCCGATCTACCAGGCGCGCGGGTTGCTCGCGCGGGTCGATGGCATGGGCGACATTGCCGATGTGACGGGCGCAATCGAGGCGATTCTCGACGCTGGCTGATCGGTTGGCTCAAAAGACAATGCGGGCTCACGCTGGCGGTGCGTGAGGCGTTTCTCGGGCGAATGACATTTTCGTCACCTCAGCGTCATCGCGTTGGATACGCGACCGGCGCATGAAGGGCGCAGGCCATGCACGCTGGCCGGAAATGTATTCACGAGATCGACACTCGCACTCCCGGGAGTGTCGTTGGCCGGCGGAAGGCATGCTTTCCGTCGGCCTCATTTCATTCTAGGCACGAGGAAACCGCCCGGAATGCCGCCTGTGACCCGCAAGATTCTGATCGTTGAGGACGATAGCTCCACCTCCGCCTATCTCGCCAAGGGCTTGAGCGAGGCGGGCTTTGCGGTCGAATCCTGCTCCGATGGGCGCGACGGATTGTTTCTGGCGAGCGAGGGCATTTTCGATCTCATCATCGCCGATCGCATGTTGCCGGGGCTGAACGGCATTGCGATGCTCGGCGCGATTCGCGCGGCCGGGGTGCGCACGCCGACCTTGATTCTCTCAGCGTTGGGGACTGTCGACGACCGGATCGACGGATTGAATGCCGGTGCCGACGATTATTTGGTGAAGCCGTTTTCCTTCGCCGAGCTGACCGCGCGCATCGATGCGATCTTCCGCCGCGTCGATCGTGGTGCGGGGGAGGGGCAGGCGACGCGCTTGTCAGTCGGTGATCTGGAAATCGACTTGCTCGGGCGCACAGTCGCCCGCGCGGGGCGGCCAATTCAGCTTGGCGCGCGCGAATTCAATCTCCTCGAATATCTCGCGCGCCATGCCGGACAAGTGGTCACGCGCACGATGATGTTGGAGAAGATCTGGAACTATCATTTCGATCCCGGATCGAACGTGGTCGATGTGCATATCGGGCGGTTGCGTCGCAAGCTCGAGGAGGGCTTCGCCGCGCCGATCCTGCACACCGTGCGTGGGGCCGGGTATCGGCTCTCGGTCGAGCCATAGCCATTTCCCTGTCGTCCCGCCTGTCGGTAACCGCGCGTATTGCGCTGCTGGCAATTCTGCTGGGGCTCACCTCCAATGTCGCACTGGTGGCGTTCGTCTGGAAGCTTGTCCGCGACCAGGCGATCGACGAGTTGCGCCGCGATACTGTCGAGGAATCGGAGGGGCTGGTGGCGATCTATCGCGCCGGCGGCCTCCCCGCGCTGGCGCGGACGATCGACGAGGGGCGCGCAAATGGAGATCGTTCGCGCATCGTCGCGGTGATCGCTGCTGATGGGCGGCGCGTTGCTGGCATCGGCCCGGCGATCGTCGGCAGCGGGGCACCGGCACCCACCATCTTCCGCATCGGACGCATGGGGGATTCAAGCCCGTGGCTGGAGCGCGAGGCGGGGTATGCGGTGCGCGAGGTCGGCCCGTACCGATTGGTCAGCGGGCGCTTGCTCGACGATTGGGAGCAGGAACAACAGGGGATCGAGCGCGCGCTTGCTGCGGCGATGCTGCTGTCGCTGGCTCTTGGCATTGGCGGCGGGCTGATTGTGACCCGCTATGTCGGGCGGCGGCTTGACCGGGTTGCCGATGTGATCGAAGGGGTGGCCAGCGGCGACCTGTCGCGCCGCGTGGTCAATCCGGCGGCCGGGCATCCGGGGGGTGGCGACGCGTTCGACCGACTGGCGACACGGCTCAACGCGATGCTCGACAAGACCGAACGGCTGATGACCGAATTGCGGATCGTCACCGATGGCCTGGCGCACGATTTGCGGTCTCCGCTCGCGCGGTTGCGCGCCAAGGCCGAGGTGGCGGTGCTGCAGGCCGATCCGGCACAGCGCGAGGCGGCGATGGGCGGGCTGCTGATCGAGACCGATCTGGTGATGCGGATGCTGTCGACGATGATCGAGATCACGCGCGCCGAATCGGTCCCGCGCGACCGTCTGGCACCGATCGACCCGGCCGCGTTGATGGAGGAGATTGCCGAGCTTTACGGCCCGGTGATCGAAGATTCCGGCATGCGGTTCGAGGTCGGGATTGAGGCGCACCCGCCGCAGATCGTGCTGCACCGCGAGTTGATGACGCAGGCGATCGCCAATTTGATCGACAATGCACTGCGCCATGCGGCACAGGGTGGGGAGATCCGGCTCGGGCTGGTGATCGGTCCGGACGAAGCGCGCTTTCAGGTTGCCGATCGCGGCCCAGGCATCGCCGAGGCTGACCGTGCGCAGGCGCTGCGTCGGTTCGGGCGGCTGGATGTCGCGCGCAGTGTGCCGGGGGCGGGGCTCGGCATGGCGCTGGTCGAGGCGGTCGCCCGGCTGCATGGCGGGCGTCTGGAACTGGGCGACCACGCGCCCGGCCTGATCGTGGCGATCGTCATCCCACTGACGGCGTGATCGGGCGCTTGACAGCAGGTGAGTCGGGTCTTAACGCACTTCCATTCCGAAACACCGGTCTCCGGCGGCGCATGTTTGCGCTCGCCGGTGTCGTGCGTTACGGTAGGCAACGCGATGAGATGGGGTCCGCAGCCATGCGCACCCTGTGGAGCAGGAGAACAAGTTCATGGCACGTATCGCCGGGGTCAACATCCCGACCAACAAGCGCGTTGTTATTGCGCTCACCTACATTCACGGCATTGGCGACACCAAGGCCAAGGAAATCGTCACCAAGCTCGGCATCCCGCTGACCGCGCGCGTGCAGGACCTGACCGACCAGGAAGTCCTCCACATCCGCGAGACCATCGACGCCGACTATACCGTCGAGGGTGATCTTCGTCGCCAGGTTGCGATGAACATCAAGCGCCTGATGGATCTGGCCTGCTATCGCGGCCTGCGTCATCGCAAGGGCCTGCCGGTTCGTGGCCAGCGCACGCATACCAATGCGCGCACTCGCAAGGGCAAGGCCAAGCCGATCGCCGGTAAGAAGAAGTGAGCTTGAGCCGCGGGTGACCGCGGCTCGCTCCTCGACGAAGGATTAGGGACAGACAATGGCACGTGAACCACAGCGCATTAAGCGCCGCGAACGCAAGAACATCACCTCGGGCGTTGCCCATGTGAACGCAAGCTTCAACAACACGATGATCACGATCACCGATGCCCAGGGCAACGCGATCAGCTGGTCGTCGGCAGGGGCGATGGGCTTCAAGGGCTCGCGCAAGTCGACGCCGTACGCCGCGCAGGTCGCAGCGGAAGACGCCGGCAAGAAGGCCGCCGAACATGGCGTCCGCACGCTCGAAGTCGAAGTGAAGGGCCCCGGTTCGGGCCGTGAGTCGGCGCTGCGCGCATTGCAGGCCGTCGGCTTCCAGATCACTTCGATCCGCGACGTGACCTCGATCCCGCACAACGGCGTCCGCCCGTCCAAGCGTCGTCGCGTCTGACTTCGTCTCGACCGTGCGCGGTTGATCGCGCTGCACGGTTCGATTCATATATGGCCGGGATTGCCCCATTCCGGCCCAAAACCAAGGGATAGCCTATGTCCGTCAATGCAAAGAACTGGCAGGAATTGAAGAAGCCGTCCGGCCTCGAAAAGAAGCCCGGCGGAGACGGCAAGCGCAAGGCGACCTTCATCGCCGAGCCGCTGGAGCGTGGCTTCGGCCTGACGCTGGGCAACGCGCTGCGTCGCGTGCTGCTGTCCTCGCTGCAGGGTGCGGCCGTCACCTCGATCAAGATCGAGAACGTTCTGCATGAATTCTCCTCGCTCGCGGGCGTTCGCGAGGACGTAACCGACATCGTGCTGAACGTGAAGCAAATCGCGCTGCGCATGCAGGGCGAGGGGCCGAAGCGGCTTCAGCTTTCGGCAACGGGCCCTGGCCCGGTCAAGGCGGGCGACATTGCGGTTTCGGGCGACATCGAAGTGATGAACCCGCAGCTGGTGCTGTGCCACCTCGACGATGGCGCGACGCTGAACATGGAACTGACCGCCGATGTCGGTAAAGGCTATGTCGCAGCGGTTGCCAACCGTCCGGCAGATGCGCCGATCGGCCTGATCCCGGTCGATGCGCTGTATTCGCCGGTCAAGCAGGTCAGCTACAAGGTCGAGAACACCCGCGTCGGGCAGGAACTCGATTATGACAAGCTGACGCTGACGGTCGAGACCGACGGCACGATCACACCTGAGGACGCGGTTGGCTATGCCGGTCGCATTCTGCAGGACCAGCTCGCTTTGTTCGTGCACTTCGATGATTCGTCGGTCACGCGCGCAGCCCCGATCGGCCATGCTGCCCCGGCGGCGACCGGTGGCGAAGTCGCTGGCGACACGCAGCAGATCAACCGCTACCTGCTCAAGAAGGTCGACGAGCTCGAACTGTCGGTGCGCTCGGCCAACTGCCTCAAGAACGACAACATCATCTATATCGGCGATCTGGTCCAGAAGACCGAAGCCGAGATGCTGCGCACGCCGAACTTCGGCCGCAAGTCGCTCAACGAGATCAAGGAAGTGCTCTCCTCGATGGGGCTGCGCCTCGGCATGGAAATCCCGGGCTGGCCGCCTGAGAACATCGAAGAGATGGCCAAGAAGCTTGAACAAGAGATTATGGGCTAAGGCACGTCGCCCCGGCGAAAGCCGGGGCTGCCTCGCGCAAGTGCGGAGCGAGTGCCCCATAACGAAACGGCTCCGGCCTTCGCCGGGGTGACGGTCATTTGGGTGGGCGAACCGTCCCCACCTGGTCTGGGGTTCCGTCAAACGGCCCCTTAACGAACGAAGGAAATTATCATGCGTCATCGCGTAGGCGGTCGTAAACTGCAGCGTACCTCGGCACATCGCATTGCGTTGTTCCGCAACATGTCCGCTGCCCTCATCAAGCACGAGCAGATCACCACCACCGTCGCCAAGGCGAAGGAACTGCGTCCTTACGTTGAAAAGCTGATCACGCTGGCGAAGAAGGGTGGCCTGTCCAACCGTCGCCTGGCGCACGCCCGGCTGCTCGACGATGCGCAGCTGGTTAAGCTGTTCGACGTTCTGGCGACGCGCTATGCCGATCGTAACGGCGGCTACACCCGCATCATCAAGGCCGGCATCCGCTTGTCGGACGCATCGCCGATGGCGATCATCGAATTCGTCGACCGCGACGTCAGCGCCAAGGGCCAGGATTCGGGCCCGGTGCTGAATGACGGTGAGTATGACGAGGCGGCATGAGCTTAGCGTAGCTAAGCACCGCTTTTCGCCTCGTCCGGCCGACGGCGCATAAAGCGCCGTTCGACGGCGTGGCTTCGCCACGACGCGGATGTAGCGGGTGATGCGATCAAGAGATTGAGAAAGGAGCCGCACTCGGTAGAGTGCGGCTCCTTTTTTCGTTTTGGAGCCCTACATGCGCTTAACCCTGCCGCTGATCGCTCTCGTTCTCGCGGCTCCCGCGCAACTACAGGCCCAGACCATGCAATATCCCGAAACCCGCCGCGTGACCCAGACCGACGAACAGTTCGGCGTGAAGGTCGCCGATCCGTATCGCTGGCTCGAAAACGATGTGCGCACCGATGCCGAGGTCGCGAAATGGGTGGCGGACGAGAATGCCGTCACCAACGCCTATCTGGCGACGCTGCCCGGCCGCGACATCTTTGCGGCGCGGTTGAAGACATTGCTCGATTATGAGCGTTTCGGCGTGCCGGTGAAGAAGGGCGGCCACTATTTCTATACCCACAATAGCGGCCTGCAGAACCAGGCGGTACTGTATGTGCGCGACAGCGTTGACGGTGCCGGGCGGGTGTTGATCGACCCCAATGGCTGGTCGAATGACGGCGCGACCGCGCTCGCCGAGTGGAGCCCGTCCGAGGACGGCAAGAAGCTCGCTTATGCGGTGCAGGATGGCGGCACCGACTGGCGCACGGTCAAGGTCCTCGACGTGGCCACCGGAGCGGTTTCGGACACGATCGAGTGGGTGAAATTCTCCGGCCTGGCCTGGGCTAAGGATGGCTCGGGCTTCTATTATTCGCGCTTCGCAGCACCGGCGGCGGGGGCGAAGTTCCAGGCGCTGAACGAGAACCAGCAAATCTACTTCCACAAGCTCGGCACCGCGCAGGCGGCCGACCCGCTGATCTACGCCACGCCCGAGAGCCCCAAGCTCGGCCACACCGCGCAAGTGACCGATGACGGCAAATGGCTGGTCATCACGACGCATGAAGGCACCGACAACCGCTATCAGATCACCGTCATCGATCTGACCGCGCCCACGCCGGTGCCGCGCACGATCTTCAAGGGGCTGGACTATGAGTGGAGCCTGGCGGGCAATGTCGGCGGGAATTTCTATTGGGTGACCAACAAGAATGCGCCGCGCGGCCGGATCGTCGCGACCAATCTTTACGCGCGCTCGGCCGAAGTGCCCGAGCAGGAACTCGTGGCGCAGGGCAAGGATGTGCTCGCCGGTGCCTCGCTGGTCGGTGGTAAGTTGCTGGTGTCCTACCTCGCCGACGTGAAGAGCGAGATTCGCCGCTACACGCTGGAGGGCAAGCCAGATGGCGTAGTGCCGCTGCCTGGCATCGGCGCGGCCGGGGGCTTTGGCGGCGAGGAGGGCGATCCCGAGACCTTCTTTGCCTTCACCAGCTTCGCCACGCCGACGACGATCTATCGCTATGACGTGACCACCGGGCAGGCGACGCCATGGGCCGCGCCGAAGGTGGCGTTCGATCCGGCGCGTTACACGGTCGAGCAGCGCTTCTACGCGTCGAAGGACGGCACGCAGGTGCCGATGTTCATCGTCCGGCGCAGTGATGTCACCGGACCGGCCCCGACGCTGCTCTACGCTTATGGCGGCTTCAACATTTCGGTGACGCCAGCGTTCTCGGCGACGCGGCTGGCGTGGCTGGAGCAGGGCGGGGTGCTGGCGGTCGCGAACATTCGCGGCGGTGGCGAATATGGCAAGGCGTGGCACGATGGCGGTCGCCTGGCCAACAAGCAGAATGTGTTCGACGACTTCATCGCCGCGGGCGAATATCTGAAGGCGCAAGGCATAACCGGTACGGACCAGCTTGCCATCCAGGGCGGATCGAATGGCGGCTTGCTGGTGGGCGCGGTGACCAATCAGCGGCCGGACCTGTTCGCGGCGGCGCTGCCCGCAGTGGGCGTGATGGATATGCTGCGCTTCGACCGCTTCACCGCCGGGCGCTATTGGGTCGATGACTATGGCTATCCCTCGAAGGAAGCCGATTTCAAGACGCTCTACGCCTATTCGCCCTATCACAATATCCGCGCGGGCAAGGCGTACCCGGCGATCCTGGCCGAGACCGCCGATACCGACGACCGCGTCGTGCCGGGGCATACCTTCAAATATACTGCGATGCTGCAATCGCTCGATCTGGGGCCGAAGCCGCGGCTGGTGCGGATCGAGACGCGCGCAGGCCATGGCTCGGGCAAGCCGACCGACAAGGTGATCGCCGAAACCGCCGACGCCTGGGCGTTCGCGGCGAAGTGGACGGGGCTGACGGTCAAGCCGGTCGAGTAAGCCGCGCGGCAGGGTGGGGGGAGGCTTACCCCTCCCGCCACACCAGCAATTGGTTGCCGTCATGCACCCCGGCGATCCGCACCGGGGTGCCCGCTGGAAGATCGAGCGGCGTGTCGAACGGATAGAATTGCGCACCCCAATGCGATTTGGCGGCGGGGCCCGGGCGGTTCTCATAGGTGCCCTCGGCGTCGAGATCGAGCCGGATCCACTGCACGATCCCGCAGACGGGCGTGCCGTCGCTGACCAGCGTCGTTTCGGCACGGTGCGGCTCGCGCGCGGCCTTGCCGGTGAAATCGAACGCCAACAAGGCGGCGGGCGCGCTGTGTAGTGAGAGCGTCGCGTCGCTGACTGCGACGTTGCGCGGCACCTGCGCCAGCGTGTTGAACCCGTCGAGATCGAACCCGGCGACCTCCGCCATGTGGGTTTGAGCCGCTCCGCTCCAATTGGCCAACGCGACCATCACTGCGCCGCCCTGTGGGATCATCTGCCCGCCGGGAGCCAGCAACCGCGATGCCGCATCCGCCAGCGTGTTCAGCACACCTTCGGCGAGCAGGTTGTTCGAGACGATTTCGGACACGATCACATCGGCGCGGCCCTCGAGATCGGATTCGAGATCAAGTTCGGTCGAATTGCCGGTGACGACGCGAATACGGTCGGCATAGCCATTGGCGGCGACGATGCGCGTCGCGGAATCGGCGATTGCGGGGTTTTCCTCGCACGCAACAACGCGCCCCGCGCCGGCGCGCGCGGCCATCATCGACAGCAGGCCGCTGCCCGCGCCGATATCGAGCACATGCGTGCCCGGCGTCACCGCTCGCCGGATTGCGGCATCGAAAGCGGCGTTGCGCGGTTCGTCGCGCAGCATATTGAAATGCCAGCGCGGCACGCTTTGCCCAATCAATTGCTGAGTGCGCGCGGCGACCTCCCCGTCATCGGGGGCGAGCGCGCGGGCTTCGGTCGCCAGCGGAAAAACCCGGCCGCGCAGTCCGATCTTCGATGCAAGCCCGGCGAGCGCGGCGAGTTTGCGCCCGTCCCGCCCGGCGGCCTCCACCATCGGTTCGAAACCGGCGCGCGCTACCGCTTTCATGCCTCGCTTGTTGTTCATGCCGTTTCCAAAGCTCTTCCCCCGCCGCGCGTATCTGCTATCTGGCCGCATGACCCATCAGACCGACTCCATCCTCATCGTCGATTTCGGCAGCCAGGTAACGCAATTGATCGCGCGGCGCGTGCGTGAGGCTGGCGTCTACAGCGAGATCGCTCCCTTCACCACCGCCGATGCGGCCTTCGCCCGGATGAGCCCCAAAGGCGTGATCCTCTCGGGCAGCCCGGCTTCGGTTCTGGAGGAAGGATCGCCGCGTATCCCGCAGGCGATTCTCGATAGCGGCGTGCCGATCATGGGCATTTGCTATGGCCAGCAAGTGCTGATGCACCAGTTGGGCGGCAGCGTGACGCTCGGCGAAAGTGGCGAGTTCGGTCATGCCGTAATCGAAGTGACCGACCATTGCGCGCTGTTCGACGGCGTGTGGCAGCCGGGCGAAAAGCACACTGTGTGGATGAGCCATGGCGACAAGGTGACCGCGCTCGCCCCCGGCTTCCGCCCGGTCGCGGTCAGCCCCGGTTCGCCGATCGCGGTCGTCGCGGACGAAGCGCGCAAATATTACGCCACGCAATTCCACATGGAAGTGGCGCACACGCCCGATGGCGCCAAGCTGATCGCCAATTTCGCGCGGCACGTCTGCGGCCTGACCGGTGACTGGACGATGGCCGAATTCCGCGCCGCCAAGATCGCCGAGATCCGCGCGCAGGTGGGCAAGGGGCGGGTGATTTGCGGCCTGTCGGGCGGTGTCGACAGTGCGGTCGCCGCCGTGTTGATCCATGAGGCGATTGGCGCGCAACTCACCTGCGTGTTCGTCGATCACGGCCTGATGCGCAGCGGCGAGGCCGAGCAAGTCGTCTCGCTGTTCCGCAACCATTACAACATCCCGCTGGTGCATGTGGATGCCGAGGCGACCTTCCTCGAAGGGCTGGCGGGCGTCACCGATCCCGAGGCCAAGCGCAAGTTCATCGGCGCGGCGTTCATCGATATCTTCGAGGCCGAGGCCAAAAAGGTGGGCGGGGCCGATTTCCTCGCGCAAGGCACGCTCTACCCCGACGTGATCGAAAGCGTGAGCTTCACCGGTGGCCCGTCGGTGACGATCAAGAGCCACCACAATGTCGGCGGCCTGCCCGCGCGGATGAACATGCAGTTGGTCGAGCCGCTGCGCGAACTGTTCAAGGACGAAGTGCGCGCGCTGGGCCGCGAATTGGGGCTGACCGAAGCGTTTGTCGGGCGGCATCCGTTCCCCGGGCCGGGCCTCGCGATCCGCATTCCGGGCGAAGTGACCAAGGAACGCTGCGACATCCTGCGCAAGGCCGATGCGATCTATCTCGAGGAAATCCGCGCGGCGGGCCTCTACGACACGATCTGGCAGGCGTTCGCGGTGCTGCTGCCGGTGCGCAGCGTCGGCGTGATGGGCGACGGGCGCACCTATGACAATGTGCTGGCGCTGCGCGCCGTCACCTCGACCGATGGCATGACCGCCGAGGCATTCCAGTTCCCGGGTGACTTCCTGCCGCGCGTGGCGACGCGGATCGTCAACGAGGTCAAGGGCATCAACCGCGTTACCTATGACTATACGAGCAAGCCGCCCGGCACGATCGAGTGGGAATGATTTCTGCCCCTCCGACAGTATCCGTTTGTACGCTCCAACACGACATAAAACATTGAAATATAACGATAATCGTATCAGCGTCTATCGCTCTCTATCGAGGGGCATTGCTCCGATTTGACGGTATAGCAGACGGTATGGGGAAACTTGTCCGACCTGGGATTTTGCGATACCGTCAGGGTTAAGAGAGCTGCTGACGGTATTTTTTCTGGCACTAGAAGGCTGATATAAAACGGGAATCATGCTTCTAGCATCACCTGTTTTGGCCTGACGGTATAATTGGCGCCTCTCTCCAGTTTTTGCACGGTTTTGGAGGCCCCCATGCTCACTGACGCTGCGATTAAGGCACTGAGATCACAGAAAAAATTATACAAGGTGAGCGATCGTGACGGTATGTACGTTGTGGTGCAGCCGTCGGGGGCGATCGTGTTCCGATATGACTACCGCCTCAACGGACGTCGCGAGACGCTGACGCTCGGCCGATACGGCCCAGATGGCCTCTCGCTTGCCAGGGCTCGCGAGAAGCTGATCGATGCGAAGCGGGCCATTTCAGAGGGCCGGTCCCCTGCTCAAGAGAAGCAGCATCACAAGCGGCGGCTGAAGGAGGCGAAGCGGTTCGGCGAGTTCGGCGAAAAATGGTTCCAGGAGTCGCGCATGGCAGAGAGTACACGCGCCATGCGGCGCTCGATCTATGAGCGCGACATCTTGCCGACGTTTCGAAACAGGCTTCTGACAGAGATCATGCCCGACGATCTCCGCATGATGTGCGGGAAAGTGAAAGAACGCGGGGCTCCAGCCACGGCCGTCCATGTGCGGGACATCGTGAAGCTGATCTTTGCGTTCGCGATCTTGCATGGCGAGAAGGTCGCGAATCCGGCAGATGAAGTTGGGCCCGCGTCCATCGCGACCTTCGTATCGAAAGACCGTTCGCTGTCTCCTGCGGAGATACGCATCATGCTCGGTCAACTCGAGCATGTACCGACCCTGCCGACTGTAAGGCTGGGGATGAAGCTCTTCCTTCTGACGATGGTCCGGAAAAGCGAACTGCAGGACGCGACTTGGGATGAGGTCGATTTCGAGAACGCCGTCTGGGCGATACCCAAGGAGCGAATGAAGCGGTCGAAGGCACACAATGTCTACCTGTCACAGCAGGCCGTCGACATCTTCATCGCCCTGAAAACTTGCGCGGGCAACTCGCGGTATGTCCTTCCGTCGCGATATGACGCTGACGCTCCGATGTCGCGGGCGACGTTCAACCGGATCACGACCGCAGTCGTTGTCAGAGCGAAAAAGGAGGGGCTGCCACTCGAATCCTTCACTGTTCACGATCTTCGACGCACAGGCTCGACCCTGTTGAATGAGCTCGGCTTCAACAGTGACTGGATCGAGAAGTGCCTGGCGCACGAAGACGGAAGGTCCTCGCGGGGTGTCTACAACAAGGCGGAGTACGAGCATCAACGCCGGCACATGATGCAGGAGTGGTCCAATCTGGTGGACGCCTGGGTCTTGGGGCGGAAGTATGTTCCGACTTTGCTCCCCGCCACGATGGAGCTGCTTGAGCTTGAGCCTAGTGTTTGACGGGCCGCGAACGGCGCAATCTCACATCGGGACAGGGAGCGCGCTTAGCGGTGTTAGCCCGAGAGGCGTGGCGTCGAGTGTCGAGC
Organism: Sphingomonas sp. PSPC2-2; assembly: GCF_049897725.1. NCBI lineage: Bacteria > Pseudomonadati > Pseudomonadota > Alphaproteobacteria > Sphingomonadales > Sphingomonadaceae > Sphingomonas > Sphingomonas sp. PSPC2-2. The sequence goes on along the minus strand of NZ_JAFCWU010000001.1, from coordinate 508,315 downwards.
CAGGCTTCGACCTCTGCTAAGTCCCAGACGACGCAGCGCGAGGTGAGATAGAAGCGCTGCGGGAACTCTCCTCGCTGCTCCATATCGTAGATCGTGCTGTCGGCAAGCGGCACGATCTCCCGCAACTGCTGCCGACGAATTGTTCTGCGGGCGACATGCGGGGCAGCACTCATACTCTATCTCCACGCTTTTGCTCTTGTGAAGATAGAAGGCGATAGATCTTCCGCTTTGAAGCCCCGGCGTGAACGTGTGCGGAAATATCGGGCCGTAGCGTGCAAATTGGACGGGTGGTCCCGGAGGGCAGGTGTCGTCCAAGAGCGTACACTCAGCCTTCGGCTCATATTCGAAGAGTCGCCGTCCGTGGAAATTTAGCCCGTTTGACCACACGATCCACTTCAAAATCCAGTTCCGAGAGGAGTGCCGGTTCGACCCCGGCCACCCGCACCACCAGTTAACGTTTCGCGGAGGACTGCCAAGGCAACGATCGCCGGCGTCCCCGGTGATCGACGAGTTGGCGGATGAGATACCAATGAAGAAACACCAGAGTCGGCTCGCCCCCGTTTCGCGCGATCGGCATTGAGCCGCATAGGTCTGGCGATTCGTCCCCCCCCAGATTTCCGCTGAGGACCTGACGATTATCCATCTGAGCTAGGCTTCCGACTCAATCATCGATCGCCTGATACGCGGAGGTCCAGAAATCCAGCACTACCGGATGCAGCGCGAGGGCACCCGGTCGGCATTGCGCCATCAGGATGCCGACCAAGTCCTCAACGGGGTCGATGTACAGCGACGTGCTGAAGACCCCATCCCAGCCGTAGCGTCCGGGCACGCTGGCCACGTCGTCACGCCGGGTTACAATCGAAACGCCGAGCCCCCAGCCGCGTGAGCCCCAGAATCTCGGAAAGAATGGCGACGCCGCTTTTTGGTCGGCCGTCAAATGGTCCGTAGTCATCGCCTCGATCGACAATCGGGACAGGATCCGCTCCTTTCCGTAGGCACCATGGTTCAGCAGCATGCGGCCGAATGCGAGCATGTCGTTGGCGGTGGACACGAACTGGTCGCCGGCGCCCGATTCGAACGCGCAGAGTTGCGCCAGGAGTGCGACACGCGCCTCTTCAAGGGGGGTGATGACGCCGGTGACGAAGTCCGTCTGATAGCAGGTCGCCACCCGCTCGAGCTTGGTCTCCGGCAGCGTGAACCCGCTATCGATCATACCCAGCGGCTCAAAGATGCGCGCCCGTAGAAAGTCCGACAGCGGCATGCCGGACGCACGCGCGATCAGCACGCCCAGAATCTCGGCGCTCGCGTGATATAGCCACCGCTCGCCAGGCTGGCTGGCAAGCGGCAGGCGTCCCAACGCCTGCAGATACTCGTCAGGCGTTCCCGGAAAGTAGAATGTGCTGAGCGGCAGGCGGGCCTCGGTCATAGCCGCCTGCAGGGGACAGGTAGGCGAGAGAAACCGGACTTCACCATAGCCTGAGCGATAGGTCAGCAGGTCGCGCAACGTAATTGGGCGTGTGGCAGGGACCGTGTCTTCGAGCGCGCTGTTGATCGTGCGCAGAACCTGTCGGTTCGCCAGCTCCGGGAGGAATTCGTCGACCGGATCGTCCAGCCTGAGCCGGCATTCCTCGACCAGGATCATCGTCGCCACCGCGGTGATCACCTTTGTCACCGAAGCCATGCGGAAGATCGTGTCGCGCTGCATCGATGCCGCGGTGTCAAACCCTAGGGTTCCGATGGTATCGACGTGCTCCGAGCCTCGTCGAGCGACCACCGCCACCAAGCCGGGCAACTGGCCGCTATCCACATGGCGGCCAAGGCTGTCGTGCATTCGAATCAGCCGCGATTTGGATAGGCCCGCGGTTTTCGCATACTGCGACGAGAATAGGTTAGCCGCCTTGCGTGGCCGGGGTTTTTCCGGAACCTGTCCAACCACGATCCGCTCCTCCCGCGATCCAGGCGAAGGCGCCACCGAGTAGCCAGCCCGTTCGTACGAAGTATAGCGGAGCTGGCACCCTGGGCCAAGCAAACCGCAGGTCATATTGACCGCAACGAAACTAAACAGCCAAGCGTGAATCGTGTCGACGCGTGCTTGCTCATGCGTCGGTTGTTGGCGTCCTCTTGTAACGTCACTTGACTGCTCCTATGTGCGGATTGCGGGCCGGGCCCCTCTGGCGATCCTGATGATCGTGATGTCGGACCGCATCGAGTGCGCTCGATGCCCGGGTCCGATGTTCACCGCTCCCGCTCGAGCTGCGCTCCGTAAAAGGAGGCGGTATTTGGAATTTCTGTTTCTTGAGTGGCTCGGCAAGCCCGCCTGGATGTGGCTCGGCTTCGTCGCGATAGTTGGCGTGCTGCTGGCGCTCGACCTCGGCGTCCTGCATCGCAAGCAGAAGGAGATCGGCGTCGGCGAGAGCCTAGCGCTTTCGGCAGGCTATCTTGCTCTGGGTGTAGGATTTGCGGGCCTCGTCTGGTGGCAGCTGGGTGAGACTGCCGGCATCCAGTATCTCACCGGCTTCGTGGTCGAGAAGAGCCTCGCGCTCGACAACGTCTTCGTCATCGCGCTGATCTTCGGGTTCTTCGCGGTGCCGCGCCAGTATCAGCACCGCGTGCTGTTCTGGGGCATTCTGGGCGTGATCGTGCTGCGCGCGATCATGATCGGCATCGGGGCAACGCTCGTCGCCGAGTTCGGCTGGGTGCTCTACCTGTTCGCCGGATTTCTGATCCTAACCGGCATCAAGATGCTCGCCTTCGGCGACAAGGAAATGGACCTAGCCGCCAACCCGGTGCTGAAGTTCGTCCGCCGCCGTTTCCGCGTTACGGACGAGCTGCACGGCGAGCGCTTTCTCGTGAAGCTGCCCGATCCCAAAACCGGCAAGCTCGTGCGCTACATGACGCCGTTGTTCCTCGCGCTCATCCTGATCGAGATCGCCGACGTGATCTTCGCGGTCGACTCCGTGCCGGCGATCTTCGCGATCACGACCGATCCCTACATCGTCTACACCTCGAATATCTTCGCGATCCTGGGACTGCGCGCGCTGTATTTCGCGCTGGCGGCGGTGCTGCACCGCTTCGCCTATCTGAAGCAGGCGCTGGCGGTGCTGCTGATCTTCATCGGTTCGAAGATCTTCGTCGCTGACCTGCTCGGACTTACAAAGTTCCCACCGGCCTGGTCGCTCGGGGTCACCTTCGCGATCCTCGCTTCGGGCATCGCCTATTCCCTCTGGCGCACCCGCAATCCCGTCCCCACCCTGACAGGAGAATCCTGATGCCCCTGCTGCTGTGCCCCAACGACAACGGATCGATGCAGACCGTACAGCGGTCCGGCATCGAGTTCGACATCTGCCCGACCTGCCGAGGCGTCTGGCTCGATCGTGGCGAACTTGAAAAACTGCTTGCTGGGGGGCGTGAAGCCGAACCCGACGACCGGCCGGTGCATGGCCAATCGCCACGATCAGCGTTCGAACAGCGTCACGACGGCCAGCGCGACTGGGACGATGACGACGGCTATCGGCGCAAGAAAAAACGGTCCAGCATCTTCGACATTTTCGACTGACCAGCAATCACAGTCAGCGCCCAAAGGCCCAATCACGAAAGGACAGACCATGCCATATCGACGTTCGCTTGGCCGCTTCTCCAAACGCTCCTGGGAAGAGTTCGGCGACGAGGTTCACAGGGCGCGGAACGAGCATCTGATGGAGGGCATCGTCGCGGGGTGCGCGCTGGTCGCCTACGCTGACGGCTGGGTGACGACCGAGGAACATGATCGGATGCTGGGCTTGCTCCGCGGATTCCAGCCGATCGCCGCCTTCGGACTCGACGATGTCGCCGCCACCTTCGAAGCGATGACCGAGCGGTTCACCTCCGACCGGAAAGGCGGCGAGGCCGCCGCGTTCGAGGCCGTCGCTAGGGTCAAGGGTGCGGCGCGCTACCCGGCTTTGCTGGTCGAGGCATGCTGCGCGATCGCCGCCGCCGATGGCGGCTTTGATGCTGACGAGCGCCGGGCGGCCCTGCGCATCTGCGAGGTCCTTGGGCTCGATGCCGCCGAATTCGGTATTGCGGACGCATCGTAGATCGACACGTGTCGGCGCAAACGCGTGTTCAACGTCTGAACTGCGCGACCGACCAAGGGTGACGATACATAAAACAGAACGATGTCTTGCAAACTTTGTAGTCAACTGAAGGCGTCGTCGCGTCTACCTTGAGCACAGCGGAACCTACGAGCCAATTCTGACTGTCTCGCCATGGATCCTGGCGGGTTGGAACAAGCCTGGTCACGGGACGCCAGCAAGCCGCAGGATGCGCGCGGGCTTCGTGGCTGAGAGGGCGAATCTTGAACGATCATCGGGAAGGCGTTGAAGAGGGTCGAGCGCCGACGGTGGGTTCGGATGCGGACAAGAAGGGCTTGCCGAGTCGGCATACGACCGTGGGTCCCGAGCGTGCGCCACATCGCTCGTTCCTGTACGCGATGGGCCTTTCAGCCCGAGAGATCGCCCAGCCATTCGTCGGCGTCGTCACGACCTGGAATGAGGCGGCGCCGTGCAACATCTCGCTGTCCCGCCAGGCGCAGGTTGTGAAGAAGGGGGTAGCGGCGGCCGGCGGCACGCCGCGCGAGTTCACCACCATCACGGTCACCGACGGCATCGCGATGGGTCATGCCGGGATGAAGGCCTCGCTCGTCAGCCGCGAGGTCATCGCCGACTCGGTCGAACTCTCCGTGCGCGGTCATTGCTATGACGCTCTCGTTGGGCTCGCCGGGTGCGACAAGACCCTGCCGGGGCTGATGATGGCGATGTTGCGCCTCAACGTTCCCTCGGTATTCCTCTACGGCGGCTCGATCCTGCCGGGTCGGTTTCGCGGAAAGGACGTGACCGTGCTCGACGTGTTCGAGGCCGTCGGCGCCAACGCCGCCGGAACGATGAGCGATGCGGACCTCGCGGAACTCGAGATGGTGGCATGCCCATCGGTGGGCTCGTGCGGCGGTCAATACACGGCCAACAGCATGGCTTATGTGTCGGAGGCGATCGGTCTCGCCCTGCCGGGTTCGGCTAGCACGCCTGCGCCTTACGAGTCGCGTGACCGCTTCGCGGACGCGTCCGGTCGCGCGGTGATGGCACTCCTCGCACGGGGCCTCAGGCCGCGCGACATCGTCACGCGCCAGGCGCTAGAGAACGCGGCCGCGGTCGTCGCCGCAACCGGCGGATCGACCAACGCGGCGCTCCATCTGCCGGCGATGGCGCATGAGGCCGGCATCGCCTTCGACATTTTCGATGTCGCCGCGGTGTTTCGGCGCACGCCGTTGATCGCCGATCTGAAACCCGGCGGACGCTATCTCGCCAAGGACGTGCACGACATTGGCGGCGTGCCGATGGTGCTGAAAGCCCTCCTCGACGGCGGCTTCCTGCACGGGGATTGTCTGACCGTGACCGGCCGCACCTTGGCCGAGAATTTGGAAGGCGTGCGTGTGCCTGACAATCAGGACGTCGTCCACCCGACGACGCGGCCGCTGTCGCCGACCGGGGGCCTGGTCGGCCTTTCGGGAAATCTCGCGCCTGAAGGGGCGATCGTAAAGGTGGCGGGCCTGCGCAGGCTGGCCTTCAGCGGCCCTGCGCGGGTGTTCGACCGCGAGGAGGACGCTTTCGCAGCGGTGATGCACCGGCGCTACCAGGCGGGTGAGGTGCTCGTCATCCGCTATGAGGGGCCACGCGGCGGGCCCGGCATGCGCGAGATGCTGTCCACCACCTCGGCGATCTATGGCCAGGGCATGGGGGAGGACGTGGCCTTGATCACCGACGGCCGCTTCTCTGGCGCGACGCGGGGCCTGTGCGTCGGGCATGTCGGGCCGGAAGCTGCGGTCGGCGGCCCGATCGCGCTGATTGAGGACGGCGACATGATCGAGATCGACACCGAGCGCGGAACACTGTCTGTGCGGCTCGATCCTAAAGAGCTGGCGGCGCGCCGTGAGCGGTGGCAGCCGCGCCGGCATGCCTTCCAGTCAGGAGCGCTGTGGCGCTACGCGCAGACTGTCGGACCCGCCGGCAAGGGCGCGGTGACTCATCCCGGAGCGGCTGCGGAAGAGCATGTCTATGCCGATATCTGAGCCAGGCGCCACAGCCGAGAACATGGAGTCGTCCGCCGCGCAGCGCCTGATCCTTCGCCAGCCCGACGACTGGCATGTGCATCTGCGCGACGGCGCGATGCTCGCCGCGGTCGTCAACGAGACCGCCCGTCAGTTCGCCAGGGCGATCGTCATGCCCAACCTCGATCCGCCGGTGACGACGGTGGCCGCGGCGCAAGCGTATCGCGAGCGCATCCAGGCTGCCGTCACGCCGGGTCTCGCCTTCACGCCACTGATAACGGCCTATCTGACCGACGACATCGACCCGGCGGAAATCGAGCGCGGATTCAAGTCGGGCGTGTTCACCGCGGCAAAGCTCTACCCTGCCCATGCGACGACCAACGCCGCGCAAGGCGTGACCGACGTGGCTCGCATCTTCGGCGCCCTCGACGTCATGCAGCGCCTGGGGATGCCGTTGCTGCTCCACGGGGAGGTCACGGACCACGACGTCGACGTTTTCGACCGTGAGGCCGTGTTCATCGACCGCGTGCTTGCGAAGGTGGTTGCAGGATTCCCCGGGCTGAAGATCGTCCTCGAACACATCACCACCGCCGAAGCCGTGATCTTCGTCGAGGCCGCCGGGCCGAACGTCGGCGCCACGATCACGCCGCACCACCTGATGATCAACCGCAACGCGATGTTCGAGGGCGGCATCAGACCGCATCTCTACTGCCTGCCGGTTGCGAAACGCGAGCGGCATCGTCTGGCGCTGCGACGCGCGGCGACCTCGGGAAACCCGAAGTTCTTCCTCGGCACCGATTCAGCGCCGCACGCGGTCCGTGACAAGGAGTCCGCCTGCGGCTGCGCCGGCATCTTCAACGCGCCCGTCGCCCTGCAGAGTTACGTGACAGTGTTTGACGAGGAAGGGGCGCTGGACCGGTTCGAAGCTTTCGCGTCAGAACATGGTCCCCGCTTCTACGACCTGCCGCTCAACACGGGCTTGATCGTGCTCGAACGGACACCGTGGCGGGCCCCATCGGTCTTCGCCGCCGCCGGCGACCAGGTCGTGCCGTTCCAGGCCGGCGCGTCCATGGCCTGGACGTATCGGGGACTGATCGATGCGCCGACATGAGCCAGCCGCAACCGACGAACCACGTCCTTACGCAGGTCGCAGCGCCGTGCTCGCCACCATGCATCGCAAGGAAGATGCGATCGCCCCGGCCCTGAACACGACACTTGGTCTTGTCGTCGTACCCGCGTCCGGTCTCGATACCGATCAGCTCGGGACGTTCTCCGGCGAAATCGCCCGACAGGGGACGATGCTCGAGGTCGCGGTGCGCAAGGCGAGGCTGGGCATGCAGGGCGCCGGATTACCGCTGGGGCTCGCCAGCGAAGGCTCGTTCGGTCCCCATCCGGCGATCCCGTTCTTCGCGGCTGGCATGGAACTCCTGGTGTTCGTCGATGACGAGAGGGGGATCGTCGTCAGTGAAAGCCTGATCGCCGACGCGACCAACTTCGGCCACCTCGTTGTCGCGCCTGGCGACGCCCTTGACCCGTTTCTCGAACGGGTTGGCTTCCCGAGCCACGCCTTGATCGTGCGGGCAAATGAGGGTTCGGTGACAGCCGCTCTCGCCAAAGGCATCACCGACCGGGAAAGCCTCGCGCGCGCGATCGCGACGGCCGCTGCCGAATCCTCGGATCGCCGCGCGCGTCTGGAAACCGACATGCGCGCCCACCTCAATCCGACGCGGATGAATAGCCTCGCGGCGCTGGCGGATCGTCTCGCTCGCCGGCTCGCGACACCATGTCCTGCGTGTGCCGCGCCCGGTTTCGGCCGTACGGGATCGCGCGTCGGCTTGACGTGCGAGGCGTGCGGTACGCCCACCGAGATGGTCCTCGCCGAGGAATATGGTTGTTCCGCGTGCGGTTGTCGTGAGGAGCGGCCTCGGTCCGACGGGTTGATCCGTGCGCCGGCGCAGTATTGTCCGGAGTGCAATCCATGAGGCACCGGGGCGCTTATCCCGCTTCGAGACCGACGTCGCGTCGGGGTGCTGCTCGGAGGGGTCAGTGGCGCAAAGGGCGGACCTGGTGGCCAGCTTTGGTCACGCCCGCCGAGGCCCGAACCGCTCCGCCGATCTCGGTGGTGGACTGTCCCTCGTGACAGACGGTCTGCGAGCTCACGACGCTGCGCTGGAGCGACTGCGCGCGCTGCACCCGCAGCTGATCGATCTTTCGCTCGTTCGCATGGAACGTCTCTGTGCGAAGCTCGGATGCCCTGAGCGTCGCCTGCCACCCGTGATTCATGTCGCGGGGACCAACGGCAAAGGGTCGACCATCGCGTTCCTGCGCGCCATCGTCGAGTCTGGCGGCTTGCGCACGCACGTCTATACCTCACCGCACCTCGTCCGTTTCGCGGAGCGGATACGGCTGGCCGGGGAACTGATTTCTGAGGATCATCTGGCTGAGGTGCTGGCGCGGATTGAAACGGCGAACGAGGGTGAGCCGATCACATTCTTCGAGATCACGACGGCGGCGGCGTTGCTGGCGTTCGCGGAGACGCCCGCCGATCTCTGCCTGGTAGAGGTGGGTCTGGGCGGGCGTTATGACGCAACCAACGTCATCGAGCGTCCGGCGATCACGGCGATCACGGCCGTCGCGCTCGACCATTGTGAGTTTCTCGGAGAAGGGATCGCCGAGATCGCGGGGGAGAAGGCCGGCATCATCAAACCCGGAGTTCCCTGCGTTTCCGCTCGCCAGGTCGAAAGCGCCTCGGTCGTGATCAGGCAAGCGGCCGAGAGCGCACGAGCGCCGCTTATGCTGGCTGGCCGGGATTTCGATTCATGGGCGGAAGGCGGCCGCATCCGCTATCAGGACGCTGCCGGAGTCATGGACTTGCCCCAGGGTCGTTTGATTGGCGCGCATCAGGTCGCCAATGCCGGGCTCGCGGTCGCCGTGGCCCGCAAGTTCGGCCTGCTGGACCCAGCCTTGGCTGAGGGGATGAGATGCGCCTCGTGGCCCGCCCGGATGCAGTCCTTGACGGCAGGCCCGCTGGCCGGACGAGCGTTAGCGCGAGGCGCCGATCTCTGGCTCGACGGCGCCCATAATCCTCACGCGTTCAGATCGCTGGCCCGATCGCTTCGCGACCTGAGAGCGAGCGATGGGCGGCCGTTGGCGGTCATTCTCGGCGTCCTCGCCAACAAAGACCTTGAAGGCATCTTCGCGGCGTTGTGTCCGATCCGTCCCCTAAAGCTGCTCGTGGTGGCATTTGATGCGAGCGCGGCGGCCGATCCGGCGATCCTGTTGGACGTGGCGCGGCGTGCGGGGCTTTACGCGGAGGCTCGGCCGGATGTCTCAACGGCTCTCGATGCGGCGCTTTCGGACGACGGGCCGCCGCCGCATGTGGTCATCTGCGGTTCGCTCTATCTCGCCGGAGAGGTCTTGGCGCTGGATTCAGAAACCTGGCCAAATTGAAAAGCTGACGGCGTCATAGGCAGAACCCGAACTAAGCGACGGTATCACTTTCCGTTTGCCGCCCGCATGAGCAACTCCCCGAGCAAGGGATTCGGAAAGCGGCGTTTCTGGGTGATCGCGTAGAACGTCTCGCTGAGGTTCGGGACGGGACAGACCTCCACGAGCAGGCCGGCAGCGAGCTCGTCGCGCACCACGATTGGCGGCACGAGCGCCAGTCCGTCGCTGTCGCGAGCCAGTAGCCGCAACATCGCCATGTCGTCCACTTCGGCAAATATAATCGGGCGCACACCGGCGAGTTCGAGGATCCGGTCGAACCCGATGCGGATCTCGCTGTCGAGACTCGGTAACAGGATGGGTTGCGACCGCAGGTCTTCCGGGAAGCGGAACGCGACCGGTTCGGCGCGCGGGCGCCTTACCAGTGCGACCGGCTGCTGAGCGAGCAGATGGCTGCGAAGATCGGACCGCGCGTCGTGCTGCGGCGCGCTGTTGGCGAGCACGACATCGATCATATGCGCCTCAAGCTGGGCGAGGAGATCGCGCATGGTCCCTGAGCGGATGATCAGCTCGACGTCGGTCCGGCCCACGAGTGGGCTCAGGAACTCCAGCTGGAAGTTTCGCGAGAGCGTCGTCAACGCGCCCACTCGGAATGCTTGGCGCCGATCCACCGGCCGCCCTTTCATCGTGCTCACCAGCTCGTCGCCGGCCTGGAAGACGGTGTCTGCATAGTCGAGGGCGATCCGACCGGCCTCCGTGAGCACGAGGCGTTTTCCGGCTCGGTCGAACAGCGGATGGCCAAGCTGCAGTTCGAGCTTGCCGAGCTGAACCGAGAGGGCCGATTGCGAAAGGTTGAGGCGGTCAGCGGCGCGAGTGAGGCTGCCCTCATGAGCGATCGCCCAGAAATAGCGCAGGTGGTGATAGTTGAGAGTGGCCATGGCTGAGGAGTTTATGAAACAGAACGATATGTTGCAATCTTTGTATTTTATCGAAGCGCGAGCGGGGTGGTAGATAAGACAGATTTGTTCACCGCCAACAAAAATGGTTTTGCCATGAGGTCACTGGCATGAAGTGTGGGCTCCGCGGTCTCTTCCTGGACTTCGATGGTACGATCGCGGAAACCGAGCGCATCGGGCAACGTGTCGCCTACAATCGCGCCTTTGCCGAATTGGGGCTCGACTGGTTTTGGGACGAGGCGCTGTATGGCGAACTTCTCGCTGTGGCCGGCGGCAAGGAACGCCTGCGCTTTTATCTCGAACGCCAACGGCCTGAGCTTCTCGATGACGCCGACACTTCCGCCCTGATCGCTGAGATCCATCGTGCGAAGATCCGGCACTTCGCCGAGATCGCTCCGGCGATTCCGCTTCGGCCAGGCCTGTTGCGGCTGGTGCGGGAGGCGGACGCCGCCGGCGTCATGGTCGCGATCGCGACGACAGCGTCTAAGCCTGGCGTCGAGGCGCTGTTAAGCCAAGACCTGCACTTACCCGCCATGATCAACCTGATCGCGGCCAACGAAGCGGTTGAGCGCAAGAAGCCCGAGCCCGATATCTATGTCTGGGCGCTCGCGCGCTTGGGGCTTGAGGCCGCCGACTGCGTCGCAATCGAGGATTCGAGTGTCGGCCTACGCGCGGCGCTGGCGGCTCATCTGCAAACAATCGTCACGGTGAGCGACTACACGACGCGGGAAGATTTTGCCGGCGCAACAGCTGTGCTCTCGAATCTGGGGGAGCCCAATGCACCCGCGCTTTCGTTGCACGGTGCCCGTCCAGAAGCCGGAATTGTTGACTTGGCGTTCTTGGAGGAGATCCTGAATGCCGCGGGCCGCCAAGCTGTAGTGTAAACGTCGGCACCGTCGGGCAAGTCGAGACGTCGTTGGAATCCGCAAGCCATCAACGAGAAGCCGCAAGAGCCGCGCGGCTCCATCACATCCTTCTCCGCCATTTCCTTCGCTCGACACGACCGAGCCGGAGCGGGCAACCCGTCACGGCTCGGCCCAAGCGAACCCGGGGGAGCGCCGGTCGCGGACTAGTCCCGCGCTACACAATCCGGCGGAATTGCTGAACCGTTGCCCTTTCCTACGGTCGGACCTGCATCCCGCTAGCGATGAAAGGCGGGCGGTTTGCCGGATCACAGTTTTACGAAAGAGAATGATCTCTTGTAATCTTTGTATTTTATCGAAAACGTCGCGCACGATATTGCAGGGGTAGCTACTTCTTGGAGGCACCCATGTCTGCATCGCTGCTATGGCTCCTTGGCCTCGGTCCACTCACCCTAACGGCCGTCGGCATGGCACCGGTGGCCACAGTCGCGCGGCAACGCATCGCCGGGACCGCCTTTGCGGCAGGTCCGGCGGCCGCCTTCGCGCTCGCATTAGCGCTGACGGCGGCAGTCGCTGTCGCGTTTCACGGACCGCTGACGACGGGTACGCTCGGCATCAGCGGCGTCGGGCTGGGGATCTATATCGATGCATTGAGCGTGATCATGTTCGCGCTCGTCGCCTTCGTCGGCCTGATCGTCATCCTCTATAGCCGCAACTATCTCGACGGCGATCCCGGGCAGGGCCGTTTCACCCGCTGGCTGTGCCTGACGCTGGCGGCGGTGCTGCTGCTAATCGTCTCGGGCAATCTTTTCCAGTTCGCGCTTGGGTGGATCGCAACCAGCCTCGGGCTCAACAAGTTGCTGTTGTTCTATCCCGAGCGGCAGGCGGCGGTGCTCGCGGCTCGCAAGAAATTCCTCGCCAGCCGCCTCGGCGATCTCTGCCTGATCGCCGCGATGGTGCTGCTGCACCAGGCGTTCGGCAGCCTCGACTATGCGGTCCTCTTCGCGGGCGCGGAGGCGATGCGCGTCGGCGGAGACATTCCGACTGCCATCCACGCGGTCGCGGTGCTGCTGGTCGTCGCCGCGCTGCTGAAGTCGGCACAGTTCCCGCTGCATGGCTGGCTCACCGAGGTCATGGAGACGCCGACGCCCGTGTCGGCGCTGCTCCATGCCGGTGTGATCAATGCCGGCGGCTTCCTCGTGCTGCGCTTCGCCGATGTCATCTCGCTCTCAGCGCCATCGATGGAAGTCCTGGTCATCGTCGGCGGCGCGACCGCGCTGTTCGGGTCGGTCGTCATGCTCACCCAGACCAGCGTCAAGGTTTCGCTGGCCTATTCGACCATCGCCCAGATGGGGTTCATGATGCTGCAATGCGGCCTCGGCGCGTTCGCCGCCGCGCTGCTGCACATCGTCGCCCACTCGCTCTACAAGGCGCACGCCTTCCTCTCGTCGGGCAGCGTGATTGACCTCGCGCGGGCGTCGTGGTCGCCGAGCCCGGGCGGCAAGCCGCACCCGGCCCGGATGGCGATGATCGTCGGTCTGGTGCTGGCGGCGGCGCTGGTCGTGGGCACGCTGTTCGGGGCGACGATCACCGCCCAGCCCGGTGTGTTCGCGCTCGGCGCGGTGGTGATGCTGGGTCTCGCTCACCTCATCACCCAGGCCTTCGACGAGCGGCCGAGCCTCTATGTGGTCGCCCGGACGGTCGCGCTCGCCGTCGTGGTGTCGCTCGCCTATTTCGGGCTGCAATGGGCGGTGGAGCATGTGCTCGCCGGGTCGCTGCCCCCGGTGCAGGCGCTGCGCGGCCCTCTCGACCTCGTCATCGTCGCCCTGGTCGTCCTCGCCTTTGCCGCCGTGACCGTCTTCCAGAGCGTCTTGCCGGGCAAGGCCGATGCCCCGCGCTGGCAGGCCATCTACGTCCATCTCGCCAACGGCCTCTATGTCAACACGCTCGCCAATCGGCTGGTGCTGCGGTTCTGGCCCAGCCCGCCGCCGCCCACTGCGATCGTTTCCTCGACTACTGTCAGCGGAGTTCCCTCATGAGCCATGTCGTCGCCGTCGCGTTCGACCCGCCAAGCCCGGCCTGTGATGTGGAGCCATCGATCAGCCGGCAACGGCCGGCGATCGACGCCGCCATCGACCGGGCGTGCAACAAGATCGCGCCGCTTTGGCCGCTCAAGCACTTCGTCGCGGTCAATCCGTTCTTAGGCTTCAGCGACCAGAGCTTTTCGGCGACGAGCGCAACGCTGCGCCGTGTCGCCGGCGTCGACATGCTGATGCCGCGCAATTTCTATCGCGAAGCGCTGGCGGCGGGACGGATCGAGGATCGCGATCTGGAGGCGGCGATCGCCGCGACGTCCGGTCATGCGGCGCCGGCGAGCGATGCCGCCGCGCTGCGCCAGTCGGCGACGCGAGAGCCAGTGACGAAGAGGCCAAAAGCGGTGGTTGCGACTGTCGCCGAAGTTCTCGACGGCCTGGCGGCGGGCGACCGTCAGGCCTCGCGCACGGCCTTCATGATCGACGAGATCTCGAAGTGGTGCGCGGCTTATTTCGACGAAGGTCAGGCGGCCTGGAAGCTGCCGTCGCGGGCGCTGCCGCCTTACGCCGCCTGGCGCGCGGCGATGCGGTTCGACCGCAACCCCGAGACGATGGGGATCAAGGGCTTCCGCAAGGCTGTCGCCGCCATGCCCGACGATCCGCGCGACGCGATCGTCGCGGTCGTCGGCGCGCTCGGCATCCCCGATCGCGCGGTCGAGGATTATCTGCACCGCGCGCTGATCGATATCGGCGGCTGGGCCGCCTATGCGCGCTACCGCGTCTGGGACAACGCGCTTTACGGGCGCGACGACGACACCCTGGTGCAGTTGCTGGCGATCCGGGTGGTGTGGGGCTATGCACTGTTCCTCGAACGCGCGGACCCCGCCTTCAGAATTGCGTGGTCGAAGGCGATGGCTGAGGCCACCGCGCTGCCGGAGGACGAGCGCCTTGGCGACGATCCGGAGCTGGTCATCGATCTGATGCTGCACGAAGCCTATGAGGCCGCGTATCAGCGTCAGTTACTGGCGCGGCTCGGGCAGCACCTCGCCTCCCCCGCGCCCTCGAAGGGCGCGCGCAAGGCGTTCCAGGCGGCGTTCTGCATCGACGTGCGCTCCGAGGTCTATCGGCGCGCGCTGGAGACCGTATGCCCCGAGGCCGAGACGATCGGCTTCGCCGGCTTCTTCGGCTTCCCGATCGAGTATGTGCCGATCGGCCGCGACACCGGCGGAGCGCAATGTCCGGTGCTGCTCAAGCCGGCCTTCGTCGTCTGCGAGGCGGTCGCCGGCGCTTCCGAGCCCGAGGAGGCGGAGATCCTCAATCGGCGCCTGCTGCGTCGTCGCGCCGCCAAGGCGTGGAAGGCGTTCAAGCTCTCGGCAGTGTCGTCCTTCACCTATGTCGAGACGGCGGGCTTGCTGTTCGCCGGCAAGCTCGTCGGCGACAGCGCGCGCCTGACCCGGACGGTCAGCGATCCCAACACCGATGGCCTCGACAAGAGCGTCATCGGTCGGATCGGTCCACGTCTGGAACCCCGTGCGGTGGGCGGCCGGCTGACCGGCTTCGACGACGCGCAGCGCGTCGCCATGGCCGAGGCCGTCTTGCGCGCCATGTCGATGACGAAAGACTTCGCGCGGCTGGTCCTGCTCACCGGGCACGGCAGCACGACCGTCAACAATCCCCATGCCTCGGGGCTCGATTGCGGCGCGTGCGGCGGCCACACCGGCGAAGCGAATGCCCGCGTCGCCGCAGCCATTCTCAACGATCCGGGCGTGCGCATAGGCCTCGCCGGCAAGGGGATCGACATCCCCGAGGACACCTGGTTCCTGGGCTGTCTGCACGACACCACGACGGATGAGGTCCGCATCTTCGACGCTGGCGATCTGCCCGCATCCCACGCCGCCGATCTCGCCGCACTGCGCGCGGCGCTCGCCAAGGCTTCCTCGCTGGCGCGCGCCGAGCGCGCGCTGGGGCTCGGGATCGACAACAAAACGGACGTCGATGATGCGGTGAAGGCGCGCAGCCGTGACTGGGCGCAGGTCCGTCCCGAATGGGGGCTGGCCGGCAACGCCGCCTTCATCGCCGCCCCGCGGGCGCGGACGCGCGGGCTCGATCTCGGGGGCCGCGCCTTCCTTCATGACTATGAGTGGCGCAAGGACGACGGGTTCGGCGTGCTCGAACTGATCATGACCGCGCCGATGGTCGTCGCGAGCTGGATCAACCTGCAATATTACGGCTCGACCGTGAACAACCGCGCCTTCGGGAGCGGCAACAAGGTGCTTCACAACGTCGTCGGGCAACTGGGTGTGCTTGAGGGCAATTCCGGCGACCTCAAGGTGGGATTGCCCTGGCAGTCGGTTCACGACGGCGAGCGCTTCGTGCACGAGCCGCTGCGGCTCAACGTTTTCATCGCAGCCCCCGAAGACGCGCTGAACGGCGTCATCGCGAAACACGCGGGCGTTCGCCATCTCGTCGACAACGGCTGGGTTCACCTCTTCCGGCTGGCCGACGATGGGCGGGTGATCCGCCGCTACGTCGGTGGGCTTCAATGGGAAGCCGCCGCATGACCGCACGGCTGTCGCACCTCGCTCGACTGGAATCGGAGGCGATCCACATCCTGCGCGAGGCCGTCGCCGACGCGCGCAAGCCGGTTATGCTGTTCTCGGCGGGCAAGGACTCGACCGTGCTCGCCCACCTCGCGTTGCGCGCCTTCTTTCCCGGCCGACCGCCGTTCCCGCTGCTCCATATCGACTCGACCTGGGAGTTCCGGTCGCTGCTCGACTTCCGCGACGCCTTCGCGCGCGAGCATGGGTTCAAGCTGATCGTCCATGCCAATGAGGACGGTCGCGCTGCCGGTCTCAACCCGTTCGATCATGGCGACCGCTATACGCTGGAGATGCGCACCGAGCCGCTCAAGGCCGCTCTCGACCAGGGCGGCTATGACATCATCTTCGGCGGGGCGCGCCGCGACGAGGAGAAATCACGGGCCAAGGAGCGCGTGTTTTCCGTTCGGAGCGCCGGCCATGTCTGGGAACCCCGCCAACAGCGTCCCGAGCTCTGGAATCTCTACAACACGCGGCTCGGCAAGGATCAGTCGGCGCGGGTGTTCCCGCTGTCGAACTGGACCGAAACTGACGTCTGGACGTATGCGCTCGTCTACGACATCGCGCTGGCGCCGCTTTATTTCGCGGCGCCCAGGCCCGTCGTGGAGAGGGGCGGGGGACTGATCGTCGTCGATGACGAACCCCGCATGCGACTGCGGGCCGGCGAAACCGTCGACACGAAGACCGTGCGCTTTCGGACGCTTGGCTGCTGGCCGGTGACGGCGGCGGTCGAATCCGACGCGACGGACCTCCGCTCCGTAGTCCAGGAGACTTTGGCTGCCAAGGGATCGGAACGTCAGGGCCGGATCAGCGACGGAGAGGATGGCGGCTCGCTCGAACAGAAGAAGCGGGAGGGGTATTTCTAAACATGCCCGCCGCCTCGCGCCCCTACGACGATGAACTGGCGGTGCTCGCGACGATGCACGCCAAGGAGCGGGTGATAGCGCCGCTGCTGGAGCGAGCGCTCGGTCTGCGTGTCAAGGTAAGCAACGGCATCGACACCGACCGGTTCGGAACCTTCAGCCGGGACGTCGAGCGGACAGGCTCGCAGCTCGATGCCGCGCGGGCCAAGATCACGGCGGCGTTCGCGGAATCGCCCGACGCCAGGGTCGCGCTCGCAAGTGAAGGCAGCTTTGGCCCGCACCCTTACATCCCGTTCGCGCCGCTCGCCCGCGAGATCGTCGTGCTCGCCGATCGCGCCCGCGGGCTTGAGCTCATCGGTCGTCATGCGGGCCTGAACACCAACTTCAGTCACGCGGTTGTTTCGGACGTGGCGGCGGCGCGCGCATTCGCCGAGCGGGTCCAGTTCCCCGCTCACGGCGTGATCGTCATCGGATGTACCGAGGGTCAGCCGGCACCTCAGCGCGCGCTGATCAAAGATATCGGCAGCGCGGCGGAACTCGACAACGCGGTGACGCAGGTGGTCGGCGTATGTGGTGCGGCCTTCGTCGAAACCGACATGCGCGCCCATCGAAACCCGAACCGCATGCGCGCCATCAAAGCCGCTGCCATCGATCTGGTCCGCCGGTATCGCAGCCAGTGCCCGGTGTGCTTGGCACCCGGGTTCGCCGTTACCGAGCGGCTTTCCGGTCTGCCCTGTTCGTGGTGCGGCGGGCCAACCTTGGCGATGCGGGCGGACGTGCTTTCGTGCGCAGCCTGCGGTCACCGGATCGAGCGCCCGGTTGCAGCGACAACGGCGGATCCAGGTCAATGCGGCGATTGCAACCCGTGACTGTCAGGTAAGCGAGGAGGTTCACATGGCAGAAGGAGGAAAGCGCCGCGACGGCCCAGAAGATGCCGATTCGATGATTGAATGGGTTTTGGCGAACCCTCGCATGAGCCTGTGGCTCAAGAACGCCCTGCGGAGCGCCCTTGACCAAGACCCCTTCGATGTTCTCAACGACCTCGAAATATTGAAACACCTGTCGGCGGCACGATGCCGATCGGCGCTGAACTCCTATTATGCTGAACACGACTGCGGCGCCGTCGAGTCCGTCAATAAGGACTGACAGTGCACGCGGGCTACGGGCGCAACAGCTAAAGAAGCTGACTAAACACCTTTGACGATTCCTTTTCACCGCTTGAAGGAAAGTGCTTTATGTTTGAACCGTCGCGGCGCATGCTCGGGGTAAGCGCTTTGTCTGCGTTGGCTATTCCCGCATTTTCGTGGGCGGGCGAGACTGCGGCCATCAGGTCAGCTACACGCGCTTTCGAACTGACATTTCTGAAGGCTCAGGATGGCGACACCACGTCGCTTGCGCGCTTCATCACGCTCAATTGGTTCGAGATGGACCGGATTGCGGTCGAGCGCGGAATTATCACCGAGTACCGCATGCTCATATCGAACGAGGCGGACCAGCCTTGGGACGTACTCGTCATCGTCGGGTATCCCTCGGAGGCGGGATACTCCGGCGTCACCGCGGAATTCGAGGCAATCAGGACAGCCCACGCGACCGCGACTGTCGATGGCAAGACGCTTGGCCAGCTTGGCGCGATCGTGAGTAGTCGGCGGCTGATCCCGGGATGAGCACGCACACAGACACAGCGACGACCTCAAGCCAACGTGGCGATCTCAAGACGCGATCGGTTATGCGTCGGACCTCATCGAAGGTGTGAGCCTGCGCCTCGCGAGATGAATGGAGGCGACATAAGGATGGAGCTTCGACACCTTCGCTACATGGTTGCGGCCGCCGAGCGGGGGAGCTTCCGGCGGGCGGCAAAAGCCATGGGGGTCCACGAGTCCGCCATCAGTCGCCGCGTGCGTGACCTTGAGGATGAGATCGGCGCGGCACTGTTTGTCCGCCATCACGGGGGCGTTCAACTCACCCATGCAGGCAGTCAGTTTCTCATCCGTGCGCGCAAGGCCCTAAGGCATATTGGTCATGCAGCGATGGATGCTGGATCGCACGGGCGTGGAGAGGCTGGAGCTGTTCGGATCGGCATATTTTCTTCTCTTGCTTCCGGATTCCTCGCTGACTTGCTTCGCGCCTTCATCGCGGCACATCCGGCCATCCGACCCGATCTTGTCGAAGGCGGCCCGTCTGCGCACATCAACGCTGTTCAGCGTCATGACCTCGACGTGGCATTCCTCACTGGCCAACCGAGTGCGGAGGGCTGTGATCTGGCACAACTATGGACGGAACGGGTTTATGTGGCGATCCCGGATGGTGATGAGTTGTCGAAGAAGCCGGTTATTTCGTGGGCGGCCCTTTACGAGCGACATTTCATCATCAGCGACACCGATCCCGGACCTGAAATCCATGACTATCTGGTCAAGCACCTCGCTGACCTCGGGCGTCATCCGAGCATCGAAAGCTATCGCGTCGGCCGAGATAATCTGATGCACCTCGTGGCCCTTGGGCGAGGTCTGACTTTGACAAGCGAAGCGACCATAGCGACGCGCTTCCCCGGTGTTGTTTACCGGCCGCTATCGGACGATCTCCTCACGTTCTGCGCCGTGTGGTCTCCCCGGAACGACAATCCGGCCTTGAGACGATTGCTCAGCCTCGCCAAGTCGCTTTCAGCGACCCAAAGGATCACCAGGTCACCCATCGAGGCCTAAGACTTGCGCTTCCAGGACGAAGTCGTCGAATGCGGTTCATCTACCTGTTGTCCGACGCGCTTTTGCGAATGCTCGATCGGTCGCCATGAACCGCTCGATCATCGGTGAAATCAGCTTGATCGGATCACCGACAGGCCGACCCGTCTCGCGCGCGAGCACCTCGGCGTAGGCGACCAGGTTCCGATGGACCGTCGCCGGCAGTTCGATCGACACCTTAGTCGGCTTGTCGTCGTCGAGGGCTCCCAGCTTTAACTTTGCCATGGTCAACCTCCATAGGGTTCGAGGACAAGGTCGCGGGTTACGATGACCCGCACGGGGAATCCCGGTCGGATCGTAAGCGTCGGCGCGACGTTGAGCTGACGACGAACGATCTGCTGGCCGGTATCATTAATGGTGTCCTGACCGCCGTTGCGGATTGCCTGAATCAAGCGATCTTCATCGTTGGTGGCGAGTTCGGCGCCCAGGCTGAGGAGGGTGGACAGACCGGCGGCTTTGGCCAGATCCCACCAGTGGTAGTCCACGCCGTCCTGTAGCCCGGCATAACCCTCAGCGTCCGCTCCGGGCTGGCGCTCCAGCACGATCGAGCGACCGTTCGGGAAGATCAGGCGGTTCCAGACGAGCAGCACCCGGCTCTGCCCAAACCCGACATTGTTGTCGTACTGACCGACGATGCGTGTGCCCTGAGGCACAAGCAGAATCCGGCCGGTCGGACTGTCGTAGACGTTCTCGGTCACCTGGGCGGTGATCTGGCCGGGAAGATCGGAGCGGATGCCGGTGATGAGCGCGGCGGAGATGATGGTGCCCGCCTGCAGGACGTTTGGCGACGCTGGCGCGGCAATACGATCCGGGGCGACGGTGCGCCGATCGGCGGCGGCATTCAGGAAGGCGAGCTGCCGATCCTGAGCGGTGGGCGTGGCGGGCTGTGGCGCGAGGCCGAGGCTGCTGAGATCAGGCGCCGGTGGGGGCGTGGCAGCGGCAGTGCCGGGTGCCGGCGATGACAGCGGACGGCCCTCCGTACCGGCAAAGAGCTTGGCGGTGCGGGCGGTCTCGATCTCCTGGAGACGCCGCTGCTCCTCGGCGCTGAGGCCGGGGTTCGGTGTGGCGATGCCGGGCGCCGGCACCGGTTGGCCGCGGTTCTGCGCGTCCAGGATGGGTCGACCGAGATCGCCGGGGAGCGGCGGTCCCAGCTGCGGTACCCGACTGTAGTCGCGCGGGAGGCCGGCCAAGCCGTCCGCGGTCGAGCGGTTGTCGATCGAATAGAGCTCCTCGGCGGTTTTGCCGCCGTCGCGGGTCTGAAGCGCGTAGATCAGCGCGCTGCCGAGCCCGACGCTCGCGACCAGCCCGATGCCGGCGAGCACCTTGCGTGACAGCCGCGTCACCCGCGGCGCTTCGGCGCGCAGGCGCATGGTCGAGGCAGCTTCCTGGGCGGCCCCTGTCAGCGGAGCCGCCTCGTCGTCTTTCGGGGCCTGCGGCTCGCTCACGATGTCGGCCTCCCGTCGGTGCGGGTGATCCGCACGCGCCTCTGGCGATCGCCGGCGCCGAAGCGCAGCTCGGCGGCCGCGAACAGGCGATCGACAATCATGTAGTTACTACGGACGCGGTAGTTCACGAGTTCGGAGGTGTCGCCCTCCGGGCCGACCACGAACAGCGGCGGCATCTCTCCCTGGGCGATGCCCCGCGGGAACTCGATGAAGACCTGCCGCCCGTCGTCATAGGCGCGGAGCGGCCGCCACGGCGCGCGGTCGCCCTCGATGGCGTAGCGGAAGTTGATGTTGGCGAGGTCGACGCCGGTGGCGACCGGCCGCGCCGCCTCGGCCTGCGCGTTCTGGCGGCGGAGCGCGATCAGCTGATCCTGCGGATACTGCCAGGAGACCGAGGCCATATAGGTCCGCTCGGTGGAGCGCAGCTCCATATGGTAGGTGCGCAGGTTGGTGTTGATGACGAGGTTCGTCATCAGATCGGCGCGGGTCGGCTTCACCAGGATATGGACTTGGGTGGTCGCGCCGGAGCCGCTCTGGGTGTCGCCGATGATCCAGCGCACCGTGTCGCCGGCGGCGACCGGCCCTGCGCCGACGAGCTGTTCGCCGGGCTGGAGCGCGATGTCGGTGATCTGGCCGACGGCGGTATAGACTTGATAGAGCGCGCCCTGCGTCCACGGATAGACCTGCATGGCGTTGATGAAGCCGTCGCGCACCGGCTGCACCCGCGCGGCCGCATTGGCCTGGTTGATCCGCGCGGCGGGATCGGTCGGTTCAGGGGGCCGGCGGCGTTCCTCGACCGGTTTCATCTGGCCGGGCAGCGGCAACGGCCGTGGCAGCTCCACCACCTGGACCGGCGCGGGTGGATCGACCGTCTGTACCGCGGGCGCGGCATCATCATAGGAGATCTCGGGCGGCTTTTGCGCGGTGGCGCAGCCGGCGAGCGGGGTTGCTGAGAGCAGCAAAGCCGCGAATGTGGACGTGCGGAAAGCCGGGTTTCCGGCTCTACGGAAAGACGGCTTCATTGCCCAAGCTCCCGTGACCAGTTGATGGCGTTGACGTAGATGCCGAGCGGGTTGGCGCGCAGCCGGTCGGCATTGCGCGGGACCTGCACGACGATGGTGAGGATGGCGGTCCAGCGGCTCGTCTCGGCGAGCTGGCCGTTCTCGTAGCGCCGCTCGGTCCAGGCGACGCGGAATGAGTCCGGCGACGCCCGGATCACGCTCGAGACGTCGATCGCGATTTGGATCCGCCCGACCTTGGCGAAGGGGTCGTTCGAGCGTGCATAGTCGTTGAGCGCCGCGGCGCCGCGATCGGTGGTGAAATCGTAGGCGCGCAGCCAATTCTGGCGGACGATGATCGGGTCGGCGGGGATCGTGCGGACCTGCTCGATGAAGCGCGCGAGATGGAAGGCGATCTGGGGATCGGTGGGCCGGTAGTCCGCGACCGCGGGCGCGATCGCCTGCGCCTGGCCGAGCCGGTCGACCTGCACTACCCAGGGCACGACCGTGCCGCGCGCCGATTGCCAGACAAGCGCGGCGGCGAACCCGGCAGACAGGATCAGCGAGCCGAAGGCCATCAGCCGCCAGTTCTTGGCCTGGACGCGGGCGCCGCCGATCCGGTCATCCCAGACCTGGGCGGCGCGCTGATAGGGCGTCTCGGGCTCGGGGGTCTTGCCGTAGTGCGTGGAAGGTCTTTTGAACATCAACGGTCGCTTTCGGAGAGGTTGATGGAGGCGCCGCCGCCATGGCTGTCGCCGCTGCGCACCGCGTGCGCGGCGGCCGTCACGCCGTGGCTGAGGGCTTGGGAGCGTTTCATGCGGCGGGCCCAGGCGGGCGGCGCGTCGCTGGCCGCCGACGAGGCTGCGTCCGTCGCGCCGCCGCCGATCGAGCCCATGGTCGACGAACCGCCCGTCGCCTCGAACGCGGTCTTGCCGCCCTCGGAGAAGCTCGACTTCATGCTGGCGGCGGCGCGGCGAAGCGGCGAGGTCGCCGCACTCCCGGCGGCGCGGGCGACGCCGCCGAGGCCGGAGGCCACGCCGGCCGCGCCCGACTGACCGGCCGCACCGAGGCTGTAGGCGGTGGACGCGCCGCCCGCCATCGCGGCGCCGCCGCGCGCGGCGGCGGCCGCGCCGCCGGCCACGGCTCCGACACCACCGGCGGCCAGACCGGCCGCGGCGCCGCCGGCGGCGATCATGCCGCCTGCCGCGAGCCCGGTCCCGACCGCGGCGCCGGCGCCGAGCTGCGGACCGCCGGACACCAGCCCGTTGGCGATGCCGGGCCCGAAGATGCCGAGGCCGAGCAGCGACAGTGCGGCGAGCACGATGGCCATGGCCTCGTCGATGGTCGGATTGGCGCCGCCGAAACCGGCCGTGAACTCGGAGAACAGCGTCGAGCCGATGCCGATGATGACGGCGAGCACCAGGACCTTGATGCCCGACGAGATGACGTTGCCGAGCACCCGCTCGGCCATGAAGGCGCTCTTGCCGAACAGGCCGAAGGGGATAAGCACGAAGCCGGCGAGCGTCGTCAGCTTGAACTCGATCAAGGTGACGAAGAGCTGGATGGCGAGGATGAAGAAGGCGAGCAGCACCAGCGCCCAGGCGAGGAACATGCAGGCGATCTGGATGAAATTCTCGAAGAACGACCAGTAGCCCATCAGGCTGGAGATCGAGTCGAGCAGCGGTCGACCGGCATCCAGCCCGGTCTGCGCGACCTTGCCGGGGCGCAGCAGATCGGCGGTAGTGAAACCGGTGCCGGAGGCCTTCAGGCCGAGGCCGGCGAAGCTTTCGAAGACGATCCGCGCGAGGTTGTTCCAGTTGCCGATGATGTAGGCGAACACGCCGACGAACAGGGTCTTCTTGACCAGGCGCGCCATGATGTCGTCGTCGGCGCCCCAGCTCCAGAACAGGGCGGCGAGCGTTACGTCGATGACGATCAGCGTGGTCGCGATAAACGCGACCTCGCCCCCGAGCAGGCCGAACCCGCTGTCGATGTAGCGGGTGAAGACCTCGAGGAAATGGTCGATGACGCCGGTGCCGCCCATGATGCTATCGGGCCTCGTCCAGCTGCGGCGCCATTTCCTTGCGGATCGGATCATCCGGCATGGAGCGAATTCCAGCCGCGTCGGGCGGCGTCGGCGGAACCTCGGTGGCCGGGGTGGTGCGCACGCCCGGCCGCGCGCCGGGAGCAAGGAACCGCTCGCGGCTTTCCGCCCAGGCGGTGAGGCAGGCCGGATCGCGGGGACCGGCTTCGCCGAGGCGCTGGCACCGGATCAGCTCCGCGCGCAGTGGGTCGGTCGCCGCCGCGACGGCGGCGCGCGCGAACGTTGCCCCCGGTTCTTCCTCTTTCCGGGTCATCTCGATCGCCGTCGCGGTGATTGCGACCGCGACGAAGACGATGGCGCCCACCCGTGCGAAAAGCTTGCCGTCCATGAGCTCGCCCTCAGTTGCCGCTTGGGAACATCCGGGCGTTGCCGGGTTGATAGCCGACGCCGGGGGTCAGGAACCGTCGGCGCTGCTCGCGGCCCTGTTCGGCGGCCGCCGCGCGTTCGGCTTCCGAGAGCGATTGCGCGCGGCCGTTGGCGGCGACGACGGCGGTGAGATCGGCGAGCTGTTGCGCCTGGAGTGCGAGGAGCTGGTTTCCGGCCTGGGTCGCCTGCAACGCGCCGGTGGCGCCCTGGCTCTGGCCGACCAGCGCCGACATCTGCGTGCGGTTGGTGTCGATATTGCCGACGACGCCCGCCTGCACCCGCATTGCGTCCTGCAAACCGCCGACCGTGTTCTGCCAGCGCTCGCGGGCTTGCGCGACGAGCTGGGCGTCAGACGCGGAGAGTGAGGCGTTGCCGTAGGTCGACTGGAAGGCGCGGTCGACCTGCTGGACGTCGAAGGCGATGTTTTGCGCCTGATTCAGGAGCTGCTGGGTCCGCTGCACGGACTGTTGAAGCTGCTGCAACGAGGAGTAGGGGAGGCTGGCCAGATTGCGCGCCTGATTGATCAGCGATTGCGCTTCGTTCTGCAGTGAGGTGATCTGGTTGTTGATCTGCTGCAGCGCGCGCGCCGCCTGAAGGACGTTCTGGGCGTAGTTGGTCGGATCGTAGACCACCCACTGCGCAGCGGCCGGGGTGGTGAGGACCGGCGACAACGCGACGGGCACGGCGAAGATGCTGGCGGCCAAAAGGGCCGCGCGCGAGCGACGAAGGATCATGGTCGGGTCTCCAGGTTGGTGAGGCCGGGGATCAGGTCGGCGGCCCAGCCGACGCCGCGCAGGCGCAGCCATTCGGCGAGGAAGGCGTCGCGGCCGTGCTCGGCGAGGACGCGCTCGATGGCGGCCTGGTCGGTCTTGGAAGACGCGGCGCAGAGCGCCAGCGCGACCTCGCCGAGGCCGAGCTCGAACAGCCGGTTGCCGCGGCGGGACTGGCAGTAATAGTCGCGCTTGGGCATGGCCCGGGCGAGGATCTCGATCTGCCGGTCGTTGAGGCCGAAGCGCCGGTAGATCGCGGTGATCTGCGGCTCGATTGCCCGCTCGTTCGGCAGGAGCAGCCGGGTCTGGCAGCTCTCGATGATGGCGGGCGCGATGGCCGATCCATCGATGTCCGACAGCGACTGCGTGGCGAATACGACCGAGGCGTTCTTCTTCCGGAGCGTCTTCAGCCATTCCCGAAGCTGGCCGGCGAATCCCTTGTCATCGAGCGCCAGCCAGCCTTCGTCGACGATCAGCAAGGTCGGGCTGCCGTCGAGGCGGTCCTCGATGCGGTGGAACAGATAGGCGAGCACGGCCGGCGCCGCGCCGGTGCCGATCAGGCCTTCAGTCTCGAACGCCTGCACCGATGCTTGCCCGAGATGCTCGCTTTCGGCATCGAGCAGGCGACCATAGGCGCCGCCGATGCAGTAGGGTCGGAGCGCCTGCTTGAGGTCGTTCGATTGCAAGAGGACGGCGAGCCCGGTAAGCGTGCGCTCGACCACTGGCGCGCTCGCCAGCGAGGTCAAGGCCGTCCAGAGATGTTCCTTCACCTCGGGCGAGATGGTCACGCCCTCGCGCATCAGGATGGCGACGATCCAGTCGGCGGCCCAGGCGCGCTCGGGCACCTCGTGGATGCGGGCGAGCGGCTGCAACGACACGCTGTCGGCCGCGGCTTCGGTCAAGCTGCCTCCCAGATCGTGCCAGTCGCCACCACAAGCGAGCGCGGCCGCACGGATCGAGCCGCCGAAGTCGAAGGCGAAGACCTGCGAACCGGGGTATCGCCGGAACTGCAGCGCCATCAGCGCCAGCAGGACGGACTTGCCGGCTCCGGTCGGGCCGACCACCAGGGTGTGGCCGACGTCGCCGACGTGAAGGGAAAACCGGAACGGGGTGGAGCCTTCGGTCTTGCCGAACAGCAAGGGGGGCGCACCGAAATGCTCATCCCGTTCCGGCCCCGCCCACACCGCTGACAGGGGGATCATGTGGGCAAGGTTGAGTGTCGAGATTGGCGGCTGCCGGACGTTGGCGTAGACGTGGCCCGGCAGGGAGCCGAGCCAGGCATCGACGGCGTTGACCGTCTCAGGCATCGCCGTGAAGTCGCGACCCTGAATGACCTTCTCGACCAGGCGCAGCTTCTCTGCCGCGACGCGCGGATCGGCGTCCCAGACGGCGACGGTCGCCGTCACATAGGCCTGGCCGGTGTAGTCGGCGCCGAGCTCCTGCAGCGCGAGATCGGCATCGGCCGCCTTGTTGGCGGCATCGGTGTCGACCAGCACGGAGGCCTCGTTGGTCATCACCTCCTTCAGGATCGCGGCGATCGACTTGCGCTTGGAGAACCATTGCCGCCGGATCTTTGTCAGCAGCTTGGTGGCGTCGGTCTTGTCGAGCAGCACCGCGCGCGTCGACCAGCGATAGGGGAAGGCGAGGCGGTTGAGATCGTCGAGCAGGCCGGGCGTCGTCGCGGTCGGGAAGCCGACGATGGTGAGCACGCGCAGATGGGCCTCGCCGAGTCGCGGCTCGAGGCCGCCGGTCAGCGGCTGGTCCGCCAGCAGCGCGTCGAGATACATCGGCGTCTCGGGCACGCGCACGCGGTGGCGTTTGGTCGAGACGGTCGAATGTAGGTAGGTGAGCGTCTCGCCATCATCGAGCCAGGCGCACTCGGGCATGAAGCTCTCGACGAGCTGGAGCACGCGGTTGGTGCGATCGACGAAGCCGCGCAACGCCTCCCAGGCGTCAACGCCCTTATCGGCCTTGCCTTCGTAGAGCCAGCTCTCGGCGCGCGCAGCGTCTTCGGCCGGGGGCAGGAAGACGAAGGTGACGAAGTAGCTCGACTCGAAGTGCGAGGCGTCTTCCTCGAAGTCGGCCTGGCGCTCAGCGTCAACCAGCGCGGACGCGGCCTCGGGAAAGCGGCTTGCTGGATAGGCGCCGACGCCGTGCCGCTGCGCCTCGACGAAGATCGCCCAGCCGGAACCCAGCCGACGGAAGGCGTTGTTGAGCCGGCCGGCGACGGCGACCAGCTCGGCCGGCACCGCGGAGTCGAGATCGGGCCCGCGAAAGCGAGCGGTGCGCTGGAAGCTGCCGTCCTTGTTGAGGACAACGCCTTCGCCGACCAGCGCCGCCCAGGGCAGGAAATCGGCGAGGCGGGTCGAGGTCCGGCGATATTCGGCGAGGTTCATCATCGGCCGGCCTCAGACGTTCAGGAAAACGGGGAGGCGCAGGTGGCGGCGCACCACGTCGACGAACTGCGGATCGCGCTTGGCCGCCCAGACGGCGGCAAGGTGCCCTACCGCCCAGAGGCCCAAGCCCACCAGCCAGAGGCGCAATCCGAGGCCGAGCGCCGCCGCCAGCGTGCCATTGAGGATGGCGATCGAGCGCGGCGCGCCGCCAAGCAGGATGTGCTCCGTCAAGGCGCGGTGCACCGGGACGCTGAAGCCAGGCACTTCGCCGGCGCTGTCGGCAAGGCCCGTCATCAAACGAGCGCCCCGCCGCCGAAGGAGAAGAACGACAGGAAGAAGCTCGAGGCCGCGAACGCGATCGAGAGGCCGAAGACGATCTGGATCAGCCTGCGGAAGCCGCCGCTGGTGTCGCCGAACGCGAGCGTCAGGCCGGTGACGATGATGATGATCACCGCGATGATCTTGGCGACCGGTCCTTCGATGGACTGCAGGATCTGATTGAGCGGTTGCTCCCACGGCATGGACGAGCCGGAGGCGTGGGCGGCCGGCGCGAACGCAACGCTGAAAAGCGCGAGACTGACCGCCGTTGTGAGGCGGCGACGTAGGGCCAAGGACCGGCGGATCATGCGGGATCTCCTGAGGGGGGCTGGGTTGCGGGGGTTACGTGGTAGTCGCCGTCGGGACGGAGGCCCTCGATCCGGGCGAGTTCGGCCAGGCGGCGATTGGACCCGCGGCCGCTCAGCACCGCGACCAGATCGATCGTCTCGGCGATCAGGGCGCGCGGGACGGTGACGACGGCTTCCTGGATGAGCTGCTCGAGGCGGCGTAGCGCGCCTAGCGCGGTGCCGGCGTGGATTGTGCCGACGCCGCCAGGGTGGCCGGTGCCCCAGGCCTTCAAGAGGTCGAGCGCCTCGGACCCGCGCACCTCACCGATGGGGATACGGTCTGGGCGCAGGCGCAGCGACGAGCGGACCAGCTCAGAGAGGGTGGCGACGCCATCCTTGGTGCGCATCGCGACCAGGTTTGGGGCCGCGCATTGCAGCTCGCGCGTGTCCTCGATCAGGACGACGCGGTCGGCGGTCTTTGAGATCTCGGCGAGCAAGGCGTTGGTGAGCGTGGTCTTGCCGGTCGAGGTGCCGCCGGCCACGAGGATGTTGCGCCGATCGGCCACGGCGCGACGAAGGACGTCGGCCTGATCCGCCGACATGATCGCGGACGCGACGTAGTCCTGCAGCGTAAAGACCGCGACGGCGGGCTTGCGGATCGCGAAGGCCGGCGCCGCCACGACGGGCGGCAACAGCCCCTCGAACCGCTCTCCGGTTTCGGGCAGCTCGGCCGAGACGCGTGGTGCGCCGGCATGAACCTCGGCGCCGACGTGATGCGCCACCAGGCGCACGATACGCTCGCCGTCGGCGGCGGACAGGCACTCTCCCGTATCAGACAGCCCCTCGGACAGGCGGTCGATCCAGAGCCGCCCGTCGGGGTTGAGCATCACCTCGACGACTGTGGGGTCTTCCAGGAATCCGGCGATGGCGGGGCCGAGCGCGGTGCGCAACATGCGCGCGCCGCGTAAGCTCGCCTCGGATCGCTGGTGAGAAGCCGCCATGTCGTCCCCGTTCGTGAAAGGACCGCGGACGAGCGGCCCTGGATCGGGGATGAGTAGAAGAGGCAGAAATGTGGGCGCGGCAACAAGGGAATGCGTTCGTAGAACCGTAGCGTAGAAATACAGGGAAAAGGCGGACCTGCGGAATAGCTTGCGATCCTTCGCCGGTCAGCGTGCCCAACTTTGGAAATCGTCCAATGGCGCTAAAGAGATATCTCGAATGTGCTGTAGCTCTCGAACCCCGTACTCGATCACTTCCGCGATCATATCGCAGAGAGCTTCTGGGCACTCTCATGGCCAGGATCGCTTGTAAGAAAGACCGTCTGCGATTGGGTGCGAATACGTCGGAATCGGATAGATCGCGCGCAGTACCACGCGACCTTACGTCGCGCGCGGACGCGCGTCGGACATCCTTCTCAATTTCGAAGTCGACGATGTTGACACCGTGCATGGCCAGGTTGTTGCCGACGGGATCCCTATTCTCCTGTCCTTGCGCGATGAGGACTTCGGCCAGCGCCACTTCATCACCAGCGACCCCAACGGGGTGCTGATCGACATCATCAAGCCGATCCCGGCCAGCGCGGAGTTCGCAGCTAGCTATGTTACTGGGGTTTCGCCGAGGTAGCGAAATCGACCGCGGACAAAGCCTTGCGCAGCTCCAGGCTGCCGGGAACGCGACGGAAGCCAATCGAGGCGTTGAGCCGAAGCGCCGCGGTATTGGCGTCGAGGTTCGTTGTCCGCATCGTCGTGATGCCCGACATTTGCGCCGCAGCGATCAGGCGCAGCTTGAGCGCGAGGCCGACATGCATGCTGCGCCAGTCGGGCAACACGCCAGTGAAGTAGGAATAGATCTCCTGGCCCAAAGCGTGACCGATGGTGAGGCCGACGGGTCTGCCGTTAAACCGGGCAACAACGACCCATTCCGGTCGCGAGGCCGGAGTCTCGCGCAGTACCGAAAAACAGCGCGCCAACGTCCATGACGGGAGGTCTCGCATGTCGGGCGCATCGGCGATGAGGGTCTGCAACAGCATCGCCACCGCCTTCCACTGCGCCTCGCTGGCTCCGGTCATGTCCGAGAGCGTCACCCCCGCGGGCACTGCCGACTGACCGTCGAAGGTCCGAAGGTCGAGCAGACTGTCGCAACGCAGCGCGTGGCGCTGAAACCCGCGTGCCTCGGCCCAGGCCTGCGGACCGGATGCTGCCTCAGGTATCGTGGCGACAAGCCCCCGAAAACCGCGCCCGATGGCTTCGCTCTCCACAAGGCCGAGCATGGTGCTGCCTCTCCCCCGGCCGCGATGATCGGGATCGACAGCGACCTGCACGGCAAGATGATCAGATGGCGCATAGGGCGAGTTGGCGATCTGCCCGAAGGCAACGGCCCGGTCATTGTCGTAACCAAGCCAGCGCAGACGCAGATCGCCCGCCGGCCATCGTGCCTCGCGGTCCAGGAACTCGGGCAGGCTGATCGGCGTGAGCCGAAGCAGGTTCATCAGGCGCAATGCGTCTTCGGCGCGATCCATCGTGAAGGGCACGATCCTCACCTTGGCGTCTCCGCAGGTATCTCAACGCCATCGACGAAGATCCGTCCGCTTGGGGCAAGCGCCGCGCGAATTCGCGGCCAGGCGCGAGCGCCGGCCGCGGGATGACGGCCGTCGAGCGCGCCGACGCGGACCGCCACGACAAGATCGAACGGCGCCTCGCCGGGTCCCATCACGAAATCCTCGGCCGCCACCGTTCGGAATGACAGACGGCCGGCAGCGATCTGCTCCTTGGAGCCTGCGATGGCCTGCGCGACGGCCCGGTCTGACCGGTCGATCCCGAGCACATACCCGCTGCCGATCGCCGACGACATGGCGCGCGTCAGCGCTCCGGGACCGCATCCCACCTCGAGCACGCGTATACAGGGCGAGAGAGGCAGGGCTTCGAGGATCGCCTTCAGACGTTGGGACAGCCGTTCAGTCACTTTTCTCCTCCGGACAGGCTCGGGGGCTTCGACGGGTTTGGTGCGACGACGTCGTCCGTGTCGTTTGGTTTCATCATGACCTTCGCTCCGCCGGATGGAAGACACCTTTCCATATGGCTAGGTATCTTGACGAGCACTGTGCCAAGTCAATAGATAGCCATATGGCTAACCTTGATTCGATTTTCCACGGACTCGCTGATCCCACCCGCCGTGCGGTGATCGCCCGGCTGGCGGCCGGCCCCGCGCCTGTCTCTGAGCTGGCCGCGCCGCATGACATGGCGCTGCCGAGCTTCCTCAAACACCTGAAGGTGCTGGAGGCGGGCGGATGGATTGAATCCGACAAGGCCGGCCGCATCCGTACCTGTCGGCTCAAGGCTGAAACGGCGAAAGCCGCCGAAGGCTGGCTGGGCCAGCAGCGGTCTCTTTGGGAGGCGCGTCTCGACCGCCTCGATGCATTTCTAGCGAATCTACCCGGTGAAGGAGAAAACAATGACGCATGATGCCAAACTCGATCTCGTGCTGGAGCGGACGGTCAGCGCCGCACCCGCCCAGCTCTGGCGCGCGTGGACGGAGCCCGACCTGCTCAAGCAATGGTTCGCACCGAAACCCTGGACGGTAGCGCGCGTCGCGATCGACCCCCGCGCCGGGGCAATCTTCTCGGTCGTGATGGCGTCGCCGGACGGCGCCGAAATGGATGAAACGCCAGGCTGCGTGCTGCTGGCAGAGCCTCGGAAGCGTCTGGTATGGACCGATGCGGTCGGGCCCGAGTTCCGTCCGAATTCCGAAACCTTCATGACCGCCGACATCACGATGGAGGCGGTGGAAGGCGGCACCCGCTATCGGGCACTGGTGCGCCACAAGTCAGACGCAGACCGTCAGAAGCATGAGGAGATGGGCTTCCATGATGGCTGGGGCACGTGCCTCAGCCAGCTCGAAGCCTTGGCCGGAGGGCTCTGATGACGGGCAACCCGATCAAGCACGGAAGCTTCACCATCGAACGGAATTACTCTGCGCCGCCGGCCAAGGTTTTCGCGGCGTTCGCGCAGGCCGACGCGCGGCGCAAGTGGCTGGTCTTCGCCGACGGCTGGACCATCCATGAGTATCGGCCAGCCGAACCGACCGTGGCAGGCGCCGTCGAGTTCAGCCGGTTCAGCCCCCCGGGAGCGGACGTCGTCCTCACGAACGCCACGACCTGGCTGCACGTAGATGAGGGCAACACGCTCATCTACGCCTACCACATGACACTGGAGGGGACGCCGCTGTCCTCTTCGCTCGTCACCATCAGCTTCAATTCCGATGGCGCCGGTACGCGTTTGGAGCTGACCGAACAGGGCGCCTACTTCGACGGCGACATCGCTGGCCGGGAAGCAGGTACGAGAGCGCTCCTCGATGAAGTGGAGAAGGTGCTTTGAAAGGAGGATCGCTGAACAGCCCGACGCAATCAGCGAACGGAGTGGTCGAATGATGCGTGCCAGCGATGAGGTCACGCTGGCCGGGATCATGACCGAAGCGGCGCAGCGTAAGGGGCTGCCCTTGATCGTCGCGGTTGATGGCAGAAGCGGTGTCGGCAAATCGACGTTGGCGAGGACGCTCGCCGAGCGGGTCGAGGCCTGCGTGATCGAGGGCGACGACTTTTATGCGGGCGGGATCGAGCTTCGGGCGGATAGCGCCGTAGCGCGCGCAGCGGCCTGCATCGATTGGACGAGACAACGATCGGTGCTCGAAGGCCTTGCGGCCGGCCGGGAGGCATGTTGGCGCGCCTTCGACTGGGACGCTTTCGATGGACGGCTGCGCGATGAGCCGACGCGGATCGGCCCAAGGCCGATCGTGATCCTGGAAGGGGTCTATGCGGCGCGCCCGGAACTGGCCGACCTGCTCGATCTGCGCGTCGCGCTCTTGGCGCCGGACGATGTGCGCTTGGCGCGGTTGGCCGCTCGGGAAGGAGCGATCGGACCTTGGGAGCGGCAGTGGCATGAAGCTGAGGATTTCTACTTCAAGAGCGTGATGCCCCCTGACGCGTTTGACGTGGCCATTAATCTCACCCCCTGAGCCCGAGCGTCGCAAACCTGGTCGCGTAGCCGAGGTGGTCCCGGCACCGATCAATTGCCGCCTGCAGGAACGTCCTCCGAGATTTCCTGTCGCAGCTTCGGGCCCTTGGCGAGTCGCCGGCCGAGGGCCGCGACGAACGCATCGTAGCGCTCGCCGGCCTGTGCGCGGGCGGCGGCTTGGGCCGGCTCAGGCAAGGGTGGATTGGTCGTAAGCCAGAAGCGCACGAAGACCGCCAGTGTCTCGACCGAGATACCGAGGTCGCGTTCCATGCGCGTCATGCGCCGATCGAGTTGATCGAGCCGCTTGGTCGTGGCCGCCTCCTGCCGCTCGGCGGCGTCGGGAGACAGGAAGGACGCGATGGCCGCCTCCGCGACGAGAGAGCGCGAATGATCCCGGCGCGCGGCATAATCCGCCAGCGCCTTCATGACCTCCGGGTCGAGGTAGACGGACACGCGCTGTTTTTTCGAGCTTGATGCCATCGCCGCCTCTCACAGCTCCATGCCGTCGTTGGGATCAAGCGACACCTGCCGGGCCACGCCCTGCACGAGCCGGTTCATCCGGCTGATCCGGGCGCTGTCGTCTTCGGCGTCATCATCGAGATCTGCCGCAAACTCGTTCTCGATCGGGACCTTCTTCTCGACCGCCCGGGCGTGGCTCAATTCGGGCTGGTGGCGGCGCTCCGATCCCGTCGGATCCTCACCGTCAGTCCCGCCCTGCTCGACGGCTGGTTCGGTTTGCGGTGACGGCGGCAACGGCAAGGCGCTCCAATCGTCGGGATTTGCCTCAGGCGACTTCGCCAAAGAGGGCGGTGGCAGGATGCGCTCCTGGAAGCGCCGATCCTCGAAATAGCGCGCCTTTTTTGCGCGGATCGGCGGCGTCCCAGCCACCATGACGATCTCATCGGCCGGTGGGAGCTGCATCACCTCGCCGGGGGTGAGCAGCGGCCGCGCCGTCTCCGAGCGCGAGACCATAAGGTGGCCGAGCCAGGGCGAGAGGCGGTGCCCGGCATAGTTCTTCATCGCGCGCATCTCGGTCGCGGTTCCGAGCGCATCGGAAACCCGCTTGGCGGTACGCTCGTCGTTTGTCGCGAAGCTGACCCGGACATGACAGTTGTCGAGGATCGAGTTGTTCGGCCCGTAAGCCTTCTCGATCTGGTTCAGCGACTGCGCGATCAGGAAGCTCTTCAGGCCGTAGCCGGCCATGAAAGCCAAGGCGCTTTCGAAGAAGTCCAGGCGTCCGAGCGCGGGAAACTCATCGAGCATTAGGAGCAGCCGGTGGCGTCCGCCTTTGGCCTGCAGGTCCTCGGTCAGCCGTCGGCCGACCTGGTTGAGGATCAGGCGGATCAGCGGCTTGGTGCGCGCGATGTCGGAGGGCGGCACCACCAGATAAAGCGTGGTGGGTCGTTTCCCCCCAATGATATCCGTAATGCGCCAGTCGCAACGGCGCGTGACTGCGGCGACGACGGGATCGCGGTAGAGGCCGAGGAACGACATCGCGGTCGAGAGCACGCCTGACCGTTCGTTGTCCGATTTGTTGAGCAGCTCGCGCGCGGCGCTGGCGATGACCGGGTGGGGACCGGCCTCGCCGAGATGCGCGGTCTTCATCATGGCGGCCAGTGTCGATTCGATCGGTCGCTTCGGGTCGGAAAGGAAAGCGGCGACACCGGCCAGCGTCTTGTCGGCTTCGGCGTAGAGGACATGGAGGATGGCGCCGACGAGGAGCGCGTGGCTGGTCTTCTCCCAATGGTTCCGTTTCTCCAGGCTCCCTTCCGGATCGACCAGGATGTCGGCGATGTTCTGGACGTCGCGTACCTCCCACTCGCCGCGGCGGACCTCGAGCAGAGGATTGTAAGCGGCCGACTTCGCATTGGTGGGATCGAACAGCAGCACCCGGCCGTGCCGGGCGCGAAAGCCCGCAGTGAGCTGCCAGTTCTCACCCTTGATGTCGTGGACGATTGCGGAGCCCGGCCAGGTCAGAAGCGACGGAACGACGAGGCCGACGCCTTTGCCGGACCGAGTCGGAGCAAAGCAGAGCACATGCTCGGGTCCATCATGACGGAGATAGGCGCGGTCGAGCTTGCCGAGCACCACGCCATCGGGTCCGAGTAACCCGGCGGACCTCACCTCGTCCGGGCGTGCCCATCGCGCCGAGCCGTAGGTCTCGACGTTCTTGGCCTCGCGTGCCCGCCACACCGACATGCCGATCGCGACCGCTATCGAAATGAAGCCACCCGATGCGGCGATATAGGCGCCTTCGACGAAGATCGGCGGCGCATAGGCATCGTAGAAATACCACCACCAGAAGAGGGCCGGTGGGTAGTAGATGGGCCAGCCGAACAGCTCGAACCAGGGTGAGCCGAGCTGCGGCTGGAAGCCGAGCCGCCAAGCCGTCCATTGCGTCGCCGCCCATGTGGTCAGGAGCACGATCAGGAAGACGGTGAGGATCTGACCCCATAGGATTTTCGTGGCAGACAAGCAGATTTCCTCGACGGTGACTGCATCGACGTCAGTGCTTGGCCGGCCAGATTGCAAGACGCGTTTTCGGGGATCGCATTGCCGGCAACCTTGGCGCGCGAATACAGGTCTTGGCGTAGAAAGTTTCATTGTCCGAGACCAGCGCCCGCATGACACCTGACTCCGTATTGCGCTGGGGCAGGCATTTCTCGCCATCGGCCGGTTCGCGATGATCGCCTGGGGCCGGACTTCTAGCCCGTGCCAAAGGCGGCGCTACGGATAGGCAGCTTTTGCCATATCGGCGACGGGAGGCTGACTGACTATTCGGGCAAACCCCAAGGTGAGCATTTGAACGGCGCGCTCAGCAGCCGACTCCCTGCGGAGTCCGGAATGTCGGCCTTTGCGACAAGAACCGATTGAACCGGAGGCTAGAAATAAGGCCCGTCGCTCAGGCGCTGCGAGACCCACCATATGTTGCCTGAGGGATCTCTGATGCCCCCCTGCCGATCTCCATACGGCATGTCGGCCGTATCCATGATCTTGTCGGCGCCAGCCCCCAATGCTTTGTCCATCGCTGCATTGGCATCGTCGACGTAAAGGTAAAAGGCAGCTGAGCTCGCTGGAAAACCCTCGGACGCTTCGCTGATCATGATCGTCGCGGTGTCGAATCTCATCTGGCAATTGGCGATGCGCCCGTCGGGAGCGATGCTTCTACCGATTTCGCGCGCGCCGAATGCGGCCTCGAGGAAGCGCACATATTCCTCGGCCCCATCTACAAAAATGTACGGCGTCACCACCGCGAAACCTTCTGGAACGGGCATGTCACTCTTCCTTTGGGTTCGGAGTACGATGCCCACCTCGGCCTTTGAGGTCAACGCGGAAGCCTACGTTTGGCGGAAACGTCATCACCGCGGTCGAACGCTGTCAGTGTGCCAGCCTGTCGCGACGCCATCCAGGTGGCGGCACGCTCGCCGGCCAGGCCAGGCTGGCCCCCTGTCAAGCGAGGAGGGTCTAGGCTTCCGGTAAGCACACCATCACCAACTCCAACTAGAGTCCGAGGCCCCGCTTGCGGCCGAAACTCCAGTCGACGCCGCCGTCGCCGCGCGACACGCCGGAGACATGCTGGCCGAGCTGCCTTTCCAGCGAGGGGGACCAAGGCACGAGTTGGAAGCCGAGCCCGTCGTCGATCATCGCGAACCGGCCCGACGCGAGCGTGAAGCGCTGCCGATAGGCCCCGGCGACATACTCGCCTGCCGCCGCGCGGGTCAGCGGGCGGCCGGTTTCGGTGGCCAACTGTTTCGCGATGGCGTCCAGCTCACGCTGGCGGAGCGTCTCGATCAGCCCGGGTCGGAAGCTGACGCCGCGGGCCTGGCGTTCGGCGAGGCCCTGCCCGATCAGATGTTCGGCGCGGGCGTCCAGCGCTTGGCGAACCTCCGCGCCGAAGCCTCCACCGCCGAGCGCGACCGGCTCGCGCGCGATCGCCTGCCGGTCCAGCCAGGTGGCGCCGCTCGCGGTAATCTGCTGGTCGATCGCCAGGTCCGAGCGGACCGCGAGCGCGACGCGTCGCTGACCCCGCGCGTCGTCGAATTTGCGGAGTTCGACGATCGAGCCCGGCGCACTGTCGCCGGCGCCGTCGAGGTCGGCGAGTCTGACGTGGTGGGTGCGGCCATCGACGCCGTCGATCACGGCGAAGGCTGTGCCCTTCAGCTCGTCGTCGAGGCCGCGGGCGACCAGCCGGCCGACGACGGGATCGTCGAGGCTCTCGCCGGCCAGGACGTAGCTCGCCGCGCCGCGCTCGATGCCGCGCTCCGAAAGCCCACGATGGATGCGCTTGATGATGTCGCCGCGCTCGCCGAGCTCGCGCAGCGTCGCCTCGGCCTTCTCTGACACGGACCACTGGCCGGGGCCGATCTGGTCGGCGAGTCCCAGCGACTCCAGCTTGCGCAGCCGTCCGACCTTGAGGGCATGGAATTCATCGGGCTGGCGGTTTGGATGCGGCGCGAGGTCGATGACGCCGGTCCGGTTGCTGTCGCGCGCGAGCTGGCGATCGAGAGTGGTCCAGCGCTCCGCCGTGATCTGGCGTTCGAGCGTGCGGCGGATGTCCTGGTCGGTCCGGACTCCGAGCTCCTGGGTGATCAGGTCGCGCGCACGATCGCGCATGCCTTCCTTGATGTAGTCACGGGAGATGACGAGGTTTTCGCCGTCGTCGCGCACGCCGCGGACGATCAGGTGCACGTGCGGGTGTTCGGTATTCCAGTGGTCGACGCCGATCCACTCGAGCCTGGTCCCGAGATCCTTCTCCATCTGACCGACGAGCTCGCGGGTGAAGCCTCTGAGGTCGGACATCTCGACGGCGTCGTCGGGCGAGACGATGAAGCGGAAATGATGGCGGTCCTCCTCGCACCGTGCCGAGAAGGCCTTGGGATCGGCGTCGTCGCTTCCGGGCCCGAACAGCCGGGCCTTCTCTCCATCCCGGGTGACGCCCTCGCGGCGCAGATAGCCCAAGTGCGTGGCGAGCGGCGCACCGCGCCCGGCATGACGCACCACGCGCGCCTTGATCACGGCGCCCCGCGATCGGGCGGTGATAAAGCGATTGGCCTGGACCGAGGCGCGCTGACCGCGGCCGAAGCGCGAGCGATGGCCGGGTCCGATCGCGCCCTTGCGTGAGACCGATCCGCCGGCGCGCTGGGCGGCGGCCAGCGCCTGGGCGATGAAGGGTCGCGCCCGTTGCGCGCTGGTCGAGCGGATGCGGCCCGGCCGGATGCGGAACTCGTCCTCGCCGCTCATTGTGCCCAGCCCGCACATCGCGCGATCGCGCTGATTTGCTGAGGAGAATACCGAAGTCGCAGGCTGCGCCTCTCAGGCGCACATCGCGAATTTGCCGCATAAGTCCCTGAAAAAGCACGACCGACCCGAAGCGCACATCGCGCCCCTTTATCCTGCCATCGTGCGGTTGTGTTGCATGCTTCTCCTCCCGAAGGTCGCCAGAAAACGCCGGGGCACGCTAGACTGCGAGAACGGCTTGGTGCGGTCATCGCGGGCCTCGACCATCGGGTCGTGCGACGAACAGGCCGGACGACTGCGGCGCCGACGCGGACGCTTCGCGCACTGGAGCGGTCGCCAAAACCTCGGTCGGTCGGCTTTCGGTCCGCGCCGGATCGGCAGCCGTCGTGCTCCCGCTGTGCGCGATGAACAGCGGCGCCCGCGTCCATGCGAGCGGATCGGCGGCCGCGACATTGATGGGGCCGGCGATCTCTCCGCCGCCCACGACGGGCGCCAGCGCGGCGACATAGGCCCGAGTCTCAGCCGGCAAGGCTCGGCCGCTCGCGAGGTATTCGTCGTAGCGGCCGGGACCGGCATTGTAAGCCGCGAGGAAGCCGGGCGAGCCGTAGCGGTCGTGCATTTCGCGCAGATAGGCGGCCCCCGCCAGGATGTTGTCGCGGGGGTCGTAGGGGTCGCTCCCGAGCCGGTGACGGGTACGCAGATCGACCCAGGTCGTGGGCATGATCTGCATCAACCCCATCGCGCCCGCCGGAGAGATCGCGCGCACCTCGCCGGCGCTTTCGACGCGCATGACGGCGCGGATCCAGCTCTCCGGAACGCCGAAGCGCTGCGCCGCTTCGGTGACGAAGGCGGCAAACGGATCGGCTGGAACCGAGCGGACGATCTGCGGTGTCTGGCCGAGTGCGGCTGCGGGCGGGCCGAGCTGGATCAGCAGGCCGGAAACGAGAAGCGGGGAGAGACGCCGGGCGGCGCGTAACCGCCCGGTGTCCGTCGAGGGCTCATGCGAGCGGCGAAATCTCCACATCGGCTCAGTCCTGCTCGTTGCGCTTGGGCGGACGGCTCCAGTTCAGGCCCCAAGCCGATTTGTCGTCGCCCGACTGGAACAGGTTGGCGCGCATCGGGCGTGCCAGCGTGGGATCGTCGAGCAGCAGCGAGACATAGTCGCCGGCCTTCTCGCCGGTGCGTTTCCAGCCGGCGCCGACCTCCGGGCCGTCCTCATCGCCGAGATGGACGCGGAAGTCGGGCGCATTCTCGGCGTCGGACGGATCGGCCGGGAGGAGGACGAGTGCAGCATCCAGCGTGAGCGTTCGGATGTGGCCGGAATAGCCGGACTTGGTGCGGGTGAAATGACCGATCAGCGCCATGGAAAGGCTCCTTCTGCTGGTGGTGGGGAAGAGGATCGGCGCGCGGTCATCGTGTTGGCGCGCGCCATTCGAAACGGCCGCTGCCGTCTTCGTCGGTCCACACCGGCATCGCGCGGCCGATGATCGTGCCCGTGGGAAGCGGACCGAAGTAGCGGCCGTCGAGGCTGTCCTCGACGGACCAGTTCATGAGGAAGATCTCGCCCGCCTCGATACGGCGGCAGCCCTGCCAGATCGGCAGGTCGCGACCGAGCCGGTCGCGCGCCAGCGCGTCTCCCATCGGCACGCCGTCGACGCTGACCTGCGCGCCGGCGCGGCAAACCCGTTGCCCGGGAAGGCCGGCGACGCGCTTCAGGAGCGGCACGCCGCGGGGCAGATAGCCACGCCCGGCGAGGAAGGACGCGAGCGGTTCCGGGGCGTCCACGGCGACGAGGTCGGTGACCTCAAGGCGCGGCGAGCGCTCGATCGCATAGAGGCCGATCGGCGTGCTGGCGGAGGCATTCCAGATCAGCCTCGGCGCGATCGGCAGCGCCGAGAGCCCGCCGATCAAGATCACGGCCAAGACCGTTGTCACCACATAGTCGAAGCGCGTCATGGCGCGACGCTCACGCGCAGGCGGAACGCGCCGTGCCGCGCGGCGGTATAGGTCCGCGGCTCCAACCCGGCGGCGAGCCGGTTGTGGACATGTCGCCAGTAATCCGGCGCGGCGTCGGCAGGATCGAGGCCGCGGTGCTCGACGGCGTCGATGGTCTGCAGCACGCGCTCGACTTTCGGCCATCCATCCACCGTCAGCAGGATGTCCGCGCCAGGACGCACCGATGGCAGCGTCTGAAAGGCCTCGCCGCGCCCCACGGCCCAGGCAATGGAGATGTTGGAGAGGATCGTGCCGAAGTCGTTGGC
This sequence comes from Sphingomonas sp. PSPC2-2, assembly GCF_049897725.1. Classification (NCBI taxonomy): domain Bacteria; kingdom Pseudomonadati; phylum Pseudomonadota; class Alphaproteobacteria; order Sphingomonadales; family Sphingomonadaceae; genus Sphingomonas; species Sphingomonas sp. PSPC2-2. Next base: position 467,553 of record NZ_JAFCWU010000001.1, on the reverse strand, counting down.
CGCCCACCGGACCAGGGCAAACGTACTTCCGGGTGGGAAGCTGACGACCCGTCGGCGGCGATCGAGAATCTGTTCGCGCGCGTGGCGGCCGAACCGGATCCAGTCCTCCTGCCGCTTCTCGATCCAGGTCAGCTCGACGTGGGTGAGCGGGTCGGATGCGGCGTCGGCGGAGCTCTGGTCGCGCCTCGCGGGGCTGGCGTCGGGGGCGATCATTGATCACCTCCTGCGTTCTCGGGATACTCACGCGCGAGCAGCGCGCGCAGCATGTCGGCGACGGTTTGCGCACGCTGGAACGCGGCGATCTTGATCCGTCCGCGCAGCTCCGGCGTGACGTCGATGGTTAGCCGGGCCGTGAAGGCGGCGGCATCGCCGCTTCGCGGCCGTTGCGGGTCGCAGGCCTTGATCCAGCTGTCCGGATCAGCGGGACGCTTGGCGAAGGCACGCTTCGACGACCGCTCGGTCACCATGTGATCCTCCCGATTTCGGCGCAGAGGGCGGTGATCTCGCGCGCCGCTCGGCTGTGTCCGTCGACCTCCGAGACGAGCCGTCCGGATTGGGCGGTGTCGGCGAAGGCGACGCGCTGGCCGATGGTGGAAGCCAGCAGCGGCGGATCGTGGTCGGCGAGCGTCTCGGCGGTGTCGCGGGCGATGACGGTGCGCGCGGCGCAGCGGTTGAGCACGAAGCGTGCGGCGAGATGCGGGCGGTAGATGCGCGCCTCGCCGAGCAGCGACAGCATCTCGGCGGACGCCCAGCCGTCGAACGGCGACGGTTGTACCGGGATCAGGATCAGATCGGCGGCGAGCAAGGCCGATCGCATCAGCCCGGCGACGCGCGGCGGGCCGTCGATGACGATGTGATCGGCGTCCCGCGCCAGCTCGGGTGCTTCACGGTGGAGGGTGTCTCGCGCCAGACCGACGACGCCGAACAGGCGCGGCAGGCGTTCACGGGCGCGCTGCTGCGACCAATCGAGCGCGGAGCCTTGCGGGTCCGCGTCGATCAGGGTGACGCGCAGGCCGTGGCGTGCCCATTCGCCGGCGAGATGCAAAGCGAGCGTTGTCTTGCCGACGCCGCCCTTCTGGTTGAGGAGCGCGACGATCATGACGCGCTCCGGAGCAGGGCCTGGTGGTTATCCGCAGGCGTGCAAAACGGCGGCCGCGTTAGAAAGATTCCGAAGGAATCTAGGTTAGGTAAGTTACGGGGGCCCCAAGCTGCTGAATCGAAACCTGGAATCGGCGATTCCGGTCCCCGATAGCACGAGAATCGGGTCCCCGATGGCACGATAGGGGCGGTCCCCGATAGCACGAGACGATTCACAGCTTATCCCCTGATCGAATTGGCGACCGGCGGTGACGCCGCGGTGTCCCGAGCGCGTCGGGATCGGTGGTGACGAAGGACAGGATTTCAGGGCCGCCGGCGCACGGCTCGATGCGCAAGCGATAGCCGGGCAGCGGCTGGCGGCGGACGATGTCGCGCAGGTCGTAGGCGAAGTGCTTGAGCGGCGAGAGGCTGCCCGACTTGGCGTGGAGGTGCGCGAAGTCGAAGCGCCAGCCGTGCTCCTGGCGACCGCCATGCTTGCGGACGAGCCGATAGAGCCAGCGCTCAAGGCCCCCGGTGAGGTCGAAATAGGCGCGGTCGATGGTCAGCACGAGCGCGTCGTCGAGCACCGCGGCGTAGAACCAGTCGGGCACGATCAGTTCGAGGCCGTGCGGCCGGCCGCGCGCGTCGGCCTTCTCCTTCCACTCGTTGATCCAGGAGAAGCGGTGCATCCGCCGCTCATTGGGCTGGCGGATCGAAGTCGCGATCGTGGTCGATTGCAGCCGGTCGAGCGCCGCCTTCAGGCGGTCATAGTCGCGTAGAGACACGCCGCGACCGATGAAGTTCAGGATCTCGTAGGGCGTCGTCCCCATCAGCCGCGACGGGCGCAGGCCGGCATCACGCGCCTCGACGATCTGGCTCGCGGCCCAGATCAGCACGTCGGCGTCCCAGATGGTCGCCATGCCGTGCTCCGGCACGGCTTCGACCCGGATGACGACCGGACCCGCCTTGAAGGCGATCGGCGCGAGGCGCTTCGATTTGGCGAGCGAGAAGAACGGATAGGCCATGAGATCCTGCGCATCCCTGGGCGCCAGGCCGCCGGGCAGCGCTCGGAAGAGATCGAGCTGCTCGCGTTCGTGGCGTGGGCGAGGCGGTGACATCCGGGGACGTCTCAACGGGCCTGGCGGCCGGCGCGGACCGGCGCCGCAGGTTCATGGCGCTTGGCGGGAAGGACGCTCCCGCGCGGGTCGGAGGTGGAGGTGACCGCGCCGCGATCGGCCCAGGCCTGCAGGTCGTCGACGGCGTAGACGACACGGCCGCCGAGCTTGCGATAGGCGGGACCAGTGCCATAGGTCCTGTGTTTTTCCAGGGTGCGGCCGGACAGACCGAGGAAACGTGCGGCTTCGGGTGTGCGGAGATAGCGCGGCGGCAAGCCGGCTGCGTTGGCGGACATGATCGGGCCTCCGGGGCGTTCGGTGAGGCCGCTGGCGATTAGCGGCGAGCGAAGGCCATGGTGGCGAAGAGCTGCCGCGCGGGGGGATGGCGAAGATGGGTGGGCTTAAATCGCACCCCTTTGGGCGTTCAGGTACGGCGTCGGCTGCGCAGCAGCTTGCGATAGCCGCCGGCGATCAGCGCTGCGCCGTCCTTGACGAGGTCGATGGTGCTGTCTCGAAGCGCGGAGGTCTTCCACGCGGCCTCGCCGACCCGTGAAGCACCGTAGATCGCGGCGGCGATCTCGCGATAACTTGCGCCGTTCATGTGCCCGTCAACCGCTTGCAGCATGTAACGCAGCCGGCGTCGCTGCTGGGCGGTGAGACGGCCGTCCGGCGGTACGGACCGCTTGTTGAGGGCGCGCCATAGCCGTGTCACAGCTTCGATCCGGTCGAGCCCGTCTGCGCCGAGGGGGACGAGCGCCGCGAGGGGCTGGGTGGGAACGGCAGCGTCGACAAGAAGGAGGCGGACGGCTTTCGGTCCGCGTCCGTAGACCATGCTGAGCCCGTCGACGCCTGCACGGGCGTCGCCAAGCTCTCGGCCAGAAGACAATCCGCCGTCCAAACCCGGGATCGGCGGAACCGCTGCTACAATGACGCTGCCTGGATCAATCTCCGGCGCCCAGAACACCGTCGTCTCAGTTGCGTTGAGGATCGGTGGGACGGGGAAATCGCAACCCCCATCGCAGGCGCACTCCCTCGGTGATGATCTGCAGGCTGGTGGCGGGCCGCTCGGTGTCAGCGTAATCGCGTTGATAATCGCGGTTGCGGCGCAGACATTCCCAGGCGAGGTCCGGGGCAATGAGTTGGTCGAGGAAATCGTAGCCGGGTGAAGTGCGCCACCCGGACGTGTCGGGCGTCATCGGTATCCTCCTGGTCGCACGCGTGCGGGACGGGGAAGAGACGATCCACGGTTGAGCGAGGCGCGGGAAGTCAGCGCGTCGGCAATGGGTGATGCCGCGGCGGCATCGCGCTTAGTGATGGCCTTCACGGACGAGCTGGCGGTAGCCGTGCTCGGTCATCCAGCGCGCGCGCGCCAGGTGGCTGTGGTGAACGCGTTGGGCCCGTTCGGGCTCGCGGTCCGGATCGATGCCGAACAGCAACGCGACCGCCTCTCGCCAGTCGGCTCCATCGGTGTCGGCGTCGAGCAGGCGCAAATAGAGCTTCACATGCGTGCGGTCGTAGGCGGTCAGCGCCGGGCTCTCCGGCGGCTGATCAAGGAATTCTTGCTGGGTCATGCGTTCCCCCCGCCGTGATGAGCGCCGCTGAATCAGCGGTTAACCATATCCAGAATTCTGCGACATGCGAGGGGCGATGGGGGACATCACCCGATGAACGCGCGGCATCACCGCCGGGTCGCCAGGTAGGGCGCACCTCAAGTTGCTGAGCCGATCTTCGCACGGACAAGCATGACTCCTTCACCCTGGTCGGAGGTGAGGAGGACGATGCCGCTTCGTTCCAGGGCCCGACGGACCTGATCGCGCGTGCTTTCGAACACCTCGAGACCGTTGACGGATTCGAGGCGTTTGAGCGCGGTCAAAGAAACCTGGGCCTTGTCAGCGAGCGTCTCCTGGTTCCAACCGAGCAGCGCGCGTGCGGCCCGCGACTGTCGGGCGGTGATCATGCATGATCACCTCCCACCGACACGAACGTGCACGCCAGAACTACGACTATAATAGTCGTCCTGGTGCCAGAGCCGCCAGTGTTTTTCCGTTTCGGGGCACCTTTTCCGGGTGGAGCGGCCGACCTGATTCGGTCGCCTGATCCGTTGCTGATGTCTGGCCCAGTGGATCAGATGAGCCGTATCGTCAGACCCCTAGGTATGAGCGCAAATCGACTGTTCTCGGAGGGGGATCGAGCCGTCCGCCTCCACAAGCCCAAGGAGGATTCAGCGCACCAGAATGGCGGTGGGCGCGCGCCGAATTGCCGGTCGCCGCCGCGCCGGCGCTTGCGGATCTGCTTAGTTCACGACATAGGTTAGACCCTGGCGTCGGGCGTAGGCGACCGCGGATTCGAGAGTCGGAAACCGGAGCTCGACCTGCGTCAGCGGATCGTCACCACCCGTCCAACCCATCAAAGGCTCGATGAAGGGTGGGGTTCGCCGTTCGAAGCGGAGAATCCAATGCTTCGTGCGCGCCTTGCCCGAGGTCATGACCGAGCGTGAGGGGCGAAAGATCCGAGCGACGGCATCGGGAGGAAACACCGAGTCCGGGTCGTGCGCACGCGGCGCCCGGCGGCCGAGGTCGGTGCGACTTGTCTCGGGCAGGGGCTGCGCGGGTTCTATTTCTCTCCAAACATAGCTCACGACCTGTCCCTCCCGCGAACGGCGAAGGAAAGGCCGGGGGGGACCCGGCTGGGTCTGCCCCCTGGCCTCGTCAGGCTTACTGCGCCTGGGCGCCGCCGTTGATGGCGATGCGCTTGGCTTTGGACTGAGCCCTTTCGGACTTCGGCAGGGTGACGGTCAGCACGCCGTTCTTGAAGTCGGCAGCGACCTTCTCCTCCTCGACGTCGAAGCCGAGCCCGATGCGGCGCTCGAAGCGGCCATAGGTCCGCTCGCTGAACTGCCGCGCCGCGTCTTCGGTGTGGGAGCGCTTTTCGCCGCGGAGCGTCAGGACGCCGTCCTCGATCAGGACCTCGACGTCCTTCTCCTCCAGGCCGGGGAGTTCTGCGGCGATACGCACGTCCTTCTCGGTCTCCGTCACCTCGACGCTTGGCCACGCCGGGGTGCGGCCGAAAAGACCGGGCGCGCCGAAGTCGCGGAAGGCCTCATCGAACAGGCGGTTCATGTCGCGATGGAGCGACAAGAACGGGCTCGGGGTCCCGCTCCGATAGGCGGTCGGGGTCTGATCGGTTTCCCGACCCCAGTGGATCAGATCACGCACGTTCATCGTCATGTCCTTTCTCAAAGCAACATGGTTGAATGAGGTGCGCCCGGAGCGCCGGACGCCCCTCGGAGCCGGACCTCAATCGAGCGTCCGGCGCGCCAGAAATTTGGGAATGGGGCGGCCGGAGGTCAAGAACCACACGGTCGTGGTTGGGCAACTTTTCGATGAAGAAACAGCTTCGTCGGGCTGATCGCGACCTTTGGGCGACGCGCAGTCCCAGACATCTGCAAGATCAGGCAAGCTTGTTTGAACCAAACCGGCTTTGTAAAGTTACAGGCTGCGATGGAGTCTTGCGCCAAAGGGGCTGGCCTTGTGACGAACTGAGGTCGTGCGACCCGGCCGCGCGCTCCAAGCGCGTTTGCACCGGGGAGCGTCGACCGTGGAAGACCGACCGCAACTGGATCGCTTGGCCGCGAGTGGCATCGCCGGTTTCGATTCCGTCGTGCATGGCGGGTTGGCGCGCGAACATATGTACCTGGTCGAGGGCACCCCGGGCTCCGGCAAGACCACGCTCGCGCTGCAGTTCCTCCTGGAAGGCGTCCGGTCGGGCGAGCGATGCCTCTACATCACGCTGTCGGAAACCGAGCGCGAGCTGCGCGCCACCGCACTTAGCCACAGCCTCGACCTGAATGGCTTGACCATCCTGGAGGTCGCGCCGCTGGAAGCCGACCTGGAGCAGCAGCAGGGCATCATCCACGCCGCCGAGGTCGAGCTCGACCACACCGTCGGTCTGATCATCGACAAGGTGAAAGCGCTCCGGCCGGACCGCCTGGTCATCGATGCCCTGACCGAATTGCGTCTCCTCGCGCTCGACTCTTTAAGCTACCGCCGCCAGCTGCTGACCTTGAAGCGTTTCTTCGCCGATCAGCAATGCACCGTCCTGGCGCTCGATGATCTCACCGACAACGCGCAAGGTCTTCAGTTGCACAGCATCGTCCATGGCGTCGTCACCCTCGAGCAGCGGCGGATGCAATACGGCGTGTTTCGCCGCCGCATGTGCGTCGCCAAGCTGCGCGGTGTCGATTACCGCACCGGCTATCATGACTATGCAATCTGCAAGGGCGGTATTTTGGTGTACCCGAGCCTGATCGCGGCCGAGCATCGGACCGAGTTCACGGCAGATGTGCTGCGGAGCGATGTCGGGCCGCTCGATGAGATGCTCGGCGGAGGGCTTCAGCGCGGGACCAGTACGCTCCTGCTCGGTCCGTCGGGGGTCGGCAAGTCGTCGCTCGCGCTGCAGTACACGATGGCGGCGGCGCGCCAGGAGCAGCGGGTGGCGATCTTCGCTTTCGACGAGAACTACCGCACCGCCGAGGCGCGAGCCGCAGGGCTCGGCATGGAGATCGAGGCGGCGAGAGAGAGCGGAACGCTTGTCTGGGAGCAGATCAACCCGGTGACGCTGTCACCGGGCGAGTTCGTCGACAAGGTGAAGCGCAACGTCGAGGCGGGCGCGAAGCTGGTCGTGATCGACAGCCTCAACAGCTATATGGCGTCGATGCCGGAGGAGCAGGCGCTCATCCTGCATATGCACGAGCTGCTGGCGTATCTCGGGAATCAAGGGGTGGTCACCATCCTGATCATGGCCCAGCACGGCATGGTCGGCGACGTGGCGGCGCCGATTGATCTCAGCTTCCTCGCCGACGGCATCGTCCTGCTGCGTTACTTCGAGGCTGAAGGCGAGGTACGCAAGGCGATATCGGTCTTGAAGAGCCGCAGCGGCCGGCACGAGACGACGATTCGCGAATATCGTCTGATATCTGGCGAGGGCGTCAGCGTCGGTCCGCCAATTCGTTCATTCCGTGGGGTCCTGTCGGGCGCGCCCACCCTCGTTGATAGCAAGCAGGCCATGCCGGACGCCCGTGATGACGCAAATCCCGGGCGCTGAAGAACGTGATGAGCGCGTCCTGATCTTGGCGCCGTCGCGTCGGGACGGTCCCACCGTCGCGGCGATCTTGGAGCGAGCAGGACTTGGGACGCAAACCGTCGCCACGCTCGCCGAGCTCTGCCGGGCGATGGAAGAAGGGGTTGGCGCCGCGATCGTCGTCGAGGAGGCGGTATCACCGCCGCCGGCCATGGCCATGCTTCAAGCCTGTCTTGAGCGGCTGCCGGCGTGGTCGGAACCACCGATCCTCGTGGTCACCGCCAGCGGCTCGCGCGGCAGCGCCGGGTTCGGACGCGGCAGTGAACACTTCGCAGGCTTCGGCAATCTGGTGCTGCTGGAGCGGCCGCTTCGCTCTGTAACGCTGGTAAGCACCCTGCATTCGGCGCTCCGGGCGCGACGGCGGCAATATCAGGTGCGCGACCATTTGCGCGAGCGTGAGCGTGCTGAGGCGCGGTTGCGCGCGCAGGAGCAGGACCTGCGCGATCTCAATGAGACGCTCGAAGAACGGGTTCGCGAACGCACCGCAGAGCTTGAGGCGACGAACCGCAGGCTGGCCGTCGAGATGGAACAGCGGCAGGAGGCCGAGCGGGCGCTCCGCCAGGCGCAGAAGATGGAGGCGATCGGCCAGCTCACAGGCGGCGTCGCCCACGACTTCAACAACCTCCTGATGGTGGTCTCTGGCGGGCTGGACATGTTGGGGCGGGCGCCCGACCCGGAGCGCCGCGAGCGGATCGTCTCCGGCATGCGCCAGGCCGTCACGCGGGGTGCGTCGCTGACGCGCCAACTGCTTGCCTTCTCCCGACGCATGTCATTGGCGCCCGAGGCGATCGATTTGCGTGCCCGCTTCGACGATATGCGCATCCTGATGACAGGCGCTCTGCGCGAGGATATCGCGCTCGAGGTCGAGCTTGCGGAAGACCTCTGGCCGGTGATGGCGGACCAGACGCAGCTCGAGCTTGCCATCCTCAACACGGTCGTCAACGCGCGGGATGCCATGCCGCAGGGCGGGACCGTGACGATCTTCGCTGGCAATGCGCGACTGGACGGCCGTGGCGAAAGTCGTCTCACCGGTGATTTCGTGCGGATCGAAGTTCGTGACACCGGCACCGGAATAGCACCCGACGTCTTGGATCGGATCTTCGATCCCTTCTTCACGACCAAAGAGGTCGGAAGCGGCACCGGTCTCGGCCTCAGCCAGGTCTATGGCTTCGCCAAGCAGTCGGGGGGACATGTGAAGGTGCGAAGCCGTGTCGGGGAGGGGACGAGGATCATCCTTCACCTGCCGCGCGCCAACAGCCTTCCGCTCGCGGCGGCTGTCGAGGCGAGTCCACCCGCGATTCCGGTACCAGGCCCGAAGGGCGAGCGCCGGATTCTCCTGGTTGAAGACAATGACGAGGTCGCGGAGCTGGCCGGCCAGATGCTGGAGGGGCTCGGCTTCACGGTTCGCCGGGCGGAGAGCGCGCCAGCCGCGCTCGCGCAATTGGAGAACGGCCACGCCGCCGATCTGGTGTTCTCCGACGTGGTGATGCCGGGCGGCATGAGCGGCATTGAACTCGCCCGCGAACTCGCGCGCCGCCGTCCGGGCCTGCCCGTCGTGCTCACGAGCGGGTTTAGCGACGGCCAGCGGGATGGCGACGCAGACGGCTTGAAATTGTTGCGCAAGCCCTATCGGCTCGACGAGTTGGAAGCGGCTCTCGCGGCCGCCTTGGGAGCGCATCTCTCTTCCGGCTGAAACGACCGGGGCGGCACGCCAAACCTGCCCGAGAGCTGAAAAGACGCCCCGCCCGGGTTGCCGGGCGGGGCGCTTGCGGGGCGTCTCAGTCGCCGTTGCGGCGGCTGGGGCGGGACCAGATGAGGCTGAAGCCGTCGCCTTCCTCGTCGTCGAAGAGATTGGCGTAGATCGGAGCGGTGAAGCTCGGATCGTCCAGCTTGAGGCCGAGATAGTTGCGGCCCTCGTTGGAGCGCTTCGACCAGGCGGCCCCGATCTCGGCGCGGCCGACGAAGACGCGGTGGCTGGGGGCGTTCTCGCCGCTGGTCCGGGCTTCGGGGACGATGCGGACGTTCTTGGTCTGGACGCTGAGGGTAACGATTTCGCCGGTGTACTCGTTCGAGCCGGTCTTCTTGAAGGTGCCGATGGTGGCCATGGGAAATCTCCTTGAGCTTGTCTGTCGAGCCCGCACCATTGCGGCCTCGATGGTGATCGCCCGGCCGGAGGCGATCGACGGCGCACCCGAAGGGCGTCAGACAGCAAAGGAGGGACTTTCTTGGTGCGCGAGGAATGCCGGCGGCCCGGGGCCCCTACGCGACCTGTCGCGTGGGGTGGGTTCCGGCAGGGGAAGAAAATCTTGACGGTGCTGTTGCGCCTTAGGCGATCGAGGCGAAGCCGTCCTTCGGCCAGATACACCCATCGAAGAGGCCGTGTCGGTGCGCTCGCAACAGGCAATGGGTCAACGGAGACCTGGCGATCTGTCGCCGCTCGCAAAGCCCGGCTCCGGACAGATGGCGATCGTCATCAACTTGGCGTCCGTATAGGCTCGTGCGGTCCCGCACGGTTCTCGGCAGGGACGCTGCTGCTCACGTCTTCATCGATCGCGCGCGACTGCCGAGCTCCGTCGAAGCGCTCGAACGGCGCGGCTCTCGGCTGGATTTGACGGCTGCGAGCCTCCTGATCCCCGACCGTCCTACCGCCGAAGACGTGAGTTGCGCCAGCGCCTCGTCCCGCAGCTGCCGTCGCCCAGGTGGGTGTTACGCCCCCGCGAACCTCTCGCTCGATCGGGCGGGAGCGGCGGCAGCGATCCGGGTCCATGCCGTGATGCCGACCGCGACAGCGCCGACGATGGAGAACAGCGTCTGCCAGGTTTCCGAGGGCACCGCGTGCTTCGCGATCCCATGGACGGCGTGGTAGCCGGCCAGCGCCGCGGGCGCTGCAAACACCAGCCCGACGGCCAGCCGCAGCCAGGCCGGACGGGTGAGGGTGAAGAGGAACTGGCCGAGCCCGAGCGTCAGCCCGGCGGTTATAAGGCCGGCCAGGATGCCGCCGGGCCAGCCTGCGCCCATCTCATAGGCCCAGCTGCCGGCGGCGACGCCGGCGAACAGGGGCAGCGCGTAGATGGCGAGCGTGAAGAGCAGCCAGCACAAGATGCCGATGGCCGTGATGCTGATGAGGATGCCAATAACCATGGTGGTGCTCCATGCGAATAGTCTATGGGTCGCGCCTTCCACCACCGCCACGGCGCAGATCGAAGTATAGCCGAAAGAGAGCATGCGCGGGAGCGGAAATCCGGCAGGATCTCCGCTCGACTGAGCCCTTCGTGCTTAGGGCGCGAAGGGATCCACTTCGTGGACGATAGCCGCGGCGTCGCCGTCATATTCGTTGGCGGGAACGACCGAGAGGCTGCCGTCACCGGCCTCGAAGATCACGATGGTGACCATCAGCGTCGTGGCGAGGCTGAAGGCGAAGGCGTGCGCTTGGTTGAGGGACATCGTTCCGGCTCCTGTCTGGAGGCGGGGGACCAACCCCCGCGTGACTGGCGCCCGATGTGTCCGGCCGAGGGCCGCAATCACCGCGCAGGCGAAGCCGCAGCGGCGGCATGCGCGCATAGCCGACCCTTTATGGGTTGATGGCGTTAGGGCCTCGGCCGGACCAAGGATTAGCGCAAGGACAAGGGGGCTGGTCGGACGTCCGGACCGGAGGCTTGACTGGATTCTCCATTACGACGCGCGCCGATCTTGATCGGTTGGTCACGACACAGCCTCGCTGATCGCTATTCGGCCGGCACCTGTCTTTCGACCCGTGACGGAGGGGCACGGCTACCCCCCGTCAGAAGCGGAGTTGAGGCTGGGCGCCAACGCTCAGGGTCCCAGCCGCGGGCAGGCGGCTTGACGCTCGATATGCACCGATATACATATGTATCATGATGCAACAAAGCGTTTTCCAGACATTGGCCGACCCGACGCGGCTTCGTATCGTGGAAGCGCTGGCAGCCGGGGAACAGGCGGTGGGCGACCTCGTTCGTGCCGTGGACATCGATCAGTCCGGCGTTTCGCGGCACCTGAGAATCCTCGGGGAAGCGGGATTCGTCGTCATGAGGCCCGATGGGGCAAGGCGCCTCTACTCGCTCCGACCTGAGCCGTTCCATGCGATCGACGACTGGGTTCGAAGCTATCGCAGGCTTTGGGAGGGCCGGCTCGATCGTTTCGATGCAGCTCTGGCGCGACGGGCGAGCGCGCGGCAATCCGAGGGTGAGAAGTGATGGCGCAGGCCAGCGAGCGGGCCGCGGGTCCGATCAGGTTCGAGCGGGTCTATGACGCATCGATCGAGGACGTCTGGGCGCTATGGACCACGAAAGAAGGGCTGGAGGAGTGGTTCGCACCCGAGGGAATGCGCGTCGAGATGACGGCCCTTCAGCTGCGGGTCGGCGGCGCCTTTGATTATGTGATGACCGCGGTGGGTGCCGAGCAGGTCGCCTATCTGGCGAACCTCGACATGCGGCAGACCGCGAGGGTGAGCGGTCGGCTCGTGGAGATGGTGCGCCACCGGCGGCTGCGCATCCGCTTCGACATGGACTTCGTCCCCGGCGTCGAGCCGTATCCGTATGACATGCTGGTTGAGATGAGCGTCGAAGCCGGGCGTGTTCGGATGGTCCTTACCGCGGATCGTCATCCGGACCCCGAGATGACAAGCGGCGCAATCCTTGGATTGACCAGCCAGCTGCAAAAATTCGACCTGGCTATCTCAGCAAGAGCAACAAAGGAGCAACGTCCATAATGCGACCCCTTCTCTACTCCATCAACGTGACGATCGACGGTTGTGTCGACCATAGCGCCGGCTCTACGGACGCGGTGCTTCTGGAGGAGGCGCTGCGTGCAACACATCGCCATGCCATAGCGAGCATGGGCCGCGCCGATGCGCTGCTCTTTGGTCGCGTCACCTACCAGATGATGGAGGAAGCGTGGCGGCTGGAGACGCGGACCTTGACAATGCCCGAGTGGACGGACCCGTTCGCACGGACCATTGATGCGATGAAGAAGTACGTCGTTTCCAGCACGCTCGGCGAGGTCGATTGGAACGCGGAGCTGGTCCGTGGCGATTTGGCCGAGGCCGTCCAGGCGCTTAAACAAGAACCCGGGAAGGCGCTGTTCACCGGTGGCGTCAGGCTCCCAATGGCGTTGGCGGAGATGGATCTGATCGACGAGTATGAGTTCGTGGTCCAGCCCATTATTGTGGGGCGTGGCCCCAGCTTGTTCGCCGGCCTCTCAAAGGTCATCGACTTGAAACTCGTCGACCGGATTGAGCTGAGCTCCGGCGCCGTGGCTCTGCGCTATGAGCCAAGAAGGTAGGTTGGACGCAGCTCGCAGGCCCCTTTGCTTCCAATCACATGCACAACAGGGACAAATCGGAGTCTTGCGACCAATGGCTTAGGTGCTAGCTCGTTTGACGAGTGGCCATTACATGGCTCCCCGACCGGGTTGTCGCGGCAGGCACCCAAGGGGGCGTTCGTGTTGCTACCTGGCTTTGTCGTAGCAAGCTGTAAGGAGGCGCTGCATGGCTTACGAAGGCAGCTGTCACTGTGGGAAAGTAGCATTCCGAGTCAACGAAGACCCTCCAGTGAATGCGGTCAGGTGTAACTGTTCGCACTGTCGAAGGAAGGGGTTTTTGCTATCCTTTGTGCCGTCAGGCAGTCTAATGATCCTTCAGGGAGAAGAGGTGCTTACAGATTATTTCTTCAATAAACATGCCATTGCTCACCGGTTCTGTTCGACATGCGGTTGTGAGGCGTTTGGTTATGGCAAGGGTCCAGATGGTGCTGATATAGCGTTCATTAACCTACGGTGCGTGCCGTCGATCGATCTCGATGGCCTGGCAATTCAAGACGTGGACGGTGCTAATCTTTAGATATGCCTGATCGCACCGTTCCCGTGGATGAGTCGAATGCTGAGACGCGGGCTGTTCCAAATATTATCGGTTGATGGCGTCAAGCGATCGGTCGGACCAAGGATCAGCGCAGCAAAGCGGGAGATGGTGGCCGGCGATGGGTGGTTCGATGGTTGTTCTGGATACGGGCCGGACTTCGCCCTTGTCGTGAGCCCGCAGGGGAATGCAACAGTGCGCGGCCTGAAACGGAACGGTCCTACGGCACCGAATTGAGACGCTCAGCCAGACGATCCAAGCCGCCGCGAATCATGCTCGCATACGGCGTGTCGGGCAGATCTGCGGTGGCGGCCATTCCAGCCGCGAGATGGCGCTGGCAACCCGCTCTGTCTCCTAGGCGCAAATAGTCGTCGCCGAGGTTGAGATGTAACGACGGCATGAAAGCCGCAATAGATAGGCTGTCGTGATGCCCTTTAGCTTCGGCGTCGGTGCAGCGCAGCGCTGCAGCTAGCGCTCGCTGGTCCCATGCCAGCTCATCCTGCAGGTCGTCCTGCGCATCGGCCATGAAGTGCGCCAGTGTGCACTCATGGAGGGGTCTTGGATCGAGCTCAATTTTAACCCAGATATCCACGAATGCTTGGCGCGCTTCGGCTCGTGCACCACTTTGTAAGGTCGTGATGGCTGCTTGGATTTCTGTCATGATAGGATCGTCGGACATTGGCAAATCCTAACAAAATAGTTGGTGTTGCGGAAGTCCGGGGCTAACTCGCCCCGGCTCCAAAGTGCCAAACCGGGATGCCGAGCTTTTTGGCTTTGTCGGCGAGGTTGTCCTGAATGCCGGTGCCGGGGAAATGCAGGACCCCGATCGGCAGCACGTCCAGCATCTGATCGTTGCGCTTGAAGGGCGCGGCCTTGGCGTGCCTGGTCCAGTCGGGCTTGAACGCCACCTGCGGCACCTTGCGATGGTCCGCCCAACGGGATGCGATGCGTTCGGCGCCCTTCGGCGAACCGCCGTGGAGCAACACCATGTCAGGATACTTGGCGTGGACCTGATCGAGCTTGGCCCAGATCAGACGGTGGTCGTTGAAGTCCAGCCCGCCGGTGAAGGCGATTTTCGGGCCAGCCGGGAGCATGACCTGCGTCTCGGCCCGCTTCTTCGCCGCGAGGAAATCACGGCTGTCGATCATCGCCGAGGTCAGGTGGCGGTGGTTGACCATCGATCCGCTGCGGGGTCTCCACGATGAGCGGGTTTGGCGCTCGAACTGCTCGGCGGCCTGGTCGCGCATCAGTTCGAAGGCGTCGCGCCGCTCGATCAGCGTCTGCCCTTCGGCAGTGAGGCGTTCCAACTCGACCGACTTGACCTCGCTGCCGTCCTGCTCGCGCTGCGAGCGGCGCTGCGCCTGCTCGTTGTCGTCCAGTTCGCGCTCGATCCGCTCGGTGGCGCGGTGGAAGAGGTTGACCGTCGACCAGAGGAGGTCGTCGAGGTCCGGCTCGAGGCGGGTGTCTCCGAGCGTCGAGATCAGGGCGTCGAAGATGTCCGCGATGGCGCCTGCCACATGTTTGCCATCGGGCAGCTCCCTCGGGTCGGGGTCGTCCGCGAAGGGACGGTAGCCATAGAGCTGAAGTTCGCTGAGGACATGGTCGGTGGGAGATGCGGCGTGGTCCGGTTCGTGGTCGTGATGCTCGCTCATGGGATGCTCCGTCGGTCGTGACCGCGACCCTCGCGGCCTTCATGGCGACGAAAGCTGGCGAGCGGACCGGACCTGCACCCGCAGCGAAGCGCAGGGCCGAAGCGTCAGCGGAGGATGGCGGAGGCCGGCTATTTTGTTTCGCGATGGAAAGCGGCCCACGGGGCCGCGCCGGAAAATAGTCGGCTGCAGACATTGCCGGTCCGGCCCGGTTGCCGGCCGATCGCCCTCTCGAAGGCCGGGGCGCGGTCCTCCCCGACACGGGAAAGCATCTGAGCGAGGCGGAGACCGGATTGCCTGCCACATCCATTCTCGGCCTATGCCGCCAGCTCCATGAAACGCGCGACGTCGTGCGGCGCGATCTGCGCCCGCAAAGCGGCCCGAAGGCGATTCTGACCCAGGATGCGCAGATCCTCGTTGAAGTCCTCTAGGCTTGGCGACAGCACGATCGCCTCGATGCCGGCCGCGTCCGCTCGGTCGATCAAGGTCGCCATCGCCCGGTCGCCTGCCGGATCGTCGTCGCGCGCGATGTAGAGCCGGCGCAGTGTGTCGGGGAAGAGGATGGCAGCGAGGTGCGCAGCGGAGAGCGCCGCGGCCGCCGGCATTGCAGGCAGCGCTTGGCGTAGCGACAGCATGGTCTCAATGCCTTCGCCGGCCGCCATCACCTCGTGCGCCACACCGAAGCGCACGGCATGTCCGAGAAGCTCGCCCATCGCCCGCCTTGGTGTTTCGATCGGCGCCTTGCCGTCTGTCGTAGAATCCATGCCAGGGGGCGCAAGATAGGTGCGGTGCGCCCCGGTGATCCTGCCGTTGAGGTCGGTGACGACCGCGATCATTGCCGGCCACGTCTGGGTCGGAGAATGCTGGTCGGGGCGATAGTAGCAGCGAGGGTGGAAGCGCAGCGACCCGCTTGCGTGCAAAGCCGTAATGCCGCGTTTGCGCAGATACGTTTCAGCGATAGTGCCCGTAATCGGCTGCGACATGGCGATTAGACGCCGTGCCGCCTCCGGCGACCCTGTCGGAGCGGCGGCCTGGTGGGACGAACGCTTACAGGGCGTCGGCTCGGGATGCGGCAGGCTGAGGAAGCGGCGCGCCTCGTCGGCGACGTCCTTGAAACCGTGGAGGCCGCAGCTTTCGCGGATCACATCGAGTAGGTCGCCATGTTCGCCCGTCGCGGCATCGGTCCATTTGCCGGCAGCGCCCTTGCCGGATTCGGAGCCCTGCAGCCGGACGAACATCGACCGGCCGGTCGCGTTGCGCGCGTCGCCGACCAGCCAGTAGCGGCCCTCGCGGCGTCCGGCGGAAAGGTAATGGCGGCAGACCGCTTCGGCCTGACGGCCGAGACGTTGCGCGAGGTCTGATGCGGTGTTCGGCATGAGCGACCCCAGAAAAAGAAGGCCCGCCATCGCCGGCGGGCCTGAGGTGGAGACGGGTTTGTTGACGGACGTTATTCGGCCGCGACGGCGTGGGGGACGTTGGCCTCGGCTTCTTCATCATCGTCGACGGGCTCGAACTCGCCCATAGCCGTTTCGCCGCCGTCCTCCGCCGTCTCTTCGACGACCTCGGTGTCGGCGGGCTCGACCGGGGCCGGCGCCGCGATCCCCCCATCGGCGGTCGTCTCCGCAGCGGCGGTGACGATCGCCCGCCCAGGCGTGCGCAGCGGCTCCGGCAGCCAGCCCGAGCCAGCGAGGATCTGCGCGGCAGTCTCCGCCATGTCGCCCTTCTTCATGTGCTCGATGCGGTCACCGGCCCGGTCGCCCTTCGCCTCGCGCACGGCGGCGAGGATGCGCGCCTTAGTGACCCGGCCGAGGAACCCGTCAACGGTCGGGGTCCAGCCGGCGCCTGCCATGTCGAGATCGACCGCCTGGGCGAGTCGGTCGGCATGGAGGATCGCCCGCGGCCGGCGATTGTAGGGCTCGATCACGGCGTTGACCGACAGCGCGACGCAGTGCGCGAACAGCGCCTGCCGGCTGTCCGCATCGAAGCCGTCGAGCGCGTCCCAGAGCTCTTCCGGCTCCTTGGGAAGGGTGTTGGCCCAGGCCTGATGCCGCACATCGAGCGCGCGGGCCGACGGCGTATCGGCGAGCCCCGGCGCCTGAGCGGCGAAGCCGGCGCTCTTCAGGTCGAGCTCCAGGCAGGTGTCGAGCGCGTAGCGGTAGAACACGCGGATGCAGAGCGCGTGCAGCGCCGCCAGGAACGCCACGTCCGGGTTCTCGCCGAGCGCATGGCGCAGCGCGATCGTGCGATGCGCCGTGAGTTCCGCCATCAGCCGGTCGGGAATGGGCTTCAGGCCCTCATCCTCCTCCGGCTCCTCGACGTGTCCGACCTGAACGGTCGTGCCATCGTCGTCGACCTGAGCCGCGACGGTCCGCGTCTCCTCGCCATCGCCGGTCAGTTCGCCGGTGGCGCTGTCCTCCTCCGGCTCGATCGGCAGCTCGTCCTCCGACCGGACGAACCCGCGCTCGATCCGCACACTGCCGCCGGCGTCGATGCTCACGAAGGCGCCGGCGCGCCCGATCTCGTCGACGTCGAACCGTACCGGCCGCTGATCGAGGGCCTCCAGCGCGGTCTCGATCTCGCCCAGGCGTGCGTCCACCTCTTCGGGCAGCTCGTCCGCCTCGGCGTATTCGGCCTCCAGTCCATCGAGCTCGGCCTGGAGCGCGGCACGCGCGGCTTCCTCCTGCTCGGTAAGGGGGACCTCCTCGCCGCGCAGCTGACGAAGGCCAAACACATGGCCGTAGGGGAACGAAGTCGCGACCTCGGTCCACTTCCAGCCCTCGGCCTGTACCTCGGCCGCAGCTTCCCGGAGCTTCTCCGTCACCATCATTTCGAGCAGGCTGACATCCTGCAGCCAGCCGCCATCGTCGGCCTGGAACAGGTCGCGCAGGATCGTGCCGCCGGCCTCGACATAGGCGTCGATCCCGACGAACTGCGCCCGCTTGTCGGAGGCGCGGACGGCGTGCTCGGTCAGCATGCGCCGGATCACGTAGGGCTGCTTGTCGTAGCCTTGCGTCAGTCGTTCGAACACCTGCTCCTGGCGCTCATGATCGCCCGAGACGGTGAAGGCCATCAGCTGGTCCAGCGTCAAGCCGTCCTCGGCATAGACGTCGAGCAGGCGCGGCGACACCGAGGCGAGCTTCAACCGCTGCTTGACGACCGCGACCGGCACGAAGAACGCCGCCGCGATATCCTCCTCGGACTGGCCCTTTTCGCGCAACGCCTGGAAGGCCCGGAACTGGTCGAGTGGGTGGAGCGGCGCGCGCTGGACGTTCTCGGCGAGGCTGTCTTCCTCGGCGATGCCGTCGTCGCGCACGACGCAGGGCACGGGGGCAGTCTTGGCAAGGCGCTTCTGCTTGACCAAAAGCTCCAGCGCCCGGAACCGCCGACCGCCGGCCGGAATCTCGTAGATGCCAGTCTCGGTCCCGTCCTCGCCGACGATGGCGCGAACCGACAGGCCCTGCAGCAGGCCGCGCCGGGCGATGTCCTCGGCGAGCTCCTCGATCGAGACGCCGGCCTTGACGCGCCGGACGTTCGACTGGGAGAGCACGAGCTTGTTGAGGGGGATGTCGCGCGAGGACGACAGGGTAATCTTCTTCGATGCCGCTTGGGCCATGGTCTTCACTCCACGACGGGCGGCCGGGAGCCTCTCTCTCGGCCTCCTACCCGTCACGAAGCGCAGCGCCGCCCTCTTCCTCTGAAGAGAGCGACGCCGCAGAAACGTAGATCAGGAAAAGCGCAGAGCCGGAGAGCCGCGAACCGGCAAAGCCGATTCCACGGCTCGGCAGGAGTCAGGCCGCGCGGTCGAGGAGCTTCTTTGCCCGGGCTTCGAGATCCAGCCGCGCGTCCTGGTGCGGCTTGTCGCGGGCGACAGCGGTGATGCCCTGGACGAAGTCGAAGACGCTGGTCGGCGCGCGGCCCTCCTCGACGAGCACCGCCTCGATGATCTTGGCGGTTTCGGCCTTACCGAATCCACGCTTGCGCAGGAAGTCGGTCCGGTCCTCGTCCGTGCGGGCGACGATCTGCGCCCGGGCGGCCTTGATGCCATTGATGAAAGGCGCCGGTGAAGAGTTCGCGAAGCGCGTCAGCGCCGGCGCCGCCTCGTGAGCGAAACGGGAAGCGGCATATTTGGAGTGCCGGATCGTGATCTCCTCGAAGTCTTCGACGCCCCAGAGATTGCGGTTCTGGCAAACGGCGCGGAGATAGAAGCTGGCCATCCCGAGCGTCTTCGCGCCGACCTCCGAGTTCCAGCAGTAGAAGCCCCGGAAGTAGAGGTCGGGCGAGCCATCGGGCAGGCGCCCCGCTTCGATCGGGTTGAGGTCGTCGACTAGGAAGAGGAACACGTCTCGGTCGCTGGCGTAGAGCGTCGTCGTGTCCTGGGTGATGTCCACTCGCGGATTGTAGAAGCCGGTCGACCAATCGAGCACGCCTGGCACCTTCCAGCGGGTGTCGCCGGTGCCGTTGCCCGCGATCCGCTGCACCGCGGCGACCAACTCGTGATCATAGATGCGGCCATAGTCTGGACCGGTAACGGCGCACAGTTCGACGCGCCCGTCATCCGTCTCGAGGGTCTTGACCTGCTCGGCGCGGTGCGAGGTGAGGCCGTACTGCAGGTTGATGCCCGCCACCGGCGCCGGAAGTTGGCGCAGATAGGCGGCCGGCGCGCCGACCAGCGCGGCGAGTTGGCCGAAGCTCCAGTGCGTGGGTGCGACCAGGCCCCCGGAGCCGGGCAGCACCAGGTCGAGCCGCTCTGAATTGTCGCGGCTGGCTTCGACGCGAACGGCCGCGCTCTCGACGGTGCGGGTGCGGCTGCGCTCAGCCCGACCCTTTACCGACGCCATCAGCTCTGACAGTGATAGGTAGCGTTCGTCGGCCGGTCGGTTGAACCACTCGGACGACACGCGGCCGATTCGCTCACCTCGACTGACATCGACCTTGTAGCCGCCGCGCGCATCGGGGCGGGTATCCAGGACTTCAACTTCGGTCATGACTCATCTCCATGACGAGCCGGCCGGGAGCCTCTCTCTCGACCCTCAACCCGTCACGGCGATAGCCGCTGCCCTCTTCCTCTTATGGGCGCCTTGCGGGGCAGGATGCGCGGAATACGCGGCGCTCTAGCCCGTCATAGGCCTCGGCCAAAACAGCCAGAGCAGCAGGATCGCGGCCGCGATCCAGAGGATGACGATGGACGCGGCTGCCACCCGGCTGACAGGACGGTCCGCTCGCGAGTCGGCCTCCGCGCGAAACTCGGCCATGAGTTGAGGTGGGACCAGGCGCACAGCAAGGAGGATCGCCAGCGGCAACAGGACCATCTCGTCCAGATAACCGAGCACGGGGATGAAGTCGGGGATCAGGTCGATGGGTGAAAGCGCATACGCTGCGATCGCGGCGCAGACCGCCTTGGCATACCAAGGCACGCGAGGGTCACGCGCCGCAATCCAGAGCGCCTCGACGTCCCGCTTGATCCGTCGCGCCCAGCGTTTGATGCTTGTTAGTATACCTTCGCTCTCATCAGACAAATCTCTCTCCTGACTCGGCACCCTTGTGTCCAGTGAACCAAAGTAGGGTTGGGCAGCGCCAAAGTCGTGTCTTGCAGGGCGCGTCGCCGTGCCTCGCTCCGACGCGGAGTTTCAGCACTGCCTCCGGGTGCCGCCCGCACATGGGGTTCGGTGAGAGCACGGGCTGGCCCGGGGAAATGCTTCATCCCTCGCCGCCCTGCACCCAAAAGCCGCTGTCGAGTGCTTTTCGAAGGCGGGTGCTCACCGTGATCGCGTCCGCCGCAGTCCAGCCGGCGGCGCCCGCCTCCACGAACTCGGCCACACGATGGACACGCGAAAAAGGGCTGAGGGCTTGCAGGAAGGCGCGAATCTCGGGGTCGATACCCTCGAGCCCCTCCCGCTCGCACGCGGCGAGCGCCTTGCCGGGATCGTGTCGGACATCTGCGATGCAGCGCGCATCCGACCACCCGCGATGGTGAAGGTAGGCCTTCAGCAGCAGTTCCAATCCCCAATGGAGATTTTGGAACACATGCTCGTCGGTGCGGCCCCCGTCAGTCCCGTCGAATCGTTCTGCCGATGCGCAGAAATTTTCGCCCATGCTGCGGAGGTGTCGCACGAGAGTTTCCTGCATTTGCCTGCCCCACCCCGATCACTCCTACCGGTCACGCGCTCCGTCGGCCAGTCCGTCCTTTTTGTGCGCCGAGGCGCGCTACGGCGCCCGGCTCGTGCCGCTCCAGGAACCTGGGATCAGCTTGGGCATTGTGTCGGAAAGGGGGTGAGATGATCCTGCCTGCATCCGACTCGGAAGAAGAACGCACGTCGATACTCGTCGTTGAAGACGAGATCTTGGTAAGGTATGTCATATGCGACTACCTGAGAGACTGTGGCTTCCATGTCATCGAGGCTGGTACAGCCGACGAAGCTTTGGAATGCCTGCGGTCACATAAGGACGTAGGAGTGGTCTTCTCGGATGTGCGCATGCCAGGGTCGCTGGATGGCATAGGCCTTTCCCAGCGGGTGCGGCTTCTCTACCCGCATATCCCGGTAATCCTGACGTCTGGGCATCTGCTGCCGGGCGAGACCGACGGAACGCCGCTGATGACGAAGCCCTATGTACTCGGCGAGGTCGCTCAGAAGATCCGTGCCATTCTGGGCGGCGCGGGGGACGGTTCCACGTCGAACAGTGAAGCGGTATGACTAATCCCCATATTCTGTTGGTGGAGAGCGACGTGCTCGTGCGGAAGCCGCTCGCTGAATATTTGCGTGACTGCGGCTATAAGGTGGTCGAAGCCCTGAATACCGATGAAGCGGTTGAGGTGCTGACGACGGTCAACGCTGCCATCGGCATCGTGTTGGCCGACGTGAGCAGCCCCGGCAAGATCGATGGCTTCGGTCTTGCGAATTGGATGCGGTCGAACGGTATCGAGGCAAAGATCATTCTCGCCGGCACCGTCCAGAAAGCGGCCGCCAAGGCACAGGACCTCTGCGAGGACGGCCCGCTGTTGTCGAAGCCCTACGATCACTCGCTTCTGCTCAATCGCATCAAAAGCGAAGTGGCGGCGCGAGCGCGAAATGGAACGCCGGAGCCTGGCATCTGAGGTCGGCGTTGAGCGCGAAGAGCAAACGATGGACTGCGAAGAAAAGGCGCGGCTGGTTGGTGACTAGGAGGAGAAAACCGCGCGGTTTTCGCGCGCCGTGACGGTTCTCCAAAACAAGATGGCGACGTCTCCAAAGGAGGAATACGACCGTCTGCAACGGATTGTCGATGAGGCGCGGGTTGAATCGGAGGGCGCCCGGCTCACGCTGGAACCCCATATTTCTGAGCATGGTTGTTAGTGCGAGCCGATGGAACGAGCCCCTCTAGATGCCTTCTCCCAGAAGCGACTTCAGGTTGCGAAGGACAGTTAGGGCCATTTGGTCCGCCGTCGTGCTGCGCGTTCGCGCCAGACTGAGAACTGCCGACCGAACATCCTCCGGTCGGGTCGGCCTACCTTCGACGCGGGTGAACGGCCCATCGGTCTCGGTGAGCAATCGGTCGATGGGTATTGCTCGGTTTGTGGCATCCCGTTTGGGATTGGCCAGCATGTCGGAGTTGACGGAGAAGTAGCACCCCAACTGTGTCGCGCGTTTGACCTCGGCCGGGGTGCCGGTGAACCAATGCAACACGACACGGCCGCGATCTCGTGGGAGATGTTGCTCGACCATATCTAGGACGATCTTGGTGGCGCGAACGCTATGGACCGTCAGGATTTTACCCCGCGCCGCCGCACAAGTGCGCAGGATCTCGCCGAACACGCTCTTCTGTCGGTCGAAGGACTTATAGAATCGTGGGCCGGCGTCGAGCCCGACCTCACCTACGTAGCGGGTCCGGGGGAGGAGTTCCTTCCAGAGCGCCAGTTCATGCTCCCGCTCGCCGACCAATTGAGGGTGAAGACCGAGCGCCGCGCGGACATGCCGGGTCGGGGCCGCCAGTTCATGGTTTCGGGCCCAGGCGAGTGGCGTCGTTGTCACGGTAAGGGTGAATACGCCCGCTTCCTCGGCACGCCGCACCGCCTCGACATGGTCCGGATAGAGATCGAGATGACAATGGAAATCGACGAGCGAGGCGGTCATGGCCCCTCCTAGCTGGGCGCGGTGCGCACGCCAGCCAATAAACGGCCGACTTCATCGAGACCTCGCCGGTAGACGTCGGCGAGTGCGTCGTTCCTTTCGGGCTTGTCGTAGAGTGGCCCAGGCTTGTGGATCAGGATCCTCGCGAGATCGGGGCGTGCCGCCAGGCGCGCGATCGCGAGCTGGAAGGAGCGGACCTGCTGCCCTTCTGCGCGCTTGGTGTCGAGCGCCGCGGCGGTGAGGTCGGACAAGCCGTAAGCCGTCGAATCCTGTCCGCGCAGCGAGGCACGTCGGATCAGGCAGGGCAGGCAATAGCCGCAGTGGCCCTGCGGCTTCTTCGCCCATCGCGCAGACGCCGGCGAGGAGCAGGACAGTGATGACGCCGCGAGGGAGTTCAGGAGCGCCGGATTTGCACAGTTCGCCACCATATCGCCCTTGGTCTCGTCCCAGTAGGGATTGTCGACCTCGCCCGGGATGCCCAGCGCAGCGAGAAACTCGTTCCAACGCGCGATATAGAACGGATGCGTGGTGCGGGTGCTCAGCGCGCCCAGGCGGAGCCGATCGAGCGGAACGTTCAGCGCGATCAAGCCGTTCTCGGGAACCTTCAGTGTGAAAGGACCGCCGAGCGCGGTCCCGGCCGCGGCGCCGAGCGAGAAGAACAAGAAGGAGCGACCCCGCGTGGTGTCCTCGGACCCGACATCCTGAATCAATCCGCCCTCAAAGCTCATCCACACGCGCAGACGGTTGAAGGCCGAAGCCTTGTAGGTCGATTTCAAGCCGGCGAAACAGCGTTCCTGCGACGCACTGACGAGACCCTCACCGGCGTGGCTGACCAGCAGCGGCGTCCCACCGGCCTCCAGGGTGTCGATGGCGCCGATGAGGCTGTCGAGCCCACCTGAAAACAAGCTGATCCCGTCGAAGGGGGGCGGGAGGAGTGACGGCGGAAGTGACGGAGCGAGCGAAAGATAAGGCCTGGGTCGCTTGCGGAACCCCACCTGCCAACGGTCGCCTGTTAGGAAGTTGAGGGCTCGCACGAGGATCGGCGCGGCGCCCGTCCAAAGATTGGGGTCGCTCACCGGGACCACGAGCCGGATTTCGCGTGTCCATGCGTCTTGTGCCTCGGTCGCGCGCGCGATCCTCGTATCGGCGGCGTGGACATGAGCCGCCACGACGAGCAGATCGACGCCCAGTTCGCTGGGCGAAAGGGACAATGCCTTCAGGTCGCTCAATGCGCGGCCGATACCATGGTCGAGCCGCTTGCCGGCGAGGAGCTGCAAAGGTGACATGACCTCATCGCGCGCTTTGGGGATGCGCGTACGGTCCTCTTCGCCGAAGCGGCCTATGATCAGATGGCGTCTCACGCGGCAGCCTCCCCGTCGCCCATCGTCTGCAAAATCTCGAAGGCGGATTGGTAGACGTCATTGACGAAACCGGTGACGGCGTCTGGCGTCAGCGATTGGATATTGACGCCTGCGGCATTGACGGCGTCGCTGACCCCGCGCTGGATGAATTCGCGCAACTGTGCTTCCACTCGTTCGGCGGCCCGCGGGTCGGCGGGCAAGGTCACCGCCTTCGTGCCTATGTCGTTGCAGATGCGGGCTTCTATGGCGTGCGTCGCGTAGAGCTCGAACACGGTCTGGATCTGAGCGGGGGTCAGTCCATCGACATCGGTGATGCCCGCAGCGGCGAGATCGGCGATCGTCTCGATGAAGGCGTCGCGGGCGATGCCTTCGTCGATGGTCCCGCCTTCCGGGCAGATATAGTCGGCGAGGCCGGCGAATACCTCCTCGATCGGGCGACCCGCGAGGCCTTCCAGGTTGAGTGTCCGAAGGGCCTCGCGAACACCGTTGGCGCTCGCGTCATTGAGGAAACGGACAAGGCCGGCCCCCGCGCCCCGTGACGAGCCCATCCGTTGAGCCGCGCGCGCGGAGCCGCCCGCGGACTTCGAGACGTAGCCGGAGACGGCTCGGCCGAGGCTTCGCCGATCGCTGCCGCCGGAGCTGGCGAAGCGCGAAAAATTGCTCCTGGGCGCAGTGAACCGGTCGGACGCGCCCGGCATAGGGTTTACTGTGCGCGGCGGCGGCGCGGCCGGCACCGTCGGCGGCGTTGCCGTCGACCCGTCGGCGCCTGGCGCCACAGTGGGCGCGTCGCCGCCGGCCGAGGCGGCGACGCCGTCAAGCCAGCTCGGAACGAGGGGTGTGCCCCCGCCCGCGCCGCCGTAAGCGCTGGACGTTCCCATCAGCGTGGGCCCTTGCGTGTCCGCAGCGCGCCTGAGGCGGTCGCTTTGAGCATGGCGGATTTGGACGATGACCAGCTCGTCAGAAGTTTGTCGAAACGCGTGATGGCGTCCGCCTCCTTGATGACCCCGGTCCATCCTTGGGCCGGCCAAGAGCCGCATCGATCCGCGGGGAGAGCCTCCAGCAAGTCGAGCAAGTTCGCCTGCAACGTCGGGTGGGCGCGGACGAGGACGCCGATACCGTCAACGCCCGGGGGCGCGGTGTCGAAGGCGTCGCCGCCCATGATGCGACCTCTCAGCTCCTCGAAGACCTGAGCGGCTTCGGCCGGCACCAGCTGCTTCAGTTCACCCTCGTAGGCTTGCACCGATAGTTTCGACCCGAGGAGCTTCTCGACGACCGCTGCGAGACGACCGAGCACTGAGGCTGGGCCGAAATAGTCCTTCCGGTCCTTGGTGACGAACAGGTAGGGACGGAGGTCGATGGCCGCCAAGGGAGGAGGGATGCGGGCCCAGGAGCGGATCGCCTCAGATCCCTTCCATTCGGCGAGCATCGCGGTATCTGTCGATGGCGGCACGATGGCCAGCTTGCTGTCGGCACCGTCCGTATCGGCTTTGCCTCCGGCGCGTTTGGGTTTCGCCGCGGCCTTGTTCTCGGGCTGGTCGTTCTCCAACCCCACGAGGTCGGCGCACCGACCGTCCGGGTCGCGCGCGGCCGCGCTGGCGACCTGATCGAACGTGCGGGACAGGAAACGTTCGGCCAGCATCAGCTTCGCGAGGATCGGCAGCTTCACCTCATCGCCGAAGCCACGGGCCGTCGCGGTCTGGTGTCGTAGGAGGAGCGTATTGAGGAAGCGCTTGATCTGACGCGGGTTGCCCTGCGTTCCGCTCGCGAGGATGGGCCCGATCTGATCACTCAAAGTAAGTGCGCTCTGCACCTTGGGAGCTTTATCACCAAGCGCCGTCTTCACAGTTTGGGCGTCGAGACCGGCGTTCGTCCAAGGCCGCTTCAGCAGTTCGCGCGCTGCGGCGATCAAGGCCCCATATGCTTCATCGTCTTCTCCAAGTTCGGAGCCGATCAGCAGGAGCGTAACGTAGATGCGCGTTTCCGTGTCGCCAAGGGCAGGAATTCGGAACGGGACCTGGATCAGCTTCTCCAGATAGTTCCGGGCATAGTCCCTCGGGCCCGTGGTGTCGGGCAGTTCCGGAAAGTGTTTGCGAACGGAGTATTCGATCATGGCCTCGTCCGCGGCCACGATGAAGGCGGTCCGTTCGGTGAAGACGAACAGGCGGATCGCCTCGAGGGTCTCGATCGCGGTGTCGGGGAGACAGCGGTCGAGGTCGTCGATCAGGACGATGAGCTGGTCGATTCCGGCCTGCTTGAGAAGTTCGGTGAAGGCCTTCCTGAACGCTTCGATCTCCTCGGGAACGTTCTTGGATTCCGCCGGCTTAAGGAGGCCTTGGACGCCCTCCACGGCCTTATCGAAATTATCCTGTGTGGCCAGTTTGGCGGGGTCGGCGAAGATGCCCTTCAGGGTTCCGACGACGGCTCCCACTTGGTCGGCGGTCGGCATGCCGGTGAGCGCTGTAAAAGCGAGCCCGCCGCCATGACGCGCGACCTTCAACCAGTCGATACGCCTGAAGATGTCCTTGACCGCCTCACCGGACTTGGCAAGGAGCGGCCGTTTCTCGATCAGCCCCGTGACGATACCCTCGATGAGGGCAATCTTGGCGTCCTCGAAACCTTGGAAGCGCCAACCATTGAATTTGAGGCACAGGACATCCTTATCGGAATCCAGGGCGTGTTCGATCATCTCGAGAATGCTGGATTTCCCAGCGCCCCAGTCGCCGTGCACGCCGATCGTGACTGGATGTTCCGGTCGCTCGCGGAGCAAGGCGATAATGGTCTTGGCGATCGCTTCGTTATTGAGCAGATCGACCTTGGTTTCATTGTCGGTCAACAGCATTGCGTCGCACTCCCTAGGAATGCGGCGCACGATTCGTTGCTGTGATCGGCTCGCCTCCGTGCTGACACTGCCGCACTTACACTATTTTCGCCATACGTCCTGTGAGCCAACACAGCTTCGGAAGTAAGTTGACATCGAGGGAAGGCCACTTCCGCAAGGTTCTGAGAACAATTTTGGACTAGGTGACATCAAGGGCCAGCTTCACAGCGGCCTTTTCGTCAGGGGCATGAATTCCAAGGAGGCGCCCGTTCTTCCAGCTCCACACCGTGAAACCCAATTTGCCAACCTTATTGATCTGGCCCGAAGGCAACGCCTCAGATTCCCCTTCTGAAATAAGGCGAAGAACCACTTTTGCTGGTTCCCCGAGGGTGTCGATATCGAAAAGCTTGCCGACACTCGCCTCTGTCAGGAGATGGTCTCCTTTGGTATCAATCGCGACGACTGCTTTATCGATCCAAACGAGAAAGTCAGGCCAGTAGGTCGAGGACGATGACATATCGAGCAGTGGGATATAAAACCCACTGTTGCGAGGGTTTCTGGCCCAGACACGCTGCGTTCGGTCTAGGGCTCGCGCAAAGCGCAGTTCCAATGGGTTCAGACCGGAGTAAGTTCGGTGAAGCGCTTTGGTGAACTCGACGGCATCGGACGGATCGACCGCGACTGGCCCCACCGAATAAGGCGCATCAAAGTCGTTCTGGAAAATCTTCGAGTGATCGATGTAGGCTTCGACGACCGATCGCGCGATTGATCTGACGTGATCGGCTGCCGGACTGGTCAGCTCGATGAGGGCATCAAACTTGGGTAGCTCGATATCAACTAAATTAACTGGTCCGCCTGCTCGACGGAGAGCCCCGGAATATAGGCGCTGCAGTTCGCGTCTAAAGACAGACCTGGCAGTAACGCGGTTGCTGTGCTCAACCTCTGCCCACTCATAAGTCGCTTCAGATCCAATTCCTATCTCTTGGAGGACAAGCATTCGGCTTCCTTGGCCGATGGTGTTTGCTCCTCCGGAGGAAAAATCCATCATCTTCCCGACGATGTCAGCGATCGGCCGCTTCGCTTTGACGGAATGGATGCCGATTGTTGGGACGGTACGGGGGGGCTCCGGATTGACCTTCTCGAGAACGCGGCTACTGCCTTCTTTCTTGATCAGAAGTGCGACAGCAGGATGCTCCGAGACGAGTTGCTTGCGAATGTCCTCAAGAATCTCGTCGAAAACGCCCCGCTCGTCCGTCCTGATATAAAAATGGGCTGTGTTGAGAGCGGGGTCGCTGTAGTGCTCTGCTCCAGGTTGACGCAGTACGCGCCCGACGACCTGCGTGATCTGGCGAGACGATGCCATCTCCTTATCGATATATGCAAATCCACAGGTGGGATCGTCCCATCCTTCCTGTAGGCCTAAGTTGAAGATGATATGCTCGAAGTCGCCATTGATGAAATCGGTGTAATCGCGGTCACCTCCAGAAAGCACGCGCATTGATTTCGGAGGGGGAGCATCTTTGGGAAATTTAAGCTGGCTATAGATTACGATCTTCTCGGGATCGATGCCCGCGGTTTCAACCAGGTGCCGCCAGATCAGGACAGGGCGTGCTTGCCGCTCATCAAACGGCCGCTTCATGTCCTCGGCGATCGGAACCCCGTCCACGGCGTTGGTGCTGCATACATAGATAGCCTTTGGTCGAAATGGGACCGGCAGAGTTGCTGCGGCCTCGCGAGCGTCGGCCATGTCAGCCAGCATGGCATCGACGGCGGTTTCCATTGGCGTCACGTAGCCGCCAATCGCTATACGCTCCTTCACAAGCCCGGACGCGACAACATCCTTACTCGCCACCGGCGTCGTGAAATGCTCATCGCGCCAGCCTCTATCGGTGCGAAGACGTGCGATCGTATTTTCCAGTCGGGCGGGCAGCGACATAGTCGCGCTGGCGGCGATTAACCCGTCGGGCGAGAGCTCGAGGAGCCTCCTCGTCTGAAGATCCGACAGGTTGTGACCTTCATCATAGATAATTATAAGAGGGCGCCGCGATCCGCCGACCGATCGGCGATTTGTCAGCAAATCCCAGAGCGATTCACTAGCGAGATCAAGTTGAGCCTCAAATACCTTGCGATCCCCACCGGACTCGTCCTCCACCGCGAACTTACCGACCGTTGCAACGAGCAATAGCCCTTTCGATGTGTCTTCGATGTCCGAGGGCGCCACTTGGAGGAGGGGCTTAACCACGAAGCCAGCAATGTTGTCGGCGTATCTGCCGGACGACAAGTTGGCATAGGTCTGCGCAACGACGATTTTCCCTTTCGAGACCCACAGCACGATGGGCTGTACCGGCAGCCGGTCACGTATCTGCGAGATCGTATCTGCCAAGACTAGCGTCTTACCACTTCCCGTTATCGACGCGAGCGTCTGTAGGAATGGCACCGTGGTCAAGCGATCTACCATCAGCGGATTGGATGCGTAGTCGGTAAACCGTGAAGCAATCTGCGAAGCAGCCTGCTCTTGGAACTTGAAGAGGTCCATTAAGCTACCTCCTCCGGATTATTGAATTCATCGTTTTCATTGAGGCCAAGATGCGCAAGAATTCGGTCAGGAATTTTCCAGAACCTGACATTGGGAGACTGATAAGTCTCGTAGCGTGCGTACACATGATACGGAGTCTTGATCCCCGCGCGCTTGGCTTCGTTGGCGACTGTCCTATAGGTTTCAAGATCAAGAGAGCCGACAGGCCCCCCATTGTCCCAGATCAGGAAGTAACCTTCGCCCGCATCGTCTGTACCGATTAAATACTGATAGTCAGCGTCGTCGAATACGCTCAAATTCGGCGCGCTTCTCCGCTGAGTCTCCCAATGCGACGTAAGGACGATGTCGATCAATTCGTCGCGCTGCATCGACAACACGGTTTTAGCATCAATGGTTTTGGTCAGGAGGCGATACTCGAAGCCCCCACCAAGGGGCTCGGCGGTGCTCCCATCGGGGCGCTCGCCGGTTGCTGCATTATGCAAGCGTTTCCAAGTCAGCGTCCGAGCATATTTGTCTCCGTTCTCCGGTGCTCCCTGTTCAATCAGAATGAAGCGACGATCACTGTCCGCCTCCTGATTGAGTGCGAGAACCGAGTGGCCCGTCGTCCCCGAACCGGCATACGGGTCCATGACCAAGCCGCCCGGCGGGCACCAAAGCATGATGATCTTTTTGAACAGGGACATGGGCTTCACGGTCTCGAAACCGTGGCCCTTGCCGACGATGGCATCCAGCTCTTCGATGCCTTCGCGATTACGGCCCGATTCCGTTGCTGCCCAGGATACTGCGCCGATCGAGGTGAGCCGGTCTGGATCGGCCTCATCAACCCAGAATGTCGTAGGTACGGAGCCCATCTTCACGTGAGCGGCGTGCACTTTCAGCATCGGCTGCGCGTCGCCCTTCACACCAAAATACAATTTTGGCCAGTTCCCGGCTTCGAGCCTCGCCAGTGCTTTCCCTCGTGCTTCGACCAGTTTCGGATGGGCCGGATCGAACGACGAGGACGACCGCGTCGGCGCACCCTTGATAACGAGCGCTTTCGGCTTGCCGTCTCCTAACTCTCGCTCCTCGTACTGAGAGCCCCACTCGGAAAGCCACTTTCGAATTGTCGCCTTCTCGAATGCCCAGTGTCGCGTTTCAAGTGGCCAATGTAGCTCACCAGTAAATGGGGACTGGATGGCATAGGTGCTCGATTTGTGCGAGGTAGGGCTACGCTTGCCAGTCACGTCCCCCTGTTTCCAGTCCCCAGTCTCATCTCCATCTCTGTTGCCGAATCTAGAATCGGCTTTCTCAGATCGAGCAAGGAGTTTGGTCGAACTCAGAGACTTGTCCTTCGCGTACACCAAGACGTAGTCCGTGGCGGTCGAAACATGACGAGCATTCTTCGGTGTGGTCTTCTGCCAATTGATAATCGCGATGCGGTTCTCTTCTCCAAAGACCTCGTCCATCATCATGCCAAGGTGGAATAGTTCGTTGTCGTCGATACAAATAGCGACCACGCCCGAAGGCTTTAGCATCGCCTTCATCATCTGAAGGCGAGGCATGATGGTTTTGATCCACTTGGTGTGACGTGAACCGTCCTCTTTGGCTACGATGGTGCCAAGATCAGGGTCGTTGGGATCGTTATCCCACTTATCATTATACCTGAATGATTGTCCCGTGTTGTACGGTGGGTCAGTGAGTATCAGGTCAACTTCACCGCGGTATTTGTATAGCGTAACCATCGCCTGAAGGTTTTCACCTTCGATAAGCAGGTTGCAGGCTTGGTCTGCTGGGCTTCCGACGTGAAGTTTCGGCTCCCGCCTCGTCACGCGGGGACGGACGCGGCGATAGATCTCGAGGGCAGTTCGCTTGCCATAAAAGCTGAGGGCAACCCCGTTGGTCAGCAGGCCCCTGACCATCCGCTCAAGGTCGTCTCTATCAAGCTTTGCAAGCTCGTTACTCAGTTCATCGCCCTGAAAATCGCGCATCAATTCGTCACCTTGGGTATCATGGATTTTCGCTGGCTATTCGCCAAAATGTTCCTATTATGTTCTTGTGTTTCGAGCAATCCCCGCGCCTGAGTCATGGCCCCTTGAAAGAGGCTATAATGGGGGTTTTGCCAGTCAGCCAAGCCCGATGCCGGCCGGCGCGTACCTGGAGGATCCGTTAACCGAGGACGAGCGGGGTGGTGGTGGTGAGCCGTCATGCCGCCTTCTCCTGCCTGGTTCGAATATCGGAAATCCACATGGCCAGCGCGTCGATCTCGATCTCGATCACTGACGGTGCGGGCAAGCGGGGATTAATCTCCCCAGGTTGGCTGTGAAGCAGCGCCGAACAGCGGCCGAAAGCTTCGCGCATTACCGTGCAGTCCACGTCAGTGAGGATGGTGAGCTTGATCAGACCGGTCGTATCGACCTTGCGGGACAGTCGACGGATCACCGGCCCTACCACTTCTTCCACCGCGCGCTCCCAGGTGGTGCGAAGCTGGTCTTGGAAGGATGTTACCTCCCACTGCCATTTCGCCTGATCGCCGCGTTCGTGATGGATCTTCACATTTGCCAGGTGGGCTTTCATGCCGTCGATCACCTTGTCGAGGGGCATGACGTTAGCGGGCGGATCTTGATGGCAGAAGCCGGCATGTTCAGTGCCGCGGCTAATCAGCCGATACGACACGGGCGTTGCCGCCCGGTCCTTGGTCGCCCGGCAGGCTTCGTCGAGTAGCAGCAGGAAGGCCATGTCATGGGTGAACACGATGACCTGGCGGCTCTCGCCGGCTTCGGCCAGACGCGCGGCAACCCGATCGCGATGCAGGTGGTCGAGCGAGGACACCGGGTCGTCGAAGACGATCGCCGACTGCGCGTCGATCGTCGACAGCTCGGCGAGGAATGCGGCGAGCGCGACGCAGCGATGTTCGCCTTCGCTTAGAACCTTGCCGACGGGTTCGGCCGGCTTGTTGATCAGGCGCACCTGAAAGAAGGGGACGCCGGCCGTGGTCTTCGCTTGCTGAAGCTCGATCGCGAGGCCTGCAACGCCGAGCTTGTTGACCTCGATTGCGAAGCGACCGCGCAAGCGGTTGGTAACGAGGGCTTGGGCGATCCGCGCGCTCTGCGTCGTGATCTTGTTCGTGGCAGTGTCCTTGCTGGCCTTTTCAAGCGCCTCGACGGCTTTCGCGCGCTCTATCTGGGCAAGCAAGTCGGCCTTCACGCCGCCGAGCCATTTGCGGTCGGCCAAGCCGTCGCGTTCGGCGACGAGGGCGGCGCGTTGCGGGGAGTTTGCCTCCGATTGCAGGCCCTCGATCCGGGTGGCGATCCCGCCCAGTAGGCCGCGCAACTCGTCCAGCGAGGCGACGGCCTCCGGTGGCAACGTCGGCAGGACCTCACGGGCATGGGTTCGCAGCACCGCCCGCAGGCGCCAGCACAACTGAACGATCTGCCGGCGAAGGGCCTTCGCCAGCTCGGCCTCGCCGATATCGTCGCGGATCAGGGCGACGAACACCGGGATATTCTTCGTCAGGAAGACCTGAGACGATAGCTGCTCGATCAGTTCGTCATAGGCGTCAGCGGCATCCTCTTCGCGACGCTTGCTCTCGTCCTGGACGAATGCTTCGAAGCTGGTGAGCCTCCTTGAGGCTTCTTCGCCCAGCGGCTGCTGGCACAGTACGCAATGGGCGTCAGAGGCCGTTACTGGGAATGGCTGTCCGGGATAGGCGGCTTCGCGCGAATAGGCGCGGGCCGCTTCCCACAAAGCCTTCCAGATATCCGAGCCGATGTCCGGCAGCGGTTCTTCGGCAAAGAGACTTGCAGAGGCGGCCGCAGCCGCGTCGCGCGCCGTGGTGAGACGGAAGTGGGCTTCGCGCAGGGTGGTCCGGTTCCCGTCGCTAGCGCCGGCAATCAATCGCTCGATCTGGTCTATCACCGCCGTAATGCGGGTTTCCTGAGTCTGAAGCTGACGGACGGTCCGGGCGGGATCACCGGAGAGATCGGTAATGAGGGTCTGGAGCCGCGCCTCTTCCTGCGCGGTGAGACCGGCGAGTTTCTCGATGGTGTCGGGCTTGGTCTTGCCGGACAAGCTAGCGATTACCTTGCCCACCGCCGTGTCCGGCTTGCACTCAGGTTTTGATAAGACAACTGGCGTCTGCTGTTCCAGCGTCTTTATCTCGGCCGACAGTTTGGCCTTCACATCCTGGCACGCCTGCGCGAGGCCGGCGAGAATGCGCAAAGGAAGCGGCGTATAGGCGAGATCGTTGGTGTTTTCGACATGGACGTTGGCCGTTCGCGAGTCGAAGACGCTGACGGCTGACAGCATCGGATCGGCTGAGCCGCCTTGGTTCCACGTCGCGCTTCGCTTCTGCCCACCGATGAAGAAATCGATGCTGGCGGTCGGTACGCCACGAGAGCCGGCATAGATATTCGGCAGAATGGCGTCGCCCTTCGGAGAGCGTGCGCGGCAGAGCTGCTTGAGGACGCGGGCGTATCCCGATTTGCCGGCGCCGTTGTCTCCATAGATCACGGTGAGGCCGGTCTTGCCGAAGGACAGCCGCTCGCCCGGCGCGAGGGCGTTGACGTTCACCAGGCCATGCAAGGCGCCCAGGCTGACGACGGCGTGGCTCGCCGCGGGATCGCGAATGTGGCTGGTGTCCAGCGGAACAGCAGGGCTGTCACTCTTGCAGACGGCAACGAGGGCGGTGATGTCAGCGGGCTCAAGCTTCGTCTGGCCGCAGAGCAGGCGCAAGGCGTCACGCTGCCAGCCGGGCAGGTCGGCTGACCATGCGAGGATATCGGCAAGCGCCTCGGCCTCATTCGAGAGGTCATTACTCTCTTCATTCATCGTCCTGGACTCCCCCCATTTGGCCCTACTTTGATTGGCCAACTCTTTTTGATATTTCCAATTGGCCGTGTCTCATCAGGCCCCTCCAACTATGCGTCGTTCCGTGCCGAGCGGGATGATCCAGCCGCCAGCGCGATCCGGTCGCGCGAACTCATCGGGGCTCACCTTTTCGGCCAAACGACCGCGAATGGTCTCCGCTTCGCCATCGATTGCCGCACGGATCAGATCCCGGTCTACTCCGACGAAAACCGGACGAAGGTTGAGCCGGGCCAAGGCCTCCTGATCGACGGTACTAGCGACCGCGTCGGTAATCGGGCCGGCCCGCGTGACGATCCCGCCCACCAGGCCGCCGATATCGTGGGTCTTTTCCACTTGTCCTATCGGCGCACTGTCGAGTGCGCCGCGCGCGCGCGCGGCGGCATCCCGGAGTGGTCGCGGAAAGGTTTGGCGTGTCAGAGCGCGCAGCGCCTGGGCGAGTTCTGTATGCCCGAGAGGTTCGATCATACTGGCGACATGCAGACGAAGCAGGCCGATGAAGGGGGCGTCCTTGTCTTGCGGATCGATGGGATCGCCCTTGTCGATGGGATCGCGAACCGACAGGTGGGCGTCAGCGGGATTGGAATTCGCCAAGCCCCACCGGCTGGCGACCGCGATCCGCTTTACGGTGACCTTTCGGCCTTTGACCGTCACGTCGATGCGCCCGGCTTGCGTCCAGGCGCGCGCGAGTGCTTTCGCCGGTCCGCCCGGGTCGTGACAGCCCTTGGCCTCCGCGATCGTGAGTGAGGTCAGATCGGATTTGCATGCGATCCAGTCGGGGAGGTCGCCTCGGGCGAGGCGCTTGATCCTGACCTGCTTGCGACGGTCGAGATCAATCATGTGGTTGCCGAGATGGACGAAGATGGAGAGATCGAAATATCGCTCGAGATAAGCGCGGGCAACGAACCGTCCGAACAGGCCTGACAACGCGACCTTCACTTCGCGCGCCTGGCCAAGCGGTTGTCTGAAAATGAAGGACGTGCCCGCGCCGGTCGGTGCCAGCAGCGCATCCAAGATCGACCACGCGCCATAGGCTGCGCCCGGCGTCTGAAGCACTTCGCGAATGCCGGCGTCCTCGATCTCAGAGACGTCCAGCGCGATGGTCGCGCCGGGGGACGGGTCAAGTGATGGAGGTGCGAAGCTGTAGATGAAGGTTCGGGTCATAGCGCCAGCGCCCGCTTGAGATCATCGTGCTCAAAGGCGCTGGCCATCCGGGTAATCTCTGCAGAGCGGGCGCCGGCCGTCTTGGCGGTTTCACGCCACGTCGCGGTCACGGTCGCGACCTCTTTGATGATTGCTCGGGCCTGCAGCAGTGTGAGGCCGAAGAACTCCGAAGCCGCCTCAAGCAGGTCAAGCGAGCAGGTGCCTTCGTCGAGGTCGATGTTCGTCGTCAGCACACGCGCCTTGAGGTCGGTGGGCACAGGATTGAGGTCATAGGCCGGAGAAAGAGACCATCCTGTCTTGCCGAGCCAAAGGAAACCATGGTTACGCAGATGATCGTCGACATTGGAAATCAGCACGTTGAAGACGACGCGCCGATAGAGGGCATGAGCGTCGGTCTTCCCCTGCGCACCATGTTGCGTAAGAGCATCGACGATCTCCGGGTAGCTGCCGCGCTCACCGTCCTTGGCGCCCATCATCGCCATTGCAGATAGGAAAGGAGTGCGGATCGGGCCGGCGCGATCGAAGCGCCGCGACAGCATCACCGCCTTGCCGGCGACCTCAATCAGCTCATGGTGAGGGGTGGTGATGCCGGCCTGGTCAGCCAGCCGCAGCGCAATCTCCTCCCACGTCTCCATGCTGTAATCGTCGGTCTCCTTCGGGAATTTGGCGATGGAGAGGTGCCCGTGCTGGTCGATGACCGACGCTTTCGGCCGCGCGCCGCCGAGGGAAGAGCCGGGGGCGAAGATGAGTTGAAGGTCCTCGTCCGTTTCCTCGTCCCGGAGGATCCGCTCGGTGATCTGGAGCAGTCGCCCGAGTTCGATCAGGGCGGGGACACCGGCGCGGATCGGCGCCTGAAACGTCTCTTCGCCTGCCCAGCGGAATCGGAGTGCGCCTAGGCGGGTCTCGTCGGCGACGCCGAGCAGGTAATCGCTTTCCGCGAGGGTGCGCACGGCGCGGCTTTCGCGTTCGGCAAGACGGCGCTCGGCCCGCTGCATCAGGCGGCGGCCCCATGTGTCGGGCGCGGAGTCTCCGATGGAGCCGAAAGTCACCAGTCCGGCAGGAGGGGCGAAGGCACCACGGGTCAGGGCAAGGGCAGGCTCGAGCGAGAACCGGTCGGGATCAACGAGCCAGGCGGCATCATATTCGAAAAGGATAGTCTCCGTGCCTCGGACGCGATTGCTCCTCGCCAGGCCGATAGGGCGCGTGCGGCCGTCCAGGTCGATATGTACCTCGAAATCAGCCATCGCTAGATGATCCGAGTGTTCGCTTGAGGTGGACGTGCTTGGGTAGTTCCGCGCTGGCAAGCGCTTGTCCAACCGGGTCGTTGCCGATGTCGGCGATCTGGCCCAGACCGTCGAGCAGGCCGAGCGCCTGAAGGACGCCCGCATAAATGCCGATGCTGACATTGGTGTCCCCAGCCTCGACCTTTTGCAGGGTCGAGCGGGACGTGAAGGCGCGTTCCGCGACGACAGCCATCGGCAGCCGCCGACGCCGACGTGCATCGTGGATGTCCGCACCGAGCTTGCGCAGGGCGCGCCGCACAGCGGCGGGAGGATTATGTGGTGTAGGCATTTGAAACCTTCGCACTACAGATTGCTAGAATATGTAGCACGAAGATTACAATTTTGCCAGCCCTCGCGCGATGGCCATCCCATTAAAAGGGGGATGGCGGACCGAGCCCGTGACGGTATAATTCCGCGGAGGCTGAATCGTGGCCGGCGTAGTCTGGCGTAGAGGCGGCGGTGCGGGCCGAGGTGACTTTCGGAGTCATGTCGCCGTCGCGCCTGCCGATAGATGGCGGAACCACAATTTCCGCGATCTGCCGGAAAAAGCCAGTGATTTCAAAGGCCGGTACTTTTGACGGTTTATATGACGGTATACGGAAATCGAGAAAATATTTTGTGCAATGAATTCAGATGTTTAATCTTTCAGTTGATAATCGAGTGGGAATGACGCGCGGAGCCCGGCGGCAGCATCGGGGGTGACCGGTTGCTTGCGCGCTGGACAAGCGCGCCAAAGGCGGCCGTGCCGTTCAGCATTATGCGGCTGATGCTTCCGACGATCCTTCCGGAAGCGACGGTGGAGATCGCCCCGCTGGGGTTCGGCCGTTCGCCAGAAACAGCATTGCAACGATCACGGCGGCAAGGCCGGAGGCCGCGCCGACGCCCAGTGCCCAGCGCGGGCCGAGATGGTCCGCGACCCATCCCACGATCGGCGCACCGATCGGCGTTCCACCCAAGGCGACACCAACCCGCAGCGCCATGACGCGCCCCCGCATGGTTGGCTCGGTCGACAATTGCATCAGGCTGTTGCTGGTGTTGGTGAAGGTCAGGGCGGCGGCACCCGTCGCCGCCAAAGCAGCGGCAAAGAGCCAATAGGTCGGCGCGATCGCGGCCAGGGCGCATCCCACCGCGAAGACGGCTGCGCCCGCCAGCAGCGCGGTGAAGCCCGGACGCTGCCGCCCGGCACTGAGCAATGCGCCTGCAACGGTCCCGATCGCCATGATCGAGGACAACAGGCCGTAGGCGCGCGCATCGGCGTGGAACACGCCGACGGCCATGGTGGAGATGAAGATGGGAAAGTTCAGGCCGAACGTCCCGATCAGCAGCAGCATCAACAGCATCGCCCTGAGATCGCGGCGCGCCTGGACATAGCGAAGGCCCTGGACAAAGCTTCCGCTTACTCGTGTTGCCCGAGGTCGCACATGCAGCTCGGCCGTGCGCAGGCCAGCGAGCGAGATCAGCACCGCGACGAAAGACGCGCCGTTTAACAGGAAGGCCCAACCGGTTCCGACGGCTGCGATGACGATGCCCGATATCGCCGGACCGATCATGCGGGCGGCGTTGAACGCGGTCGAGTTCAGCGCAACCGCGTTGGCGAGATGCGTATCCCCCACCAGTTGCGCGACGAAAACCTGTCGCACCGGTGCGTCGAACGCGGCCGCGCAGCCGAACGCGAAGGCAAACACATAGACGTGCCACAGTTGGACGGCACCGCTGACGGTGAGTATGCCGAGCGCCAGGGCCAGACTGCCCATCGTTGCCTGTGTGACGAGCAGCAACGTGCGCTGGTCGAGGTGATCGGCAGCCGAGCCGGTCCAGGGGAGCAAAAGGAACTGCGGCGCGAACTGGAGCGCCATCACGATGCCGACTGCGGCGGCGCTGTGATGCGTGAGGATGGTCAGCACCAGCCAGTCCTGTGCAGTGCGTTGCACCCACGTGCCGACATTGGAAACGAAAGACCCGGTGATCCAGACGCGGTAGTTGAAGGTGCCGAGCGATCGGAAGACCTGGGTTCCGGGCGCGCTCATGGCTGCTCCGGCGCGTTGCCTCCGTGGAAGCGGCCGAAGTGCCACGCGCAGAACAAGCCGAGCGCCAGCATTCCGAGGCCAAAGGCGGTCACCTGGAGTGTGTCACGCAGGTCGAAGGTGCCGACCCGGCATACCAGCAGATAGGACAGGACCAGATTGGCAAAGCCCCACAGCAAATTCACAGTAGAGGAGGACAGCCCTTCGCCTCGCGGCGTGGCGAACGGGCTCTGGAACGGCCGCCCGGTGACGCCGCTCACCCAATGCGGGACCGCGTTCGCCAGAAAGGCACCGCCGAAGAAGTAGGACAGGAGGTGAAGCCATGTCATCAGGAGCACCTTTCCAGGTGAGAGAGGATGTCATCGGTGCACCCCGTCTCGCCCAACCGGGGAAACACATTGCGGATGCTGTAATCGTGGGCCTCGGGGCGGGTGTCGCTCATCGCGTCGATGGCGAGCGTGACGTTAAAGCCGTTCTCATACGCTTGGCGCGCCGTGGCCTCGACGCCGGTGGCGGTGGCAATGCCGCAGATGACGACCTGTGTAACGCCCAGCGCCTTCAGTCGCTGGTCCAGATCGGTACCGGCGAAGGCACCCCAGCTCTGTTTGGTGACGAGGATATCGCTCGGCTGGAGACCGAGTTCGGGGACAAGGTCGGCGAAATCGGCCGGCAATGCGCTCATGTCGCGCTGCGGCCGCTCGGTTCGTCCCGGTGCCCCGCCGGTGACGTTGACCAGCACCACCGGCAATCCGCGCGCGCGGAATGCCTCGATCAACGCACGGCTGCGGTCGATGACCTGCTCGATCGAATGGACGACAGGGTAGGTGACGATGCCCTTCTGCAAATCGACGACGATCAAAGCAGTCTTCGGGTCGAGCGTGGTCAGTGCCATGGGTATCCCTTTGCGAATGCCTGTTCAGTCATCGACGAGGCGCTGGAGCAGGGCGATGGCTGCCGCCAGTTGGCCCTGTTCTTGCGGGGAAAGCCGCGCCTCGATGGTGTGGAACAACCAGTCCTGCCGTGCCGCGCGACCCGCAGCGACCCATTGCCGACAGGCGTCGGTCAGCGACAGCAGCGTTTGCCGTCCATCGCGTGGGTCCTGCGCGCCTTGTACCAGACCAGCCTCTTCCAGCGCGGCAATGACCGCCCCCATTGACTGCGGTCGCATCCCTTC
This sequence comes from Sphingomonas sp. PSPC2-2, assembly GCF_049897725.1. Taxonomy (NCBI): domain Bacteria; kingdom Pseudomonadati; phylum Pseudomonadota; class Alphaproteobacteria; order Sphingomonadales; family Sphingomonadaceae; genus Sphingomonas; species Sphingomonas sp. PSPC2-2. The sequence continues at coordinate 427,394 of NZ_JAFCWU010000001.1, read as the reverse complement.
CGCTCGTGCAAGGTGCGATGTCGTGGCGGGCCCATCCTTCTCGATACGAAGCAGCACGGCGGTTTGCGATGGGGTCAGGTCGCCGACATTCGATTGTTCGCGCAGCCGACGTTTGAGCTTTCCCATCAACCCGCGAATATCGTGCGCCAGTTGCGTTGCCTGGGCGATGTCGGAATCGGGTATCGGTGCTGACATATCGGTGCCCGTAGATATCTGAAGTTAAACTGTAAAGATAAACTTCAAAGATCGGGATTTCGTCACATCTGACGGGGCGCGGGCGGGTAAAGGCCCGGGAACCATCTGCTTTTAAAATCCTTGCGCGCGGAGCCGGTCTCGCGACGGGGCTGTGGCGGCTTTTAGGCCTTATCCTGAATCAGGCAGCAGCGGCGTTGAGCTCACCCCGTTCGAACATGTGGGCCCAGGTGCGCCGCCACGAAAGCGGCGTGTCGCCGACCATGCGCCGGAACAGGCGGGTAAGATGCGCCTGGTCGGTGAGCCCGCAGGTGCAGGCGATGTGACTCAAGGATTCCTTGGTAGTGAGCATGAGCGTTTGGGCGCGCCGAATGCGGCGGCGTATCAGGAAGGCGTGTGGGGTCTCGCCCACGGTGACCTTGAAGGCGCGGCAAAAGTGGCCGGTGCTGAGGCGCACGACCGCAGCCAAGCCGTCCAGCACGATGGTATCGCCAAGGCGCTCCTCGACATAGTCGCTTACGCGCTGCAACTGCCAGGGCGCGAGACCGCCCCGCGTGATGGAGCTGGCATTGGCTTCGACGGGAAGCGCGGGGACGAGAAGATCCTCGATCGGCCGCGGTTCGCCGTTGCCAAGCACCAGCGCCAGTCGATCCAGATAGCGCCGCGCTGCGTGCGGATCATGTTCGATGGTACGGCGCGCGTAATCGATCAGTTCGGCGGGGTTGGAAGACCAAAGTCCGCCTGTGCAAGCACCGGAAGGCTCATGGCTTCGAGGGTCGCTAAGCAGCATGGGGGCAGCGTAAGCCGCTGGCGCGAGAGTGATAATCCCTAAGGAGTAGCCAGAATGCCCCCCTTTCGGGTGGGGCCGGGTTACGCTTGCGCTACAGGTCGATCAGGCCACGTTTGGCGGCGATCGTTACGGCGTGGGTGCGATCAGATGCGCCCAGTTTCGCGAAGATCGCCTTCATATGCGCTTTGATGGTGTCTTCGGATACGCCGAGTTTGGCCGCGATCTGCTTGTTGGAATTGCCCTGGGCGGCAAGCGAAAGAACGCTGATTTCGCGTTCGCTGGGGGCGTCCGCGACCAGATGGAGCGCGATGTCGGTGGCGACATCGGCGTCGAGATGCTTGCCGCCGGCATGAACCGACCGAATTGCCTGCAGCAATTCCTTGCGCAAGCTGTTCTTCAGCAGATACCCCGCCGCCCCGGCGCGCAGGGCGCGCAGCGCATGGGCGTCGCCGGAATAGGTGGTCAGTACGATGATGCGCGCCTTGGGAGAGCGTTCCCGGATCGCGGCGATCGCCTGGTCGCCGCTCAGACCCGGTAGTTGCAAGTCCATCAAGACGATGTCCGGCAGCAATTCGCGATATCGAACAACCGCGTCGGCACCGCTATCGGCCTCGCCCACCACCCGCATGTCGGCTTGCGTCTCGACGACCGCACGCACGCCTTCGCGCAGGAACGGGTGGTCGTCGACGACGAGAATACGGATCGGCGAGGAGAGCGGCAGACAAACGGTTCCGGGGTGAGGAGGCGAGCGCATGATCGGCGCTCTTGTCCCGTTGTTCAAGGGGCTTGCCGAAGCGGCATCAGGCCCGGGCAAGGTCGGCATAAGCGCGCACGAATGCAGCATGGGTGGCGGTCAGGTGCGCGGCCCCGGTGCAGAAGATCCACAGCTTGAGATCGAAACGGACCGGATAGGCGTTCAGCGCGGCCAGCAGGCCTCTGAGCATCGCCATCGCCACTCCGGCGGAGTCGACGACCGCAATACCGCTATCGAGCAAGCTCGGTGCAAACGATGCGGATACGGCACCCCGTCGCAGCGCTTCACTCGTCGCTGCGCTCATCGCCGTTTCCAGAACGGCGGGCGACCATGATTCGGGATCGCCCATGCCGACAAGCAGAATGGTGGAGGCGGCTACGGGCAAGCGCGGCGTCGAAAGCGCCAGGATCTCGCCAGGGGCGGCGCTGAACACGCCATCGCCGCGCAACCGCATCACCGCACCGCCGACAGCCTTGTCGAGGTGGCGCAGGCCGCCGACCGCGCCATCTGGCGACAACTCGTGCGTGAACACCCCAGCTGCGGCCAAATCGACTGCGGCGGTGACGGCATCGGTCGGCGCGACGGCAATGCCAACCCCCGCCCATTCGCCGATCGGCATCGCGTCGTTCGAGGATGTCGGGTCGTCCATATAGGAAACTCACGCGATCGGGAAAGGTTCTGGAGGTGGGGCTACCGGTAAGCGAACAAGGCCCGGTGCGGCGGAGAATGGGTGCGCAACAGCCGAATAGCTTGTACAAAAATGCGGTGTTTTGGCGTTATCGTGCGTAGTGCCGTGCGGCGAAGGTCAAGGAAATAGTCTGTTTCTTCCGTGCGATGGCGTGATGGCGCCCGGCAGCGATGCTTTACGAATGGCGTTCCCGGCGGAAGGACCCGCGCAGGCGCAGGATCCAGGCAACCACCGCATTGGTCGCCCTTTGGATGACCGAGCGGGGCCGGGCATAAGCGATCCGCCCCGGAACGGTGACGACCACCTCGGCCCCGCCACTTTCGAGATTGGACAGGGTCAGCACGGCGGCCAGCTTGTCGGCGCGCTCGCGCATGCCAGGCAGGCCGAAATGGCCCGGTTTCGCGCCCTGGGCGAGGATCCTGTCGCTAAAGCCACAGCCATTGTCGCGAATGGACAGGCGCAATACCCACCGCGCGAAGTCGAGCGAAACGATCGCCTGGGTTGCTTGCGAATGCCACAGCGTGTTGGTGAGGGCTTCGCGCGCGATCGCCGCCAGCTCATCGATGATCGGGTCGCAGAGTTTGCGGGGCAGGCCATGCTCGATAATTTCGATCGAAAGACCATCGCCGATCTGACAGGCCATTGCGTGCAGCGCCGCCTGCAGCGTAGCGCTGCTCTCCGTCCGTAAGTTGAGCACGCGATCGCGCCCTTCCAGCAAGACGTCGTCGCCCCGTTCCAGGGCCGACTCAAGCATGCGGTGCGCGCGACTACCCGGTGCCATTATGTTGCCGACGGCCTGGAACCGCAGCATCATCGCTTGCATGCCTTGCAGCAGCGTGTCGTGCAACTCGCGCGCGATCCGTTCGCGCTCGGTGACCTGCGCCGCGATCAGTCTGCGCGTGCGATCCTCGATCGCCCGTTTGCGGATGCGGTACAGCGCGGCAAGCAGCAGCAACGCGGTGGCTGCTACCGCCAGTCGGAAGAGCCACGTCTGGTAAAAGGTGGGCGCTACCGTCAGCTCGATCGAGGCTCCGCGCTGGTTCCAGACTCCGTCGGCATTGGCGGCGATCACTTGAAAGGTCCAATGCCCCGGCGCGACATTGGTGTACGTTGCCTGGCGCCGCGAGCCGGGATCGACCCAATCCTCATCGACGCCCGTCAAGCGGTAGCGAAATTGCACGCGATCCGGATCGAGCAGGCTGAGCGCGGCATAATCGATTTGCACGCGCCGCGTGCCGGCTGGGATCGCAATCTGTGCCGCGGGCGCAACCTCCTTGCCATCGGCAGTGACCGAGCGGATCAGCACTGGCGGGGGGGCAGCATTGGGTTCCAGGCGACCGGGGTCGATCCAGGCAATGCCGTGGCTGGCAGCAAGCCAGATCCGTCCATCTCCGCTGCGAATTGCGGTCGAGTAGCTTGCATCCTGCTGCGCGGCCCCCGGTACGCCGTCCGCCATTGTAAACAGGCGGTAGGCCAATGGACGTCCGTTGGACAGCGCGCTGGTGAGCGCCGCTTGCGTCGTTTGCAGAACGCCGCGCAGCCCGCTGATCCACACGATATCCCGCGCGCCGCGCGCTATGCCGGTGATGCCGACGAGCACGGGAAAGCGATCCGATGTCAAACTGCGAAACCGGTCGCCACTCCCGATGGCGAGGCCGCTGTCGCCCCCGACGAGCACCGGCCCCTGGCCCGTATCGCTTGGCACGACGATGTTGACCCTGCCGATATTGACGTCTGCTGCAATCGGTTTGCACACCGCGCCTACGCACCCGATCAGGCGGTCATCGGCGTAGAACCAACGGCCGACCGGTCCGATGAACGGGATTTCGAGCCTGCGGTCGACCGTCGGAACACCTGTGATGGGGAGCATCCGCCATCCACCCCGGTAGGGTTGCAGCACGCCTTGCCCGCGCACGGCGATCGTCGGGGTCCCGTGGCCGTCACGCGACCACGTCAACACCTTGCCGGGGAGCGCAGGCAAACCCAGCGTGACCAATCGATTGCGTTGCAAGCCGAAAAGCCTGCCGCGTTGTTCGACGATCAGCCGATTGCCATCGGCAGCGATCATTGCCGGGCCGAAGGCCAGGTGCAACACGGGATGGAGCGAGCCATCGCTTGCGGCGCGCGACAGCGTTTGCGTGCGGGTGACGACATAGATCGTCCCATCGGCCAGCGCGGTCTGCAGATAGGCTTTGTAAGGGGAGGGGCCAAAGGCATCGGCTCGCACCACGCGCGCGCGCCGAAAGCGGTCCAGTCCGAGATTGGTGCCGACCCAGATCGCGCCCTCGCGATCCTCAAACAGCGGGACCGCGGCATTGGCGCTCAGGCCCTGCCGATCTTCCCAATGTTCGACGCGGGCGGATGTGCCGACGGCAGGGGGCAGCAGGCGGCTGACACCGCCATTCCCGCCCGTCCACCAGATCGCGCCTTGGTGATCGATCAGGGCGCGTTTGATGCCGGGCGTGCCTTGCGGCAGCGAGAGCGGTTCCAGCCCGGGCAGCGGCTCTCGATCGAATGGCTTGCCAAGGCGCGACACGCCAGCCCGGGCGAGGGCGACACCGCCATTGTGCGTTCCGACCAGACTGTCGCCCGGTCGGGCCCATGCTACGGGGGTAAGGGCACGCTCACCGGGTTGGAGACGCAGGATTTGTCGGTCGGTGGTCGCCCAGATCGTGCCGTCTTGCGCCGCGACCACGCTGCCAAGCTTGCCGGGGACAATCCGGCGGTCGGCGGGAATCCAGTGCCACCGCGCACCGTCGAAGCGCGCAAGGTGCCGGGGGCCGCGCCAGAAGGCCGCCCAAATCGTCCCATCGGGACCGCGTATCAAACGGTCGACCGAGTCATTGGCCGCACCGAAGCGGGTTAGCGTTCCGTCCCGTAGACGAGCGATTTGGCCATTGTAGAAACCAAGCCACAGGTCGCCGTCTGGAGTAGCCAGCAAGGCGGTGATGTTGCGGCTGGGCAGCTTGCCGACGCGCGGACGGATTTCCTCGAAGCGGATCCCGTCGAATCGATAGAGGCCGCCGCCGGTGCCTAGCCACAGGAAACCGTCCGCCGTCTGTGCGATCGCCCAGATATCGGGCGGTGCGCCATCCTCGATTGTCCAGCTGCTGTGATGGAATTGTTCGGGCGCTCGACTTGGCCCCTGCGCGGCGACCGGCGGGAACCATGGTAGCACCAACGCCATGAGCGCCGCGAGCAACAGGACGCGGACGCGGCCGCTCATGGGCAAGGGGATGCTGTTCGGGTCACGGTGTCTGTCACGGCCGTCGCGATGCCCGATCCGTTACGCTCCCGCAATAGCGCGGCCGGAGCGCGGGTGGACGATCGTCGATCGCTGGTCGTCGATCGTCCACCCGTGTGATCAACCCAGGAGCTCAGGCGCGCACGAAGGCGAGCAGATCGGGGTTGATGACATCGGCATGGGTGGTCAGCATCCCATGCGGATAGCCCTCATAGATCTTCAGCGTGCCGTTTTGCAGCAGCTTCACCTGCAGCAGCGCGGCATCGGTATAGGGCACGACCTGATCGTCATCGCCCTGCAGCACCAGCGTGGGGACGGTGATCGCCTTCAGGTCTTCGGTCTGGTCGGTTTCGGAAAAGGCCTTGATGCCTTCATAATGGGCTTGCGCGCTGCCCATCATGCCCTGCCGCCACCAATTGTCGATCACGGCCTGGATCGTCGTTTCGTGATCGCGATTGAAGCCGTAAAATGGCCCCGCCGCGACATCGTGGAAGAAGGCTGCGCGATTGGCGGCAAGCGCGCTGCGGAAGCTGTCGAACACCTCGATCGGCGTGCCGCCGGGATTGGCGTCGGTCTTCAGCATCAGCGGAGGGACTGCGCTGACCAGCACGGCCTTGGCGACGCGGCCCTGCGGCTGGCCGAACTTCGCGACATAGCGCGCGACTTCGCCGCCGCCGGTCGAATGGCCGATATGCACCGCATTTTTCAGATCGAGATGCTCGACGACGGCGGAGGCGTCGGCGGCATAATGGTCCATGTCATGACCACCGACCGACTGCTCGGATCGGCCATGCCCGCGACGGTCATGCGCGACCACCCGGTAGCCATTGGCCAGGAAGAACAGCATTTGCGCGTCCCAATCGTCCGACGACAGCGGCCAGCCGTGGTGGAAAACGATCGGCTGGGCATCCTTGGGGCCCCAGTCCTTATAATAGATCTGGGTGCCGTCTGCGCTGGTTACATAGGCCATGATAGTCTCCGTTGGTGGGGCGAGATGGTGGCTCTCCGGAGGTTGCCACCATGCTGCGCCGGGAAAATGCGATCGGCCGGTGCCGCGGCGTTCCGACTATTGCGCGCTGGCGGGGGGCGTGGCCGGAACGGGCGTCCATTGCCAGTCCTGCGCCGACTTGCTGAGCGTCCCGATGCCAGGGAATTGCAGGTGTGCCGCCGCGATCAGATAGTGGCGCTTCGCTGCGTCGGCCATGATCGTGGCGCGCGAGCGGGAGGCGTCGGCCTGCGACAGGTCGAACTTGATGGTCACCGCAGGGTCCTTCAACTGCACTACCGCCACGTGCATCACGTCGCCCCAGATGAGCAGCGTCTTGCCGTCGCTCTCGACGCGGTAACCGGTGTGTCCCGCCGTGTGCCCGGGCAGCGACACCGCCGTCACACCGGTATCGATCGTCTCGCCCGCCCGGAACGGCTTGACGCGGCCTGCTGCGCTATAGGGCGCGAGCGAAGCGGCTGCCGCGTCGAAGGACGATTGGACCGAACCGTCGACCTTGGTCAGGTTACCCTTGTCGAGCCAGAAGTCGTATTCCGATTGCGCCATGCGGATCGTCGCATTGGGGAAGACGCGCGCGCCGCCGACCGCGAGGCCGCCGACATGGTCGGGATGCAAGTGCGTGATCAGCACTTCGTCAATATCCTCGGGCTTGTAGCCGGCCGCCTTCAGCGCGGTGATCGCGCGCCCCAGCGTAGGGCCGAAATAGCTGCCGCTGCCGCTATCGACGAGAATACGGCGCGACCCCGTGTCGATCAGATAGGCGTTGACCGAGGTCGTCTGGAGGGTGGGCGCGTTGGCGGCCGCCAGGATCGTCTTCACTTCGCCCGGCGTCCGCTCGACCAGCAATTGATCGGTGGGCAGGGCGATCGTGCCGTCGGACAGCGCGACAATGGTGAAATGGCCGAGCTTCATTTTGTAGAAATCGGCCGGAGTGGAGGCCGCCGTGGGGGCTGCGCTCTGGGCGTAAGCGACCGGTGCGACGGCCAGGCTGGCGATCACTGCGGCAGACTTCAAAAAGCGAACGGTCATGGCGTTTCATCCGATTTGCTTGATCCGGCAGGTGGATCACCGGTCGAGATTAGAAGATCGGCTTTGGCATGCCCAGCATCAAGGCGCGGACCGGCGGGATGGATCAGCTCGCGGCTGCGGTTGCCGCAACGGCGTCGGCCAGCAGCGGCGGCATCGGGCTTTGCGGGTTTGCGGCGTTCATCGCGCGGGCTCCTGACAGAAACGGTCTGCGCCTGATGCGCGCGATGTCCGCGCGCATATTGGCGATTCCCAACGTCATTTGACGCTTCCTGCCCTAACGGATCGAGGGCCTATCTGGGGTGAGCCGTCGCTTTCGCCGCGTCCGCTATCCCCGCATATATCCGGTCGAGATCGGCGTCTTCGATGCAATAAGGCGGCATCACATAGACCGTATTGCCGAGTGGGCGCAGCAACAGGTCGCGCTCGCGAAAATGCGCAAGCAGGGCGGGGGCGCGGTGCGAGAGATAGCCTGCATCCTCACGATCTTCGATATCCACCGCCGCGATCGTGCCGAGCGCACGCGGGTTGGCAAAGCCGGGGTGTGTGGCGAGGGCGTCAAGCCGCTGGCGTTGCCGCACGGCGAGCGCGGCGATGCGGTCGCGCACGGGTTCCTCGCGCCAGATGGCGAGGTTGGCGTTGGCGGCGGCGCAGGCAATCGGGTTGGCGGTGTAGCTGGACGAGTGGAAGAACATGCGCGCGCGATCCTGCGAGAGATGCGCTTCGTAGACGCCCTCGCTCGCCATCGTCACCGCCAGCGGCACCGCGCCGCCGGTCAGGCCCTTGGACAGGCAGAGGATGTCGGGGACGACACCCGCTTGCTCGCACGCCAGCAGCGTGCCGGTGCGGCCCCAGCCGGTCATCACTTCATCGGCGATGAACAAAACGCCGTGGCGCGTGCAGATCGCGCGCATCTCGGCCAGCACCCAGGCGGGGTAGAACAGCATCCCGCCCGCGCCCAGCACCAAGGGCTCGACGATGAACGCGGCGGGGGCGGAGCGGCAGGCGGCCTCCAGCGCATCGAGCGTGGCCTGCTCGCGGCCCGCAGCGGGGTAGGGGATGGTGCCGACGTCGAACAGCAAGGGCGTATAGGGCGCGTTGAACACGCCGCGCGCGCCGACCGACATCGCGCCGATCGTGTCGCCATGATAGCTATGCTCCATCACCAGGATGCGGTGGCGGGGCTCGCCGCGATTGGCCCAGAAGCCGAGCGCCATCTTCAGCGCGACCTCGACGCTGGTCGAACCCGAATCCGAGAAGAAGATGCGGGTGAGCGCGGGCGGCATGATCTCCAGCAAGCCGCGCGCGAGCGCTTCGGCGGGTTCGTGGGTCCAGCCGGCAAAGATGATCTGGTCGAGCTTGCCCGCTTGCTCGGCAATCGCGGCCATGATGCGCGGGTGGCAATGGCCGTGCGTCGTCACCCACCAGGAGGAAATGCCATCGATGATGCGGCGGCCGTCCCGGGTGAACAGCGCCGCACCTTCGCCGTGGGTGACGAGCGGGATCGGTTCGCCAAGGCCGTGCTGGGTGAAGGGGTGCCAGATCGGGGAATTGCTCATTGGAAATCGGCCACGTTGAAATGCGCGGCAAAGGCCGCTGCCAGCGTCTCCGCGTTGAGCGGATCGAGCCGGGGCAAGCGCCCGAGCCGCTTCACCCCGCCCAGTTGCACGATGGTCGCTTCGCTATCGGCATTCTCGTCGCCGACAAAGGCGACGCCGAGGATGGGCACGCCGCGCTGGCGCAGCGCCTCGATCGACAACAGGCTGTGGTTGATCGTGCCGAGCGCGGTGCGCGCGACCAGCACCGCCGGACAGCCCCAGCGCGCGAACAGATCGGCAAAGACCAGATCGCGCGTTACCGGCACCATCACGCCGCCGGCCCCCTCTACTACCAGCGGGCCGTTGACCTCGGGCGGGGTCAGCCGCAGCGGGTCGATCGTCACGCCGTCAATCTCGGCCGCGCGGTGCGGCGAGCAGGGGGTGGCGAGGCGATAGGCCTCGGGCAGGATGTGCGACGCGGGCACGCCGGAAAGCGTGGCGACGCTGTCGCGGTCGGCGCTGGGGTCGAGCCCGGCCTGGACCGGCTTCCAATAGTGGGCGTTGAGCGCACCGGCCAGCGCGGCGGCGAACACGGTCTTGCCGACATCGGTGTCGGTGCCGGTGATGACGAGGGTTTCAGGGTTCACGTGCGCGCAACTCCGACAGCGTCTCCGCCAGCGCGGCAATCTCCGCTTCGCTGACGTTGAGGGTGAGCGACACGCGCAGCCGCGCGGTGCCGGGCGGCACCGTGGGCGGGCGGATGCCGCGAATATCGAAACCGGCGGCCTGCAGCGCCGCCGCCAGCCGCATGGTGGGGGCGTCCGCGCCGATGATGAGCGGCAGGATCTGCGATCCGGTCGGGGTGACGCCACAGGGCGCGAGCGTGCGCTCGGCAAAGGCGGTGAGCGCGCTCAGCCGCTCGCGGCGATCGGGCTCGTCGGCGAGGATGCGCAGGCTCTCGCGCACCGCGCTTGCCATCAGCGGGGAGGGCGCGGTCGAGAAGATGAAGGCGCGCCCGCGATTGACCAGAAAATCGCGCATCGTGCGCGGGCCGCACAGCAAGGCGCCTTCGCAGCCCAAGGCCTTGCCGCAAGTGCGCAAGGTGATGACGTTTTCGGCACCCTCCAGATCGGCGGCGAGGCCGCGCCCGCCCGGCCCGAACACGCCGGTCGCATGCGCCTCGTCGATCAGCAGCATCGCCGCGTGCCGCGCCGCCACCGCCGCCAGATCTGCGAGCGGGGCGCGGTCGCCATCCATGCTGTAGAGGCTTTCGACCGCGATCCACGCCCGACCCGTGCCGCCGCGCCGCCGCCACTCGGCAATCGCCTGATCGACCGCGCCCGCGTCATTATGCGGCGTGGCGACGCTTTCGGCGCGGGCGAGGCGCATGCCTTCATGCGCGCTGGCATGGATCAGCGCATCATGGACGATCAGGTCGCCGCGCTGCGGCAGCGTGGACAGCAAGGCGGCATTGGCGGCATAGCCGCTGGAGAAGAACAGCGCCGCTTCACTGCCGAAAAAGGCCGCGGCCTCGGCTTCGAGCGCTTCATGCTCGGGATCGTTGCCGCGCAGCAGCCGCGACCCGCCCGACCCGATCGAAACCCCGCGCGCCAGCGCCGCCGCCACCGCGTTGCGTAAGCGCTGCGCGCGGGCGAGGCCGAGATAATCGTTGGACGAAAAATCCAGCCCGGTGCGCGGTTGCAGGCGGCGTAGCCGCGCGGCGGAGTCGAGCGTGGTCAAATCGTTTTGCTGAGCGAGCAGGAGCGTCATCGGTCGGCCTATACCAAAGCTGGCCGATGACGCAAGCGCGCGCCGTCACATTTTGCGGCTCAGCGGTTGAGCGCGCAATCCTTCGGGGCATTCACCGGATTACAGCGCGCTTCGCCACCGCCGGGCAAACGAACGACATAATTGGTGCCATAGCCATTGCCGGGCTTGTAGAAATCGGTCGAGACGACCTGTGCGCCGCTGCGGAACGCCTGATTGGCGCGTGACAGATCGTTGACCTTGGCCTCATAGGTTTCGATGTCGGCGCGTGCACGCACCAGATAGCCTTGCGCGACGCGCTCGGGGATTTCCTTAGCGCGCAGCGTGGCATTGTCCATCAGCAGGAACGCGGCATAGCTTTGCCCCGGCGTCGCGCGCAGGAAGGCCGCGCGCCCCTCCAGATTGGGGTGCCCTTCATGATAGGCGGCCAGCGCCGCTGGATCGAGCGCGGTCAGCAGCAGGAACACGAACTTACCGCGCGATTGGCTGAGCGTTGGCCAATGCTGCGCCAGCACACCCGCTTCGAGCGTCGGATAGGTACCGCGCACCTGGTCGGGGGTGACCATATGGTCGCGTCCGATCACGTCGAAGATTGTGCGGTCCATTTCGTCGAACGCCGCGCGGTCGAATTTCAGCGGGGCGGTCGATCCCGGGAAGATCGGGAGGGCGTCGCTCTTGGCCTCGACCAGGATGAAGATCGGTGCATGGTTCGGGTGCGCGTCGGACCAGCGGCGGAGCTGGGTCAGGCAGGTGCGGAACAGATTGCAGCTCGACCGCACGTCGAAATCGGCGATGTGGAAGACCTTGAGGCCGGGCTTGTCCATGTCGGTCGCATCGCGCGGCTCGATCTCGCTATCGGCAATGCCCTTCGCCTTCAGCGCGGCATAGCCCGCCGGATGGGCGTAGCGCCCGCCTTCGGGATCGTGGTTGATGTCGAGCTCAAGGCTGCGCACCCCGGCGTCGAGCTGCGCGGTCAGCGAGGGGAAGCGATAGGTCAGCCCGTCGCTCAGGCTGCCGGGATTGGGATGATATTCCTCCCACGAGCGTTTCATCTCACCGGTCATGCGGCTGGTGAAGATGGCGAGTTGCGGCCCGATCGCCGCATCGGCCATCGCCAGCAAATGCTTGTCGACACCCTGCGAATAGCTGTTGTGCGTGCCCAGCACCTGGATCTGGTTCAGCCGCAGTTCGGCGGGGCGGTCCTTGGCACCGACGGTGGCGAGCGCGGTTACGGCGCAGGTCGCGGCAAGGCCGAGACCGAGAGCGATCTTCTTCATGCCAATATCTTTCTATAGCGGAAGAGGGGCAGGGCCGACGCGCGGTTGCGCATCGGCCCCGGCAGGATCAAAATTTGAACTTCGCGTAGCCGCCAACGGTGCGATAGGCGTTAGGCGACGTGTAATGCAGCAGGCCGAGCGCGCCGTAGATCTGCCACCCGGTGGAGAAATAGGTGTTGAACAGGTTGCGCGCATAGACGCCGACCTCGACCGTGTCGTTCACCTTGGCCAAGCTGAAGCGGGTGTTGACCAGGCCATAAGCCGGCACGAAGGCATAGCTGGAATTGGGCGTCTTGGTGCCATCGGCATTGCTCACCGCCGGGGCCAGCAAGTCCCCAAGCTGTGCGCCTGTCACCGTCTGCGAATCGCTGCGATAGGCGTAATCGACATGCGCCTTCACCTTCAGGTCCGCACTGACCTCGGTGCCGTAATCGGCGTTGATCGTGGCGGACCAGCGCGGCGCGTTGGTCAGCCGCGTGCCGGTGTAATTGGCGGTCGGGCTGGCGACATAATCGGTGAACTTGGCGTCGGTGAAGGTCACCGCGCCGCCGATCGAGAAGTCGCGCGTCGGCTTCACCGCCAGCGACGCTTCGAACCCGCGCGAGCGCAGGCCCGGCGCGTTGCCGATCGCCGAGGCGAGGATGAAGCCGCCGACGCCGGTGCTGACCGGGGTGAGGATCGTCGCCTGGAAATTGGTGTATTTCGACGAATAGAGATCGAAGTTCAGGCGAACGCGGCGGTTGAGAAATTCGGACTTCACGCCGACTTCCCAGCTTTTCACCGATTCCGGATTGTACGGATCATATTTGTTGCCGACAAAGGCGACGCCGCCGGGCTTGTAGCCGGTCGAATAGGACGCATAGACCATCACGTCGGGGCTGATCGTGAATTGCGGCGCGATCCGGTAGGTAAAGCGCCCACCCTTTTTGGAGCCCGTGCGGAAGTCGGCGGTCGGCGCGTTGCTGGTCGCGATGAAGTTTGGCGTATAGCCCGCGATCGTCATCGGATCGATGTTGATGTAGCCGAGCGTCTGCCCGTTCCAATCATAATTGTAGCGCCCGCCCAGCGTAAGGCTCAGTTGCGGGGTGAAGGTGAATTTGGTCTGGCCGAACACCGCCGCCGTCTCGTTGCGGGCGTTGAACAGCACGGTATTGCCGAGCAGCTTGCCGGTGATCGGATCATTGGCACCGGTCAGCGCATACAGCGTCGGCGCGGGAACGCCGGCAGCCGAGATCAGCGGCGCGCCCAGCGTGCCCCATTGCACCTGCGTCTGCCGCGCATTGAGCTTGTTGTAGAAGCCGCCGATCAGATATTCGAAAAACTGCCCGGTCGGCGAGGCGAAATGCACTTCCTGGCTGAACTTGTTGGTCGTCAGCCGGCCGATGTTGAACGGAATGTAGGACGAGATCGTGTTCGGCAGCAGGTCCGCCGGGGTGTCGTTGCCATAGGCCGTTTCGCGATAGGCGGTGATCGAGGTCAGCGTGTTCCGCCCGATCTGATAGGTGACGTGGAGCGAGCCGCCCTTGTTGGTCGTGGCGATCGATCCGAGATAGCTGTCGGCATTGCTGGCGTTTTGCGGCCCGGGCGTGACGCCGAGCGCGATCATTTGCGCAGTGATTGCGGCCGACGGCGCATAGACCGATCCGGCCGGGCCGCCCACCGGGATGCGCACCGACGTATCGTAATGCCGGGTATATTCGCCGGCCAGGACGAATTCGAGCTGCTCCAGCGGCTGGTAGCGCAGCTTCGCGCGCACGCCATATTCATCGACCCGGCCAAGGTTACGGTTGAGCACGACATAGCGGCCCTTGCCGTCCTGCCCCTGTTCGAACGCCGACACGCGCAGCGCGGCATCGTCGCCGAGCGGAACGTTGACGGTGCCGTTGACGATGCGGTCGTTGCGTTCGCCATAGCTGCCGTAGAAATTGCCGCTGAGCTTGCCGAATTCGGGGCGGTTGGTGGTGATTGCGATCACGCCCGAAGTCGAGTTTTTGCCGAACAGCGTGCCTTGCGGGCCCATCAGCACGTCGACACGCGCCACGTCGGTCAGGCCGGTCAAGCCGTTGTCGCGCTGCGCGTCCATGACGACGTCATCGACGACGACGTTGACCGACTTGGAATTGGAAAAGTCGAACGACGTGCTGCCGACACCGCGGATCTGGAAGGCGGCACCCTGGGTCGGGTCATATTGCACGCCCGGCACGACATATTGCAGGTCGGTCAGCGAGATATAGCCGGTCTTTTCGAACGCGGCACCGCTGACCGAAGTGATCGCGATCGGCACGTCCTGCGCCTTTTCGCGGCGGCGCTGCGCGGTGACGACGATGTCTTCCAGCCCGTCGGCCGGTGCCGTGCGCGTACCTTGGCTCGCGCTGGTACCGGTGCCCGTCGTCGCGTCTTGCGCGAACGCTTGTTCAGTAACGGTCCCGGCGCACAGGATGATCGCGGCGCTGGCCAAGAGTCTGGAAAGTGAGAGCGTATGCATAGTGTATTCCCCCAAATGTGCGCGCCGATTCGGCTGCGGGCATGGCGGTCCATTAGCGAGGGTCAATGACAAGAAAATTACACTTGTTCAGTTAATGCTGAGATCAATGCCGACGGCGATGCTGCCCCCACACGGGCACCGATCCGACAAATCTCGCCAGAATTCCAAGCGATACGGCCATCAGGCCGATTTCGGCCAAAGCCGGGCACAGGATAACCGGCGCAAACGCCTGTGCAGTGCCGCGCGCGGTATTTGGATCGAAACCCAGCAGCTTATACCCTAGGAACAGCACACCCGTGGCAAGCGCGCCGCAAAGATTGAAGGGAAGATGGAAGCCCGCATAATAAGCGGCAGCCCGTGCCTCGCCTGCATCCGGGCCGCCATCAGCGTCCAGCCGACCGCCGAGGAGGACGCGCAGCGCCATGAAATCGACCGCTGAGAAAAGCCCGAACAGGACGCTCCACAGCATCAATGGCACCGGCTGATGCGGCGGCAAGGCGATCAGTGCGGCGGCCATCAGCAGATTGGCCCATAAGGTAATGCGCAACAGGACAGGCGCAGACAGATGCCGCCTCAGGCGGATCGCGACGACAATGCCAAGCGCCGCGCATAGCGCCTGCACCAGAACCCCGGTCGGCCCCCAAGCGCGCAGGCCAAGGCCGGACCCGGTGATATACAGATACCCCGTGCTGGTGATCGCGGTATGTGCGCCGTTGAGCGCGAACAGCGCCGCAAGCCGCCGATTTTGCGGGCTGGCATAGGGAATGCGCAACGGATCGAGCACCGTGCGCCATCGCCACGCGCGCGCCCTGGCTTGGCGATCAGGGACCAGCGCGATCAGAAACCCGTGGGTTATTGGCGTCGCGACGATGATCACCAGCAGCATCGCGATAACCGGCGACCGCAACAGCCCGGTCTGGGCGACGCCGATCAGGGAAAAGCCGATGCCCCCGGCAATGCCGAACAGCGTCCGCAGCCCAAAGACGCGGGCACGTCCGATCGCATTGGCGGAGACCTCCAACGCCCAGGCCCCATGGGTGACGTTGCAGACCGCCCAGCCCATCACCAGCCCGGTCAGCGCCAAAGCGATGGTGCCCACCCCGGTCGACCGCGTTGCCTGCAGCAGCATCGTTGCAGCGAGCACGATCACTACGGTGCCGCCCAGCATCCACGGCGCGCGATGCCCGATTCGCGCCGATCCACGATCGCACAACACCCCCATCATCACCTCTGCCGGGATCGAGGCGAAGTTGGCAAGGGTGACCAGCCACCCCACCACGCCGATGGTCAGCCCAAGCTCACACGACAAATACGGGGCGAGGAAACTGTGGCGGGTGAGGTCATATCCCGCAAACACGAAGGTCGGCAGCGACAGCGCCAACAATTGCGCGCGCGCGGGTACGCTTCGGTCATGCACGCTGAACATCCACAGTGCCGCGGTAGCGCGGGGATGTGCCGTTTCGATGACGGTCGGGCGATCAGTCCGCTGGGGTGGTGCGCCATGCCGACAGCGCCGCGAAAGCGCGGAGATAATAATCCCGCTCGGGCAGCTTGCGCGCCATCGCAATCATTTGCATCCCGAACAGGGCGATCGAGATGACTTGCCCGGTCGCGCGATCAAAGCCCGGGGAATCGACAATCCCCAGCGATTCCAGATCGACCGCGCGGATATTCTCCCCGCGCCGCCGCCGCATATCGAGTGCGTGCGGGACCAGGCTCGGCTCGCGCACGCTGGCCAATGCGATCATCGATGTCGCCTTGATCAGGTCGCGCGCGCTGCTGTCGTCATTGGGCGCGACATTCGCAGCGCGTGCGCGGTCTCGATAGAGGTGGAAGCGTTGGATGACCGCGTTCAGCCCAGCCACCACCAGCGCGCCGCGCGCGCCGAAATGATAGACCACGGTCGAGGCGGGAACGCCCGCCGCCAGCGCGACCGAACGGTGCGTGACCATGTCGATGCCCTGCGAGACGATCACCTGCGCGGCGCTGTCGGCAATGCGGCGGCGCTTCGGGTCGTCGAGATCGGTGGTCGGCTGATCGCGCGATTCGAGCGCGGCGATCAGTCGAGGGATCGCGTCGGCCGCATCGTCATCGACCGGTCGGGGAAACAGTCCGTCGGCAAAGCGGTGCAAGCAATGGAGCCGCAGCAAGGTGTATGCCGGGTTTGCGCCTGCGCCGAGCGCGAAACCGGCTTCGTCGAGAATATAGCCCAGCGCCAGATCCGCCAGCCCCGGTGATCCGAACACCAGCGTCGACCAGAACGCCCCGGCACGGTCCAGCCATGCGTCGAGCAATGGCGACGCCGTCGCCTGCAGGGCACGGTCATGCACCAGTTCGATCAGCAGCAATGCCTGGCTGCGACCGGTGTCGAGCCAGTCGCGAAACGCGATGTCGGTAAGCGTGGCACGCCCGCGCGGGCCCGTCGGCACGGCGGCCGCAAGATCCAGCCAATGCGCGAAGAAACGGCCATCGCGCGCGGCCGCTTCTTCGATTACGCGGTCGATCAATTGCTCCTTGCTGCCCATGCGCGCCGAAATGACCGAGACGCTCATGCCGATCTTCACGGCAAGCGGGCGCAGCGTCAGCTCGGACAGGCCCTGGCGAACGATGATGTCGAGCGCGGCATCGACGATCGTGTCCACGCCGATGCCATCCTGATTGGCCGAGTGCTTCACCTGCATGGGCATTCCGTATCGCACGTCGCGCGGCACGTCACGACCGAACCGGCGACTGTCCGCATTCTTGATTGCGCACGCCGTTATTTACACCGCGTCATCCAGCGAGAAGCGGTCGTCATCCTCGTCATAGGCGAAGACTTCGGCATAGCGGCCCCACAGGGTGACCGTGCGCAGCGTTTCCTCGGCATAATCGGGCGACATATGGTCTTCGAGTTCGTCGCGGAAGCGGCGCGCCGGGGCGGCGTGGCCGGCGCGTTCGTCGAGGATGCGCTTGATGTGCTGCGCGAGCGGGACGTGCGCGAGCAGGGCTTGTGCGAACAGCGCCTTGCGCGTGTCGACATCGGCCTCGGCATAGCGGCGCGCCGAGGGGGTGAGCTGGATGTTGGCACCCTGCAATTCGGCGAAGCGCAGCAATTGCAGCGTTTCCGCCATCGGGAACAGATCGTCGATTTCGAGCTGGAGTTGGTCGGCAAGGTCGGCCATCGCCGCGCGGCCGTTGAACGGGCTGGCATCGACTTCCTCGATCAGACCGGCAAGCGAGTTGGTCGAGACGCGCGGCAGCACCATCTGGATGCCGGTGCCGGGGAACACGCCGTCGCGCGCCGGTTCGGGCGCGGCGCGCGCGGTCATGCGGGCATAAATGTCATCGACCAGCGCGCGGAACGGCGGGTCGAGCCGGTCGCGCGGTTGCGGCAGATCGACCTTGATCTCGGCGGCGACGCGGCCGGGGTTGGACGAGAAGACGAGGATGCGGTCGCACATCAGCACGGCTTCCTCGATATTGTGCGTGACGATCAGGATCGACTTGATCGGCATGCGTCCTTCCGCCCACAGATCGAGCAGATCGGTACGCAGCGTCTCGGCGGTGAGCACGTCGAGCGCGGAGAAGGGCTCGTCCATCAGCAGCAGCGACGGGTTGACGACGATCGCGCGGGCCAGGCCGACGCGCTGGCGCATGCCGCCCGACAGTTCCTTGGGATAGGCGTTTTCGAAACCGTCGAGCCCGATCAAATCGATCGCGGCGAGCGCGCGGGTGCGGCGTTCCTCGGCGGGGACGCGCTGTGCCTCCAGGCCGAGCTCGACGTTCTGGAGGACGGTCAGCCAGGGGAAGAGCGCGAAGGTCTGGAACACCATGCTGACGCTGGGGGCGGCGCCGTTCTCGTCGGGCACGAAATCGATCGCACCTTCGTCGGGTTCGATCAGCCCCGCGATCGAGCGCAGCAGCGTCGATTTGCCCGAGCCGGAGCGGCCGAGCAGCCCGACCACTTCATTTTCGCGCAGCGTCAGGTCGACATCGTCGAGCACGAGCAGCCCGCCGCTGCCGGCCTTGCCGTAGCGGTGAGTGAGGTGTTCGACTTTCAGCAGCGTGTTTGCGGTGGCGGTGCGGGCGAGGGTGGCCATGGTCCGGGTCCAGTCTCTTGAAGGTCGAAGGTCAGGCGAGGCGCAGGCGGCGGTCGGCATAGGCATAAAGCGGGCGCCACAGGAAGCGGTTGAAGCCGATCACGAAGATCGACATCACCGCGATGCCGAGCGTCACGCGCGGGAAATCCCCGGCGGTGGTGGCCTTGGCGATATAGGTGCCGAGGCCATGCGCCTCGAGCCGCTCGCTGCCCCAGGACACCGCCTCGGCGACAATGCTGGCATTCCACGATCCGCCCGATGCGGTGAGCGCGCCGGTGACATAATAAGGGAAAATGCCGGGGATGGCGAGCGTGCGCCACCATTGCCAGCTGCGCACGCGGAACATGCCTGCCGCCTCGCGCAGGTCGTTGGGGATGGCGCTGGCGCCGGCGATGACGTTGAACAAGATGTACCACTGCGTGCCCAGCACCATCAGCGGCGACAGCCAGATGTCGATGTTGAGGTGCCAGTGGACGATCGCGATGACGGCGAAGGGGAACAGCACGTTGGCGGGGAAGGCGGCGAGGAACTGCGCGACCGGCTGCAGCCGCTCGGCCCAGCGCGGACGCAGGCCGATCCACACGCCGATCGGCACCCACACCAGGCTGGCCAAAGCGATCAGCACCAGCACGCGCGCCATGGTGATGAGGCCGAGGCCGAAGGCGGTGAACGCATCGTGCCAGGCGAGGTGACCGGCGACATAGCCGATCACCAGCCAGGCGGCGGCGAGCAAAGCGGCGGCGACCAAAGCGAGCCACAGGATCTGGCCGAGCGGGCTGCGCGCTTCGCGGCGGTGCGAGCGTTCGGCGCGGGCCGGGCGGCGGTCGATCGCCATCAGCAAGCGACCGAGCGCGGTGAAGGGGGCGAACAGCACGGGCAGCAGCTTGGTGCGGCGGAACAGATCATAGGCCCAGCTTTGCGGGCCGTCCTGCGAGGCGGTCTGTTCGAAGCGGAAGCGATCGGCCCAGGCGACGACGGGGCGGAAGACGAGCTGATCGTAGAGCAGGATCACCACCGCCATCGCCGCGACCGCCCAGCCAACCGCGCGGAAATCCTGCCGGTCGATTGCGAGCGCCAGCCACGATCCGATGCCGGGCAGCATGATCCGGGTATTGCCGACGCTGATCGCCTCGGACGCGACGACGAAGAACCAGCCGCCCGACATCGACATCATCGCGTTCCACACCAAGGACGGCGTGGCGAAGGGCAGTTCGAGGCGGATGAAGCGCCGCCACGGCGACAGCGCGAAACCGCGCGAGACTTCCTCCAGGTCGCTCGGCACCGAGCGCAGCGACTGGTAGAAGCTGAACGCCATGTTCCACGCCTGGCTGGTGAAGATGGCGAAGATTGCCGCCAGTTCGACGCCCAATTGCTGGCCGGGGAAGAGGCCCATGAAGAAGGTGACGGTGAAGGTCAGGAAGCCGAGGATCGGCACCGATTGCAGGATGTCGAGCGCAGGCACGATGACCATCTCGGCGCGCTTGCTCTTGGCGGCGAGGGTGGCGACGACGAAGGTGAAGACGAGCGATGCCGCAAGCGCTGCAAACATGCGCAGCGTGGTGCGGAGAGCATAAGCGGGCAGGTTCCACGGATCGAGCGCGACCGGGTCGAGCCGGAGCTGCGACAGCGGCTGCGCGACGCCCTCCGCCCCGCGCACGATGAGCACGCCGAGACCGGCAAGCAGCAGGAAAGCGATGGCGTCGGCCCAGCTTGGCGTCGTGACGCGCCAGAAGCGCGAAAAGGGCCGCACACCCCGGGCAATCTGGGGCATCTCACGCATTGTCTCACCTCACACGGGCGGCCGTCGACGGCCACCCGGGGCGAGACTGATCGGATCAGGCTCGGCCGGGCGCCCCCGACGGCGCATATTGTCGACTACTGTCGCTTGGCATTTGCTTGTTTGATCCTGAGTGTCGGCGATTCGGCCGACGTCGGGCGATTGCTCCCGCACTGCAGCATTGTCAATCGCGGGCGGAGCGGGGGCTTTCGATCGCTGCGCTTTATGGATTCTTCACGGAAATGGGGTGCGATCGCCGGGGACTTTTTACGGCATGGGGGCGCATTCCGCTGCCATCATGACCCACCTTCCCGAACATAGCATTGGCGGTCCCCGGCGGCGTTTGCGGACGCAGCCGCGTCGCGCGGCCGCAGCCCCCCGCTTGCGCTGCCGCGATGCGCGCTGGCCCGCGGTTGCTGCGGCCTTGTCAGCCTTGCGGGCGACCAAACGCTGCAGCGTGCGCATCATCGATACCGATTGCGGCACGGGTACGCTGCTGCTGTGCGCGGCGCGGCATGCGCGGATGCTGGGCTTCACGGCGATCGAGGTGCTGGGCATCGATGACGCCGAGGCGCTGGTCGAGCGCGCCCGCGTGGCGGCGAGCGGGGTGCGCGATCCGGCGATCGGCTTGACCTTCGAGACGCGCGATCTGGCGAGCGCGCTGGGCGACGAGGCCGATTTCCCCGCCGACATCGTGCTGTGGCACGGTGCGGCGGGGTGCAGCTGCGATGCCGTGCGTGCGGTCGAATGTGCCGGGCGCACGCTGATCGCCGAACCGGCGGTGGCGGCATGAGGCAGCGGGATCTGGCGTGGCGCGGGGTCGGCGCGGTCGCCTTTGCCTTTGCCGCTGCGATCGGGCTGGCCGACCGCATGGACGGCGGCAGCCTGCTCGCCTTACCCGCCTTTGGTGTGGCGCTGATCGGCCTGGTGCTGATCGTGCAGGGCAAGCGCGTCGCCGCTGCGGTGCGGGTGGAGCGGAGCCGCCACCGCGCGCTGCTCGCGGCGATCCGCGCGCGACGGGCGAGGCGCTCGGGCGAGGCAAGGCGCTGACGGCGGCGGCGGGCGTTTAGGCATGGCGTAGCTTTTGGCGCGTTGGTATGCGCAACCCTCGGCCAACGATTTCGGGGGAATGGCGCATGGTAGGAAGCGGGCACTGGCCGATCGCGATCGCGCTGGTGTCGGCGAGCGCGTCGGGTGCTTCCGCGCAGACCGCGCTCAGCTTCGATGCGGCGCAGGCGCGCTATGATCGCAGCTCGCACACCATCAGCGCCGCCGATCACGGTGTCGAGGCGGCGCGCGCGGCGGCGGATGCGGTGCGCACGCTGCACCGGCCGATCGTCACCGCATCGGTGCAATATCTCGAATATCAAAAGAGCCTGTCGGTCGATGTGAGCGGCCCCAAGGCGACGACGCTGGGCAACACGCAGACGTTCCTGGCGGCGCTGCCCGCGAGCGTGCCGCCCGCTTACCAGCAGATCGCCGCCGACATTAGCGGGCGGCTGTCGCAGGCGCTGCCGGGGCTGTTCAACGCGATCCCCGACCAGCTCAGCTATCGCTTCCGCGACGATGTGCTGCGCCCGACGGTGCAGGGGGCGTTGCCGCTCTATACCGGCGGCGCGATCCCGGCGATCCAGCGCGCGGCGCAAGGCGGGGTGGCGATGGCGGAGGGGCGGCGCGCGCAGGCGCTCAACCTCGCGCGGATCGACCTGATCCGCGCCTATTTCGGACAACAGGCAGCAGCGGGCTTGCTCGAGTCCGCGCGGCGCAGCCGCGATGCGTTGGACGCGGTTTTGTCGGATTCGCGCAAGCTGGAGGCGGCGGGGGTGATCCCGCATGCGCGCACGCTGGAAGTGGAGGTGGCGCGCGACACCGCCGAGCGCGTCTATCAGCGTGCCGATTTGTCCTATGCCAGCGCGCGCGACGATCTGGCGCGGCTGCTCGATCTGGAGACGGGCGTCGCGCCGACCACGGCGCTGTTTGTGCAGACGCGTCCGCTTGCGCCGGCACAGGCGTTCCTGGGCAATGAAGGCAATGTGCCGGAGGCGCGCACCGCCGATGGCGGGCGGCAAGTCGCCGATGCGGGGGTCGCGCTGGCGCGCTCGCAGCGGTTGCCGCAGGCTTATGCCTTTGGCGAATATAATTTCAACCAATCCAACGCCTTGCCGATCGAACCCGATTGGACGGTCGGGGTTGGCGTGCGCTATACGATCCTCTCCAATATCGGGCGCAAGCATAGCGAGGACGCCGCGCGCGCCACCGCCGCCGCCGCCGCCGACACTGCGGCTGAAGCGCGCAAGACTGCCACCGGCGCGACGATGCGCGCCTACAATCTGGTCGAGGCGGCGCGGCGGTCGTTCGTGCTGCTCGACAGCAGCATCACCGCCGCGCGCGAGAATCTGCGGGTGCAGACGGTCGCGTTTCGCGAGGGCGAGGGGACGGCGACGCCGGTGATCGCGGCGCAGGCGGCGCTGGATGCGGCCGAGGCGCAGCGCATTTCGGTGGCGTATGAATATGATCTGGCGCTGGCCGGGCTGCTGGCATCGTCCGGGCGGCTGGATGAATTTAGCGGCTATCTCGCGCGCGCCGACCAGCGCCTTGTCTATGGAGCCGGGCAATGACCGATACCGCATCCGAAACCCCCGCCCCAAGCCGCCGCGCGCGCATCCTGCTCTATGTCGGGCTGGCGCTGGTCGCGGTGATCGTCGCGGTCGGGCTGTTCCTTGCCAGCCGCCCGGCACCGGAACAGATTCAGGGCATGGTCGAGGCGGACAGCGTGAATGTCGCGACCAAGACGCTGGCGCGGGTCGACCGGCTGTTGGTCGACGAGGGCGCGCGCGTTGCGGCGGGGCAAGTGCTGGCGACGCTGTCGAGCCCCGAACTCGGCAATGCCGAACGCCAGGCGCAAGGCGCGCTCGATACGGCGCGGGCGTTGCAAGCGGTGGCGCAAGCGGGCGCAAGGAGCGAGGATGTCGGGTCGCTGCGCGCGATCTGGCAATCGGCTCAGGCTGCCGCGAACCTTGCCGCCACTTCCAGCAAGCGCGCCGATACGCTCTATGCCGAGGGCGTGATCGCCGCGCAGCGCCGTGACGAGGCGCATGCCGCGCGCGACAGCAGCATGCGCTCGGCCGAGGCGGCGCGGCTGCAATATGAGAAGGCGCTGGCGGGCACGCGCAGCGAGGACAAGCAAGCCGCCGCCGCGCAAGTGCGCATCGCCGAGGCGGGCCTTTCGACCGCGCAGACGCTGGTGGCGGAGACGAAGCTGGTATCGCCGATCGGGGGCGAAGTGGCGCGCAAGCTGTTGCAACCGGGCGAGATCGTCAGCCCGATCCTGCCCGCCTATCAGGTCACCGATATCGACCATCCCTGGGTCGCGATTACGGTGCGCGAGAGCCAATATGGTGGGCTGGCCGTGGGGCGGGTGCTGACGGGGCATGTCCCCGCGCTCAACCGCGATGTACGTTTCCGCGTCGCCTATATCGCGCCCGAGGCCGAATTCGCCACGATCCGCGCGACGCGCCAGTCGAGCGGCTATGACGTGCGCTCCTTTTCGGTGAAGCTGCGCCCGGCCGAGCGCGTGCCGGGGCTGCGGCCGGGGATGAGCGTGCTGTTCGACTGGCCGCGATGAGCGGGCTGCGCCGCGCGCTCGGGGCCGAGCTGGCGCATTTGGCGCGCGATCGCTTCGATCTGGCGCTGCTAACGCTGCTGCCGTTGCTGTTCCTGCTCGTCATGGGCGGGATGCTGTTTGCGGGCGTGCCGCAGGGGCTGGGCGTGCGCATCGTCGACCAGGACCACAGCGCCGTGTCGCGCGCGGTGATCCGCGCGATCGCGGCGTCGGATACGGTGCGTGTGGCCGGTGTCGGCAGCGATCTGGCCGAGGCGTTCGCGGCGGTGCGGCGCGAACAGGCGGTGGCGGTGGTGGTGCTGCCCGCCGGGCTGGGTGATGGCCGCGCCCGCGCCGCGCCGCGCTCGGTCGAGATCTTCTACCAGACGGCGTTTCTGTCGACCGGCGCGCTCGCCTCCACGCGGTTGCAATTGGCGGTCACCACCGAACTGGCGCGTCATGCGCTTGCGCAGTCCGGTTTGAGTGGGGCCGCCTTGCTCCACGCGCCGCCGCCGGGGGTTGAGGTGACCGTGCTCGGCAATCCCGGCGCGAGCCTGGAATGGTATCTCGGGCTGCTGATCGGCCCGGCGCTGCTGCATCTGCTGATCGCGGTGACGACGGCGGCATCGCTGGGGCGGGAATTGGAGGACGGATCGCTGGCCGTGTGGGCGCGGCGGGTCGGCAGTCCTGCGGCGGCGCTGGTCGGGCGTTTCCTGCCGCATGTCGTGATCGGCACGCTGTGGCTGTGCCTGTGGCTGTTGTGGCTGACGCTGGGGCAGGGGTATCGCTTCGGCGGCGAGATCGTCTTGGTGGCGGTTGGCGGAGTGCTGCTGTTCACCGCCACCGCCGCGATGTCGGCGCTATTGATCGCGCTGACGGGCGAAGTCGCGACGAGCCTGTCGGCGAGTGTGATCTATGCTGGATCGGCGCTGGCCTATTCGGGCGCGTCGTTGCCGCTCAACGGCGGTATTCTGTTCGCGCGGGTGTGGAGCAGCGTGCTGCCGCTGACGCACTATGTGGCGCTGGAGATGGATCAGACGATCGGGGTTAGCCTCGCGACCTGGGGTCGGCAGGCGGCGGTGCTGGCGCTGGTGCCGCTGGTCGCGGGCGGCGCGGCGCTGCTGGTGATCCGCCGGCAAATGCGGCGCGCGGCATGAGCTTTCGCCAGGCTTTCGAAGGCGCACTGCTGGAGATCCTGCGCACGCGCGATCTGGTCGCGGTCGCCGTGATCTCGGTGCTGTTCTACGCCTTTTACTATCCTGCGCCTTATGCCCATCAGGTGGTCGAGCGGTTGCCGATCGTGGTGGTCGATGCCGATCATAGCGCGCTGTCGCGCGCGATCGTGCGTCAGCTCGACGCCGCGCCCGAGGTAACGATTGCCGAGGAAGCGCCCGACATGGCGACCGCCACGGCGCTGGTGCGGGCGCGTAAGGTGGAGGGCGTGTTGCTGCTGCCGCGCGGGCTGGCGAGCGGGCTAATGCAGGCGCGGCCCGGCACCGGCATCGCCTTGTGGCTGAACGGCGCGTATTTGCTGCGCGCCGAGGCGGTGGGCAAGAGTATCGCCGGTGCGATCACCGCGACCGTGCAGCAGCGCCTTGCCGGGGTGCCGCAAATCCAGGCCTTGTCGAACGTGTCGGTCGTCACCCGGCCGTTGTTCAACACCACCGAAGGCTATCGCGACTATGTCTTTCCAGCGGTCGCCAATGTCATCCTCGAACAGACGCTGCTGTTCGCGGTGGCGCGGCTGATTGCCGAGCGGCGGCGCAAGGGGCTTTGGGTGCCGGGCGCGCGCGCTTTTGCCGGGGTGTGGGCGGGCTGCGCCACCATCGGGACGCTGGCGGGCGGGCTGTATTTCGGGCTGGTATTCTGGCTGCAGGATATCCCCCATGGCGGGAATATCCCGGCGCTGGTGTTGGTGGTGCCGCTGTTTGCGGCCACGGTGGCGGCGCTCGGGATGCTGGTCGGCAGCCTGGTGCGCAACGGCGACGATGCGCTGAAGTTGCTGATCCCGACCTCGATCCCGTTTGTGTTCCTGTCGGGCTTCGCCTGGCCGCTGGTGGCGATGCCTTTATGGGTGCAGGCGCTGGCGTGGACGATCCCGGTGACGCCCGCGACCCATCTGTTTGTGCCGCTCAACCAGATGGGTGCGACGCTTGGCGAAGTGTCGGGTGCGCTGGCGGTGCTGGCGGCGCAACTGGCGTGCTTCGGTGCGCTGGCGGCGCTGCGGCTGGCGAGACACGCAAAGGTTGGGGGCGGTGCGGCGGTTTGATCTTGCGAGGCGAACCAGCCGCACCGTCGTTCCGGCCCAGTCTCAAAGGGGCGCGGCGGTGCGTTGCGTATCCGTGATGTGAACGCCGTCCTTCGCCCAGTTGGCGCGGGTGCGGCACGGGTCGGGCGGCGTGCCCGGGCGCGGATCGGCGGGCGACGCGTCGGCGAAGAAGCGAATGCAATAGACATCTCGGTCCGCTTTATAGGTTACCCGGTAGGTTTCGGTGATGGTGCTTCGGCGTGGCGCAGAGTGCGGTGACGCGGCGACGGCGGCGAGTGCGATCAGGTGGGCGGTCAGGCTCATGGCGGATCTCCAAGCGACCGGGGCATGGATTTGCCGCCGCCCGCTTCGGAGTCCATGCGAGAAGTGTGCCATATGACCAACACACCAGATTGCGTGACGGCCGTGGCCGTTTGCGAGGGTGTGGCGTGGTCCACTTTCCCGATCCTTGGTTCGTGACGCCAATGTGTAGAAGGAGCGTACCCCGAGAGGATCGCGCAGTCGGGGGTGTCGGCGCGGATGCGGGGCCGACCATTTACTGGACAATCAGCGGCGGCGAGACTGGTCGCGGCCCGGCGTCGTCGCATCGCTCTGACGCAATAGGTCGTCAATAAGATCGCCTATAGATCGGACAATATACTTGAGCGAAATACGAATATGCTGTAATTAATACGTGCTTGATCGACTCGTGATATCGGCAGGCCAGTCCGCTTCAAATAGAGTATATTTGATATCCCACGGCTATCGCATAGCCCGTGGCGTTAACGCGTGACCTTTTTAAAAGAACGATAAAAATCGGTTTTAATCCGTAACCCTAGGAAAGGATGTCGACTATGACCGTCTACAATATCCAAAATCAGTGGGGCGGTTCGTCCGCACCGTGGCACGACGGTGGGGTGCTCAACATCGGAAACCGCGCAGACCAATTGCCCACCGCACTCCATATTCAATCCGGCGATGGCGGACTGAGCTTCACCGGTACGATGACGTATCAGGGTGAGGGGCCGATCGGCCTGCGCGCAACGCGCGTGACCGAAAATTGCTACCAGGCCGAAAACCAATGGGGTGGCAACGACGCCCCGTGGCACGATGCGGGCCTGTTCCTGCTCGGCGCGCGCGATGGCCAGAATGCGGTGGCGTTCGACCTGACGTCCAAGGACGGTCAGACGGTGACGGGCACGATGACCTATGCGGGTGAAGGCCCGATCGGCGTCAAGGGCACCAAATCTCCCGGTCTCGCCTTCAACGCCACCAATCAATGGGGCGGCAGCGGGGCTCCGTGGCATCAGGGCGGCCAGTGGGTGATCGGGTGCCGGCCGGACCAGCCAGTGGTTGGCCTCGAAGTGTCGAGCCACGACAATGGCAAGACGCTGACGGGTACGATGACCTATAAGGGCGAAGGTCCGATCGGCTTCCGCGGCACGCGCACGATGGCCAACACCTACAGCGTGGTGAACCAATGGGGCGGCAACGACGCACCCTGGCATCCGGGTGGTGAATGGGTGCTCGGCTGCCGCGGCAAGCAGGGCGTCGTCGCGATCAGCGCCAAGGGCGACGGTGCGAACCTGAACGGCACGATGATGTATGCCGGGGAAGGTCCGATCGGTCTCGCGCTGGTGCCGAGCGTCGCCAAGGTCCACGCCACGGCGTGAAGATGACGGCCGCTCCCCGGCACGACCGGGGGGCGGCATGTCGTGGGTGCGATCGCAATCGTGCCGGGTCTTGGCTGTTGTGTGACGAAATGTTGCTGGGGATCGGGGTAGGATCGCTCGGACCGCTGTGTGCGTTGACGCTGCTGAAGCGCGTCCCTACCGAAACGGACACATGAAACCTTGCCTGACCCCACGCCGATGACGACTGCCCCCACTATCGTCCTGGTCGAGGACGACCCCGCGCTACGCACGCTGACCACGCGGGCGTTGCAGGAGCATGGCTATACCGTCCGCCCCGCCGCCTCCGCGCCCGAAATGTGGCTGGCGATGGACGCCGGGCCGGTCGACCTGGTGCTGCTCGACATCATGTTGCCGGGCACTGACGGTATCGAGCTGTGCCGGCGCTTGCGGCAGAAGAGCAATGTGCCGATCATCTTTATCAGTGCCCGCGCGAGCGAAACCGATCGTGTCGTCGGACTGGAGCTGGGGGCGGACGATTATCTTGCCAAGCCGTTCGGCACGCGCGAACTGACCGCGCGCATCCGCGCCGTGCTGCGCCGGACCGAGGCCCCGCGCGACACGCAGGATCGCGAGGAAGGCGTGCGCCGCTTCGACGGCTGGACGGTCAGCTTGCCGCGGCGCGAATTGCAGGCACCGAGCGGCGCGGTGGTCGATCTGACCGGGGCGGAGTTCGATCTGCTGGTCAGCCTGCTCGACCATGCCGGCCGCGTGATCGCGCGCGAACGGCTGATCGAACTGTCGCGCACGCGTATGGGGGACAGCACCGATCGCAGCGTCGACGTGCTGGTCAGCCGCTTGCGCCGCAAGCTGACGACCGAGGGCAGCGCGCCGCCGATCGTGACGGTGCGCGGGGTCGGCTATATGTTCAACACCACGGTCGAGCGTTCTTGAGGCGTTTCGTGCATCCCTCGCTCGGGCTGATCGGGCGGGTCGTGGCGATCCTGCTGCTCGCGATGCTCGTCGAATTTACCATGAATGCCGTGCTGTACGAGCGCGCCAGCCAGTTTTCGGTGCGCGACGATGTCGGGCGGCGGCTGGCCGAACATCTGGTGATCGCGCGGCGGCTGACGATGGATACGCCAGTGGCCGAGCGCCCGGCGATGGCGCGGCGCCTGTCGACCCCGCATTACACGATGGCATGGAGCGCCACCGCGCCCGCGCCGACCGACCCCGCGCTTACCCAGATGCGCGCGCGCGTGCTCAGCTGGGAACCGGTGCTGCGCTCAGGCGATTTGCGGCTCCACCTCGATACGATCGGTGAGGATGCCTATGTCGCGGGGGCGAGTGCGCTGCCCGATGGGAGCTGGCTGCACTTCCGCACGGTTGAGCCGATCGACAGCCTGGACGAATCGTATAGTCGCATCCTGATCGCCTTCGCCATCGCGGGCGGCGTGATGGTGCTGGGCGGTGCGCTGATCGGGCGGACGCTGCGCCCGATGCGGCAATTGGCGGATGCGGCGGACCGCTTCGGCACCGCCGAGCCGCGGCCCTTGGTCGAGGAGGGGCCGGGCGAGGTGCGCCGCGTCATCACCGCGTTCAACCGAATGCAGGCGCGCATCCAGCAACTGATCGCCGATCGGACCCAGGCGCTGGCGGCGGTGGGGCATGATATCCGCACCCCGCTGGCGCGGCTGCGGTTGCGCGCGGAGGGCGTCTCGGTCGAGCCGCTCCGCGACGAAATTTTGGGCGACGTGGCCGAGATGGATGCCATGGTCGCATCGCTGCTT
Source organism: Sphingomonas sp. PSPC2-2 (assembly GCF_049897725.1). Lineage (NCBI taxonomy): Bacteria > Pseudomonadati > Pseudomonadota > Alphaproteobacteria > Sphingomonadales > Sphingomonadaceae > Sphingomonas > Sphingomonas sp. PSPC2-2. The sequence goes on along the minus strand of NZ_JAFCWU010000001.1, from coordinate 397,501 downwards.
GCCTTTCTCGGTGGCGAGGATGACCCCGAAAAACCCGTGCTGGCCGATCTCGCCGTATTGTGCGCGACGCTGGCCGACGATGCTGCGGATCACGGGCGCGAGGTGCATTATGTCGGCCCATCGCATCTCGAGCATCGCTTCCGCCCGCTCGGTATGAAGCGCGCGCTGACCAATCTGGTCGAGAACGGCCTGCACCACGGATCGGTGGTGACGATCGCGCTCTCCGCCACTGCGCGTGACGTAATTTTGCGGGTCGAGGATGACGGGCCGGGTATTCCGGAAGACGCCTTGCAGAGCGTGCTGGAGCCGTTCGTCCGGCTCGATACCGCGCGTCGGCGCGATACGCTGGGGCTGGGGCTGGGGCTGGCGATCGTGGTGCGACTGGTCGACCTGGAAGGCGGCGCGCTACGCCTCACCAATCTGCCCGAAGGCGGCCTGCGTGCGGAAATCCGCCTGCCACGTTGATCGGAAACGCTTCCTTACAAAAGTGCCGCGTTGCAGCAAAACGCAGTTCGTATCTGATCCTGTGAAGCCCGCGCAGCCCCCGCGCGGTGCAAGCAGGAGCCAGGTTCATGAACGAGCTGATCGGTCGCGTCTTCGACTTTCAGAAGTCGGTGTTCCCCAATCAGAGCGCGCTCTACGCGAACCTCGCCGTCAACGGCCAGCGGCCAAAAGCGCTGATCGTGTCGTGCGCGGATTCGCGCGTGGTGCCCGAGGAAATTCTGCAGGCCGCCCCCGGCGATCTGTTCGTCTGCCGCAATGCCGGCAATATCGTTCCCCCGTTCAGCAACGCCAATGGCGGTGTGACCTCGACGGTTGAATATGCCGTCATGGCGCTGGGGGTGCGCGACATCATCGTCTGCGGTCATTCCGACTGCGGCGCGATGAAGGCGTTGATGAACCCGTCGTCGCTGGAAACCATGCCCAATGTGGCGGCGTGGTTGCGCCATAGCCATGCGGCGCATTCGGTGGTGAGCGATGCCTATCCCGATCTTGACGGCCACGATCAGGTGCGCGCGGCGGCGCTGGAAAACGTCGTGGTGCAGATCGCGCATCTGCGCACGCATCCGGCGGTCGCCTCGGGCATCGCGCGCGGCGAGCTGGCGCTGCACGGCTGGTTCTTCGACATTCATCAGGGTGCGGTGTTCGCGCTCGATGGCGGCACGGGCCGCTTCGAGCAGATCCGCGACGATCGCCCGATGCCGGTCGCCTTGCCCGCGCAGCAGCGCCTTGCTTCGGGCGTATCCTATCTGGAGGCGGCTGAATGAGCTTCGCCGGTTTCAAATTGCCGACGCTGGCAGTGGCTTCGCGGGATTTTACCGCGTCGATCGTCGTGTTTCTGGTGGCGATGCCCTTGTGCATGGGCATCGCCATCGCGTCTGGTGTGCCGCCTGAAAAAGGCCTGATCACTGGCATCATCGGCGGCATCGTCGTGGGGGCGCTGGCCGGTTCCCCCTTGCAGGTCAGCGGCCCCGCCGCTGGCCTTGCCGTCGTCGTGTTCGAGCTGGTCCGTGACAAGGGCCTGTCGGCACTGGGGCCGATCCTGATCCTCGCCGGGTTGATTCAGCTTATTGCCGGCATCCTCAAGGTCGGCGGCTGGTTCCGTGCGATCTCGCCCGCCGTCGTCCACGGCATGCTCGCCGGGATCGGCGTGCTGATCGTCGTCGGCCAGTTCCACGTGCTGTTCGATGCGCGGCCCTTGCCGAGCGGCATCCAGAATCTGCTCGCCATTCCCGGCCGTTTGTTCGGGTTGTCGGCGACCAACGTCTCGGGCGTCGAACAGGCGTTCATGATCGGCCTGTTGACGATCGCGGCGATGCTGGGCTGGGAACGCTTCCGCCCGGCTGCGCTGAAGCAAGTGCCAGCAGCGCTCGTCGGCGTTATGGTCGGCACGCTGACCGCGTTCAGCCTCGGCCTCACGATCGACCGCGTCGATGTGCCGCAATCGATCGTCGCCGCCGTCGCGCTCCCCGCGCCGGACTTCCTGGCCCAGTGGATCGACCCGTCGATCATCGTCGCAGCGCTTGCCATCGCCTTCATCGCCAGCGCGGAGACGCTGCTGTCGGCGGCGGCGGTCGACCGGATGCACAATGGCGTGCGCACCGATTACAATAAGGAACTGCGCGCGCAGGGCATCGGCAATTTGCTGTGCGGCGTGGCGGGCGCCTTGCCGATGACCGGCGTGATCGTGCGCAGCTCGGCCAACGTGCAGGCGGGCGCGACGACGCGGCTCTCGACGATGCTGCACGGAATCTGGATTCTGGGCTTCGTCGCGTTGCTGCCGTGGCTGCTGCGCGAAATCCCGATGGCGGCGCTGGGCGCGATCCTGGTGGTGACCGGGGTTCGGTTGGTCAGTCTCGCGCACGTCCGTCACCTGTTCCACAGCTATGGCGTGTTGCCAGCGCTGATCTGGGCGGTGACGCTCGTGGCGGTGGTGGCGGAAGATTTGTTGACCGGCGTGCTGGTCGGCATCGCGCTCTCGCTGCTCGAACTGGTGCCGCATGTGCGTCGCCTGGGCCTGAAGGTCGAAATGCCCGATGAGACGCAAGGGCGCTGCATGGCGCTGGCGGGCAGCGCGACCTTCGTGACCTTGCCCAAATTGTCGGACACGCTGGATGCACTGCCGATGGATGGGCCGACGTGCCTCGACGTGTCGCGGCTGACCAAGGTCGATCATACCTGCGCCGAATTGCTCAAGGAATGGCTCGCGCGGCGGCGTGCGGCCGGGCATCCGGTCGAATTGACCGGTGCGTCCTACAAGCTCGCCACGATGACCGCGTAGCAAGCAACGCTTCGTTACAAAGCGGCAAGATCGCGGCACCACCGCGACGCTACACCAGAACTCCCGAGGTCGACCGCTCCCCATCGCATCCCCCAATCCGGCGATGAGAGGAGCGGCGGCACCGGACCGCAGGCGGGAACCCACCACCACTTCAAAGGGGGATCCCATGTATCGATTCACGTTCGCCGCCGCGCTCGCGCTGATCGCCAGCCCCGCCGTCGCGCAGGACACGGGCGGAGACACCGCACCGCCACCGCCGTTCAAGGTATCGGGCAGCGTCGCGCTCGTCTCCGACTATCGCTTCCGGGGCGTGTCCCAATCCGACAAACAGATCGCGCTGCAGGGCGGCATCACCGTCACCCACGAAAGTGGCCTCTACGCCAGCACCTGGGCCTCGAACCTTGCCGGCTGGGGCACCTTTGGCGGTGCCAATCTCGAGCTCGATCTGGTCGGCGGCTATAAGCGCCCGCTCGCTGGCGGCACGATCGATGTCGGGCTGACCTGGTACATGTATCCCGGAGGTGCCGCTCTCACCGATTTCGCCGAACCCTATGTCAAAGTGAGCGGCACGCTTGGTCCGGCGACCTTGCTGGCGGGTGTCGCCTATGCGCCAAAGCAAAAGGCGCTGGGCAATTTCTCCAACACGGCCGAAAGCCGCGGGCAGTCCCAGGACAATCTCTATCTGTGGGGCGATGGCAGCGCGGGCATTCCCGGCACGCCCGTCACCGCCAAGGCACATATCGGTTATTCCAAGGGCAATCCCGGGCTGGGGCCGAACGGCACCAGCGTGGCACCGACGGGGAGCTATTGGGACTGGCTGCTGGGGGTCGATTATGTTGTCGGCCCGGTGACGCTGGGCGTCGCTTATGTCGACACCGACATCAGCCGCGCGAAATCGGCCTATCTCCTGCCGAACTTCTCCTCGACCAAGAACGGATCGTCGATCGCGGGCAGCAAGGTGGTGTTCAGCGTTTCCGCCGCCTTCTAACGACGGATTATGGCCGCCGGGGCAGGAACCCCGGCGGCCAATATGGTTCAGGCAGCGTCGACCAGCACGATCTCGCTATCCTCGATCGCGGTTACCCGCAGCACCGCTTCATCGCGGATCGCCGCACCGTCGCGGGCGTTGACGCGCACGCCGTCAATCTCGATCGCGCCCGTCGCGGGGACGAGATAGCCGCGCCGATCCTTGCCGAGCGGATATTCGGCGGTCTCGCCCGCCTTGAGCGTGGCACCGACAACGCGGGCGTCGGTGCGGATCGGCAGCGCATCGCCATCCTCGGCAAAGCCGCTCGCCAGCACCACGAACTGTCCGGCGCGATCGCCCTTGGGGAAGGGGCGGGCACCCCAGCTTGGCTTCTCGCCACCGCGCGTCGGCTGGATCCAGATCTGGAAGATCCTGGTGGTGATATCCTCCTTATTATATTCGGAATGGGTGATGCCCGTGCCGGCACTCATCACCTGGACATCGCCCGCCTCGGTGCGGCCGAGATTGCCGAGATTGTCCTGGTGCGTGATCGCGCCTTCGCGGACATAGGTGATGATCTCCATGTCGCGATGCGGATGCGGCGGGAAGCCGGTCTGCGGGGCGATCGTGTCGTCATTCCACACCCGCAAATTGCCCCAATTGGTGCGCGCCGGGTCGTAGTAATTGGCGAAGGAGAAATGGTGCTTGGCATCGAGCCAACCGTGATTGGCACCGCCGAGGCTGGCATAAGGGCGAAGGTCGATCATGGCGCAAACTCCTGTGCTGCGGTGGACTGGCAGGGTGCCGGTCCGTCCGTCGATGACAGGGATATAGAGCGGCTCGACTTCGCTGCTCAGTCGGATAAAGTGCATCGAAACGTTCGAGAAAGTTGATATGCACAATCCCGGTACGCCAACCCTGGACCAGCTCCGCGTGTTTCTGGCCGTGGTCGATACCGGCAGTTTTGCCGCTGCCGGGCGCAAGCTCAACCGCGCGGTGTCGGTCATCAGCTATGGCATCGCCAATCTCGAGGCGCAATTGGGCGTGCTGCTGTTCGACCGGGAAGGCACGCGCAAGCCCAAGCTGACCGAGGCCGGGCGCGCGGTGCTGGCCGAGGTGCGCAGCGTCGCGCAGGGCATCGACGGTCTTCGCGCCAAGGTGAAGGGGCTGCTCGACGGGCTGGAGGCCGAGGTGCATCTGGCGGTGGACGTGATGCTGCCCGCGCAGCGGCTGGGCAAGGTGTTACGCGCCTTCGCTGCCGCCTACCCCACGGTCACGCTGCGCTTGCATGTCGAGGCATTGGGAGCAGTGGTCGCTTTGGTGCAAGATGGGGAAGCGGTGGTCGGCATCTCCGGGCCGCTGGCGGCTGGGCGTGTGGGGATCGAAGCGGTGACGGCGGGATCGGTGCAGATGGTGCCGGTCGCCGCGCCCGACCATCCGCTCGCGCGGATGACGCCGATCCCGCCCGGCGCAGGGCGCGATTTCGTGCAACTCGTGTTGACCGATCGCTCGCCTTTGACCGAGGGGCGCGACTTTGCGGTGATGAGCCCGCGCACCTGGCGGCTGGCCGATCTCGGCGCGAAACATGAATTGCTGCGCGAGGGGATCGGCTGGGGCAACATGCCGCTGCCGCTGATCGAGGGCGATCTGGTGGCCGGGACGCTGGTGAGGCTGGCGATGCCCGAACAGCCGGGCGGGATCTATCGTTTTTCGGGCATCTGGCGGCGGGACGTGCCGCCCGGCCCGGCGGCATCCTGGCTGCTCGACCAGTTCGTCGCGCAGGGCCGCGAGGATGCCGAGCTTCCGGGCGTTCCCGACGTGTGAGAACCGGTTACCCCGCCAGCGGTCGCCTCGCATCGGGATGCAGCGTGCAGGCGATCGTCCCACCCAGAATCAGTGCCCCTGCCACTGCGAGCGGCACAGCCAGCCCGTATCGCACCAGCACCGCGCCGAGCGCAGCGCCCAGCAAGATCGCCACCACCGCGGCGATCCGCCGCGCCCAATTGGGGTTGCTGCCGCCCGCCAGTGTCGAATCGGCGGCGAGGCCGGTGATCGTGAGCGTCAGCACCGTGGTCGTCAGGTCGGGCACCTTCAATTGGCGGATCGTGGCGTTGCGGTAGCCCATTGCGACCGCCGTCAGCGCGATGATCGCAAACAACTGCCATTCGGGCGTCAGCGTCGCCGGATCGAAGCCGAGGGCGATGATCGCCGCAGCCCACAGCAAAACCGCCTCGATCAGCGCCGACCAGAGCAGCCAGTGACGCAGCGGGCGGTTGGTGTGGAAGCGCCCGGTGCGCCCGGCGAGGAACGCGCCGAGCATGAAGGTGGCGATCGCGATCAGATAGGGCGCGACGGTGAAACCGGGCGTGCCCACAGCGGCGAAGCCGAGAAAGACGATGTTCCCGGTCATGTTCGCGGTGAACACCTTGCCCAGCCCGAGCACGCTGGTCGCATCGACCAGGCCGGTGGTGAAGGAGAGCAACAGCAACAGCGGCGGCAACAGAGCGGGTTGGGGAGGCGTGGGGGTGGCCATTGTCATCATCCTTCAGAAACGGAAGTCGCTTTCAAGACCCAGCATCGTGATCGTCCGCGCGGGGCCTGTCTCGCGGATGAAGGTGCCGGGCGCGAAGGCGGAGAGCGAGGCGGAAAAGCTCAGCTCGCGCGTCGCCTGCCATGCAACCGTCGCTTCGATCTCCTTGCCGATGAAGCGCGCGCGCGACCTGCCCGGCGCGCGGATCAGCCGACCGGGAATATCATACACCCCATCCGCCAGCGAGGCACGCCAATAGGCCATGCCGGCTAGGCTCGCCGTGACACCGTTGCCAAATGTGCCGGACACTTGCGGGTTGAGGTTGATCAGATTGTACGGTCCGACCGGGGACAGCTCGCCGAAATATTTGCCCTTGGGGAAGAGCGCGTTGAAGGTGCCAAGGTGGTGGTCATTGGGGTTGCCGTCACCACTCGCATAATCGAGGCGGACTTGCAGATCGGGGGCGAAGCGGATCTTGGGGAAGTGCCGCCCGACCTCGCTGCCAAGCGTCCACGCGCCGATCGAGCCATCGGCGAAGCGGCCGAATTGCGCCACGCCCTCGACATTCCAATGCCAGGTGGTGACATCGCCGAACCAGCGCGCACCGATGCTGTGACGCAGCTCGCGCGCCGTCACGCCGCCGAAGGTCGCCTGGGTGTTGCGATAGCCCAAATAGTAGAGATCGACCCCGCTGCGTGGACGTTTGACCGAGCCATAGGCCCCCCACAGCGCGCGGGTGCGGGAACGACGATCGTCGAAGCTGCCGAGTCCCGGCTCGACCGGGCGCACCGCGATCAGGCTGAGCGTCGCGCCGCCAAGCGAGGCAAGTCCGCGAAATCCATCAAAGGCGAGCGGGACATTGGGGCCGTAGCGCGTGCCGACCATCCGCTCGGTGCCGAGCGAGAGCATCTGTCGCCCCGCGCGCAGCGTGAGACCGGTCGCATCCGGGTCGCCGGTATGCGCCTCGCCCAGCCGCACATCGACAAAGCCCTGCAGCAGATCGGTGCGGGTCTGGTCGATCGGCGAATTGCTGGGGCGCACGCCGATCGCATAAGCGGCGATCGGTTCGACAAAGGCGCGGACGCGGCCGACATGCAGATCGGCATAAGGCATGGCGCGCAGCCACAGATAGCCATCATTGGGGGCCGCGCCGCCGCCCCAGAGGTTGTTGTGATAGTCCTCGTTGCGCAGCCGCAGTTCGAGCCCGGTCGAAACATAGCTGTCGGTGCCGAGCGCGATGTAGTTGAACTGCTCGGTCCAATGCCCGGTGCGCTGGGCGGGGTCGGCGAGCGTCGACCAATCCTCGTCATAGCGCGTCGTGGTCAGCGTCGGCGGTTTCCAGGCGTCGCTCGACTGCGCCACGGCTGGGCTGGCGGTGACGAATGTTGCCAGAAGAACCGCGCGGCGCATCTTAGCGCCGCCGGGCCGCGACCATCGCCACCATCACGAACGCGGCAACCAGGCCGAGATGCTCGAAAAAGTCGTTGGTCGCGATGAAGCGCGCTTGCCCCTGCAGCGCCCAGAACGGGCTGGCGATGAAGGCGGTGAGCAAGGTGAACACGCCCAGCGCCCCGGCTGCGAGCCAGACGAAGCGCCCCCACAGGATCAGCACCGATCCGACCAGTTCGACCAGCAGCGTCAGCGCTGCGGTCAGTTCGGGCGGATGCACGCCGAAATGCACTTGCTCCGCCACCGCCGAGGGCCAGTTGCCCAGCTTGGCCACGCCGCCGATGAGATAGGCGCTGAGCAACGCCAGCCGCACGACGAACCAGGTCGGTGGCCAATCGAGGATCGCGGTGACGAAGCGTGGGGTTTCGTGCCCGGTCATCGCGCGGTCTGGCTGTGGATTTCGGCGATATAGCCGCCGGGGAAGCGCACGATCGCCGATTGGCGATCGGCTTCGGCATGCGCCGGGACCAGCGTCTCGACGCCCGCCGCCTGCGCCCTGGCGAGCGTGGCGGGAAGGTCCGCAACGGCATAGCCGGTCATGTCGCGGCCATAGGGCCAGGGCAGTTGGCCGTTGGAAACCATCACCGTCATGTCGCCATAGCCCGAGGTCAGGCGAATGCGGCGATAGGCAGTGCCCGGCTGGCCGATCTCGACGCCGGGCGCGGCCTTCTCATCCGACACCGTCCTGGCGTGCGCAAAGCGGGTCCAGCTTTTGACGAAGGCATCGGCACGGTCTGCGGTCAGATAGACGCGGTTTTCGGGCACGGTCACCAGCGTGGGATAATTGGGCTTGGTGGTGTGCCAATAGAGCTGCATGTTCACGCCGCCCGGCCATTGCACGACGGCATCGCGCCCGATCGGATCGGGGAAGGTGGTGATCAGCCGCGCCGCGCCGGATGCCACGGCCGCATCGACCGCCGCATCCATGTCGCTGACCAGATAGCCGTTACGCTCGACCCCGAAGGGGTAGGGGATGGGCGTGGTGAAGCCGAACACCGACACCGACCCCGCCTGGGTCAGCACCAGTTGCGACCAGGTCTTGCTCGTGGTCGGGGTGACCTGAAACGCGCCCTTCTTGGTCGTCGTGCCGCCGAAAGTAGCGATCAGGCTGGTGACGAAGCGATCGAAATCCTCGGGCGCGACATAGACGTGCGTCGTGTCATATTGCGGGCCGACGGCATAATCGGCGGTGACGGCTTCGCGCGCCAGCGCAGGGGCGACAGGGGCGGTGCCGAGCATCAGCGCGGCGAGGAAGAGCGGCAGGCGTTTCATGGCGTGTCTCCGTGGGAAAAGCATCAGACGGCCCAGCAGCCGCAGCCGAACGAACCCCAGAAAGTCTGGACGTCGGCGGTGGGGGCGCTGGTGGCGAGGGCTGCGGCATGGTCATGGCCGTGGACCGCGCAACCGCTCGCGCATCCGCAGGCGCTCGCCAGCTTGGCGGCGGTGTCGGGGGTGCGGTGATAGCCGCCAAAGGTCGCGACCGGGGACCAATCGGGCATCGGCCGGGGCAAGGCCGGGGCGAGCGGCGCATAGTCGCCCTCGCCATAGACCACCGCGCCGCCGAGCACGGTCAGCACCGACCGCAAATGCGGGATTTCGCTTTCGGCCACGCTGAAATAATCGGCCGACAGCACCGCGAGATCGGCGAGCTGGCCGACCTTGATCTGCCCCTTTTTGCCGACTTCGTTCGAGAACCAGGTGTTTTCATGCGTCCACAGCCGCAGCGCCTTTTCGCGGCTCAGGCGGTTGACGCCGGGGTAGAGGCCGAGGCCGCCGACGGTCTTGCCCGTCACCAGCCAGTTGAGCGACACCCACGGATTGTAGCTGGCGACGCGCGTCGCATCGGTGCCCGCGCCGACCGGCAATCCGGCGGCCATCATCTTGGCGATCGGCGGGGTGCGCTCGGCGGCCTTTGCGCCATAGCGTTCTACGAAATATTCGCCCTGATAGGCCATTCTATGCTGGATCGCGATGCCACCGCCGAGGGCTGCGATGCGGTCGATATTGCGGTCGCTGATCGTCTCGCAATGGTCGAAGAACCAGTTGATCCCGGTGAAGGGAATGTCGCGCGCGACCTTCTCATACACATCGAGCGCACGGCCGATCGTCTGGTCATAAGTGGCGTGCAGCCGCCACGGCCATTTATGTTCGGCGAGCAAGCGGATGACGGGTTCGAGGTCGCCCTCCATGTTTGCCGGCATGTCGGGGCGTTCGACCCGGAAATCCTCGAAATCGGCGGCGGAATAGACGAGCATTTCGCCCGCGCCATTGTGGCGATAGCTGTCGTCGCCCTGGCCGGGCGTCACTTGCTTCACCCAGCCGCTGAAATCGGCCAGCTCTTCCTTGGGCTTTTGCGTGAACAGATTGTAGCTGATGCGCACGGTCAATTGGTTGTCGGCGTGGAGCTGCTCGATGATCGCATAATCATCGGGATAATTCTGGAAGCCGCCGCCCGCGTCGATCACACCGGTGACGCCGAGGCTGTTCATCTCGCGCATGAAGTGGCGCGTCGAATTGAGCTGATATTCGGGGGGCAGCTTGGGGCCCTTGGCGAGCGTGGAATAGAGGATCGTCGCATTGGGCTGTGCCAGCAACAGGCCGGTCGGGTTGCCCGCCGCATCGCGCACGATCTCGCCGCCGGGCGGGTTGGGCGTGTCCTTGGTATAGCCGACGACGCGCAGTGCAGCGGCGTTGAGCAGTGCGCGGTCGTACAGATGCAGGATGAACACCGGCGTATCGGGCGCGATCGCGTTCAACTCGGCGATAGTCGGCAAGCGTTTTTCGGCGAATTGATGCTCGGTAAAGCCACCGACCACGCGCACCCATTGCGGGGCGGGGGTGATGTCGACCTGGCGCTTGAGCATGGCGAGCGCGTCGGCAAGGCTCGGCACGCCATCCCAGCGGAGCTCCATATTATAGTTCAGCCCGCCGCGGATGATGTGCATGTGGCTGTCGATCAGGCCGGGGATGATGCGGCGGCCCTTGGCATCGATCACGCTTGCTTGCGGGGCGGCGGCGCGCACCTCGGCCTCGCTGCCGACCGCGAGGAAGCGCCCGTCGCGGATCGCGATCGCCTGCGCTTGCGGGTTTTCGCGGTCGAGCGTGGTGACCTTGGCATTGACGAGGATGAGATCGGTGGCCGGCATTGTGGAAGTCCTTGCGAGAAGCGGGGCGGCGAACGTGCCGATCGCCGCCCCGGCGATCGTCTGGCGGCGGGTGAGGTCGTTCATGCGTCCTGGTCGGGGTGGTCGCCGGGCAGGCGGCCAAAGACATGTTCGGCCGCTTCGGCGCGCAGGAAGGCAACCGCTTCGCCCGAGCTGACGCGCTTGACGAGCGGAATGACTTGTTCGCCGACGAGAATGCCGAGCAACCCGACCAGGGCGATGGCGGGCGGTGCGGGCGAACGCACGCCAAGCAGGCTGTAAATCAGCCCAACCAGCAAGCCGACGGCGAGCGAGATGAGATATGGCTTCATTTAGGTCACTTCCTGCTGGAGCGGTAAAGCCTGCAGCATCGGGGCGGGCGGGGGGCTTGGGACCCGCCCCGACGCGCCATCCTCAGCCGTGCTGGCCTTCGGAAGCCCCGAACATCGTCTTGGCGTAAGTGATGCCCAGCCCATAGGCTCCGCCCCATTTACGGGCGATAGCGGTGGTCGACTCATAGCTATCCACCCGTGCCCAATCGCGCTGCAGTTCGAGCAGATACTGCACCGACGTCATCGGCGTCGCGCCAAGCTGGATCATTCGCTGAACCGCGCGCTCATGCGCTTCGGGCGAAACGTCGCCGCAGGCATCGGCGATGAAATAGACATCGAAGCCCTGGTCGATCGCCGAGGCCACGGGACCGACGATGCAAACGCTGGTCCACAGCCCGGCGAACACGATGCGGGTCTTGCCGATGCGGTTGACCTCGTCGATCACGGCGGCATCTTCCCACGTGTTCATGCTGGTGCGGTCGAGCATTGCCTGGCCGGGAAAAGCGTCCTTGATCTCGTCGAACATCGGGCCCGAAAAGCTCTTTTCGGCAACCGTCGTCAGGATCGTCGACACGTTGAAGGATTTGGCGGCATTGCTGATGAGTGCTGCATTGTTGCGCAGCAATTCAGCACCGATCGATTTGGTGGCGAACGCCATTTGCGACTGGAAATCGATCAGTACGAGCGTGTGGTCGGTAGGCGAAATCAGCGATTTGCCGGGCGTTGCGGTCGCGGTGATGGTCATGGGAGGAACCTTTCTTACAATGTCGGAGTGGAAAGCGTGGTGTGGATCGCGATGCCGCTTTTCAGCGTCAGCGTGACGGGGGTGCGCTCGGCAATCTCGGCCAGGCGGGTCTGCGCGGCGGTGTCGGGCCCGACGATCGTCAGCAGCCGTTCGACACGGTTGCCATCTGGGCCGCCGACCAGGCGCAGCGCCACGTCGAGCGTTTCGATCGGCCAGCCCTTGCGATCGGCATACATGCGCAGCGTGATCGCGGTGCAGGCCCCCAAAGCGGACAGCAGCAGGTCGTACGGCGCGGGGCCGGCGTCTGCGCCGCCACGGCTGGCGGGTTCATCGGCGGTCAGCATATGGTGCCCGGTCGTGATCGCGGTGCGGTAGAATTCTGTGCCGATCCGGGCGGTGGCAGTGGCCATGCTACGATCCCTTCAAAGCGACAGCAGCGCGATCGCGTCGATCTGCGCTGGGTTGAAACCATGGGTCGACAGGCCATCCGCGAGGTCGCGGGCCGGGGTGCGGCGGCGGCGGGTCGTGCAGACGAACCGGCGGACCGCCTCGCGGCGCGGATCGGCGGCCACATCGGCGTTGCGCTTGCGGAAGAAGTGCGGCGCACATCCGCAGGCATCGGCTTCGCGCAGCGCTTCGGCGACGGCTGACCATTCGCGATTGTTGAGGACGGGCGGTGGGAGCAAAGACGACATCGGAACCTCCTGTGGCGACCCGGCAAGAGATGGCGAATTCGCGACGTCAGCGGCAGACGTATAAAATCGGTCAGAACGTTCCAAATTGTTGAATAGCGTTCCCATGAGCTCTGTTTAGCCACATTGGCGAGAACGGTCTTGGATCGCCGTGATGCGACCAGCATCTATCTGCGACACCCGTTCGTGCGCGCAGCCGACATTTCTAATAATTCGAACGAACGATACAATTTTATTCCACTGGTTGAGGGGGAGGGGCAGTGCCATCTTTGCGGCAACGGCGGGATTGGTCCGCCCCAAAGGAGATTTCCCATGGCTACCCTACCACTCGGTGCAACCGCCCGCCCCTCGACCAGCGCCGCTGCGCTTCCGCTCGTCGGCCGTACCGCGATTGCCGCGATCTTCGTCCTCAGCGGCCTGTCCAAGCTCGCCGCGCCCGCCGCCACGATTGGTTATATCCAGTCGGTCGGCCTGCCCTTGCCGCAAGTCGGCTTGGCGATCGCGCTGGTCGTGGAATTGCTCGGTGGTGTGGCGCTCATCCTTGGGTATCGCACGCGTCTGGTGGCGTCGGTGCTGGCGGTGTTCGCGATCGCGACCGCGCTCGCCTTCCACAGCGCGCTTGGCGACCAGAACCAGTTCATCCACTTCTTCAAGAACGTCGCTATCGCCGGTGGCCTGCTCAACGTCATCGCGCTGGGTGGCGGAGCGTGGAGCCTCGACGCCCGTCGCTGAACCACGGTCCTGCGCAGGAGAAAAAAAAGCCGGACGGGGTACCCCGTCCGGCTTTTTCGTGCGCGGATGTTGCGTCTATCCAAGATCGCGCCGCGTTGTGCGGTTATGTTCGCCGTGAAAGGAACTTCGATGTCCGACCCTGACCCCAACCCCGACTCGACGCCCGATGTGCCGGCCGAGGACCATGAGGAAGAGCTGATCGACGAAGGTCTCGAGGAAAGTTTCCCCGCCAGCGATCCGCCCGCTGCTCCGCGTTTCGATTGAGCGGGGCGATGCAGAAGCTGCTCGTCCTTTATGGCTCGTACCGCTCCGACCGTATGGGCATTCGCCTTGCGGATTATCTCGTCCGACGCTTTCAGGCGCGCGGGGTCGACGCCGAATTGATCGACGCAAAGGCGGTCGGGCTGCCGATGCTCGATCGCATGTATAAGGAATATACCCCCGCTGAGGCACCGTCGGCGATGGCTGCGCTGGCAGCCAAGATCCGTGAAGCCGACGCCTTTTTGTTCGTCACAGGCGAATATAATTGGGGCGTGCAGCCGGGCCTCAAGAACCTGACCGACCATTTCCTTGAGGAATGGTTCTGGCGTCCCGCGGCGATCGCCAGCTATTCGGCGGGGCGGTTGTCCGGGGTGCGCGCCGCGCAGGCTTGGCACCCGACATTGGCGGAAATGGGCATGGTCGTGGTATCGAGCACTCTCTCCATTGGGCCTATCAGTGCAACGCTCGACCCCGCGGCGCAGCCGATCGGGGGCGGCGGTGCGGCGCTGGAAGCGGGGTTCGACCGGTTCGCCGATGATCTGACCTGGTGGGCGGATGCGGCGGCGCGGCAACGCGCGGTGGCGGCACCGCCTTATTGACCACGAGCGTTCTGCTGCGTTCGCGGCAGAACGATTTCGTTTGATAAAGGTGGGGGCTAAAGCGCAGGTGCACTGGTATCGTGCGCTTCCCGTCCTTCCCCGGACAGCGCGATCGTTGCGCGCGGAGGAGCGGGGGGTCGATGAGTAGGGATGTAGTGATTGCCCATGCGCGCCCCGGTTCCTCGCGGGCAGCACCGATCGCGCCGTCGCGCCGCGCCGTCGTCACCGGCCTGTGCGCCGCAACCCTGTGCGCCGCCGCGCCCACGCCCGCCCGTCCGCAACGGATCGTCTCGCTCAACCCCTGCCTCGATGTCATCCTCGTGCAACTGGTCGACCGCCGCCGGATCGCGGCGCTCAGCCATTGGGCGAGCGAGGCCAATGGCTCGACCATCGCAGCCCTCGCGCGCACGCTGCCCAAAACCTATGAGAGCGCGGAGGAAGTGATCGCGCTCGCGCCCGATCTGGTGTTGGGCGCAAAGCTGATGCCGCTGGCGACGCGGCAGGCGCTGGCGCGCAGCGGCTTGAACACCGCTTTGTTCGATGTGCCCGAAACCATCGCCACCAGCATCGCCCAAGTCCGCGATGTCGCGCGCGCCGTGGGGGAAAGCGCGCGCGGCGAGCGCATCGTCGCGCGGATCGAGGCCGCGCTGCGCGCCGCCGCGCCGCCGCCGGGCATGGCGCCCGTCTCGGCGCTGGTGTTCATGGCCGGTGGTTTTGCTTCGGGGCCGGGGACGCTGATGGACGAACTGATGCGCCGCGCAGGGCTCAGCAACGCGATCACGCGCTATGGGTTCACCCAGTCGCGCAACGTGCCGCTCGAACTGCTGGTCGCCGATCCGCCGCAATTGCTGCTGTCAGGCGAAACCAGCGCGGGCGCGCCGGGATGGGCGCAGCGGGTGATGCAGCATCCAGCGCTGGCGCATGTCGTCGGCGGGATGCGGCGCGCGGTGTTCCCCGAGCGGCTGCTCTATTGCGGAGGGCCGGTGATGATCCCGGCGCTCGCCACGCTGGTGCGCGCGCGGCAAAGCGTGGTTGGGGCATGATGCTGCGGCGGATCGCGCTCTATGCCGGGCTGCTGGTGCTGCTCGCCGTGCTGGCGGGGCTCAGTTTGATTGCGGGGCGGGTGTGGGTGCCGCTGTCGGCCTGGAATGTCGCGAGCAGCGATCCGCGCTGGGCGATCATCGCCGATCTTCGGGTGCCGCGCACCATCCTTGGCATGTTGATCGGTGCGGCGCTTGGCCTGTCGGGCGCAGCGCTGCAGGGTTATACGCGCAATCCGCTGGCCGATCCCGGCGTGCTCGGCGTGTCGGCGATGGCGGCGCTGGGTGCGGTGCTGACGCTCTATTATGGCGCGACGCTCGCCAGCATCTGGGTGCTGCCCGGCGCGGCGATGCTGGGCGCGTTGATCGGCGTGGGGCTGCTGCTGCTGCTCTCGGGCAGCCGGTCGAGCCTCGTTACCTTCGTGCTGGCGGGCGCGATCCTCAATATCGTGGCGAGTGCGGGCATCTCGCTCGCTTTGAGCCTCGCGCCGAGCCCCTGGGCGGTGGGCGAGATCGTCGACTGGCTGATGGGATCGCTGCAGGATCGCAGCGTCGATGAAGTGCGGCTGGCCGCCCCCTTCATCCTCGCCGGGGCCGCGCTGTTGCTGACGACGGGCCGCGCGCTCGATGCGCTTACGCTGGGCGAGGCGGGCGCACGTTCGCTCGGCATTTCGCTCACGCGGACACGCTGGACGCTCGCGCTGGGTGTGGGCCTGGCGACGGGCGCGGCGGTGGCAGTGAGCGGGGTGATCGGCTTTGTCGGGCTGGTGGTGCCGCATGTGCTGCGCCCGCTGGTCGGCGCGCGGCCGGGCGCGTTGCTTGCCCCCAGCGCGCTCGGCGGCGCGGTGCTGGTGCTGGCGGCGGACATTCTCGTGCGCGTGACTCCGGCGGCGGGCGAGGTGAAGCTCGGCGTGGCGATGGCGGCGTTGGGCGGGCCGTTCTTCCTGGCGCTGCTGCTGACGCTCCGGCGGAGGATCGCATGAGCGTGCTGTCGTGCCAGGATGTGCGCGTGACGCTGGGCGGCCGCGGCGTGCTGGCGGGGATCGACCTGACGTTCGCGGCGGGACAGGTGACCGCGATCGTCGGCCCCAATGGCGCGGGCAAATCGACCTTGCTTGCCTGCCTTGCCGGGCTACGCACGCCCGATAGCGGCGCGGCGCATCTGGACGGCCAGCCGGTCACCGCCATGCCGCCACGCGCGCTCGCCCAGCGGCTCGCTGTTCTGCCGCAGACGCCGGAAATCGCCTGGGCGGTGGATGCGCGGACGTTGGTTGGCCTCGGTCGCATTCCGTTCCTAGGCGCGCGCGGCGGCGGCACTGCCGATGCGGCGGCGGTGGCGCAAGCGATGGAGCTGGCCGGGGTCAGCGACTTCGCTGGCCGCGTGGTGACGAGCCTGTCGGGCGGCGAACGCGCCCGCGTCCTCATCGCCCGCGCGCTCGCCGGGGAGCCCGAATGGCTGCTGGCCGATGAGCCGCTGTCGGGGCTCGACCCCGCGCATCAGCTCGACGTGGCGGGGCTGTTCCGCGTCATGGCGCTGGCCGGGGCCGGGGTGGTGGTGACGCTGCACGACCTGACGATGGCGCTGCGCCTCGCCGACCGCGTGGTGGTGCTGGCGGCGGGCGCGGTGCTGGCCGATGGCGCGCCCGTCGACGCGCTGAGGCCGGACGTGCTGCGCGCGGCTTACGGGATCGAGGCGCGCGTGCTGGCGGGGGCGCAAAGGCCGATCATCGATGTGGTGCGCCGCGCGGGGTGAGGGGCGTCGCCTGTGCTTCTCCCTCCGTTCGTGCTGAGCGTGTCGAAGCACCTCTCTCAGCACGCGCAGAACGTCACAACCGAATAAGAGCATCGGGTGGCAACTTCCCATCGAATCCTGAAGCATCGCCAACGGCCTCCCCACACAGCACGAAGGTCGGCACTTCGATAAAGGAATTCGGAGCCGGAACTGCAAACGGTACATTCGGGGCGGGAACAGAATCGATATTTGCCCCTTCGACTATGCCAACATGGCAGATGTTGTGCGCTCGCAGGCTCCGTATCGACTGAATCAGGCGCTCGTAATTTGGGGCAGGTCCTAAACGGATCACCACGACCTTCAAAGACTGTCCGCTTTGGGTCATGGCGGGAAGTCGCACGCTTTCATCAGTGCGAGGGTCGGGGTTCCATCGACCCTTAGTCAATACGGTTGTCTTCTGGCTCGGGGACACGGACAGGACCAAAGAGTCGATCCCTACATAGGTGATCGCCGCATTGGGCCTGGTTGAATCGTAGGCGCGCCAACCGAAGAGCGCGATATTGCCGATCAGAAGAGCGGCGGCGCTGATTATGAGAAGAGTCCGTCGCCGGGGCATGGCGCACGATACCATCCCCATGCTTTCCCTTCTATAGGTTGAGGGGGAACAGCAGGGGCGCGCCGACTTGACGCAGCGCCAGCGCCGCGCATGACAGGCGTCATGATACCCGAGATCGAACCCGCCACCGCTGCCGATGCCCCCGCCGTCATCGCCTTGTGGCACGCGTGCGGCCTCACCCGCCCGTGGAACGACCCCGCCAGCGACTTCGCGCTCGCGCTGCGCGAGGCGCAGTCGAGCGTGTTGGTCGCACGCGGGGAGGGCGGCATCATCGGCAGCGCGATGGTCGGTTTCGACGGCCATCGCGGCTGGATCTATTATCTCGCGGTCGCCCCAGAAGCGCGCCGCTCCGGCCTCGGTCGCGCGCTGATGGCGGCGGCGGAAGGCTGGCTGCACGCGCGCGGCGCGCCCAAGCTGCAATTGATGGTTCGCGGCGACAACACTGCCGCGCTCGGCTTTTACGAAGCGCTCGGGTTGGCGCGGCAGGATGTCGTGGTGCTGGGGCGGTTTCTGGCGGATGCGGGAGTGGGGTGAGGGGCTTGAGGCGATTTTGCGAGCCGCGCGTTCTTCTCTCCCGTAGTCGTGACGGTCACCGTCCCCCTAGGTGAAAGAGGCTTGACCAAGCTTTGCGCCGGATTGCCGCTTCCCGGGGAGTCCACCGAAAAGGGAAAAACTCGATCATGTACGGTGTAGCGCTCTCAGAACCTTTTTCGACTTCCAGTGCTTGTACCTTGTCCGTGAGTATTTCGATCAGTTGGCAGACTGGTTTTAGGATCTCGATAATGGCCCACACGCATTGACCGCGAGTCGCATGGGCGGCGCATATTTGGTAATTGACGTCTATGGTTAGCTCCCAACGACCCAGTGGCCCCCATTCCCAACCGAGCGCTCCACGGGCCTCGCAAAATGCCCGAGCTCTGCCCATGATCCGTTCGAGGCGACGATGCGAAAGAACATGTTCTGCAATCTGAATGTGGACCTTGAACCAGCGGACCAAGGGGTCCGGGTGTTGTTTGCCGTTCGTCAGTTGATCGAAATTGTAATATCTCGATCCAAGAGCAAACTCTGAGAGAGCCTCTAAGGCATCATAATGGTGAGACCTTGCTTCAAACCAGCCATCGGCCAGTCCGTGGGCAGCACCAATTAGCCGCACATGTTCATAGAGTTCTGTGATTGAATGGCCGAGGGCTTTGAGCTGCTTGTCTGTCGGATTTGCGAGATCGTTGGCTGCTTTGTGATTAAGGATTACGGCTATTTTCATAATTCGCTCCATCCCAATGGAAAGAGCAAACAAGGTCGAGTAAATTGTACCCGCTCTGTCGTAGTCTATTTTTGCTAGAGCTTCAAAGCCGGATAGCAAAGAGGCGCTGGCTAAATGCCCCTCTTGCGCCAATAGGCGATGTTCAGCAGTGATGATCATATCCAAACGATACGCTGCTTCCAAAGGAATTCCAAATTGAACCGGACGATGTACGCCATCCCCAATTGCGACACGGTCAAGAAGGCGCGCACCTGGCTGGCCGAGCACGGCGTCGACTATGCGTTCCACGACTATAAGAAGCAGGGCGTCGATGAGGCGGCGTTGCGGCGCTGGGTCGGTCGGCTCGGGTGGGAGGTCGTGCTCAATCGCGCCGGCCAGACCTTCCGCGCGCTGCCCGATACAGACAAGACCGATCTCGATGCCGAGAAGGCAATCGCGATCATGCTCGCCAAGCCGTCGGCGATCAAACGCCCGATTCTGGAAGCGGGCTCCGAAAAGGACGGCGTGCTGCTGGCAGGGTTCAAGCCCGATACCTATCTAGCGGCTCTCAAGCCTTAAAGGAGACCGCCATGCCGACTGCACGCTGGAACGGGGCGGTGATCGCCCAGTCCGAGGATACCGTCGTGGTCGAGGGCAACCATTATTTCCCCGCCGACAGCATCGTCGCCGACTATTTCGAAGCCAGCGCGACGCACTCGGTCTGCCCGTGGAAGGGCGAGGCGAGCTACAAGTCGCTGGTCGTCGACGGCAAGCGCAATGAAGACGCGGCGTGGTTCTACCCCGACCCCAAGCCCAAGGCGGCGGAGATCAAGGACCGCATCGCCTTCTGGAAGGGCGTGACGGTCGAATAAGGCCCGTCACCCCTCCCATTGGAACACCTCGTCCAGGGGTTTGCCGAACACCTGTGCGATGCGGAACGCGGCCTCGAGCGTCGGCGAGTATTTGCCGGCCTCTATGGCCGCGACGGTCTGTCGCGTCAGGCCGATCTTCTCGCCCAGCTCGGCTTGCGTCATTTCCCCGGCCATGAAGCGCAGCAAGCGAATGTGATTGGTAATGCGCGCGGACACGACGCTCAGCCCCGCGCCCGATAGCCGAGAATCTCGACGCCGCAGCGGGTGAGTTCGCCGAGCACGATTGCGCCCAGCACGGCGTTGGTCAGCACCGGCAGGCTCGCACCCAGGAACAGCGTTGCCAGCGCGGCGAACAACGCCGTCAGCAACACGGGATAAGCGAACGCCAGCGCACGCCGGGCAATCGCGCGGTCGCGTTCGTCGCTCGGCTGCTGCGCGTCGCGTAGGTTGGTCAGTGCCACGAGAATGCTTGCGACCGTCATCACCGCCACCAGCGTCGCGATCACCGCCAGAAAGCCCGCCGCTGTCGCCGGGCCGAGCGCGGTGGTCGGTTGGCGCATCGCCACCAGCGCAAAATACGGCCCGAAAGCGACGAGGATGCCACCTGCGGAAAGCCATGCGATCTTTTCTCTGAACGGCATTTCGATCTCCATGTTCCAATAACAGAACCCAATGTTAGAAATATCCAACATAGAGTCAATGGTAGTTTGCATTTGGCCATTGCCACGCTGGCGTCCGGCGGCGGGAGGCGCTAGTCGTTGCGGCCATGTCCACGACCTTCACCATCGACACCGCGACCAGTCGCGCCAACCCGACCCCCGCGCCGATGAAGCGCCTTACCGTGCCGTCGATCCGCGCGCGCAAGGGGGCGGAGCCGCTGGTGATGTTGACCGCCTACACCGTGCGCACCGCGCAATTGCTCGATCCGCATTGCGACATGCTGCTGGTGGGCGATAGTCTGGGGCAGGTGGTGTACGGCCTGCCCTCCACCGTGCCGGTCACGCTGGAGATGATGGCGGCGCATGGCGCGGCGGTGGTACGCGGCAGCTATCATGCGGTGGTGGTGATCGACATGCCGTTCGGCAGCTACGAAGCCTCGCCCGAAAAGGCGTTCGAAAGCGCGGCCTGGCTGCTCAAGCAGACCGGTGCGGCGGCGGTGAAGCTCGAAGGCGGCCGGGCGATGGCCCCCACGGTCAAATTCCTGTCCGAACGCGGCATTCCCGTTATGGGGCATGTCGGGCTCACCCCGCAGGCGGTCAACACGCTCGGCGGCTATGGCGCGCGCGGGCGGACTCAGGCGGAAGCCGCCAAGATCATCGACGATGGCCAGGCGATTGCCGCGGCGGGAGCCTTCGCGCTGGTGATCGAGGGCGTGGTCGAACCGATCGCAATCGAGCTGACGCGCACGATCGATTGTCCGACCATCGGCATCGGTGCCTCGGCCCAGTGCGACGGGCAAGTGCTGGTGGCGGAGGATATGCTCGGCCTGTTCGATCGCACTGCCCGCTTCGTGAAGAAATTCGATGATCTTGCAGGCCGTATTTCCGCCGCGGTTGAAACCTATGCGGCGGATGTCCGCTCGCGTACCTTCCCCGGTGCCGAGCAGATTTACGCCCCGAAGGACTGACGCCGCCCAGGAGTTTCGCCCGATTTTTTGAGCGCTTTTGTTTGTCCACCGGCGCGGCTAAGGTCCGCGCCTTCCCGCCCTGATCCGATGGAGTTCCCCCTTGGCTGTGCCGCCGAATACCGATGCCGCATTCCTGCGTGAAGTCGATGAGGAGCTGCGTCGCGATCAAGTCGCCAAGGCGGCGAAGCGCTACGGGATCGCCGCGATCGCGCTGGTGGTGCTGGCGCTTCTTGGTTTTGGCGGGTGGCTGCTGTGGCAATCGCATGAGCAATCAGTCGCGGGTGAGCAGGGCGAAGCGCTGTCCAAGGCTTATGAAGACATGGGGAGCAACCGCATCGATTCGGCCCGTGCCAAGCTCACCACGCTGGCGGCATCGAACATTGGTGGCTACCGCGCGCTCGCGCTGATGAGCCAGGCCGATCTGCTGCTGCAGAAGCAGGACCTGCGGGGAGCCGCCGCGAAGTTTGCACAGGTTGCGAGCGATGGCTCGATCGGCCAGCCGCTCCGCGATCTTGCGCTGGTCCGCCAGACCACCGCCGAGTTTGACTCGCTGAAGCCGGATGTCGTCATCGCACGGCTGCGTGGCATCGCGGTGAAGGGCAATCCGTGGTTCGGCAATGCCGGCGAGCTTGTCGCGATTTCATACCTCCGCCAGAATCGTCGCGATCTCGCGGGCGTGCTGTACGGTCAGATCGCGCGCGATCCGAACACGGAGGAGACGCTGCGGCAACGCGCGGTTCAGATGGCGGGCGTATTGGGTGTGGATGCCGTCACCGAGGCTAAGGAACAGAAATCGCAATGAAGATGACCAACCGCTTTCTCGTCGTGGCCGTGACTGCTGTCGCGCTCAGCGGCTGCGCTTCGATGAAGGGCAAGAAGAAAACGCCGGTGCTGGGGCAGCGCATCGCGATCTTGGCCGGGGAGCATGACGTGCTCGCCGACAAGACCATTGCGGGTGTCGATGTGCTCGTGCCGCCTGCGGCACCCAATGACAGTTGGGCCCAGCCCGGTGGCAGCGCGTCCAAGTCGCTTGGTCAATTGAGCCTCGGCTCGTCTTTGTCGCGGGCATGGAGCGCCTCGATCGACGGGGGCAGCAATCGCCAACGCCTGGGAGCCGCGCCGGTTATCGCTGACGGTCGACTGTATGCGATCGACGTCGATGCGACGATCCACGCCTTTTCGTCGACGACGGGGGCGGCTGTTTGGTCCACCAACGTGGCCGAAACGCACAAGGGCAAGATCGACAAGAAGACCCGCGGCGCGCGCTTTGGCGGCGGCGTGAGCTTCGATGATGGCAAGATCTTTGCCACTGACGGCCTGGGCGATGTCGTCGCGCTCGAGGCAGCGACTGGCAAGGTGCTGTGGCGCGTCAAGCCGGGTGCTCCGCTGCGCGGCGCGCCGACCGTGGCCAATGGGCAGATCTATATCCTGAGCCAGGACAATCAGCTTTACGCGTTGTCGCAGGCCGATGGCGCTGTCGTGTGGACGCAGTCGGGCTCGATCGAGACGCAAGGCGTGTTTGGCGTGGCCGCTCCGGCCGTCAGCCAGGGGACCGTGGTCGCGGGCTTCTCGTCGGGCGAACTCAACGCCTATCGCTATGAAAACGGCCGCACGCTGTGGCAGGACGCGCTGTCGCGTTCGACCATCTCGACCTCGGTTTCCTCGCTGGCCGACATCGACGCCGATCCAGTCATCGATCGCGGGGTCGTGTTCGCGGTCGGGCAGGGTGGCCGCATGGTCGCGCTCGAAATCGTCTCGGGCCAGCGCATGTGGGAACAGAATTTCGCTGGCATCTCCACCCCGTGGGTGGCCGGCGAATGGGTGTTCCTGGTTACGGACGATGCTCGTCTGGTTTGCCTCGCCCGCGCGACCGGAAAGGTCCGCTGGATCAGTCAGTTGCAGCATTTCAAGAGCGAGAAGCGCAAGAAGGACGGCACGATCAAGGACAGCAAGAAGGCCAATCCGGTCACCTGGTTCGGTCCGGTGCTGGCGGGCGGGCGGCTGGTGCTGACCAATTCGCTCGGTCAGATCGTCTCGGCGTCGGTCGAAAATGGCAAGGTCGGCACGGTGATTGAGTCCAAGGCCCCGTTCACGCTGCCGCCGGTCGTGTCCAACAATACGCTGTACGTGCTCGACCAGAAGGGCCGTGTCACCGCTTACAAATGAGGTGCGGCGCGGTCCGGTTGGACCGCGCCGATGATCCATTGGGCAGGATCAGTTGGGCAGCGCGGTAATATCGACCTTTTCCACCCATTTCGGGAAAAAGGCGGGCTGGCGGTTCGACCAGCCCGACGCGGTCGCCGCCGCCTCGCTGATCGACTGCAGCAATTTGCGGCGCAGGTCGGGATGCAGATGCGGTAGCGCTGCGGCAGCACAGAAGGCTGCGGGTAGCCACGGACGAATTTCCGCACCGACCAGGCGCTCGTACAGAAAGCGATAGGCGGAAAAGGTCGTCAGCCGCCCCTGGCCCAGATCGAAGGCCGTAATAGTCAGCAGCGGTGCGAAAAGCGGTTCCACCGAATCCAGGCCACTGTCGTCCGGGATCATTGCGCGGATGTCGGGCAGGCGTGTGTAGACGCGAACTTGGGCGCGGATGCTCGCCGCTTCGACAACGTCCCTCGACCAGCGTGCCATCGCGTCATCTCGGTCGAGACCGATGTCCAGAGAGCGCCGGACATAACGCTGCGTTGCCGACGAAAAGCCAGCAAACTCCTTCATTTCCGCCAATGTCATGGCACCGTTCGCCGGCTTCATTCGAGAACCCATTACATCACCCCGCGCCCAAAAAGTGCAGTTGGGCGATCATGCGCTTCGTGGCTTACTCCATGGTTAACGCGCGATCGTCCAATAGTAGTAAGCGACCATAGATTTTGTTGCAGCGCAACACGCGAGGTGGCGAATCTGGTCCAATGATGGAAAATTCTGAAAGGTGCGGCGATCGCGCAACATTTTTAGGCGAAGCGGGACCGCCGCTAGGGATTATCGGCGATCCGCGATAATCGCGGCCTCCGCGTCCTGATCATAGCCGGACGATTTGGGGGCCGCGCCGTTATCGCCCGGTTTGGTCGTCGCAGGAGGATCCGAAGCGTCCATCGATTCGTCGAGCGCGTTATCGAGCACCGCGTCCGGGCTGGTCGGATCGCGCTCGAGGCGCTTGGCAATCGACTCGTCCTGGCCCGCATTTTGGCGCGGATGATGGATCTGTTCGTTCTCTTCGGGGCTTCCCGGGGCGATCGACAAGCTGTCGAGCGCTTTCTCGTCGATCATTTTGGTATCGTGCGGCATCGTCGCTCTCCTGACTGCAATGGCTCTGAAACGAGCGGAGCGCGGACAGTGTTCCGTCAGGGCAGGCGGGTGACGGTCACGCGCTGCTGGTTCATCGTGGCGCGGCCAAACACCGTCATGAAAGCGATGTCGGTGGCATCGCGGCCAACCGCAACGCGGGCCAGTTCGGCGCTGGATGCCATGCGCGTGGCATCGACCAGATGCCAGTCGCCATCGATCCACAATTCGGCGACGGCATGGAAGTCGGGCGGGTCGACGCCTGGGGCATAGGCGGATACGCACCGGGCCGGAATGCCGCCAGCGCGCGCGAGTGCCACCAGCAGGTGCGCGTAGTCGCGGCAGACGCCGCGGCGTTCGGCAAAGGTCATCAGCGCGGTGGTCGTGCCGCTGGAGGTGCCACTGGCATATGTGAGGTGGCCTGCCACCCAATCGACCAGCGCGCTCGCCAATGGGCCTGCCGACAGCCCGCCAAATTCCTGTTCGACAAAGCCTTCCAAACGATCGGATTCGCAGTACCGACTAGGCAGCAAATAGGGGATGGTTTCGGGCGGCATCAAGCGGATCGGCGTGTCGCCCAACTCGGCGAAATCGCGCGGTTGGCGCAGGATCTCCACGGTCGCGCGATATTCGGCGTGAAACGATCCTTCCGCGTGAAGCCAGCACCGTTGTCCAATACCCTCTTCGCCGGGCACCGCGCGTAACGGCGTGTTGCTCCACACCGTGAAATCCTGCGTCAAAAGGCGCTGATCGGGGCCTTTTGCAGCTTCGATCAGCAACAGCACGTCGGCGGCACCGTCGATCGCATAATTCAACGTCACATCGATCGAGAGGCGCATCACGGACCCTTCGGCAAAAGAAAGGGCCCGATAGACATTCTATCGGGCCCAGACCGGACAGATCCGGTGCGTCGCGTATCGCGTCGATCAGTTGCGGTTGCCGAACATCCGCAGGATGAAGAGGAACATGTTGATGAAGTCGAGATAGAGGGTCAGCGCCGACATGATCACCGTGCGCTGCTCGTCTTCGGTTCCGGCGACATAGGCATAGACGCTCTTCGTGCGCTGGGTGTCATAAGCGGTCAAACCAGCGAACAGCAGAACGCCGACGATGCTGATAACCAGCGCGAGCGGGCCTGACTGGAAAAACACGTTCAGCAGCATTGCGACAATCAGGCCGACCAACCCCATGACCAGGAAGGTGCCGAACGCCGAAAGGTCACGCTTCGTGGTGTAGCCGTAAAGGCTAAGCCCCGCAAAAGCGGCCGACGTCGCGAAGAAGGCCTGTGCAACCGACGTGCCGGTGTAGCGCAGGAACACCGTCGACAATGACAGGCCCATCGCTACCGCAAAGCCCCAGAACATCGCCTGCAGCGTGCCGGGTGCCATGCGGGCGGCCCCATAGCTCATGGCGAAAACGAAGCCCAAGGGTGCCAGCATGATGATCCAGGCGAGCGGACCGCCACCGATCAGAATGTGCGCCGCAGGCGAATCCAGGCCGCCCCATGAGAAGAACATGGCGACCAACCCGGTCAACAGGATGCCCGACAGCATGTAGTTGTAAACCGAAAGCATATAGCTGCGCAGGCCGGCATCGAATGCCGCCGTGCCGACGGTCCCAGCCGCCGGGAACGCCGAAGCATTCGGACGGGGATCAGACCAGTTTGCCATTGCGAGAAGCTCCTAAACACCGACCATATGTCAGATGACGGCAATATCGGCCTTTACAGCGCGCTTTTCAAGCCAATCCCGCAACCGTGCGATCCCGCCGTCGCGCAGATCGCCGACGACCGATCGACAGGAATGCGGCCCCGACGTGAAAGCGCTTTCGTAATCTCGGTATGCTCTGCTAGGCTGCCGAGCAGAGCAGAAACTGCCGAGAGGATTGATCGAATGGCGACCCCACCGGGCATCGCGCCGCCGCGCGCGTCAGCCTATGCATATTATGTTCTCGGCATTCTTTTCCTGGTCTACGTGCTTAATTTTGTCGATCGGCAGATCATCTCGATCCTCGCCGAAGACATCAAGCGCGACCTGCATTTGAAAGATGAGGATCTTGGTTTCCTCTATGGCACGGCGTTCGGGGTGTTCTATTCCTTGTTCGGCATCCCGCTCGGCCGGTTAGCGGATAACTGGCACCGGGTTCGGTTGATGACCGCAGGCCTGGTGCTGTGGTCGAGCATGACCGCGCTGTCCGGCTTTGCGCGCTCGGGAGGAATGCTGGTTGGGGCGCGAATCGGCGTGGGCATTGGCGAGGCGACGGCAAGCCCGTCGGCTTATTCCCTGATTTCCGACTATTTTCCCAAGAAGTTGCGCGCCACCGCGCTCGCGATCTACTCGTCCGGCCTCTATGTCGGAGGCGGGGTTTCGCTCAGCATCGCAGGGCTCGTCGTGCATCGCTGGAACGCAGTCTATCCGGCCGGCGGACCGCTGGGGCTGCACGGGTGGCAAGCCGCGTTCATCGCCGTGGGGCTGCCGGGCTTACTGTTAGCGCTGCTGGTCGCGACACTGCGCGAGCCAGTGCGCGGTGCGGTGGAGGGACTGCCGCCGCCCGAACGGCATCCGGCCCCGTTCCGCGCCTTGCTGGCCGATCTGCTTACCATCGTGCCTCCGTTCACGCTGATTGGCGCAGCGCGCGGCGGGGTTCGGCCGCTCGCGATCAATCTCCTCGCGCTTGGCGTGGTGGCGGGGGCGATCGCGGTGTTGCGCCATTTTGGCGAGCCGTGGCCGCAATGGACCGCCGTCGGGCTAGGGGCCTATGCGGTCTTTTCCTGGGCCAGCGCGCTGAAGCGCCGCGATTTGCCGACCTATACGCTGGTGATCGCCAATCCGGCATTTCTCTGTGTCGTCATTGCCTATGGCTTGAACGCGTTTGTCAGCTACGGCGTCAGCCTGTGGGCGGCACCCTATGCGATGCGCACCTTGGGTGTGACGATCCAACAAGCCGGCGGGTGGATCGGCGGAACGCTGGCCTTTGGGGGTTTTGTCGGGGTGACGGTGGGCGGCATTGTCGCTGACCGACTACGGCGACGCTTTCCGGCGGGACGGATCATGGTCATCCTGTTCGGCGCGGTCGTGCCGCTGCCCTTCATCGTCATCGCGTTTCGCAGCGGGGACGTTTCGATCTTCGTCTCCGCGTTACTGGTGGCGGCAACGTGTTCGAGTACGGCGCTGGGTGCCGCAGGGGCGACGATGCAGGATCTGGTATTGCCGCGCATGCGTGGCACCGCAACGGGCGCGTTCTTCATCGGCACGACGCTGCTTGGCCTGGCGATGGGCCCCTATATTGCCGGGCGCGTTTCGACCCTGTCGGGCAGTCTTACCACCGGCGTGCTTTCGCTGCTGCTGACCGCACCGATCACGATCGGCGCAGCCATCGCAGCGTATCGATTGGTGCCACGGGCAGAAGCCAATCGTGAGGCGCGGGCGCGCGCTGCGGGAGAGGTGATCGCCTAAGCGCGCGTCAGCCCGCGCTGAAGACCCCGCAGGCGATCCGCGCCCCGCTATTGCCCGACGGGTCGGTCATCAAATCGTCCGGCTTGGCATGGACGACGATGGCCGAGCCATCGGTGTCGAGCAGCCCAGCCATCGTTGCGCCGGGCAGCAAGATGCCGATCGTCCCGCGCCCACCAGCGCCGACGATGAGATTGGGCAGATCGCCTTCATGCGGCCCCTGGGGGTTCATCGAGCCGTGCTTGGTGCCCGCCGGGTTCCAATGGCCACCTGCACTGGCGAAGTCGGGGGCGTCGCAGCGCCCGACGGTATGCACATGTGCCCCATGCGTGCCGGGCGTGAGATCGTGCACATCGAGCGTCAGTCGCAGGCCACCCGTCACTTCGGTCGCGGTCGCGCGACCGACATCGGCACCGTCCGGCGTGCGGATTTGCGCCACCGCATGCGCGCCCTCCGCGACTGGCGCGCCGACGGCGACAGTCTTTTGCGTATCGCAGCCGGTGAGGCCGAATGTCGTCAATGCAGTTGCCGCGATCACGAATTTGCGCATGCGAATCTCCTGTTGCCGCCGCGACCGTTGCTGGGCGTTAATCGCCAAACGCGCAACTGCCGCCTTAGGTTCGCTCCTTTGATTGCGTCCGTCAGACGAACCCTAGGTTCCACGACGAGCTGTTGTAATTGCCGATATTGGGCAGGACCGTGCGCATGTCGGTCGCGGAAACGCCAAACCAATTGGCGAGCGTCGAGGCATATTGGTCGACCGCGATCGTCGGCAGCAGCCGGCCCTGGCCGACGTCGTCGACCGTGCCATTGCCGATTGCGGGCGGCGTTCCATAGAAGCGCTGCCCGCGTACAGCATCGCCCATTACGAAATGCATGCTGCCCCAGCCGTGATCGGATCCGTCGTTGTTCGACACCAGCGTCCGCCCGAAATCGGAGGCGGTGAAAGTGGTTACCTTGTCGGCCACGCCCATCGCGACGGTTGTGTCGTAAAAGGCCCGCATCGCGTTTGCGAGCAGCGTGGTCTGAGTGGGATGATTGGCGACCAGCGCATCATGCATATCCCACCCGCCAAGCGACACGAAGAACACTTGCCGCCGCGCGCCCAGTTGCGACGAGACCGAGATGAGCCGCGCGACGATCTTGAGCTGATCGGCAAGGCTGTTGGACGTGGGGAAAAGCGGGAAATTGGCGGCAGGCGCGCTAGCGAGCGCAGCATTGACCTGGGCATAGGTATCGAGTGCGCGCTTGCTGATCTTGGCGTGCTCGTCCTGAAAGATGTTGGTTTGCGACGCGGCCATCAGCGTGCGCAGCGTGCTTGCGCCCGTGCTCGACCCGAACAGGGTTGAGCCATTGTTCAACAATGCGATCGGCCCACCGGTGCCAACCGCATATTGGATCGCGGTCTTGCCGGTCAGGAATACAGCGTTGCCGGTGGCGTTGATGCAGGTCAGCGTCGCCGAGCCATTGCCGCTTTGGAGCAGATCCCCGATGCGACCGCCCCAGCCGGAGGTCGCGCCCTCGGGGTTGGAGGCTTGCCAATAGCTTTGCTGGTCGTTGTGGCTGAACAGCTTCGGCGGCAGTGGCACCGAATTGGCGCTATATTGCGCCTTGGTCGTCGGCTGGACCAACGTGCCGACATTGAGCGCGACCGCCATTTTTCCCGCGTTGAACAGCGGCAGCAGCGGTGACAGCGTCGGAGCCAACGCATATTGTCTGCCGCCGGCAAGCGCGGTCGCGGGATTCAGCACGGTGGCGGCCAGCGCCGCGCGATCGAGCGCAATGTTGCTGCGGGCAGCCTGATAGAGCGCGTAGCTCGCCTGATCATAGGGCGGCAGCGTGTTGGCGTAATCGTTACCGCCATAGAGGAACACGCAGACCAGCGCCTTGTAATCGCTGGTAACGGCCGCGGCAGCTTCGCCGATCGCGGCGAGGCTGGTGACGAACGGCATGGCGCTGCCCGCCAGTCCGAGCGCGGCGGAGCGTTTGAGGAAGGCGCGGCGGGATTGGTCGCTGGTCATGGCGCGATCCTTACTTGAAGGTCAGATAATCGGGCGAGGCCATCGTCAGCAAAATGGCGGTCATCACGCGGTTGCTGGGGCCGGTCGCACCGGTATTGGCGATGCTGTCGACCGCGGCTTTGATTGCCGCAACCGTCGCGCTGCTCAATTGCCCATTGGCGAGCACGAGGTTGACCTCGTCGATCAACGCCTGACTGTCCGCCGCGAGCGTCAGGATCGTGGTGTAGTCCGCCTTGAAGTCGCCGGTGCCATTGGCGATCAGCGCCTGCATGTAATTGATATAGGCGACGACACTCAGCTCGTTGGTGATCTGAAATTCCGGCGCGACCAGCCCCGCGCTGGCGATGGCGGTATTGGGCGGTGCATAGCCGGGACGAAAGAAATTGAAGACCGTCGCGCTGTGTCCGATCGATTGGGCGAGCCGCGAATTGGGGTTCGACGTGTCGCCGATCGCCCAGGCATTGGACGGCGACGTCGCGGAATAGGCGCGTGCCCAACCGACCAGCCGCAGCACGGGTTCGCGTAACTTGCCAGCGGTCGCGCTGGTCAAGGCCGCAGAATCGCGGGCTTCGGTATCGAGCAGGATCGCGCGGATCACGGCCTTCAAATCGCCGCGAACGCCCTTTCCATTGTCGGCGAATACGGCGGATACCCGTCCGATATAAGCGGGCGAGGGGTTGGAAGTGACGAGCCGCTGGATCAATTGCTTGGAGACGAAGGGCGGGACGTTTGGATGCGCAAAGATCGCGTCGAGCGCGAGGTTGACGGCGGCCATTCCCTCGGTTCCCGCCGGGATCGTCGTGCCGAGAAACGTCGATGCACCGGTTTCGTGCTGCGACGCCGTCATGACCAGCGGCACGCGGTAACGCTCCGGCGTCGTGCTGTCGGACGATGCCAAATTGAGTCCGGTAAATACCCGCGCCAACCCCGATACATCGGCTGGGCCATAGGTTTCGAGCGGCTTTCCCGCGTTTGTTTTGACCGATCCGTCGGGATTGAGCTGATACAGGCCGAGCGTGAACAACTGCATCAGTTCGCGCGCATAATTTTCGTCGGGCTGAGAGCCCGTGGTAGGGTTTGCCTTCCGGTTGCCGAGAAAGGTCAGGAACGTCGCCATTGCCGCATTGGTGGTGATCGCGCCCATCAGCGTGCGGAAATTGCCAAAGGCATTGTCGAGCAGCACGTCGAAATAGGCCGCGCCGGCAAACTGCTTCCAGTTGAGGTTGAGCGCGTCGACGCCGATCACCAACATTTCCGACAGCGCGATGCCGACGCGTTGGCGCAACTGATCGGGTTCGACGATCATTTGCCGCCAGATCGTCTGGTCGAACCCCGCCAGCGAATTGATGAAGGTTGCGGCCGAATAGCCATTGGCCACGAGCCAGTCCCAGTGGCGTGTCGACCGAGACAGCGCGAATTGCGCGGTCAGCCAGCCATCGTAGCTGGCCGACTGCACGTTTGCGATCTCCGCCTTGGTCGCACCGAGCGTCGCCTGGCCCAGAAAGCGGCTGGCGGCGGCCGCTCCGATCGGGGTCGGTGTGGGCGTCGATGGCGTGGGGGTGGGGGAGCCTCCGGTGGCGCCGCCGCCGCTTCCGCCGTCTCCGCACGCGGCAAGCGCCAGCGTCGCCGCCAGCGCGGCCATGGAAGCGCCGGACAGCGCGGCGGGGTTCGCGATTTCGAGTGGAGCCGTTTCAACAGGAGCATCGGCTGCAACTACGCGATCGTCCAGGACGAGTGCTTGCTCTGTCACGCTTTTACCCCACTTCGGACCAAAGCGCGCCGGCGCGCTCGTGTCGTCCGGCGCTCCTACCAGCAAAGCAGCCCCCCCGCCATGATCTATCATAAGGCAATGCAGCGTTAAGGACGGCGTTGAGGACGGCGGGGCGAGCGGGGGATCGATCGCTCAGCGCGCAACCTTTTAGACGCTGGGCGTGGCCTCGTGCCCTTCCCCAAGCTTCCCCTCGCTGCTATCGCCCCTCGCGACTCTTGCATTCGCCCATACTGGGCGCGCCCGCGCGGCTTTTCGCCGCCTCCCCGCCGCGCCCCGTTAGGCCCCATAGGGAAGGACCCGCTGCATATGACCGCCATTGGCCAGGATACCCTCGGCACTCGCACCACGCTCGACGTGAACGGCGCGCAGTATGATTATTTCAGCCTCGCTGCCGCCGCGGAAAAGCTCGGCGATATCAGCCGTCTGCCCTTCTCGATGAAGGTGCTGCTCGAGAACCTGCTGCGCTTTGAGGATGGCGTTACCGTCACCACCGAGGATCTGCAGGCGATCATCGACTGGCAGCAGGAGCGCAAATCCGACCGCGAAGTCCAGTATCGCCCCGCGCGCGTGCTGATGCAGGATTTCACCGGCGTGCCCTGCGTAGTCGATTTGGCGGCGATGCGCGATGCGATCACCAAGCTTGGTGGCGATGCCGCCAAGATCAACCCGCTGGTGCCGGTGCACCTCGTGATCGATCACTCGGTGATGGTCGACGAGTTCGGCACGCCCAAGGCGTTCGAGGATAACGTCGAGCTCGAATATCAGCGCAACAATGAGCGCTACGAGTTCCTGAAATGGGGTTCCAAGGCGCTCGACAATTTCAAGGTCGTGCCCCCCGGCACCGGCATCTGCCACCAGGTGAACCTCGAGAACATCGCGCAGGCGGTGTGGTCGTCGGTGTCGCCGGACGGCAAGACGATCGCGTATCCCGACACTTGCGTCGGCACCGACAGCCATACCACGATGGTCAACGGCCTGGGCGTGCTCGGCTGGGGCGTCGGCGGGATCGAGGCGGAAGCCGCGATGCTCGGCCAGCCCGTGTCGATGCTGATCCCCGAGGTCGTCGGCTTCAAGCTGACCGGCACGCTTGCTGAAGGCATCACCGCGACCGATCTGGTGCTGACCGTCACGCAAATGCTGCGCGCCAAGGGCGTGGTCGGCCGCTTTGTCGAATTTTATGGCCCCGGCCTCGACGCACTGAGCCTCGCCGATCGCGCAACGATCGCCAACATGGCACCGGAATATGGCGCGACCTGCGGCTTCTTCCCGATCGATGACGCGACGCTCACCTATCTGCGTCTGACCGGCCGTACCGATGAACAGATCGCGCTCGTCGAGGCTTATGCCAAGGCGCAGGGCATGTGGCGCCTGGCGGATGCGCCGGACCCCGTCTTCACCGACACGCTCGAACTCGATATGTCGAACGTCGTGCCGTCGCTTGCTGGCCCCAAGCGCCCGCAGGACAAGGTCATCCTCACCGAAGTCGATGACACGTTCAACGCCGATCTCGCCAAGGTCTACAGCCACGCCAGCGCCAAGCGCGTTCCGGTTGAAGGCCGGGACCATGACATCGGCGATGGTGACGTGGTGATCGCGGCGATCACGAGCTGCACCAACACCTCCAACCCGTCGGTGCTGGTCGCCGCTGGTCTGGTCGCGCGCAAGGCCAATGCTTTCGGCCTCAAGCCCAAGCCTTGGGTGAAGACCTCGCTGGCACCCGGCTCGCAGGTCGTGACCGACTATCTCGACAAGGCTGGCTTGACCGAGGACCTCAACGCGGTCGGCTTCAACTTGGTCGGCTATGGCTGCACCACCTGCATCGGCAATTCGGGCCCGCTCGCCGCGCCGATTTCGGCGGCGATCAACGGCAATGACATCGTCGCCGCCTCGGTGCTGTCGGGCAACCGCAACTTCGAGGGCCGCGTTTCGCCCGACGTGCGCGCCAACTTCCTGGCTTCGCCGCCGCTGGTCGTCGCTTATGCGCTCAAGGGCACGGTGACCGAAGACTTCACCACCACCCCGATCGGCCAGGCGACCGACGGCACCGACGTTTACCTCAAGGACATCTGGCCGACCAACGCCGAAGTCCGCGAAGTGATGGATGCGAACATCGACCGCGGCATGTTCCAGTCGCGCTACGCGAGCGTGTTCCTGGGCGACAAGAAGTGGCAGGCGATCGACGTGGTCGGCTCCGACACCTATGCGTGGCCGCCCGCATCGACCTACATCGCCAACCCGCCGTATTTCGAGGGCATGTCGATGACCCCGGCACCGGTGCAGGACATTGTCGAGGCGCGTCCGCTCGCCATCCTGGGCGATTCGATCACGACCGACCACATTTCGCCGGCCGGTTCGATCAAGGCCGACAGCCCGGCAGGGGCCTGGCTGATGGAGCGCCAGGTCGCACGCGCCGACTTCAACTCCTATGGCGCACGTCGCGGCAACGACAATGTCATGGTGCGCGGCACCTTCGCCAACATCCGCATCAAGAACGAGATGGTCCCCGGCGTCGAGGGCGGCATGTCCTCGTATAAGGGCGAAACGATGCCGATCTATGACGCGGCGATGCGCTTCAAGGCGGACGGCGTTCCGCTGATCGTCATCGCGGGCAAGGAATATGGCACCGGTTCGTCGCGCGACTGGGCGGCGAAGGGCACCAATCTGCTCGGCGTACGCGTTGTCATCACCGAGAGCTTCGAGCGCATTCACCGCTCGAACCTGGTCGGTATGGGCGTGCTTCCGCTGCAGTTCGCCGAAGGTGTCGACCGCAAGACCTTGAAGCTCGACGGTTCGGAAAGCTTCACGATCATGAAGGTCGCCGAAATCCGCCCGCGCCAGGATGTCGAGGTCACGCTGACCCGCGCCGATGGTACGGTCGAAACCTTCCTGACGCGTTGCCGGATCGATACCGTCAACGAGCTGGAATATTTCCTCAACGGCGGCATCCTGCAGTACGTGCTGCGCAAGCTGGCGGCGTAATGCCGATGCTGTCGTGACGACGGCGATCGAGGCGATTGGATGGGCAGCGGCGCTGCTCATCCTCGCTTCCTATCTGCTGGTTTCGACCGGCAAACTGTCCGGCCAGTCGGCAGCGTTCCAATGGATGAACGTCGTCGGTGCGGCCGGATTTGTTTTGAATAGCGGCTGGCACGGGGCGTGGCCCTCGACCACGCTTAACATTGCATGGGCAACGATTGGTATCGTCACGCTGATTCGGCTGCTGCAAAAGCGTCTTCGTCGCAGCAATGAGGAAGTAGAATAGGAAATGCCCGCCACGCATGTGCATGGCGGGCATCCTTTCCTCCCCAGGAAACTCTCAAGCCTCTGCGAACGGTCGAGCTTTTGACAAGCTGCCGATCCGTTGACGGCGCAATAGAGAGGAAAGACCCGCGCCGAACAGGGGGGATGCGCCCGCCATTCGGTAAAGGCGTTACTTATCTGCGTGAATTCGGAGTCCCCTTGTAAATATATGACAGGTTGCGGCATGATGATCGGGGGGCTCCCTTGGGGCGCGCCGCATCGTGAGGGACGCAGAAGCATGGCCGATCGCAAATTGTTCGCTGGGCACGCTATCCGTCGTTTGCGACGGCAGGCCGGACTGACGCAGGCGGCCATGGCCGAAATGCTGACGATCAGCCCGAGCTACCTCAATCTGGTCGAAAAGAACCAGCGGCCTTTATCGGCATCGTTGATCGTCAAGCTGGCGGAGAGTTTCGATTTCGACCCGCGGGCGCTGGCGGCGGGGGAACCCGGCGGGGGGGAGGCGGCACTCCGGCGACGTCTCGCCGACCCGATGTTCGCCGACCTGGAAATCGACCGCAATGAAATCGAGGAATGGCTGGCGGGCGCACCGGGCGGGGCGGAAGCGTTTGCGCGCGCGTTCGACCGGATCGGGGCGGCGGGCTCGGCCGAGGCAGGGGCGGCGGATCCGATTGCCGAGGTGCGCCGCGAAATTGAACGATGGCGTGGCCATTTCGCCGATCTGGATGCGCTGGCGGAAGGGCTTGCCGATGAATTGCGCCTCGGCGCGGGCGATCTCTATGGAGCGATTGCCGAGCGGTTGCGGGTGAAGCATCAGCTCACCATTCGCGTATTGCCGGTGGACGTCATGCCCGATCTGCTGCGCCGCACCGATCTCCACGCGCGGCAATTGCAGCTCTCCGAAATGCTCGACCCGGCGTCGCGCGTGTTCGGGGCGGCCTATCAACTCGCCCAGATCGAGGCGCGTGGCGAAATCGATGGGCTGGCCAAGGGGGCAGGCTTTACCGATCGCGACGCGGAACGCCTGTATCGCCGCCACCTCGCCAGCTATTTCGCGGCGGCGTTGATGATGCCGTATGCGCGCTTCCTGCGCGCGTGCGAGGCGACGGGATACGATATTGAACTTCTGCAACGCCGCTTCGGCGCTGGATTCGAGCAGGTCGCGCATCGGCTGACCACTTTGCAGCGCATTGGTGCGCGCGGGCTGCCGTTTTTCCTGGTGCGGATCGATCGCGCCGGGCAGGTGTCGAAGCGCTTTTCAGGGGCGAGCGGATCGCCGCTGGCGGAGTCGGAGGGGCGTTGCCCGCTATGGCGGTTGCACGCCGCGTTCGATCGACCGGGAGTGCTGGCGGTGCAATTGATCGAGCTGGAGGGTGGTGCACGCTGGTTGACGATGGCGCGGACCGTTACGCCGCAGGGGCGGCGCTACGGCGCGGTGCCGGCGGAATTCGCGGTCGGGCTGGGCGTGGCGGCGGAGCATGCCGGTACGTTGGTGGTGGCTCGGGGACTCGATTTGAAGGGGGAGGCCACGCCGATCGGGCTTGGCTGCCGCGCATGTGGGCGCGGCGGTTGTCCGCAGCGATCGCTGCCGCCGGTCGGTCGAGCATTGGCGATCAACGAGCGCGAGCGCGGCGTGAGCGCGTTTACCTTTGGCGGGGACTGAGGCACGATCATGGGAGAGGCGGAAAGCGATTTCGGGGCGGTTCCGCCGATACGGCTGGTTACCCGCTTTCTGGCCGAGATGCAGACGACCATTGTCCAGGCGGGGCTGCGCGGCTTTGACGGGGATCTGGATCGGTTCGTGATCTTCACCTTGATCGCGCGCCAGAGTGCGGCAACCCCGATCGACGGCATGGACTCCGCCGCCGATCCGCCCGATTCCCGCGCGATCTCGATCAATTCCTTGGCGGCATCGCTTTCACGTCCGTTCGAGACCGTGCGTCGCCACGTCAATGCGCTGATCGCGCAAGAGGTGGTGGCGCGCACGCCAAGCGGGGTGGTGGCGCTTGCCAGTGGCTTGCAACGCCCCGAAATGGTCGAAATGTCGATGACGGCGCACGATGCCTTTGTCAGGCTGGTCGAGGATTTGCAGGCATTCGACCTGCCGATGCCGTCGCAGCGCGTAACGAGCCTGTATCATCCGGCGGTCGGGGTGCGGGCTGCTGCCGACATCATGCTCGCCGTTGCCGATAACAATCGGGGGTTGCACCAGGAATGGATCAATCTTGTTCTGTATTCGACCATCCTGTGCGCAAACGCCCGCGCCTATACCTACGATCCCGAATTGGCCCGGCGTTACGCGGATCAATTCCGCGTCCCGCCCGATTCGCTGCGTCGTCCGCTCAGGGTGAGTGCGCTGGCTCGTACCCTGCGCCTTCCATACGCGACGGTGCAGCGTCGGGTGGAGCGGCTGGTGGCCGACGGTCGGGTCAAAAAGGCGCGCGGTGGTTTGCTGGTTTCGGAGGAGTGGCTCAATTTGCCGAGTAGCGTCGCGGTGAGTGTCGGCAGTTATCAAAATATCCGGCGCATTTTAGCGGCGGCGACGGCGGCGGGCTTTCCCATCGCAAGCCCGGCCCAGGCCTATGTACGGGGGCGCCCGACGCCGAGCGTGATCCAAGATCGCCCTGACTGACGGTTTGTAAATATATATCATAATTACAAAAATGTGCCGCGCTAATTAACAGCGAAACGCCAATTTATGACGATTCTTGGTCAAATAGTTCTGTAAACTTGCCTACATCATCCACATCGCAGCCGATGAGGATGTTCGCCGTGACCTACCAGACCGCTATCGCCCACACCGCCAAACTCATCCAGAGCCAGAACGGCACCTGGGACGGCATCGACGCCGAAAGCGTCGCGCGGATGCGGGTGCAGAACCGTTTCCAGACCGGGCTCGACATTGCGCGCTACACCGCCGCGATCATGCGCCGCGACATGGCGGCGTATGACGCCGATCCGGCCAAATACACGCAGTCGCTGGGCTGCTGGCACGGCTTCATCGGCCAACAGAAGATGATCAGCATCAAGAAGCATTTCGGATCGACCGAGCGTCGCTATCTGTACCTCTCGGGCTGGATGGTTGCCGCGTTGCGCAGCGAATTCGGGCCGCTGCCCGACCAGTCGATGCACGAAAAGACCAGTGTTCCGGCGCTGATCGAGGAACTCTACACCTTCCTGCGCCAGGCCGATGCGCGCGAACTCGGCATGATGTTCCGCGAGCTCGATGCCGCCCGCGCTGCTGGCGACGAAGTCAACGAGCATCGTCTGCTCAACGCGATCGACGGCTATCAGACGCATGTCGTGCCGATCATCGCCGACATCGACGCGGGCTTCGGCAATGCCGAGGCGACCTATCTGCTCGCCAAGAAGATGATCGAGGCGGGCGCGTGCGCGTTGCAGATCGAAAATCAGGTCAGC
Organism: Sphingomonas sp. PSPC2-2; assembly: GCF_049897725.1. Classification (NCBI taxonomy): domain Bacteria; kingdom Pseudomonadati; phylum Pseudomonadota; class Alphaproteobacteria; order Sphingomonadales; family Sphingomonadaceae; genus Sphingomonas; species Sphingomonas sp. PSPC2-2. The sequence goes on along the minus strand of NZ_JAFCWU010000001.1, from coordinate 358,935 downwards.
GACGAAAAGCAGTGCGGGCATCAGGATGGCAAGGTTACGGTGCCGCATGAGGACTTCCTCGCCAAGGTCCGCGCCTGTCGCTATGCTTTCCTCGAACTCGGCGTCGAGGATGGGATCATCGTAACGCGCACCGACTCGCTCGGTGCAGGCCTGACCAAGCAGATCGCGGTGTCGAAGGAGCCGGGTGACCTTGGCGACCTGTATAACAGCTTCCTCGATTGTGAGGAGATCGACCCCGCCACTGCGCGCAATGGCGACGTCATCCTCAACCGCGATGGCAAGCTGCTGCGGCCCAAGCGTTTGCCGTCCAACCTGTTCCAGTTCCGCACCGGAACCGGCGAGGATCGCTGCGTGCTCGACTGCATCACTTCGCTCCAGCATGGTGCGGACTTGCTGTGGATTGAGACCGAGAAGCCGCACATCGCGCAGATTGCGGGCATGGTCGACCGCATCCGCGAGGTCGTGCCCAACGCCAAGCTGGTATATAACAATTCGCCGTCGTTCAACTGGACGCTCAACTTCCGCCAGCAAGTGTTTGATGCCTGGGCGGGAGAGGGCAAGGATGTGTCGGCTTACGATCGTGCGAAGCTGATGTCGGTCGATTATGACGGCACGCCGCTGGCCGATGAAGCCGATGAGCGTATCCGCACCTTCCAGAAGGACGCCGCAGCGCGCGCCGGGATCTTCCATCACCTGATCACGCTGCCGACCTATCACACCGCAGCGCTGTCGACCGACAATCTCGCCAAGGAGTATTTCGGCGAGGCGGGGATGCTCGGCTATGTGAAGGGCGTGCAGCGCAAGGAAATCCGCGAAGGCATCGCCTGTGTGAAGCACCAGAACATGTCGGGCAGCGACATTGGGGATGACCACAAGGAGTATTTCGCGGGCGAAGCGGCGCTGAAGGCCGGTGGCGCGCACAATACGATGAACCAGTTCGCGGCCTGACGCAGCAGGCGGAGCAAAGCTCCGCCGCGCCCGCGGCCGGCCCGGCCGGCGGGGCCTGCAGCCCCGGCCGACGACGCGGCTTTGCCGCGGCGGGCCTTCGACCCTTCCGGCATGCCGGGCTCGTCCCGGCATCCACCCTGCCACGGATTTCTGAACCGTTATCCGCGCGCAGCGGTGGACCCCGGCACAAGGCCGGGGTGACGGCAACGGGTTGGGCTTACACCCCCGCGTTGGTCAGCCGGTCGATCTGGTCGGTGCTGAGCGTCAGGTCCATCGCCCCGATCAACTCCTCGACTTGCGCAACGCTGGTGGCACTGGCGATCGGTGCGGTGACGCCGGGCTGGGCGGCAAGCCAGGCCAGCGCGATCTGCGCCAGTGAAGCACCGGTTTCCTCGGCAATCGCGTCCATCGCATCAAGCACGGCAGGGCCGGTCCCATCCATGAACGCCTGCATCCGCCCGCCGCGCACGCTTTTTCCGAAATCGGCGGCGCTGCGATATTTGCCGGTCAGATAGCCCGAGGCGAGGCCGTAATAAGGCACCACGCCGATATTATGTTCGACGCAATAATCCTGAAGCTGGCCTTCGAACTTGTGACGGCTGACCAGATTATATTCGGGCTGCAGCACGTGATAATGCGGCAGGCCGTGGGCGGTGGCGGCGTCATTGGCCGATTTCAGCCGCGCTGCGTGGAAGTTGGACGCACCAAGCGCGCGTACCTTGCCCGCGTCGATCAGCTTGGCGAAGGCCGCGAGCGCGTCCTCCTGCGCCACCGCATCGTCATCCTGATGCGCGAAATAGAGATCGATCGTCTCCACCCCCAGCCGCTGGAGCGACGCGTCGCATGCCGCTGCGATACGCGCAGGGGCGAGTTTTTCGCCGCCGTCGCCCGGCAGCATGCCGACCTTGGTGGCGATCTGCACTTGCTCGCGCTTGCCGCTCGCTTTGAGCCAGGCACCGATCACGCTTTCCGATTCCCCGCCTTTATGGCCGGGCACCCACGCCGAATAGACATCGGCGGTGTCGATCATCGTGCCGCCCCCCGCGACGAACGCGTCGAGCACCGCGAAACTGGTGTCCTGGTCGGCGGTCCAGCCGAAGACGTTTCCGCCCAATATGAGCGGCGCGATATGGAGTTCGGTCGCGCCAAGGCGGCGTAGAGTGGTCATGATCAGTGGTCCCCGGAGTCGGTTTCGTTGCCGCCTTCATCGTCATCGACGATGATCGCGGCATTGGCGTCGGCGCTATTGGCGTCAAGCGAGGCGGCGGCCGTGTCGAGCGCCTTGTCTTCCCCTGCGGTTGCACCGGAGGGAGATTTGCCCGAGCAAGCCGCCAGCAACAGCAGCGCGAAAAGCAAGGGCGTCCGCATCAATCCTGGATCTCGTTGCCGACATCCTTCAATGCTGCGCCGGTTTTGTCGGCGACCCGGTCGGCCTTATTGCCGAGCACCGCGCCCGCATTGTCGATCCGCGATTCGGCGGCACCGAGCGCGGCGTCGGTATCGTCGACAGCCTGCGCTGCGGTCGCATTGGCGTCGGCAGCAACGGCGTTTGCTGCCTCGGAAACTTCATTCTGTGCTTTTGGGCTGCAGCCGGACACGCCGAATGCGAGGAGAGCAGCCAGTGGCAGAATGGCGAGCGACTTGGTCATCATGAGTACCCTTGGCTTTCGGAAGATGTGCCGCGACGGTAAAGGATGGGCGGTGTCCCTTCAACTCCATCCGGCCGATCTTGTTGCACGCAAGCCGCTCTAAGAGGGCGGGGCGATGTAGGGGCGCGGCTTTGACGGAAAGGCGGAACGGTCCGAAGCGCGTTGACCTCATATAAAGATATCTTTATATGTCATCGTCAATGACCATTGCCCTCGACATCTTTCGCGCGCTTGCCGACGCGACCCGGCTGCGCATCGTTGCCCTGCTGCGCTCGATGGAGCTGTCGGTTGGCGAATTGGCGCAGGTCCTCGGGCAAAGCCAGCCGCGCGTCAGCCGCCATGTCAAAATCCTGTGCGATGCCGGTCTGGCCGAGCGCCGCAAGGAGGGCAGTTGGGTGTTCGTAGCGTTGGGCGGCGGCACCACCGTCGGCCCGGTGCTGGAGGCGCTGGATTCGTGGGCGGCGCTTCAGCCCGACCATTGGGCGGTAGCCGATTCCGCGCGGCTGGCGGCGGTGCGTGCCGATCGCGCTGCCTCGGCGGCTTTGTGGTTTGAGGCCAATGCGGGACAGTGGGACGCGATCCGCTCGCTCCATATCGCCGAAAGCGAGGTCGAGGCGGCGATTTCGGCGGTGCTGGGCGATGCGCCAATCGGCCAGTTGATCGACATCGGCACCGGCACCGGGCGGATGCTGGAACTGTTTGCAGGGCGGGCCGAGCAGGCGCTTGGAATCGATCGCTCGTCCGAAATGCTGCGGCTGGCGCGCGCGAAACTGTCCGAGCGGGGGTTGGACAATACGGAATTGCGGCAGGCCGATCTCTATGCGCTTCCTTTGGCGGACGGTGCGGCGGACGTGGCGATCGTGCACCACGTGCTGCACTTCGCGCAGCAGCCGGGTGCGGCGATCGCCGAGGCGGCGCGCGTGCTGAAGGCGGGCGGGCGGTTGCTGATCGCCGATTTCGCGGCGCACGACCGCGAGGAGTTGCGGACGAAGGACGGGCATACCCGCCTGGGCTTTGTCGATGAACAAATGGCGACATGGTTCGCCGCCGCCGATCTCGCGCCCGAGCGGACCGAGCGGCTGGAAGGCGGGGAACTGACGGTGAAATTATGGCTCGCGCGCAAACGCGATGCCCAGCGTTCCGGGATACACTCCGGGGTACATAAGGCGATGGCGGCATGACGATTTCGGTGAACCAGCTCGAGGAAGCGCGGCGCGCGCTCGAGGCCCCGCTGTTCGCGGATCTGGCAGGCGATGCGGCGGTGTCGTTCGAATTTTTCCCGCCCAAGACCGAGAAGATGGAAGAGGCGCTGTGGGAGACGGTGCGCACGCTGGAGCCGTTCGGCCCGAGCTTCGTCTCGGTCACCTATGGCGCAGGCGGCACCACGCGCGACCGCACCCACGCCACGGTCGCGCGGATCGAGCGCGAGACGAGCATGGCGGCGGCAGCGCACCTGACCTGCGTCGAGGCGTCGCGCGCGGAAATTGACGAGATTGCCGAGCAGTATTGGGCGGCAGGCGTGCGCCATATCGTCGCGTTGCGCGGCGATGCGCCGGGGGCAGGGGGCTTTGTCCCGCACCCCGAAGGCTATACCAATGCCGCCGATCTGGTGGCTGGGTTGAAGCGGCTGCACCCGTTCGAGATTTCGGTCGCGGCTTACCCCGAATGCCACCCGGATTCGCGCGACCAGGCGGACGATCTCGACAATCTCAAGCGAAAGCTGGATGCAGGCGCGACGCGCGGGATCACGCAATTCTTCTTCGAGCCCGAGACCTTCTTCCGTTTCCGCGATCGTGCGGCGGCGGCGGGGATCACGGCGGAGATGGTGCCCGGCATCATGCCGGTCACCAATTTCCAGAGCATCGTGCGCATGTCGGCGATGTGCGGCACGGTGGTGCCGCCGTGGATGGGGCGCCTGTTCGAGGGGCTGGACGATCATCCCGCGAGCCGGCAGCTGATCGCCGCGACGCTCGCCGCCGAACTGTGCCGCAAGCTGTATGCGGGCGATGTGCGCAATTTCCATTTCTACACGCTCAACCGCGCCGAGCTGAGCTTTGCTATATGTCACCTATTGGGCCTGCGCGCTAAGCCCGTGGCGGCGGCTGCGGCGGCGTAACACATTCCCCTCCCGCTTGCGGGAGGGGTTAGGGGAGGGCCTGTCAGGTCCCTCCCGAGACATTCCCTCCCCCTGCCCCTCCCGCAAGCGGGAGGGGAGAAGGATTAGAAGATGACGGCACGAGAAACCTTGTTGGCCGAAGCGGCCAAGCGCATCCTCATCACCGATGGCGCGTTCGGCACCGAGATCCAGAATTGGAAGCTGTCCGAGGCGGATTATGCCGGCGACCTGGGCCTGACCAAGGACCAGAAGGGCAATAACGACATCCTCGCGCTGACCAAACCGGCGGTGCCCGAGGCGATCCACCGCGCCTATTTCGAGGCGGGCGCGGACATTGCCGAGACCAACACCTTCTCGGCCAACCGCATCAGCCAGGCCGATTATGCCGCCGAGCATCTGGTGCGCGAGATCAATGTCGAGAGCGCGCGGCTCGCGCGGCGGCTGGCGGATGAATATCAGGCCAAGGACGGCCGCCCGCGCTTTGTTGCAGGGGCCGTTGGGCCGACCAACAAGACGCTGTCGCTCAGCCCCGATGTCAACGATCCGGGCTTTCGCGAGATCGACTTCGATTATCTCAAAGGCGTGTACCGCGAACAGACCGACGCGCTGATCGAGGGCGGGGCGGATTTCATCCTGGTCGAGACGGTGTTCGACACCTTGAACGCCAAGGCCGCGATCATGGCGGCGCTGGAAGCGGGCGAGGCGCTGGGCCGCGACGTGCCGATCATGCTGTCGATGACGCTGACCGACCTTTCTGGCCGCAATTTGTCTGGGCATACGGTCGAGGCATTCTGGCATGCGGTGCGCCACGCGCGGCCGGTGACGATCGGGCTCAATTGCTCGTTCGGCGCGGAGCAGTTGCGCCCGCATGTGCGCACGCTGGCGGGCATCGCCGACACCCTCATCATGGTCTATCCCAATGCCGGGCTGCCCAACGAACTGGGCGAATATGACGAAATGCCGGCGACGACGGCGGGGCTGGTCGGCGAATGGGCGAGCGCGGGGCACGTCAACATCCTGGGCGGTTGCTGCGGATCGACGCCTGCGCACATCAAGGCGATTGCCGAGGGTGTGCGTGGGCTGACGCCGCGCGTGCTGCCGGTGCCGCCGGTGGTGACGCGGCTGGCCGGGCTGGAGCCGATGACGATGGCGGCATAGCAATTCTCCCTCTCCCCGCTTGCGGGGAGAGGGTGCCGAGCGAAGCGAAGGCGGGAGAGGGGCAGTGATCGACGGCCCGTTCCCGGTACTGCCCCTCTCCCCGACCCTCTCCCCGCCAGCGGGGAGAGGGAGAAGAAGAAAAAAACACCCATGACCACCACCTCCACCGCCCAGTTCGTCAACATTGGCGAGCGCACCAACGTTACCGGATCGGCGCGCTTCAAGAAGCTTATCATGGCGGGGGATTATCCGGCGGCGGTCGAAGTCGCGCGGCAGCAGGTTGAGAGCGGCGCGCAGGTGCTCGACATCAACATGGATGAGGGCCTGCTCGACGCCGAATATGCGATGGTCACTTTCCTCAAGCTGATCGCCGCCGAGCCCGACATCGCGCGCATCCCGTTCATGGTCGACAGCTCGAAATGGTCGGTGATCGAGGCCGGGCTGAAGTGCGTCAGCGGCAAGCCGATCGTCAATTCGATCAGCATGAAGGAGGGGGAAGAGCAGTTCCTCGCCCAGGCCAAGAAGGTCATGCAATACGGTGCCGCCGTCGTCGTCATGGCGTTCGACACCGTCGGCCAGGCCGATACGCGCGCGCGCAAGCTCGAGATTTGCGCGCGGGCCTATGATTTGCTGATGGGCATCGGCTTCCCACCAGAGGACATCATCTTCGATCCCAACATCTTCGCGGTGGCGACGGGGATTGAGGAGCATAATAACTACGCGGTCGACTTCATCGAGGCGTGTCGCGACATCAAGGCGCGCTGCCCGCACGCGCATATCTCGGGCGGGCTCTCCAACCTGTCGTTCAGCTTCCGCGGCAATGAGCCGGTGCGCCGCGCGATGCATTCGGTGTTCCTCTATTATGCGATCCCCGCCGGGCTCGACATGGCGATCGTCAATGCCGGGCAGCTCGACATTTACGACGCGATCGACCCCAAGCTGCGCACCGCGTGCGAGGATGTCATCCTCAACCGCGACGAGGGCGCGACCGAGCGGCTGATCGCGATGGCGGAAAGCTTCAAGGGCACCGATGCGGTGGCCGAGAAAGCGGCGGCCGAGTGGCGCGGCCTGCCGGTCAACAAGCGGCTCGAATATGCGCTGGTCAAGGGCATCGACTTGCATGTGGTCGAGGATACCGAGGAAGCGCGACAGGGCTTCGCGCGCCCGATCGAGGTGATCGAAGGGCCGCTGATGGACGGGATGAACGTCGTCGGCGACCTGTTCGGTTCGGGCAAGATGTTCCTGCCGCAAGTGGTGAAATCGGCCCGCGTGATGAAAAAGGCGGTGGCGCATCTGCTGCCCTTCATCGAGGCGGCGAAGGAGCCCGGCGCGCGCGGCAAGGGCAAGATCATCATGGCGACCGTGAAGGGCGACGTGCATGACATCGGCAAGAACATCGTCGGCGTGGTGTTGCAGTGCAATGGCTTCGACGTGGTCGACATGGGGGTGATGGTGCCCTGGTCGGACATCCTCAAGGCCGCGAACGAGAATGATGCCGATATGATCGGCCTGTCGGGGCTGATTACGCCGTCGCTCGACGAGATGGTGACGGTGGCCGAGGAAATGCAGCGGGCGGGGATGACGATGCCGCTGCTGATCGGCGGGGCGACCACCTCCAAGGTGCACACCGCGCTGCGCATCGCGCCTGCCTATAAAGGGCCGGTGGTGCATGTGCTCGATGCGAGCCGTGCGGTCGGTGTTGCCTCGACCTTGGTCAGCGACACGATCCGCGACGAATTCGTGCAGAAGACCTCGGACGAATATGAAGCCGTTCGCATCGCGCGCGCCAATAAGGGGCAGAGCGAGCTGATTCCGATCGAGACCGCGCGTGCCAATGGCTTTGTCGCGGACATGACCTTGAAGCCGGGGGCGCCCAAGCAGCCCGGCGTGCATGTGTTCGAGGATTGGGATCTTGCCGATCTGCGCGAGCTGATCGACTGGACGCCGTTCTTCCGCGCCTGGGAATTGGCGGGCAATTATCCGGCGATCCTGCAGGACGAGATTGTGGGGGAAAGCGCGCGCAATCTGTTCGAGGATGCGCAGAAGATGCTCGACCAGATCATTGCCGAGAAGTGGCTGACGGCGAAGGGCGTGGCGGGGCTGTGGCCGTGCCGGCGCGAGGGCGATGATGTTGTAATATTCCCCTCCCGCTTGCGGGAGGGGCTAGGGGAGGGGCTGTCCGCGAACGGGCCGTCCGATGGCACATCAGCCCCTCCCCCAACCCCTCCCGCAAGCGGGAGGGGAGACGCTGTGCGCATGCCCTTCCTGCGCCAGCAGATCGCCAAGCGCGAGGGGCGGGCCAATATGTGTCTGGCCGATTTCATCGACCCCGCAGGCGACTGGATCGGCGGCTTCGCGGTGACTGCGGGGCACGGCATCGAGGCGCACCTCAAGCGCTTCAAGGCCGACAATGACGATTATTCGGACATCCTGCTGAAGGCGCTGGCCGATCGTTTGGCCGAGGCCTTTGCCGAGCGCATGCACCAGCATGTCCGCACCACCTTGTGGGGCTATGCCGAGGGCGAGCAATTGACCAACGAAGCGCTGATCCGCGAGCACTATCGCGGCATCCGCCCGGCCCCTGGCTATCCGGCCTGCCCCGATCACAGCGAAAAGCCGATGCTGTTCAAGCTGCTCGGCGCAACGCCAGCAACCGGCATCACGCTGACCGACAGCTTTGCGATGCTGCCGACGGCGGCGGTGTCGGGCTTCTATTTCGGGCACCCGCAAGCCGACTATTTCGGCGTGGCGCGCGTCGGGCCGGACCAGTTGGAGGACTATGCCGAGCGGCGCGGGGTCGATCTGGCGACCGCGACGCGCTGGCTGCGGCCCAATCTGGATTGATCTAGCCGCGCCGGGGCGTTGCGATCACATGCAGGCCCGTCAGCGAATGGGTGGTCGTCTTCAGGCTGATGACGGGCTCGGGCGCGGCGGGCGTGAAGCGGAAGTGGCGCAGCAGTACCGCCATCATCACCGCGATCTCGGTCTGCGCGAAGGCGGCCGCGATGCACAGGCGTGGCCCGGCGCCGAAGGGCAGGAACGCGCCGCGATCATAAGCGGCAGCGGGGGCGAAGCGGTCGGGATCGAACGCATCGGGGTGATCCCAGAGCTGGCGATGGCGGTGGATCGCGAACACCGGCAGGATCACGACTTGCCCGGGGTGGAGGCGGTGGCCTTGCAATTCGCTGGGCCGCAGCGCCGCGCGCACCAGCAAGGGGCCGGGCGGATAGAGACGCAGCGTTTCCTGCACGACCTGGCGGCCGATCGGCAGGGCCGGGTCCGTCGCGTCGGCGGCGAGCGCTTCGCGATACACAGCTTCCTGCCACTCGGGGTAGAGCGCCAGCAGATACAGGCCCCACGCCGCCGCCTGCGCGGTCGTTTCCAGCCCGGCGGGGAGGAAGCCCAGCAGATTGTCGGCGAGCGGCCCGGCACCGCGCATCAGCGCCGCAATGTCCTGCACGCGATCGGGTGGTGTGGCGCGCGCTGCGGCAAGACGCGTGGCCACCGCGCGCAGGCGTTGCTCGGGGCCCCCGCGTCCCATGCCGCGCAGCCGGTCGATCCACGCATCGGGGACCGGGAGCAGGTCGAGCAAGCCGAAATGCGCTGCGGCACGGATGAAGGGCGGGACATCCGCTGCGATCGCATCCAGATCGGCATCGTCCAGACCGGTGAGCAAGGTGGTCATCACGATTTCGGTGACGATCCGCGCCAAGGCGACCGACAGGTCGATCGGCGCATCGGTCGACCAGCATCGCGCGGCCCGCTCGGCCGCTGCCGCCATTGCCGGGACGGCGGACTGCACCGCCGCCGGTTTGAACGCGGGCGCTGCGGCCTGGCGCTGGCGCGCCCAGGATTCACCCTCGGCGGCGGCGAGACCCTTTCCCCAGGCGCGGCGCATCAGCAGACGCAACTGTCGATTGCGCCCGAATGCGCCGTCCTTGTCGAGCAACACCTGCCGCACCGCATCCGGGTGCGACACCACGACGGGCGAGCGCGGCCCCGGTAGTTTCAGCGACCAGTCGGAATAGATTGCGTCGGAGATGACCGAGGCCGGATCGGACAGCGCGCGGGTGAGCATCGCATAAGCCGAGGGCGGCCCGGCGGGCGAGACATAGCGTGGTGGCAACGCTTGGGTGGTCTCGGTCAGCATGCTGTTTCCCCCGAATCGCGGTCTGCATAGGCGTCGATCTGATCTTTGAAAAGCGCGCCGCGCGCGCTGGTTAACCCTCAATATACCTTCCCCTGCGGCGGGCGGGCGGGCATCCCACCCCGCAAAGGAGCCTTGACTCATGCGCCGCATTCTTCCGCTCATCGCCCTCGCCATCGCCGCCCCTGCTGCCGCGCAGCAGGCGCGCGCGCCGTTTACCATTGCCGAGACGGGGCAAGGCTTCCAGACGATCGACGAGGCGGTGCAATCGGTGCGGATGGGGACGGCGACGATCCTGATCGCGCCGGGGGTCTATCACCAATGCACCGTGCAGGCGGGCGGGCATATCACCTTCAAGGCGGTGACGCCGGGCACCGCGATCTTCGAGGGCACGGCGTGCGAGGGCAAGGCCGCGTTCGTGCTGCGCGGGCAGGGCTCGACCGTCGATGGCATCGTGTTCCGCAAGATGCGTGTCGCCGATGGCAATGGCGCGGGCATCCGCACCGAAATGGGCGATCTGGTGGTGCGCAACGCGATGTTCCTCGATAGCCAGGAAGGCATTCTCGGCGGGGAGCCGGCCGCGCAGAAGATTTCGATCGACCATTCCACCTTTGCCGGGCTCGGCCAATGCGATGAGAGCCCGAGCTGTTCGCACAGCATCTATCTCGCCAATCGCGGATCGGTGGTGATCACCAATTCGCGCTTCGAACGCGGCACGGGCGGGCATTACGTCAAATTGCGCGTGCCCAAGGTGACGATCGCCGACAACAGCTTCGACGATACGCAGGGCCGCAAGACCAATTACATGATCGACCTGCCCGAGGGCGCGACCGGACTGATCACCCGCAACACCTTCGTCCAGGGGCCGAATAAGGAAAACCATTCGGGGCTGATCGTGGTGTCAGCCGAGGCCAAGACCTACCCCTCGGCGGGGCTGCGCATCGAGGGCAATGATGCGAGCCTTGCGCCCAAGGCCCCGACCAACCCCGCCTTCGTCGCCAATATGAGCGGGGAGCAGCTTGCGGTGGGGGCGAACCGGCTGGGGGCGGGGATCCGCCTGTACGAAGTGCGCTAACGCCAGACCGGGTGCGACTGCAGGGTCGGCGCGTACATATTGACGTAGTGCGCCATGCGCGGGCGATCGCTCGCATTGGGGCTGGCACCGTGCGGCAAATCCTGTCGCCAGATGACCAAATCGCCCGCGGCGGCGGGGATGGTGATCGCTTCCGCGCCAAGATCGACCTGGCGCGGATCGGCGTCGCCCAGCGCATCGAGCCAATCGGCCAAGCGATGATGGAAGCCGGGGACGAGTTGCAGCGCGCCCTGATCGGCGCGCGTGTCGGTCAAATAGAGAATGCCCTGCGTCGCGAACGGGATCGGCTGGGCGAGGCTGACGTCCCAGTGCAGATGCGGGCCGGGAAAGGTGTAGCCGGGGCGCTCGGGTGGGTTGAAGCTCATCCGGTCGACCGTCATCCACAGATCGGCCGTGCCCCAGAGTTGGGCGAAGGCCTTATGCACGCGCGGCGCGGTGCGCGCGACGTCGAGGGCGGGATGCTGGAAATATTGCACCATGATGCCGTTCGTGCGGGGAGCATACCAGCTCGTCGGATCATCGGGCGTTCCCCCGACTTGCTGCCATAACAGTGCTTCGCACGCCTTGGCCTGGTCCGGGGACAGCGCGCCGCGCAGGATCACGAAGCCGAGTGCGTCCCACTGCGCAAGGTCGTCCGCATCCAGCACATCCGGAGCTGCCTCGACTCTGGCGAGGCGCTCCGCCGTCGCGTGGGGCGGCGGAGCGTTATCGAGCCAGGCGTGATAACGCTCCACCCGATCGGCATCGGGCGGCCCCGCGGTTGCGAGGACCCATGCCTGAAAGGTCGCGAAATCGGGCTGGCGGCCAAGGTAGACCGAGGTCTGTTCGACGCCAAGGCCAAGCACGTCGAGCAAGATCCGCGCTTGTATCCGGGAAAGGCTCCTGGGCGCACGAAAGGTTGCCTCCGCCCAATAGCGATCCAGGTCGCGGATCGTCGCCAGCTCGGCCCCGCTCCTGTCCATCAGCGGCAGGGCACTCCGCCTGCCGCCAGATCGAGGCATTTGCCGTCGATTTTCGGGCCCGTCAGCGCGAGGCCGATCTGGTGCGCGAGCGTCGGCAGGATGTCGACCGTCTCGACGCCTGTCGGCTGTTCGAAACCGGTCATGCCCTTCCGCCAGAACAGGATCGGTACGCGGCGATCATAATCATAGGGGCTGCCATGGGTCGCGACATAGCCTTTGGTCGGATCGGGGATCGGGGTGATACGCGGTTTGAGGAAGACGATCAATTCGCCCGACCGGCCAACCTTGTACGATGCCCGGGCACGTTCCAGCAGCGTCCATTTTTCGGGCGGTCCCTTGGGGCTTGGCGTGGCGAGGATCTGCGCTTGCGTGAAGACCTCGGCGACCTGCGCGTTGGCCTTGTAATAGGCGATCGCGGCGTCCTGCACGGCTTTGCGCTGGGCGGGGGTAATGTCCTGGGCGATATAGACGTCGCCATTGGGTATATCGCCGAACAGCACCGGCTTGGCGATGCCGAGCTTTGCCCCGATTTCCTTGCCAACGACGGCGGGCGCGAGCGCGACGGTGGCGCGGGCCGCGTTGGGCAGTCCGGCGTCGATTTCGCGTTCGGGGATGTCGTTGCCGCCGTGGTCGGCTGTCAGCACGACTTCGTAATCGACGCCGGTCGCATCGAGCACGCTGAAGAACGAGCCGAGGGTCGCGTCAAGCTGCTGGAGCTGGATACACATCTCGGCACCCTCAGTGCCATAAGTGTGGCCGATATAGTCGGTGGCGGACGCTCCGACATCAATGATGTCGGTGGTCGGGCCCTGGCCGAGCTTCATATCCTGCACCAGGCCCGCTGCGAGCGCGACGATCGCACCGTCAAAGGCGGGGGACGCACGGAAGGCACCGGCGCTGCCTGCGGCCCGCTCGAAATGCCCCGCCCCTACGGTTTTGCCTGCACCAACGGGCACTGCGCGGTCGTGTGCCTTGCACACCTCCGGGACCTCCAGCGCGGCCTGTGGCTGGGCGATATTGGCAGCGGTCGCTTCATTGGCGCGGACGACAACTGCGGGAGTGGCGCGACCGGCATAGCTGACAAAAGCCTTTCCGTTCCACCACCACAGCTCATCGACAGTATGGCCGCCCATCATCACTGCCGCGCGATCCTTGCCCGCGACCGACACGACACGCACCGCAGGATTGGCCGCCTTCATCCGCTCGCCAAGCGTGGGGACGAGCAAATGCTTGTCGGACACGGTATAATTGGCCGAGGTCGAACCGGGCACCGTCTCGTCTTCGGCGCAATACACTTGCTTGTCGGCGCGGGCGACCGAAAGGTCGGTCCAGTTATTGGCGATGATGCCGGTATGTTCGGGGCGGAAACCGGTGAGGATCGTCGAATGGCCGGGACAGGTTTCGGTTGCGGCGTGGCTTTGATACCCGCTCGGGAACACGCCACCCTGCTGCAGCCGGGCGAAGCCGCCGGTGAAGGATTTGCGATATTCCCCGAACAGGTCGGCGGAAAATTGGTCGACCGAGATCACGACGATCAGCTTGGGCGGGGCAGCATTGGCGGTCCGTGGTGCTGGCGGTGCGTCCTTGGCCGCGACTGGTGCGCTAAGCAGCGCTATCGACAGGGCAAGACTTGATACGAACCGTTTCATGATAATCTCCGCTATCGACAGGCTTGACCGCGCGCGCTGCTATGGCCTTGGTGCGCGCGAGCTACAAGGATGGTCGATGCGCTGGTTTCATTACGCGATGGTGACGGTGGTGGCGGTGTTGGGGTTGAGCGCGGCGCAAGCCGAGCCCGCAGCCCCCGATGCGGGCTTGGGGGGGCGGCATCTCACGATGACGCTGGTGGCTGAGACCGAGCATCCGGCCGCCGGGTCCAACGTGACGCTCGCTTTGGCCACGGTCCCGCAACCAGGCTGGCACGGCTATTGGGAAAATCCCGGCGACGCGGGCTTCCCTGCCAAATTGGACTGGTCCTTGCCCAAGGGCGTGACCGTCAGCGACCCGAGCTATCCCGTGCCCGGACGGCTCGTGGTGGCCGATTTGATGAACTACGTGTTCGACAAACCCTATGCCCCGCTGGTCACGCTCAGCGTGCCTGCAGGACTGGCGCAGGGGACGGCCCTGCCGGTGAAGCTGCATGTCAATTATCTGGTGTGCTCGGCGACGGTATGCGTCCCCGAGACGGCGGATTTGGCGATTGCACTAACCGTTGGCGACGGGGTGATCTCCGCGCAAGCGCAGGCGCAGTTCGATGCGTGGCACCGCGCCGTCCCGCGGCCGCTCGATGCGAAAAGTGTTTTTCAGATTGCCGGGGGCACCATTCGCATCGCGATCCCGTATCCGGCGGGAGCGGCGGTAGCGAAGGACGCCTATTTTTACCCGATTACGCCCGGGATGATTGACTATGCCAAGCCGCAGAGCGTGGTGCGGGATGGCGACCGGCTGGTGGTGGAAACCAAGGCGGCCGCTGGCGCGGGCGCAGCGTCGCTAAAGGGCGTGTTGCAGATCGGTGCGCAACAGGGGCTCTTGGTCACGGCAGCGGCGGGCAACGTTGCATCGGTTGCCTCGATGGCGTCCGCGTCGAGGGACAATGTGTGGCTGGCGACGGCGATTGCCTTTGCCGGGGCAATGTTGGGCGGCTTGATCCTCAACATCATGCCGTGCGTCTTTCCGATCCTGAGCCTCAAGGCGCTGAGCCTGGCGCGGGGTCATCTCGACGAGCGCGCGGCACGGCATGAAGCCTTGGCCTATACCGGCGGCGTGGTTGCAGTCTGCGTTGGTTTGGGCGCGGCGATTCTGGCCTTGCGCGCAGGCGGTACAGCGGTGGGCTGGGCGTTCCAGTTGCAGGATCCGCGCGCGATCGTGCTGCTCCTGCTGCTGACCGTGGCGTTGTCGCTCAACTTGGGCGGTTTGTTCGAAATTCCCACCCCAGCGTTCGTCAACCGCAGCGGTGGGGCAGGCGGTGCCTTCGCCACTGGCGCGCTGGCTGCCTTCATTGCGACGCCCTGTACCGGACCCTTTATGGGCGCAGCATTGGGCGCGGCGCTGGTTCTGCCATGGCCGGCCGCTTTGGCGGTGTTCGCCGGGCTTGGGCTCGGGCTGGCCTTGCCGTTTCTCGCGCTCGGTTTCGTGCCTGCGCTGCGCAAGCGCTTGCCCAAGCCGGGGATGTGGATGGAGACCTTCCGGCGCATCCTGTCGGTGCCGATGTGGCTCACCGCCATCGCACTGGCTTGGGTATTGGGCAAAGAGGCCGGGGTCGATGCCCTTGCTCTGGGACTCGTGTTGACGCTCGCTCTCGCGATCGTGTTGTGGGTGGCGGGGCAACGGCAGCGCGCGGGGCTGGGCTTTGGTGTCGTGATGACACTGCTCCTGCTCGGCGTCGCTATCGTGGGTGCCTGGTCTGTCAACGGACGCCATCCGGACCGGGCCGACACCGCTGCGGCGCAGCCGGGGGGTGCGGAGCCGTTTAGCGAGGCCCGGCTGGAGAGCTTGCGCAAGGCCGGGCGGCCTGTTTTCGTTTACTTCACCGCTGACTGGTGCCTCACGTGCAAGGTCAATGAAAAAGCGGCAATTGAAACCGACACTACCCGTGCCGCTTTCGCTGCGCACAATGTTGCGGTGCTCATTGGAGATTGGACCAACGGTGATCCGGTGATGGGGCGCTTTATCGAAGCGCATAACCGGGCGGGCGTGCCGCTATATCTTTATTATGGTCCTGGAACGGGCCAGCCACAGGTGCTGCCGCAAGTTTTATCCTCTGCTCTGCTTGCCAGTCTACCGACGAAATAGTGCGATATAAAGTACGGCGACCATGGTCGTTTTTTGCCTATCATCCAGCACGATGATTTGCATTACTATATCGTATTTATTGTTTTGTGGATGTGGGGTTGCAGGTGTCGTGCTCAGTTAACTCTTTTTTAACCTTTCCCGCGCATTTTCACCCAACCTTAACGTTCGTTAATGCGGGCGAACGGGGCTTAGGGTTCGTGGTATGACCGAAGGCCTGACATCGATCCATGATGCTGCCCCCCTTGCGCGCGAGGTGCTGAGTGCGCTGACCGACCGTTGGCCGAATTCTGCGATGCTGCTGCCGGGCGCACTTCCTCTTGCGTCAGGAGGCGTTACGGATCGCGACTTCGTGCATACCGTTCAATATCTGAACGACCACGGATTTATTTCTTACGATGCCATGGTACTTGGTGCCGATCCAGAGCCGCGGGTGATCGGTGCATTGATCACGCGGCGGGGCCAGCACCTGTTGGGTCTAATCGACAAGGTCAGCTGTTAACGCACCGCCGACGCTTTCCAAAAGTGCAGCGGCAATACGCGAAAGCCGCAGCATCATGTCGAGCTCCATCTGCCCAACCTTGCGGTGTTCGACATCGTATACGCCAAGGTGGCCGATATTGTCGCCCGCCGCGGTCCGGAGCGGGAAGCCGCAATAAAAGAGAAGGCCGACCCGCTCGGCGTCTACCGGGTCGAGCCACCGCTGCGGCGCGTCATTGATCGCAAATGAATTCTCGCCGTCGCCCCGCACGGCACATGCGAGTACGCGCTTGTTTTCGCTGGCGTCGGTGATCATCGCCAAGCTGCAGTCAAGTAACGACACCGCCATGAATACGATGTCATCAAGTCTCCGTTCGTGGGAAGCGCGCATAGTTTTAATGGGGGGATCTTCCAAAATATTGCACGGATCACGTGTTCCGCAGTGTTCATGAAGCAACATGAATTTTGGCACGGTATCGCTAATCCCGAAGACGGGCTTTCCCTCGTCCATGTCGTTGGTAAGCGAGTAACACGAAAAACGGGATTTGGCATCAGAGTCGTTCTACTCAATTTGAACGAACGCTTCGCTGTCAGAAACCAATCGGTATTGCTGACGCTTTGCCCCCTTGTGCGGCGCAGCAATCCGTCGCAGCATGGAACCCGCGGCGTTTTGGGGGCTTTACCGTTAGATGGGGATGCGGTCAGCGTTTGATGAAATCATGGGGCAGGCTGGGTCGGCCACGCCCCGCGCAGAATTGGCCGCGCTTGGGAACTGGATCGAGAGCACGCCCGATGCGGAATTGCGCAGGCGGCAACAGTCGGCCGAAGCAACCTTTCGACAACTCGGCATCACTTTTGCGGTCTATGGGGATAGCGATGCAAGCGAACGCATCATCCCGTTCGACATCGTGCCGCGAATCTTCCTCGCCAGCGAATGGGCGCGGCTTTCGGATGGGTTGGTGCAGCGCGTTGAGGCGATCAACGCATTCCTGCACGACATTTACGGTGAGCGTCGGATCCTGGCCGAAGGCGTGCTGCCGCCGGATTTGATCTTCGGCAATCCGCAGTTCCGGCCCGAAATTGCCGGTATCCGACCACCGCACGACGTATGGGCGCATATTTGCGGGATCGATCTGGTGCGAACCGGGCCCGACGATTTCTTCGTGCTGGAGGACAATGCGCGCACGCCCTCGGGCGTCAGCTACATGCTGGAAAATCGCGAGGCGATGCTGCGACTGTGTCCCGAATTGTTTCGCGATTTTCGCGTCGCCGCCGTAGATTCCTATCCCGATCGCCTCCTCGAGACGATGAAATCGGTCGCGCCGCAGGGCGTCGCCGCGCCGGTGTGCGTGGTGTTGACGCCGGGACATTATAATTCGGCCTATTACGAACACAGCTTCCTGGCGGACTCGATGGGGGTTGAACTGGTCGAGGCGGCCGATCTCGTGGTCGATGACGATATCGTCTGGATGCGCACGATCGCGGGGCGCGTGAAAGTAGATGTCATCTATCGTCGCATTGACGATGACTATCTCGATCCGTTGGTGTTTCGGCCGGATTCGATGCTGGGGGTGCCGGGGCTGATCGCGGCTTATGCGGCGGGCAATGTCGCGATCTTGAACGCGCCGGGCAATGGCATTGCCGATGATAAGGCGATCTATTCCTACATGCCCGAGATCGTGAAATTCTATTCGGGAGCGGATCCGAAACTCCCCAATGTCGAAACCTGGCGGTGCCGCGAGCCGCAGGCGCTTCGATACGTGCTCGATAATCTGGCGGATGTGGTGGTGAAACTGGTCGATGGTTCGGGAGGCTACGGTATGCTCGTCGGGCCGACGGCCACCAAGGCCGAGATCGAGGCGTTTCGTGCCGCCCTGATGGCAGAGCCGCACCGCTATATCGCGCAGCCAACGCTGGCGCTGTCGACGGTGCCGACGATGACGGAAATCGGCCTTGCGCCGCGCCATGTCGATTTCCGGCCATTCGTGTTGACCGGATCGAAGGGCGTTCAAGTGGTGCCTGGCGGCCTGACCCGGGTTGCGCTGAAGGAAGGATCGTTAGTGGTCAATTCCTCGCAGGGCGGGGGCACGAAAGACAGCTTCGTATTGATGGATGACGGCGTGCAGCCTGCCGAGTTCCTGACCCAATCGCAGGGGCAGGCCGCGTGAGCCCGGCGCGGACGCGCACGTCGGCGAAGGCGGGTGGCCGATGCTGAGCCGTACCGCCTCATCGCTTTATTGGCTGGGTCGCTATGTCGAGCGGACCGATTTCATCGCGCGTCTGGTGGAGGCGACGGTCCGCCTGGACGTCCTGTCTCCGCGTCCGGCGGGGGAGGCGGCCTGGGCGTCGGCGCTGGCAGTGACCGAAACGGACGCCGCCTTTGCCGAAACCGGGCGGTCGATTACCCAAGCGCATGTCGCGCGGTTTCTTACGCTCGATTCCAGCCACCCGGGGTCGATGGTCCGATCGATCGACATGGCCCGCAACAATGCACGCGCGGTCCGCACCGCCCTCACCAAGGAAGCCTGGACCGGGATCAACCGTGCCTGGTTGATTTTCGACCACCGCACCAGTCCGGGTGCGCAGGGGCAGGGCGGGGCGATGGCGACGCTCAACCTCGTCGAGGCGATCAAGGCGGAAACGCGCGGCTTCGAAGGCGCGGTCCATCGTATGTTGCGCAACCAGACGACGTGGTTCATCCGCCTTGGTCAGGCAATTGAGCGCGCGGACAATACCGCCCGCCTGCTCGATGTGAAATATCACATCCTGCTGCCCGAGGGCGAACGCGTCGGTGGCGTGGTTGATCGCGACCAATGGACAACCATCCTGCAGACGGTGTCGGCTGTCACGGCGTATCGCTGGCTCTATTCCGAAGGCCTGCGACCGGCGAACGTCATCGATTTGTTGATCGCCCGGCCCGAACTCCCCCGCAGTCTCGCCGCGTCGGTCGAGGAAGCGGTCGAGATCCTCAATCTGCTTGCCAAGCGCACCGGGCTCCACGGCGAGGCCGACCGCATGGCACGGGCGCGGCAGCAGCGCCTGCAACGGCTGCGCTCGGGCGACGTGATCGCGCAGGGGCTGCACCAGTTTCTGCAAGGCTTCATTGCCGAAAACGACCAATTGCACATGGCGGTCGGCCGCCAGTTCAAGTTCACCTGATGCGGCTGTCGGTCGATCATCGCACGACCTATCGCTTTTCCAGCCCGCAGGCGCGCTTGACGCAGTTGCTCCGCCTGATTCCCGATGGCACGCATGACCAATCCGTCGCGAGCTGGAACCTGCATGTCGATTGCGATGCCCGCCTGCGGCACGGCCGCGACGGCTTCGGCAATCGCACGACGATGCTCTATGTCGAAGGGCCGATCGAAAGCATCGAAATTGCAGTGTCCGGCGAAGTGCTGACCAACCCCTCCAACGGGGTCGTCCATGGCGCGCATGAGCCGTTACCGCCCGCAGTGTTTCTCCGGACCACGCCCCTGACGACGCCTGATGCAGAGATTGTCGCCTTCGCGCGAGCAATTCGGGAGCCAGATCCGGTTGCCCGGCTTCATGCGTTGAACCTTGCCGTCCATCGCCGCTTCGCGCTCGATCGCGGGCGCGCGGTGGCCGGGCGGAGTGCGATTGCAGCCTTTTCGCAAGGGGAGGCCAGTGCTCGCGATATGGCGCAGGTCTTCATCACGGCGGCGCGCACGCTCGACGTCCCGGCCCGCTATGTCTCAGGGTATAGCCCGGCTTGTGTGGTTGGAGCCGGGCGTCCGGCTCCCCACGGCTGGGCGGAGGCGCATGTGGCGGGATTGGGCTGGGTCGCGTTTGACCCATGTACCGGCCTCAGCGCGGACGAAGCCTATGCCCGAGTGGCAGTAGCGCTCGATTCGGCCGGAGCCGCCCCGGTGGCCGGGTCTCGGCTTGGCGAAGGTGAGGAGATGCTGGACGTCGATCTCCACGTCGATCGCAGCGGCCAATAGGATAGCGTCAGCGACCGCCAGGATCAGCGGGCGCTGGCGAGGTGATCCGAGACTGCATGGCGTTCGGCCGGTGGCCGGTAAGTCGCCTCTTCGTCGACCAACAGGGACCAACCACTCGGGCCGAGCGCTTCGATCGGCTGATAGCGGACCTTGTACGCCATGCGCTGCGACCCCTTAACCCAATAGCCAAGGTAGACATAGGGCAAGCCCGCCGCGCGTGCGCGCAGGATGTGGTCCATGATGATGATGGTGCCGAGTCCCGGGCGCTCGGCATGCTCGGGATCGAAGAAGCTGTAGATCATCGAAAGCCCGTCGGCCTGCTGGTCGGTCAGGCACGCACCGATCAGCTTGCCGCGTTCACCATGTATCGATGGCTCGCGATATTCGACGATGAAACTGTTAACGGGCGAATGCTCGACCATGTCGGCATAATCGCCCTCGTCCATATCCGCCATGCCGCCGCCAGGATGCCGGGCGGCGAGATAACGTCGGAGCAACTGATACTGTTCGTCGGTTGCCCATGGGCGGCAGGCGGCGACTTCCAGATCGGCGTTCCGGCGCAGGTGCTTGCGCTGGGTGGCGTTGGGGGCAAAACCGGCGGCCACCACCCGAACCGATACGCAGGCGGAACAGCCCGCGCAGCTCGGTCGATAGGCAACCGATTGACTGCGGCGGAAACCGATGCGGCTCAGCGCATCGTTCAAGTCGCCAGCTTGTTCCCCACGAAGCTCCGTAAAGACCTTCCGTTCCTGCCGGTCGGGCAAATACGGGCACGGCGAAGGGCTGGTGACGAAAAACCTTGGAAAGCGAAATGGCGCTGTCACCGCGTATCGTTCCTTGAACCAGGGAGCGCGCCGTCGCTGTGGCGGCTCGTGGCCCCGTTATGAATCGGATGGAACGTGATGAAAAGCGGCTTTACCAACAATGGTGGTTAACGCGACGCCGAAAACGACGGACCGTGCGCGATCCACCTATAATGCAGTGTTGAGGTCCATTGCGGAAGGCCGGGGCGTGCGGTTGGTCGCACGCCCGATTCCACTCGTCACGCCAGTTCGACGGTGCTCACTTCATAGCCGCCGACGCGGAGCGCGGCGATCAACCGATCGAGATGCGCACGGTCGCGGGTTTCGCATTCCACATCGGTGATCAACCCCTTGGCCGGCAGGGTGGTGAACACGCGCTGGTGATAGATTTCGATGATATTGACGCGCTCGGCATCGAAAATCCGCGCGACGTTGAACAGTGCGCCGGGCTGGTCCTGCAAGCGGATGCGCAGTCGCGCCAGTCGCCCCGACCGCGCTAGGTCGCGGAGCAGGACGTTGGCCAGCAAACGCGTGTCGATATTGCCGCCGCACAGGACGACGCCGACAGTCTTGCCCGCGAAACGTTCGGGGTGCTGCAGCAAGGCGGCAAGGCCTGCGGCTCCGGCACCCTCGACCACGGTCTTTTCGATTTGCAGCAGCAGGCTGACCGCTTGCTCCAGGCTGCGTTCGCTGACCAATACGATGTCATCGACCAAAGCGCGGACCATGTTCGACGTGATCGCGCCCGGTTCCTTGACGGCAATGCCTTCGGCGAGCGTGTCGCCGGCGCACGGCATGTCGGTGCCGTTGATGCGATTATACATGGAGGGGAACAATTCCGCTTCGACCCCGATGACTTCGATGGGATGGTCGGCCGCAGCCGCGACCACCGCCATGCCCGAAATCAGCCCGCCACCGCCGATTGGCGTAAGGAAGGTATCGATGCTGGGCACGTCCTGCAGCATTTCGATCGCGACGGTGCCTTGGCCTGCGATAACGCGCGCATCGTCGAAGGGGTGGACGAAGGTCAGTCCGCGCTCCACCTCCAACTCACGGGCATGGGCATAAGCGGCATCGAAGGTGTCGCCAAATAGCACGACGGTCGCACCGTGGCCTTCGGTCTGCGTCACCTTCACCGTCGGCGTGTTGGTCGGCATCACGATCGTCGCGGGGATACCGAGCCGGTTGGCATGATAAGCCAGGCCCTGCGCGTGGTTGCCAGCCGACGCGGCGATGACGCCGCTGGTTCCCGCCGGCAGTTGCAACAGCGTGTTGAGTGCGCCGCGCTCCTTATAGGCGGCGGTAAACTGGAGGTTCTCGAACTTCAGATACACCGTTGCGCCGGTCAGCTCCGACAGCGTCTTGCTGATGAAGGTCGGGGTTCGCACGATCTGGTCGGCAATGCGCGCGTGAGCCGCCTGAACATCGGGCAGTGTGACGGGGAGGGTTTCGGGCGCGGGGCGGGTGTGCGTGGCCATTCTGTCTTCCGTTATCCCCGGACGTGTCCAAGGGCTGATCTGCTTTGCTCCGCGTCACGCGAATGACAGCGCCGCACTATGCGCGACACCAACGGAGCTGGCAGCGCGCCTAGACCATCTGGCGCGGCGAAGGAACATTGCTTATCGCCTTACCCATGCAAAGCCCATCCTTCGCTCGCCGTGCAGCGCTTCTTCTCGCGGCACTTTCGCTGCCGACCTCGGCGTTTGCCGATGCGTTGGTGGACAATGTCAACGGCATCACGCTCGACCAAAATGGCAAAGTGGTGCGCTTCACCGGCGTTTTGATTTCGCCCGATGGCAAGGTGGTGAAGCTGCTCGCCGATAATGAGAAGCGCCCGGTCAAGCTGGACTGGCGCGCCGACGAACATGGCAAAGTCCTGCTGCCCGGTTTCATCGACGCGCACGGCCATGTGATGGAGCTGGGTTTTCGCGCGCTCGAGCTGGATCTGTCGGCGGCCAAGTCGCTGGACGAGGCAAAGGCGCGGATTGCGGCCTATGCGGCGGCCAATCCCGACAAAAAGTGGATCATTGGCGGTGGCTGGAACCAGGAAGTGTGGGGTCTTGGTCGCTTCCCGACTGCGGCCGATCTGGATGCCGTGGTCAGCGATCGCCCGGTATGGTTGTCGCGCGCCGATGGTCATGCCAGTTGGGGCAATAGCGCGGCGCTGAAGACGGCCGGCATTTCCGCCAAATCGGTATCGCCCCCCGGCGGCCGCATCGAAAAGACCGGCCTGCAGCCCAATGGCGTGTTCGTCGATGCGGCGCAGGCGCTGGTCGAAAAGGTCGTGCCGCAGCCACTGCCCAAGGATCGCGATTTCGCTTTCCTGAAGGCGCAGGACATTTTGCTGAGCTATGGCATCACCGCGACCGCCGATATGGGGACCGGCATGGACGACTGGCTTGCCTATCGTCGTGTGGGCGATGCCGGCAATTTGCGCGTGCGCATCATGAGCTACGCCATGGGCGTGGACACCGCCATCCGTATCGGCGGGGCAGGGCCGACGCCGTGGCTCTATGGCGACAAGCTGCGCATGGGCGGCGTGAAGCTCTATGCCGATGGCGCGCTCGGGTCGCGTGGGGCATGGCTGAAAAAGCCGTATAGCGACGCCCCCGGGCAATCGGGCGCTGGCTTCCTCTCGGACGACGTGCTGCGCAATTACATGAGTCGCGCCGCGCTCGACCATTATCAGGTCGCGGTCCACGCCATTGGTGATCGCGCCAATGCCGAAGTGCTCGATGCGATCGACGACATGGTCGACACCTATAAGGGCGATCGGCGCTGGCGGATCGAACATGCGCAAATCGTCGACCCAGCCGATCTGCCGCGCTTCGGCAAGAACGGCATCGTCGCCTCGATGCAGCCGACGCACCAGACCAGTGATCGCACTATGGCGGAGGCGCGGCTTGGGCCGGATCGGTTGAGCGGTGCCTATGCCTGGGGCTCGATGCTCAAAAATGGCGCGACGCTGGCGTTCGGGTCGGATTATCCGGTCGAAAAGCCCGATCCGTTTGCGGGCTGGGCTGCAGCCTTCACCCGCCAGGACGCCGATGGTCAGCCTTTTGGTGGCTGGCGGCCCGAAGAGCGCGTGACGCGCGAGCAGGCGTGGTGGGCGTTTACGGGCGCGGCGGCCTATGCCGGTTTTGCCGAGGACAAATTCGGGCGGCTGGGCGTCGGGCAGCGCGCCGATTTCATCATCGTCGATCGGGACCCGCTGCTCGCCTCGCCGACCGAACTGCGCGCGACCAAGGTTGAGCAGACCTGGGTCGGCGGTGTGAAGATGTGGGTGCGCCCGTAGCGCAACGCGACCCGCCTGTCGCGCCGTCCCCGCCACCGTCACCGTCACCGCCACCGTCATGCCGGGCCTGTCCCCGCATCCACCGCGCCGCGCTCTCGCTGGCGATCGTAGCGGACACCGGTGGACCCCGGCACAAGGCCGGGGTGACGGGTGGGGCGTAGTGTACGAAGCCGACTGGCCAGGGCGAGCGTGCACACTGCTTCCCGCGTGCCAGCATCGCGCCGAACAGGATCGGCCGCAGGCGAGTCGGGTGCGGAAGTCCACAAAGTCCACGCTACGTCCCCGCTCTTTTGCGCCCCGCCCAAGGGGGCGACAGGTACGGCGGCGCTGTGGCGTGGGCAACGGACGGTGCCTGGCATGCAGCGAGCGTGGCACAATGCGGGGATGTAGGACAGGCTAGGGTTGGGTTGGTGGAAAGCGGTCACTCAAAATCGACGCGCGTTTTTGGCCGCTAAACGACCGTAAGGGTCGCTGGGTCGGGCCAGAGTTGCTCGCCGGGGCTGTCGGAACCCGGAAATTTGTAGCCAACCATTGTCACGCTATCGAGAATGTCGCAGATGATTTCCCTTAGCGCGGCGCGGGTTTGTTTGAAGAAGGCGACGTCAACCGGCGTTTCGAAAATCTGGAGGCCGCGCCTCACGAACTTGGGCACCGTGCGCCCCTGATCGTCGGGTTTGCCCCACGAACCGTGGCACAGCGCATTTCTAATCTCTTTGGCCTCCTTGAGCTCGGCGATCAGTCTGCTGAAGTCGTGTTCCTTGGTTCGGGGATTTTCAGTCAGCGCTTTGTCGTAGGTCATGATGAGAGCGCCTAGCTGGTCCGTGAGGGCCTTTTCCAGTGTCTTGATCCACGCGTTAAAGGCTTCCGGATCGCCCTTGGGATCAAACTCTTTCACGCCGGTGAGCGCGTAAATGGCCTTCGCCAACTCTCCCTCGATGAATCCAAAGGCAGCGACCGTGCGGCCGAGTTCCTCCCAGAAAGCGGGCTCCTGAAATTGCGTCGGGAAGTCACCGTGAAGCTTGTCGCGATCAATTACGTGGCCGTTTGTTTTTTCCGCATCGTCCATGGCGAGTGCCTTTCAGCGCTTCAGCTAACTATCGATAGCAGCTTTCGTCCCCGCGTGACAGAAGTTGCCTGTCGGCCAAATCCTCGTCATCGTAATATCGGTCTGGGAATGACCGCAACTGGGCGACGCGGGACAAAAGAAAGGCCGCGACATCCCCCCAGATGGCGCGGCCCGGATCCGCCGGAGCGGAAAGCTGTTCGGTTTGACGGAGTGACGCGATCAGGCGACTTCGGCGGAGGCCATCATCTCGTCGGGTTCGCGCAGCACATAGCCGCGGCCCCACACCGTCTCGATATAATTCTCGCCTTCGCAGGCCATCGACAGCTTCTTGCGCAGCTTGCAGATGAACACGTCGATGATCTTGAGTTCGGGCTCGTCCATGCCGCCATACAGGTGGTTCAGGAACATTTCCTTGGTCAGCGTGGTGCCCTTGCGCAAGCTGAGCAGCTCGAGCATCGCATATTCCTTGCCGGTCAGATGCACGCGGGCACCATCGACTTCGACCGTCTTGGCATCCAGGTTGACCGCCAGCTTGCCGGTGCGGATGACCGACTGGCTGTGGCCCTTTGAGCGGCGGACCACGGCGTGGATGCGCGCGGTCAGTTCTTCGCGGTGGAAGGGCTTGGTGACGTAATCGTCGGCACCGAAGCCGAAGCTGCGAACCTTCGAGTCCATTTCGTTGATGCCCGACAGGATCAGCACCGGCGTCTGCACCCGGGCAACCCGCAACCGCTTGAGCACGTCATAGCCGTGCATGTCCGGCAAATTGAGGTCGAGCAGGATGATATCGTAATCATACAGCTTGCCGAGATCGAGGCCTTCTTCGCCCAGATCCGTCTTGTAGACATTGAAACCTTCGGTGGTCAGCATGAGCTCGATCGCCAAGGCGGTCGTCGGCTCGTCCTCGATCAGCAATACGCGCATCTGGGCGTTCCCCGTTTCTCGTCAGGCGTTCCGGGCCCCCTGCGGTCCGACTTGCCTCACACTCCATTAACCTCATCAGTGATGAAGGCAAAAGGTTAATTTCACATTAAGCGGCCTGAATCCACGAGTCGCGGGCATTCACTTAGGGATTTTTACGGAACAAAGCGTTTTCAGGTGCTCGCTCAGATAGGCGATCAGCACCTCCACCCGCGCTGGCCGCAGCGTGCCGGGCGGGGTCATCAAGTGCAAGGCTCCCCCATAGGGAGTCCAATCCTCGAGGATGGTTTCGAGCCGACCGGTGGCCAAGTCGTCGCCGACAATAAAGTCCGGCAGCATCGCGATGCCCAGGCCTCGGCGGAGCGCCGGCAGCATCGCCTCGCCGCTATTGGTCGCGAGCGGGCCCTGCAGACGCACCGAGACCTCCGTCCCATCCGGCCCGACGAATCGCCACGGCGCGGTAATGTTGGTGTAGGCGAAACAGCGATGTTCGCCGAGTTGGCCCGGATGGGTCGGTCGGCCGTGCCGCGCGAGATATTCGGGTGCCGCCACAAGGTTGATGCGGATGTCGGCGAGCTTGCGCGCGCGCAGCGAACTGTCGGGCAGCGAGGCGATGCGCAATGCGATGTCGAACCCTTCTGCGACGATATCGACGCGCGCATCGGACAGGTGGAGGTCGATCGTGATGCCTGGATGCAGCGCGAGAAAATCTGCGATGACCGGCGCGATGGCGATCAGCCCGAGCGACATCGGCGCGGCGACGCGCACCAGGCCGGTTGGTGCAGTTGCCGCGGCATGGGCAGCCTCTTCGGCGGCATTGGCTTCGGCCAGAATGCGCGCCGCATGTTCTGCCAAGGCCTTGCCATTCTCCGTAAGCGAGAGGCGGCGCGAGGTACGGTGGAACAGCGACTGTCCCAGATGCGTTTCGAGCCGCGTCACCGCTTTCGAAACCGTCGCTTTTGAAACGCCGATCGCATCCGCCGCGCCGCTGAAGGAGCGATGCTCGACCACGCTGGCGAAGATCGCCCAAGCTTCAAGATCGGGCAAGCGCATGGAAAAATCCTCGATAGAAACGTCTCCTCATTTGTAGATGGGGAAACGATAGGTTTCCAGCGTTTCCATTTACCGTGTGATCCAAAGCTCTATCTTGGCGGCAACAGAATTCCTCCGCTGGAGAAACACCGTGATCGAGAAACGCTCGTTCGAGAGCCTGGGCCATGCCGACCATGGCTGGCTCAATGCCCGTCATCATTTTTCCTTTGCCGATTATTATGAGCCCGCCCGGATGGGATGGGGCGCGATCCGGGTATGGAATGATGACGAGATCGCCGCCAATAGCGGCTTTCCGCCGCATCCCCACCGCGACATGGAAATCATCACCTATGTCCGTAAGGGTGCGATCACCCATCAGGATTCGATGGGAAATCAGGGCCGCACCGGCGCAGGGGATGTGCAGGTGATGAGTGCCGGCACCGGCGTGCGCCACGCCGAATACAATCTGGAGCAGGAGCCGACGACGCTGTTCCAGATCTGGATCGAGCCGACGCGGACCGGTGGATCGCCCAGTTGGGGTGCCAAGCCGTTTCCCAAGGACGATCGTTCGGGCAAGTTCGTGACGCTCGCCAGCGGCTTCGCGGAAGATACCGAAGCTCTGCCGATCCGCGCCGATGCGCGGGTGCTCGCCGCGATGGTGCGGGCGGGCGAGAGCATCACGCATGACGTCCTGCCCGGACGCCACGCTTATCTGGTGCCCGCGACCGGATCGATCGAGATCAATGGCGAAACGTTCAAGGCGCGCGACGGTGCCGCGATGGATGGCGGCCAGACCGTGACGATCACCGCGCTGGAAGATGCCGAACTGGTGCTCGTCGATTCAGAATAACCCGTTTTCCTACCCCAACCCCCGCCCGCTCTCGGGAGGGGAGCAATGAAGAAGGACTGTACAATGACCAAGGTTCTCGTTCTCTATTATTCGTCCTATGGCCATATCGAGCAGATGGCGGATGCGGTTGCCGAAGGTGCCCGCTCGGCCGGGGCCGAGGTCGATATCCGCCGCGTGCCGGAAACCGCCCCGCAGGCGGTCATCGAAGCGGCCGGTTTCAAGACCGACACCGCCCATCCGGTGATCGAGGGCCCAGACGCCCTTGCCGATTATGACGCGATCATCGTTGGCGCGCCGACTCGCTTCGGCCGTATGCCAAGCCAGATGGCGTCGTTCTGGGATACCACCGGCGGTGTATGGTTTCAGGGCAAGCTCGTCGGCAAGGTCGGCGGCGCGTTCACCTCGACCGCCAGCCAGCATGGCGGCCAGGAAACGACCCTGTTCTCGATCATCACCAACCTGCTGCATCACGGCATGACGATCGTCGGTCTCGATTACGGCTTCCAGGACCAGATGGGCGTCGACAAGCTGCGCGGCGGTTCGCCTTATGGCGCGACCACGATCGCAGGCGGCGACGGCAGCCGTCAGCCCGAAGCGGAGGAACTGGCCGGTGCGCGCTATCAGGGCAAGCGCATCGCCGAAACGGCGGCCAAGCTTAGCGCCTGAGCTCCTGACTCCAGGGCGCTGCCATCGCTCCCAACAGGGGCGGTGGCGGCGTCGTGGCTGCCTTGCTGATCAGCAAGAGCGGCGGTTGCGGTGCAGTGGCGATCAGCCAGGCGTCGCGGTCGCTGGCAACACCCGGCTTTCCGGGGTAGGTTGTGCGGGCGCGGGCGAAGGTCAGCCGCGCGCGTGCCGCGCCCGACACGTTGACGCTCGCGCCGACCCAGCGCCAGTGCCACGGTTCCCACGTCACCCCTTGCGGGTTGCCATTGGGAAAGGACAGTTCGAAGCCATAGTCCGGCGCATGGGCAAGAAGCCAGCGCCCGGCGTTGGTGGCGGCGATACAGGCATCCACGTCCCGGCAATCGGCGGCAGGGCGCACCGCAAAGTCGATCGCATAGCCCGTGGCATGTTCGCTATAGCCGGGTGGCCCGACGAAGCGGGCGCGATTGAAGGGATCGGGGCAAATTCCGGGCCGGGCGTTACGGCAAAAGACCGCACGCTGATGCGCGATCGCGCGAAAGCAGGATACCGCATGGAGGACCCGGCCGACCCCCGGGGTCAGCGCTGCTGCAGTCAGCAGCCGGGCCAGATCCGGTGCCGCGTCGCGGTGGATAAAGCACGGTTGCCCAACCCCGAAACCCGCTGGCGCTTCGACCAGGTCGCCGCGCAGGGCCTCGGCATAGGGCAGATGGCCGAGCATGCGGCCGTCCGGCATAGGGGCGGGAAGATCGCTTTGCGGGGCAGCCGCAGTCAGGGCGAGAACGATGCCCATCGCCCCAAAAACGACCTGCGTTATCGATCTTCCGCATCTGCTCACAGGCACAATCTCTGGCATGTCGGCGCTAGCGGTGGCAAGAGGCCGAAATGCTCGCAAACCATGTTCTTTTTCTCGATGGCGAGGCACTCGTCATCGACAAGCCCGCCGGCCTCCCGGTCGACCGCCCGCGCGATGGCTCGCTTAGCCTCGAAAACCACCTCGACGGGCTGACCTTCGGGTTCAAACGCTGGCCGGTGCCGGTGCATCGGCTCGATCGCGATACGTCTGGTTGTCTCCTGCTGTCGCGCAATCCCAAGGCGCATGCCAGGCTGCAGCAGGCGTTCGAGCAGGGGCTTGTGCGCAAGCGCTATCTCGCCGTGCTCGATGGCGTGGTCGAAGGCGAAAGCGGATTGATCGACCTGGCGTTGGCCAAGGTCAGCACGATCGAGACGGGGTGGCGCATGGTTGGCGATCCCCTTGGCACCAAAGGCAGCAAGCCCTCGCGCACGGCATGGCGCGTGCTCGAGATCAAGGACGGGCGCAGCTTTGTGGAATTCATTCCCGAAACTGGCCGTACGCATCAGATTCGTGTCCATGCTGCCGAAGCGTTGGGCGCGGCGGTGGTGGGCGACCCGATCTATGGCAAGGGCGAGGGTGCGACCCTGCTCCACGCCGCCGAATTGACCGTGCCGCGTGCGGGCAAGGAGCCGATTATCGCCAAAGCACCGTTGCCGGAGCGGTTTGTGGTGGCGGGGTTCAGCGAGGGCTGAGCGCTCGCCGATCGCACTCGGAAGAGTGGGCGAAGTTAAGAGATATTGTTCGCGCATCGGCCGGTCGTCGCGCGGGATATCAGGGCTTCTGCCAACCGCCGCCCAAGGCTTTGTACAAGGCTACCGCCCCCAGGACCCGGTTGAGGCGCGCGTCGATATAGCTGCTATGCGCACTTGCGAGGCTTTGCTGGGCCAGCAGGAGCGGGAGAGTGTCGGTGAGGCCGCCTTCGAGACCCTTGCGCGCCATCTCCGCTGCATTGCGCGAAGCGGCCAGCGCTTGGGTGCGTCTGGCCATCTCGATGTCCTCGCCGGAGACTGTCGCCAAGGCATCCTCGGTGTCTCCAAGCGCCTGCTGTACGGCGCGCGCATAGCCGGCAGCGAGCTCGGCGTAACGGCCATTGGCATAGTCGAGCGAACCTCGCAGTCGCCCGCCCGAAAAAATCGGCTGCAGCGTCGACAAACCGAAATTGAAGATCGCGGCAGGTGCACCCACCGCACTTGCCAGCGCGACGCTTTGCGCTCCACCTGTTCCGGTCAAGGCAATGGAGGGAAGGAAGTTCTTGCGGGCCACCGAAATATTGGCATTCGCAGCGGCGAGCAGGCGTTCGGCTTCCTGAACGTCCGGGCGACGCAGGAGCAAGTCGGCAGGAAGACCGCTTTCCACATGCGGGATCTTCACGGTTTCGAGCGAACCTCCCGTGATCGCAATCTCTTCGGGTGTGTGGCCGCTCAGGATCGCCAGCGCGTCGGCAAGATGCGTCCTTTGGATCTCGAGCGGGGCAATCGCCGCTTCGAACTGGGCGACGAGGGCGGTCTGCTGGGCCAGTTGCATACCCGTGACGAGCCCATGCTGTTGCTGGATACGCAGACCCTCCAATATGCGGGTCGCGCTTAGGACGTCATTCTTGGCGTCCGCGATCTTGTCTTGCACCGCGCAGAGCTGGAAATAGGTCGCCGCCACGCTGCTCGTCACGCCGAGACGCACCACCGCAATCGAAAAGCGCGCCGCCTGGCCGTTGGCGATGGCACTGCGTCGCGCGTCGTGAAGCTTGCCCCATAAATCTATTTCGTAGGAAGCGCTCGCGACGCCGAGCAACGGACTGTAGCGCCGCAGCGTGCCGGTGGGGCTGAGGCTGCGGATGGTCGATGCGCCCGGCTGGAGCGCGACCGTCGGCAGCAAGGCCGCACCCGCGATCCGCGCCTGCGCATCGGCTTGAACCAACCGCGCTTGAGCCTGGGCTATGTCCGTATTGAGCGACTGCGCGTCTGTGATCAGGCGTTCCAGTTCGGGGGCGTCAAATGCGCTCCACCAGTCGTCGCTCGGCCACTCTCCCTGGTTGGCGACCGGGTTGTTCCATTGCGCGGGGACGGTCGGGGCGGGCGGGACCGGGCGGGGGCCGAGCGCGCATCCCGCCAGCGTTGCGCTCGCGAGCAGAATACCGATGATCCGGTGCGGGTATGAGCAAGGAGACGACATTGCGGGACCCATCATGGCTGCGGCACCGGCTGAAGCGGCCCTGGTGAGGCCTTGCGGCGGCGGGACAGGCGATTGATTGCGAGAAAGACGGCCGGCGTGGTGAACAGCGTCAGTACCTGCGACAACATCAGTCCGCCGACGATGGCATAGCCGAGCGGCTGGCGGATTTCCGCACCCGCGCCCGTCCCGATCATCAACGGGATGCCGCCAAGCATTGCGCACAGGGTCGTCATCAGGATTGGCCGAAAGCGAGTGAGGCAAGCTTCGCGGATGGCTGCCTCGGGTGCCAAGCCTGCGGCTTCCTGCTCGACCGCGAAATCGACGAGCATGATGCCGTTCTTCTGCACAAGCCCGATCAGCAACACGATGCCGATAATTCCGATAACGTCCAGCGGGCGCCCTACCAGCCATAGCGTGAGCAACGCCCCCAGGCTGGCCGAAGGCAAGGTCGACAGGATCGTCAGGGGCAGGATCCAGCTTTCGTAGAGCATCCCCAAAATGAGATACACGACCACAAGAGCCAGCAGGATCAGGATCCCCTGGCCCGCAAGCGCGGACTGGAACGCCTGTGCATTGCCCGCGAACGATGTCTGCAAGGTGGGCGGCAGATGAAGCTGCGCCTGGACCTTCTGAACTGCGCTTACCGCAGTGCCGATGGACACGCCTGGCGCGAGATTGAAGGAAATGGTCGTCGAGGGGAAGCCACTCTGATGGTTCACCACCAGCGGGGCTGAGTCGGGCTGGATCGTGGCGACCTGCGACAGTGGGATTCGGTCGCCGTTCGACGCGCTGAGATAGATTTGCTGTAGCGAATCCGGTGTCGCCCGTTGTGCCGCAGCGAATTCGAGCACGACGAAATATTGGTTCACCGGAGTGTAGATCTTCGTCGCCGGGCGTTCGCCATAGGCGTCGTACAGCGCGGTATCGATGGTTTCCGGTGTGATGCCGAGGCGTGCAGCGGCGTCGCGGTCGATGGTGATCGCAAGTTGTGGCCCGTTGCTGCCCGCGTCGCTGGTCACATCGGTGACACCGGCGATCTTCTTGAAGGCCGACGCCACGCGCTGCGACCACTCGCTGAGTTCGGCGCTGTCGGCGTCGACCAGCGTGAACTGATATTGGCTCTTGGAGACTCGCGCGCCGATCGTAATGTCCTGCGACGCCTGGAGGTAGAGCTTGATCCCGGCGAGCCCTGCGACGGCCTTGTTCAACCGAGCGATGACCTGCTGTGCGCCGCCATCGGGTCCTCGATGTCCGAACGGCTTGAGCGCGATGAACATACGGCCCTGATTGGGGGCCGGGCTGCTTCCGCCCGGGCCGATATAGCTCGCGACGGTCTGGATTGCGGGGTCTTTTAGCAGGATGTCGACGAGCGCCGTCTGGCGGGCGGCCAGCCCCGTTGTCGAGATGTCGCCGCTGGCTTCGGTAATCCCGGCGATCATGCCGGTATCCTGCTCAGGAAAGAAACCCTTTGGGATCGTTACGAACAAGAGGCCGGTCAATGCGACCGTGCCGCCCATCGCGACGAGCGCGAGCCGCTGGTGGCGCAGTACGACGTCCAGCCCTTTGCCGTAACCCGCAGTCAGCCGCGCGAAGCCGCGCTCGAGCAAGGTATAGAGTCGGCCATGCCGGGCGTCGGCACGGCTTGGCTTGAGCAGAATGCTGCACAACATTGGTGTCAGGGTTAGGGAGACGATCACCGACAGGACGATCGCCGAAGCCACCGTCAGCGCGAACTCCTGGAACATCCGGCCGACCAGACCGCTCATCAGCAACAAGGGGATGAACACTGCAAGCAGCGATGTCGAAATCGCGAGGATGGTGAAACCGATCTCGCCCGCACCCTTCAGTGCCGCCTGGAACGGCGTCAGGCCTTGTTCGACGTAGCGGGTGATGTTCTCGATCATCACAACCGCATCATCGACGACGAAGCCGACTGCGATCGACAGCGCCATCAGCGACAGATTGTCGAGGCTGAATCCGCACAGGCGCATCACGACGAACGTGCCAATGATCGACAGCACGACGGCTATCCCCGGGATCAGGGTGGCGCGTGGCTCGCGGAGGAAAAGAAAGATCGTGCCGATTATGAGCAGGACCGTCAGCAGAAGCGTGGACCGGACGTCGCTTACGGAGGCCTGGATCGTCGTGGTTCGGTCGGACACAATGCGGATCTGCACCGCCTTCGGCAGCGATGCCTGCAGCTTGGGCAGCGCCGCCCGGATTTGCGCGACCGTCTGGATCACGTTCGCTCCGGCTGCCGGAAAGACGTTGAGGATGATGGCCGGCTTCCGGTTGAACCAGCCGGCAAGCTGGGTGTTTGCGGGCCCGATCCGCGCGCTGCCAATGTCAGAGATGCGGATCGGTGCGCCGTTGCGATAGGCGATCACCACATCTGAAAAGCCCTTTTCGGTATCGAGCTGGTCGTTGGTCGACAGGCCCCAGGTCTGGCGGTCGCCGCGGATCGTTCCTTTGGCGGCTTTGAGCGTGCTTTGCTGAAGCGCCGTACGCACGGTGGCCATTGTCAGTCCGTGGCTCGTTAGGGCCGCCGGGTCGACTTCGACCCGCATGGCAGCCTGCTGCTGTCCACCGATCGTGACCAGGCCGACGCCGGGCATCTGCGATAGGCGACCGAACAGGACGCTCTCGGTATAATCGTCGACCGTGGTCAACGGCAGCGCGTCGGACGTGATTCCCAGGATGAGGGCGGGCGGGTCGGCCGGGTTGACGAGGCGAAAGCTTGGCGGCGCGACCAGCGTCGGGGGCAGACTCGCCTGTGCCGCGATCAGCGCTTGCTGCACGCCAAGCGCGGCCTGCTGGGCCGAAACGTTTGGCGCGAACTGCAATGAAATCTGCACAAAGCTGAGAGCGCTCGAAGATGTCATCTGGGTCAGGCCCGGGATCTGCCCAAGCTGACGCTCCAGCGGGGTTGCGACCGCAGCGGCGTTGGTGGTCGCGTCCGCGCCTGGCAGCTGTGCGGTGACCTGGATTGTCGCGACGCTGACGTTCGGCAACGATTCAACCGGCAGCTGCAGATAGGACAGAATGCCGGCGAGCAGCAGCGCTATCGCAAGCATCATCGTCGCCACCGGGCGCCGGATGAAGGGGCCCGACAGCCCGCCCGATGGAGTCAGCTCCGATGCCTCGGGCGCGCTCATTGAACGATGCCCAGCCGGTGAGGGTCATCCGATCGCACCGGGGCGGAGGCGGGATTGGCCTGGGCCGTCACCACCGCCCCGGGAGTCAGCGCGAACTGGCCGTCGGTAACCACGGTTTCGCCGCCGACCAGGCCGGCGGTTACGATCGTTCGATCACCCGTCGATGCTCCGGCCTTGATCGGCTGCATGCGCGCGTGACCGTTGGACACCAGCCAGACGAACGTCGCTTGCGGGTTCCGCTGAACCGCGCTGGACGGGATTGTTATGACACCGGGCCGGATGCCCAGTTCGAGCTGTGCATGTACCAATTGTCCGGGCCAGAGCTTGCGGTCGGCATTCGGCAGGACCGCTTTGAGAAGCACGGTGCCGGTTGCCGGATCGATTTGGTTGTTGAGAACGACCAATTCGCCGGATTCGAGAACGGGTCGTCCATCGCCTTGCGTCGTGACGGCGACTTTCAGGTTCGTCCGCGAGCCAACCACTGCGCGCTGGATTGCATCGAGATCCTTTTGCGAAACCGAAAACAGCATGGCAATCGGCTGCACCTGCGCGACCGTCACGATTCCGGCGGCGTCCGACGGGCCGACCAACGCTCCGGGATCGGCTTTGCGCAGACCTGCCACGCCCGAAATGGGCGAACGGATTGTGGTGTAGGCGAGCGACAGGCGGTCGCGCGTTAGGACCGCGCGATCACCTGCCACGGTTGCGGCAAGTTGGGCGACCTGGGTTCGGTAGGCAGCGACTTGTTGCGCGGATGCAAGCCCTTGCGAGACGAGCGGCGCGTTACGCTCGAGCAGATCACGCGCCCCGTCCAGCGCCGCGCTGTCGCGCGCGAGTTGCGCCCGATCGGCCTCCAGCGCCGCCTGCAAAGGGCGCGGATCGATCTGTGCAAGCGGCTGACCGGCCTTGACCGTCTGTCCCTCGGCATAGAATAAACGGGTGATCCTGCCACTGGTCTGCGCGCGTGCATCGACAGTGTAATAGCCTTGCAGCTGGCCCGGGGCACCAAGCGTTACGGGCTGATTGCCGCGCTGAACGACGGCGGTCACGACCGGGACGGCGGGCACCCGTTCCGCGGCGGGAGACGCGCTGCAGGCTGCCAAACTCGACGCTATGCCGACGAGCGCCAAATGCGTTAGCTCGCGCCGCTTTCCCCGATGCATCACAGGCCTCCGATGCGCGGCCGGGGCCATGACGTTCGTGACCCCTCAACCGACGACGGTGTTCTTTTTAGGCAGCGATGTGGATTTGTAATTTATACGAAGGTTGGGCGCGGTTTTGGGTTCTTGTCACCGAGACGGCCGGGCCAATGCAGCGGACGTGTTACCCGAATCGCCCACGTTGGAGATGGTGCCGGCTGCAGGGATCGAACCCGCGACATCCAGTTTACAAAACTGGCGCTCTACCAACTGAGCTAAGCCGGCACGTCGCACGCTCAATGCGTCAGGATATGCCGAAGGTCCAGCCCTCCGTGCGTGCGATTTGTGCGGTGAGGGCAGGCGGATGCCAAAATTCCGGGCGTGCGCGATTGGCGCGCAGCCACGCCGCAGTCAAAATCGCGTCGGTGGCATGATCGGTATAGCGCGGGAGAGGAAGGTGCGGTGCGCTGCCGAGCACGCCAAGCGCGACGTCGAGTGCGGCAGGATCGCGCAGTTTGCTGAGGCCCTTGCGCACACCTGCGGCGCGGGCCGCGATGGTGGTGTAGATCTCGACCACGCACGCGCCGGCGGTTGGAGCGGGATCGAACGGCCATATGGGCACGTCCGTGCCGAGATGATGGAGCAGACGCATCCCGGCGAAGCTCGCTTTGGCGACCTGCGCGGCACCGATCGCATCATAGACGGTCGAGGGTTTGCCGAAGCCTGCGGCATTGTGGTGCGCTTCACAGCGGCGGAAGTGGAGGAAGTCGGCCTTGGTCCCGTCGCGCGCACCGAGATAGAAATGCGTGCCGCGCCGTGCTTCGAGGAAGGAGGCTGCCCCGAGATCGGCGTCGGGCGCATGCGCGTCGACATAAGCCCAGAAAGCGCGGGCGGTGGTTGGCGTGTCCTCGCCGGGTAGATACGCCCCGCGCATCACATAAGGCGGCGCGAAGCTGAAATCGAAGCCGACCAGCAAGGGCGTATCCGCCTGATCGCGCAACCAGTGCAGGATGTCGGCGCGCGACCAGATGCCGCGCGGCGGCTTGACGAGGGTTGGCGCTGCCGTGCCGGTTTCGCACAGCGCCAGCGCGATGCCGGGGTGGCGCGCGCCTCTGGCTCCCGACCAGTCGATCGCGGCGAAGCGTGAGAAATGCGCCGGTGTCACGCTTTCTTGCGGGGCTTGCTGGCCTTGCGCGCGGCCGCCTGGTCGCGGGCACGGGTGACCATGTCCTGCACCCGATCCGGATCGCTAGTGTCATAGCGGACCAGCACGGCGGGCCAGCCTTCATAATGCGGCGTCTGCCAGAAGGTCGCTGGGTCGGTTTCGAGCAGGATTTCCTTGGTATCCGAGTCGATCGAGAGGACGAACGAACCTGCCTCGCTGCCGATCGAGACGAACGCCCGCCCGTTTGACGCGACCTTGATCGCCGCCCCGCCATAATGCGTCCCGGCCACGGTGTCGGGCAGCGTCAGCGCAAAGGCGGCGAGCGACTCCCAGTCCTTCATTCCTCCCCCTTCAGGCTGGCCCACCACGCCATGCGTTCGGCGATGCGCTTTTCCATGCCGCGTTCGGTCGGCACATAGAAGGTCTGCGGTGCCATTTCGGCCGGCCAGTAATTCGCGCCCGAAAAGCCCTCGGCGGTATCGTGATCATAGGCATAGCCCTTGCCATAGCCGATGTCCTTCATCAGCTTGGTCGGCGCGTTGAGGATATTCTCGGGCGGCATCAGCGACCCCGTCTCGCGTGCCGATTTCCAGGCGGCCTTCTGTGCCTTGTAGGCAGCGTTCGATTTGGGCGCGGTGGCCAGATACAGGCATGCCTGCGCGATCGCCAATTCGCCCTCGGGGCTGCCGAGGAAATCATAGGCGTCCTTGGCGGCAAGGCATTGCGTCAGCGCATTGGAATCGGCGAGGCCAATGTCTTCGACCGCCATCCGCACCATGCGCCGCAGCAGGTACAGCGGCTCCTCGCCGGCGGTCAGCATCCGCGCCAGATAATAGAGTGCGGCTTGCGGGTCCGATCCGCGCACCGCTTTGTGCAGTGCGGAGATGAGGTTGTAATGCCCCTCGCGGTCCTTGTCATACACCGCGACACGGCGCTGCAGAAAGGCGGAGAGCCCGGCGGGATCGAGCGGCTCGGGCAGGTCGACTGCGAACAGCGTCTCGGCCTGGTTGAGCAGGAAGCGGCCGTCGCCATCGGCGCTGGCTATCATCGCATCGCGCGCCTCGGGCGTGAGCGGGAGCGGGCGGCCCTCAATCTGTTCTGCGCGGTCGAGCAACTTGCCGAGCGCGGCAGGATCCAGCCGATGCAGGATAAGCACCTGCGCGCGGCTGAGCACGGCGGCGTTAAGCTCGAAGGACGGGTTCTCGGTGGTCGCGCCGACCAGCGTGACGGTGCCGTCCTCGACATAGGGCAGGAAGCCGTCCTGCTGTGCACGGTTGAAGCGGTGGATTTCGTCGACGAACAGCAACGTGCGCTTGCCGATCTTCGCGTGATCGCGGGCTTCGGCAAAGGCTTTCTTGAGGTCGGCGACGCCCGAGAACACCGCCGAAATCGCCATGAAGCGCAAGCCAACCGCATCGGCCAGCAGCCGTGCGATCGTCGTCTTGCCGGTGCCCGGCGGCCCCCACAAGATCATCGAGGACAGCCGCCCCGCCGCGACCATCCGCCCGATCGCGCCTTCGGGGCCGGTGATATGATCCTGCCCCACCACCTCGGCGAGCGTCGTCGGGCGCAGCCGGTCGGCGAGCGGGGCGGTGGCGCTCGGCTGGTCGGCGGCGGGAGGATCGAAGGTCGCGAACAGGTCGGGCATCATTTTCCTCGGGCGAGTTAGGCCAAGATAGGGTTTCCCCCAAAAAAATGCACGAACCCCTTGCGTCGATGCAATCAAGATATATCTTAGTGCCATCGTGTTATAGAAAGGAACGATATGTTTGTATTTGTAGAGCGCGGCGGTCGCGGAGACCGTGGCTGTCATCCAGGTCGTAAAGGCATGGCGATGGGCGGGCGCTTTGGTGGCGGCTTCGGCGGCGGGTTCGGACGTGGCCATGGTCATGGGCACGGCCGGGGCGACGGTGACGGGCGCGGTGGTCCGCGTGGCCGACGGATGTTCGATGGCGGCGAATTGCGGTTGGTGCTGCTCAAGCTGATCGCCGACGAGCCACGCCACGGCTATGATCTGATCCGCTCGATCGAGGAACTGACGGGGGGTGCCTATGCGCCGAGCCCGGGCGTCGTCTATCCCACGCTGACCCTGCTCGACGACATGGACTTGATCGAGGCGCGGCAGGCCGATGGGGCGAAGAAGCTCTTCGCGGTCACCGAGACCGGCACCGCGCATCTCGCCGAGAATGCCGAACAGGTCGAGGCGCTGTTCGCGCGCCTTGCCGAGGTCGGCGCAGAACGCGCGCGGACTGACAGCGCCTCGGTGCGCAGGGCGATGGGCAATCTGCGCGAAGTGTTGATCCACAAGTTGCGCAGCGAGGACGTGGCGCAGGAAACGCTGCACGAAGTCGTCGCGCTGATCGACGAAGCCGCGCAGAAGATCGAGCGGCTGTAAGCATGACCCGGCTTCAGCTCCTCCGCCGTCGCCTCGCAAGTGCCGCGGCTGCGGCAGGGGCTGAGCCTCCCCTTCGGAGACGTGATATGAGCCTGAGCACAACCGCGCGCGTGCCGACGGCGCATGCGAGCAAGTATCTTCAGCAAACCTGCAAGCATTGGGAGCACAATCTGGCGGTGGTCTTCACCCCAGAGCACGGCACGATCGTGTTCCCAAAGGATGCGCGCGGGGCCAATTTCCCGGGCGATGCCACCGTCACTTTCGATGCCGAACCCGATGCGCTTGTGGTGCGGATCGAGGCTAGCGCAGTCGAACAGCTCGAAGCGTTGCAAGGCGCGGTCGCGCGCCATGTCGATCGCTTCGCGTTTCGCGAGGCCCCACTCGCTTATGATTGGCGCTGAACGCGCACGTCATGCGGCGCGGCGCGCGAGTACCTTCAAATAGGTGTCGAGCACGGTCTGGTTGATGCGTTCCCATTGATAGGTCGCGGCCTCGGCATGACCGGCGGCCCCGGCGGTGCTGCGGAAGGCATGGTCCTCGCAGAAGCGCTGTAGGGCGTCGGCGTAGCCTTCGATGTCGGTCGGGGGCACGATCAGCCCGGTGACGCCGTCGGCGATCAGGCCGACGGCACCACTGGCGCGGGCCGCGACGACGGGCACGCCCGCCGCCATGGCTTCCAGAGTGACATTGCCGAAGGTCTCGGTCACGCTCGGGTTGAAGAACACGTCCATCGACGCGACCGCCTTGCCCAGATCGTCGCCGGTCAGATAGCCGGCGAACACCGCATCGGGCACTTCCTGCGCGAACCAGTCGCGCGCGGGGCCTTCGCCGATCACCAGCGTCTTGTGCTTGACGCCGCGCGCCTTGAGCGTGCGGAGGGCTGCGGCGAACACGTCCAGCCCCTTTTCTTTGACCAGCCGCCCCAGAAAGCCGACCGCAACCTCGTCATCGCCGATGCCAAGGCTACGTCGCCACGCCAGATCGCGCTGCGCGGGGTTGAAGCGATCGTGATTGACCCCGCGCGACCAGCGCGTCACCGGGGTGGGCACGCCCCATTCGCGCAGGATCTCGCCCATGACCTGGCTTGGCGCGAGCACTTCATCGACCCGGCTGTAAAAACGCTTCTGAATACCGATCATCGGCGGCACCAGAAACCCCAAGCCGTAATAGCTCATATAGGTCTCGAACCGCGTATGGTACGAAGCAACCCGGGCGATGTTATGCTTTTCAGCATAATTGAGCGCTTTGTGCCCCAGACGGTCCGGTGCCGAAACGTGGATCATATTGGGCGCGAAGGCGTCGAGATCGCGCCGGACACGGTTGCCCATGCCGCGCGTCAGCTTGTATTCGCCGCGCAACGGGATCTTGATCGATGGCGCGCTGACCAGGTCGCCGACCGGCGGGAATGCTGGGGTGCGGCTCGTCGGTGCATAGATTCGCACCTTCACGCCGCGACTGAGCAGATAGCCGACCAGGAGGTTGAGGGTCTGGTTGGCACCATCACGGGTATAGTTATAATTGCCGCTGAACAGGGCTACGCGGAGATCGGACGCTTCCATCGTGCCGGGCCATAGCGAAGCTATCGCCGGATGACTATCTCTGGCGTCAAAGGAGTTTTCGCGCCGATGACCGACCTTTCCGCCTTTCCGATCACGCAACGCTGGCCCGCCACCCAGCCCGACCGGCTGCAACTCTATTCGTTGCCCACGCCCAACGGCGTGAAAGTATCGGTCATGCTGGAGGAGACAGGGCTGGCTTACGAGCCGCATCTGGTCGATTTCGCCAAGGACGACCAGCACAGCCCCGCCTTCGAATCGCTCAACCCCAATGGCAAGATCCCCGCGATCCTCGACCCCGATGGGCCGGATGGGAAACCGCTCGCTTTGTTCGAATCCGGCGCGATCCTGCTGTATCTGGCGGAAAAGACCGGCAAGTTCCTGCCCAGCGATCCCGCTGCGCGCTGGCAGGCGATCCAGTGGGTGATGTTCCAGATGGGCGGGGTTGGGCCGATGTTCGGACAGGTCGGCTTCTTCGTGAAGTTTGCTGGCAAGGACTTTGAGGACAAGCGCCCGCGTGACCGCTATGTCGCCGAAGCCAAGCGCATCCTCGGCGTGATGGACGGCGTGCTCGCGGGCAAGAGTTGGTTCCTGGGGGACGATTATACCATCGCCGATATCTCGATGCTCGGCTGGGTACGCGGTCTGGTCGATTTCTACGGGGCAGGCGAGCTGGTCGGCTTCGACCAGTTCACGCACGTAAAGGCATGGCTCGAGCGCGGACTCGCACGGCCAGCGGTGCAGCGCGGTCTGGCGATCCCGGCGCGGGGGTAGTCAGGCCGACGGCGCGTCCGAAAAGCCTTCATACCACACGGCAATTGCGTTGTTGTGGGCGAGCCACGGCGCGGGTGCGGTCTCCTGGATCGCATCCCCGTGCTGCCGCCATCCGCCGAGCGAGCATAGACAAAGCCGCTGCAATCGAGCTTGCCATTGGAAGGGATGGTCGCGGCGGCGAAGGATGGCATGGTGCCGGGGCTCTTATATTCGGTCTTCTTGCCAAGCCCGCTGCGCGCGCGCGTAATCGCCGTTGCCGAATCCATTGTGCTTCCCCTGTTCCCGGCGCGGGGTCGTGCTCGACGGTCAGCCCCGCGACTCGCCCGCTAACAAGGCGGCGTCCCGATTTCGTGAAAAACGCGTGCGCCGGGCGGGTGGACGACACGACCCACAACGAAATTTGTTCCCCTCTCGTTCCGGTGTTGCTACATCGCTGCTTATGGCAAAACTCCAAAAGCGCTATGTCTGTCAGGCCTGCGGATCGGTGTCGCACCGCTGGCAGGGGCAATGCGCCGATTGCGGGGAATGGAACACGCTGGTCGAGGAAGCTCCCGCTACCGTCACGCCGTTCCAGGCGAAGCATAATCTGCAGGGCGGCGGGCGCGCGTTTCAGCTCGTCAGCCTCGATGCCGAGATCACGCTACCCGATCGGCTCGCCACCGGCATTGCCGAGCTTGATCGCGCGCTCGGCGGCGGGTTCGTCGAAGGATCGGCGACGCTGATCGGCGGCGATCCCGGCATCGGCAAATCCACCTTGCTCCTGCAAGCGGCCGCGAAGATGGCGCTGGCCGGGCTGCCAGTCGCCTATGTCTCGGGCGAGGAAGCGGCCGATCAGGTGCGTTTGCGCGCGCGGCGGCTCGGGCTCGGCCATGCGCCGGTGATGCTGGCGGCGGCGTCCTCGACGCGCGACATTCTCACCACGCTCGGCCAGGCGACGCCGCCTGCCTTGCTGGTGATCGATTCGATCCAGACGATGCATAGCGATTTGATCGAGGGGGCGCCGGGCACCGTCAGCCAGGTGCGCGCCTCGGCGCAGGAATTGATCCGCTTCGCCAAGGAACGCGGCACTGCGGTGGTGCTGGTCGGCCATGTCACCAAGGACGGCAGCATCGCCGGCCCGCGCGTGCTCGAACATATGGTCGATACCGTGCTGAGCTTCGAAGGCGAGCGCAGCCACCAATATCGCATCCTGCGCGCGATCAAGAACCGCTTTGGCGGCACCGACGAGATCGGCGTGTTCGCGATGGTGGCGGAAGGCTTGGCCGAAGTGTCCAACCCCAGCGCATTGTTCCTGACGCAGCGCGAGGAAGGCATGACCGGCACCACGGTGTTCCCGGCGCTGGAGGGCACGCGGCCGGTGTTGGTCGAGATTCAGGCGCTGGTCGTGCGCTTGGCGAGCGGCGCGACGCCCCGGCGGGCGGTGGTCGGCTGGGACAGCGGGCGTCTCGCCATGGTGCTGGCGGTGCTGGAGGCGCGCTGCGGGCTCAGTTTCTCCTCGAGCGAAGTCTATCTCAACATTGCGGGTGGCTACCGCGTGCAGGACCCGGCTGCCGATCTGGCGGTGGCGGCGGCACTCATCTCGGCGCTGTCGGAACGCCCGGTGCCCGCCGATGCGGTGGTGTTCGGCGAACTGGCCTTGTCCGGAGAAATCCGCCCGGTCGCGCACGGTCCGCTGCGCTTGAAGGAGGCGGGCAAGCTCGGCTTCGAACGCGCGCTGCTGCCCGCGGCGGTGACGGACGACAAGAGCGGGTTGAAGTTGAGCGGATTCGGCACGCTGGCCAGCTTTGTGGAGCATATGCTGGGGCGGTGAGGGGGCGTTGCGCCCTCCCACAAGCCTTCCACTGGTGGAGCGTAATGACTCTTGGTCGCATCCTCTCCCTGCCCTGTCCGTAGCTCCCTGTCCGTAGCTCTCCGTCCGTTCGTTTCGAGCGTAGTCGAGAAACCTGGCACAGCGCTTGTGGCTCTTTCTCGACTACGCTCGAAACGAGCGGGTTGAGGAAAGCACTCCCCCAAACCCCGTAACCCCCAACACGCCCGCACCCCACTCGACTTCCACCGTCCCACGCTTGTAAGACGCGCGCCATGCATCTTACCGCCCTCGACATATTGGTCCTGCTCGCCGTTGGCGGTGCCGCCACGCTCGGCATCACGCGCGGCTTCGTCACCGAAGTGCTTTCGCTGTTCGCCTGGGTCGGAATCGTGTTTGCGATCAAGCTGTTCCATGTCCCGCTGACTCATGCGTTGACCGGCGTGGTCGGCACGACGACGGGCGCGGCGGTGCTCGCCTTCGCGATTCTGGCGGGCGGCACGTATTATGGCGGGCGCATGGTTGCGCGGGCGATCGGTGCCCGTACCCGCGATTCGGTGCTGGGGCCGGTCGATCGCGCGCTCGGCTTCGGCTTTGGCGCGCTCAAGGGCTTGATCCTCGCGAGCCTGGCTTTCCTGCTGGTGGTGCTGATGACCGACACCGTCAGCGGCGGCCCGGCGCATCGCCCCGAATGGCTGACCTCGGCCAAGGTCTATCCCCTCCTCAACAGCACCAGCGCCAGCATCGCCGATTTCGTCGATCGCCGCCGCAAGGGCGAGCCGGTGTTCGGGCATGGCGCGAACGTCGCCGACTCCGATCGCGCGGGCGAGTAGCGATTTCTCGGTCCCTGGCCGCGCAAAGCGGCGCAGAACATCCCATCGCCGGGGTGACGAATCCCCCGGCATGCCCTACATCCGCTGCATGAACGCGCCGCTCTACAACACCGAAATCCTGCGGCTCGCCGCCACCATTCCGCATCATCAGCGCTTGCCAAGTCCAATGGCGACCTCGGAAAAACGTTCGCCGATCTGCGGCAGCCGCGTGACGGTGG
Source organism: Sphingomonas sp. PSPC2-2 (assembly GCF_049897725.1). Lineage (NCBI taxonomy): Bacteria > Pseudomonadati > Pseudomonadota > Alphaproteobacteria > Sphingomonadales > Sphingomonadaceae > Sphingomonas > Sphingomonas sp. PSPC2-2. The sequence goes on along the minus strand of NZ_JAFCWU010000001.1, from coordinate 313,952 downwards.
ATATCAATGTCGATGCTGAGGGGCGCGTATCCGACCTCGGTCTGCTGGTGCGCGCCTGTGCGCTGGGTCAGGCCTCGTCGTCGCTGATGGGCGCGGCGGTGATCGGCAAATCCGCCGCTGAGATCGCCGCTGCGCGCGATGCGCTGGCCGCGTGGCTGGCGGGGCAGGGGCCGTTGCCCGACTGGCCCGGCTTCGAATTGTTCACGCCTGCACTGCCGCACAGCGCGCGGCACGCGTCGATCCGACTGGCCTTCGAAGCGGCCGCCGAAGCCGCCGCCGCTGCCGCCGCAAAGGCACCGGCATGAACGAATCGCTGCTGCTCGATGGCGTCATCCTCGGTGGCTTTGCGCTCGTTTTCGTTCTGATCTTCCGCCGTTTCGGCCTCGGCGCGACGCTCGGCTATCTCGTCGCGGGCGCGGTCGTCGGGCCGCAAGTGCTGCATCTGGTCGGCAATGCCGAATCCAAGATCGGCGTGGCCGAACTCGGCATCACGCTGCTGTTGTTCATCGTCGGGCTGGAACTCAATCCGTCGCGGCTATGGGCGCTCAAGAAGGAAATCTTCGGGCTCGGGCTATTGCAGGTGGTGCTGTGCGGGCTGGCGGTCACCGGCCTCGTCGCGGCGGTGCATTTCTCCTGGTCGGCGGCGTTGGTGCTAGGGTTGCCGCTCGCACTTTCCTCGACCGCGCAGGTGTTGCCGATGCTGCAATCGGCGGGGCGCCTGCGCACGCCCTTTGGCGAGCGCGCCTTTTCGATCCTGCTGTTCCAGGATCTGTCGATCGTGCCGCTGATCACGCTGGTGACGGTGCTGTCGCGCAATCCGGCGGACGCGCATGGCCCGCCGGGCTGGCAATTGTTCCTGTCGACCGTGCTCGCCGTGGCCGGGCTGGTGCTCGCCGGGCGCTTCCTGCTGCGCCCGCTGTTCCGCATCATCGGTAATCTGGGGGAGCGCGAGATGTTCGTGTTCGCCGCGTTGTTCACGGTGGTGGCAGCGGCGGCGATCATGGAGGCGCTTGGTCTGTCGACCGCACTGGGCGCATTCGTCGCGGGCGTGATGCTGGCGGACAGCCCGTATCGGCATGAGCTGGAGGCCGATGTCGAGCCGTTCCGCTCCATCCTGCTCGGGCTGTTTTTCCTCGCGGTCGGCATGATGCTCGATTTGCACGCGATCGCCGAGCGGCCGTTCTTCGTGATCGCCATGGCGCTCGCGCTGATCGCGACCAAGGCGGTGATCATCTTCGGCATCGGTATGGCCTTTCGCATGAAGTGGCGCGCCGCGCTCGCGCTCGGGCTGCTGCTTAGCCAAGGTGGCGAGTTCGGCTTCGTGCTGTTCGCCCAGGCGCAGCGTGCCTTCCTGATCGCGCCCGAGGCGGCGAGCCTGTTCGGCGCGATCGTCACGCTGTCCATGGCGACGACGCCGTTCCTGATGATGATCACCAAGCGCATTCGCGAAGAGCCGGTCGTCGCGGGCGAGCGTGACGGCCCAAAGGCCGACGGGGCCAATGCGCTGATCGTCGGCTATGGTCGCTTCGGCCAGACGGTGGCGCAAATGCTGATCGCGCAAGGCGTGCCGGTGACGCTGATCGACACCGATATCGAGATGATCGATGTCGCCAGCGATTTCGGAGCCAAGGTCTATTATGGTGACGGAACGCGGCTGGATTTGCTGCGTCAGGCGGGTGCGGGCGAGGCGGAGCTGATCCTGTTCTGCATGGATGGCGACCAGATTTCGCCCGATCTCGTTACCGGGGTCCACAACGCCTTTCCCAAAGCGTCAATCTACGTGCGCGCGTTCGATCGTCGCGCGGTGATCAAGCTGAAGGGCGCCCCGGTCGATGGCGTCGTGCGCGAAGTGCTCGAATCGGCGGTGAAGATGGGGCGCATGGCGCTTGAGAGCATCGGCGTGGACCATGCCGAGATCGATCGTACCGAGGACATTTATCGCCGCAACGACAAGGAACGTCTGCGCGTGCAGTCCGAGGCGGGCGACATTCGCGCGGCGCGTGGCATCATGATTACGCAAGATCAACGCGCCGGGCTGAGCGAGGAGCAAGCAGGATGAACTGGATCGCCCTTCTGGCGGCGCTGTCGGGCGCGATTGCGGTCGGCGCGGGCGCGTTCGGCGCGCATGGGGCAAGCGGTCAGGCGGCCGAGTGGCTGAAGACCGGCGCGCACTATCAACTGATCCACGCAGTTGTGGCGTTGGTGGCGTGGCGGATGGAGGTGCGCGGCCCGGCGTGGTTGTTCATCGGTGGCGGCGCGATATTCGCCGGAACGCTGTATCTGATGGCGCTGGGCGCACCCCGCTGGCTGGGTGCGGTGACGCCGATCGGGGGCGTGTTGCTGATTGCCGGGTGGCTGTGGCTGGCCTGGTCGGCGGCGCGGACGGTGTGACGCCGACGCGAGGTGCCTTTTAAGTGGCCCGCACCAAGCTCAGCGTTTGCGCGAGAAAAAGGCGATTCGGGTCCGAGCAAGAGGCGCGGTCGCTGGCACAGGCGAGTGATCTTGTGCTCAGGCCCTATCGGTGCGATCGCTGCGGGGCGTTTCATTTGACCAGCCGGACCAAGGGTAAGCGTGTGCCGCGTCCGGCGGTGTGACGGACGGTTCGACGGGACGGCAACGACGGCAACCTTCCCACGTCATGCCGGGCTTGTGCCGGCATCCACCATACAGGGTCTCTGCGATCGATTGTCTCGTATCGCGGTGGACCCCGGCGCGAGGCCGGGGTGACGGTGCGCTATTCATTCGCCCCTTCGACACGAACAGACAAGCGCGATAGGGAGCGTGGATGACCAGCGCCTCGACCCGCCGCATCCTGCTCGCCAGCCTGATCGGCACCTCGGTCGAATTCTACGATTTTTATATTTACGCGACCGCCGCCGCCTTGGTGTTCGGCCCGCTCTTCTTCCCGGCGGGCGATCCGGCGGTGCAGTTGCTGGCCTCTTACGCGAGCTTCGGCCTCGCCTTCTTCGCCCGGCCGTTGGGGGCGGCGGTGTTTGGGCATTTCGGCGACCGTTTGGGGCGCAAGTCGACGCTGGTCGCCTCGCTGATGCTGATGGGCGGCTCGACCGTCGCGATCGCCTTCCTTCCGACTTATGCGCAAATCGGCTGGGTCGCCCCGTCGCTCTTGTGCCTGTTGCGCTTTGGGCAGGGGCTCGGGCTTGGCGGCGAATGGGGCGGGGCGTCGCTGCTGGCGGTCGAGAATGCGCCCAAGGGCCAGGAAAATCGCTGGGGGATGTTTCCGCCGCTCGGCGCGCCGGTTGGGTTCATCGCCGCCAATGGTTTCTTTCTGCTGCTGGGCGCTGTGCTGACGGACCAGCAATTCCGCGATTGGGGCTGGCGCTTGCCGTTTCTGGCGAGCGCGGTGCTGGTGCTGCTTGGTCTGTGGGTGCGCTTGAAGTTGACCGAGACGCCGGCCTTCCGCGAAGCCGCCGCGCACGATGCGTTGCCCAAAGTGCCGATCGCCGAGCTGTTCCGCCTGCATCTGCGCGCGACAGTCGCGGGCACGGTCGGCGTGGTTGCCTGTTTTGCGCTCTTCTATCTGACGACGGCGTTTGCGCTCAGCTACGGCACTACCGCGCTTGGCCATGGGCGGCAGGCGTTTCTGGGGCTGGAACTCGGTGCGATCCTGTTCCTGGCTGCGGGCGTGATCGTCTCCTGCACCTTGGCCGACCGGTTCGGTGCGACCGCAATGCTGCGCTGGGGGTTTGTCGGCTCCGTCGCCTCGGGCTTGCTGATGGGAACGATGCTGGGGTCTGCGTCCTTGTGGGTGGTGTTCGCGTGGCTGGCGCTGTCGCTGTTCGCGATGGGCTTTGCCTATGGCCCGCTCGGCGGCTGGCTGCCGTCGTTGTTCGACGCCGGGGTACGCTATACCGGCGTGTCGATCACCTTCAATCTCGGCGGAATCCTGGGTGGCGCGCTCGCCCCGATCGCGGCGCAGGCCCTGGCCGCGCGGGGTGGGCTGTGGCTGGTCGGGGCTTATCTGGTGGCGGCGGGCGTGCTGAGCCTTGGCGGCCTGGCCTTGCTCAAGCGGCGCTGATCCGCGCGCGCTTGCAACGTTCGGAGCAGTAAACGACGCTGTCCCAATCGCGCGCCCACTTTTTCCGCCATGCAAACGGGCGCTGACAGACCGGGCAGATCTTTTCAGGCAGGTCGGCCTTGGCGACGCCGTTCGGCACTTAGGCCGCTCGATCCAGAAATGCGCGCACGTCCGCCAGATCGACCGATTTGTCGAGGAAAGTGCCGCCAATCCCGCGTGCGAGCAGGAAAGGCAGCGTGCCCGCGTCCATTTTCTTGTCGTGCAGCATGTGCGCGACCAGTGTTTCGCCATCGGCGGTGATGCCCGCCGCGGCCGCGCCATCGGGCAGCCCGATCGCGCGGAGGTGCGCGGCAACGCGATCGGCATCGATTTGTGGAGCAAGCCCGCGCGCCGCCGAATAGCCGAAGGCGAGCACCATTCCGGCCGCGACGCCTTCGCCGTGGAGCAGCCGGTCGGAAAAGCCCGCTTCGGCTTCCAGCGCATGCCCAAAGGTGTGGCCGAGGTTGAGCAGGGCGCGCGCGCCGGTCGTCTCGCGTTCGTCCTCGGCGACGATCCGCGCCTTGGCCGCGACCGAGTGGGCGATGGCGTAGAGCCGCGCGTCGGCATCACCCGCGATCAGCGCGGCGGCATTGGCCTCGCACCAGGCGAAGAAGTCGGGGTCATCGATCAGGCCGTATTTCACGACCTCGGCATAGCCCGCGCGGACATGGCGCTCCGGCAGCGTGTCGAGCACATTGGGGTCGATCAGCACCAACGCCGGCTGATGGAAAGCGCCGATCAGATTCTTGCCGGCCTTGGAATTGATCGCGGTTTTGCCACCCACCGACGAATCGACTTGTGCGAGCAGGGTCGTCGGGATCTGCACGAAGCCGCAACCGCGCTTGAGGATGCTGCACGCAAAACCGACGAGATCGCCAATCACCCCGCCGCCCAGCGCCACGACATGGTCGCCGCGTTCCACGCCAAGATCGAGCAAGCGGTCGGTCAGCTGCTCCAGCATCGCCCAGCTCTTGGTCGATTCGCCCGGCGGCAGCACGATCGCTTCGCTCGCTACGCCCGCCGCGGTCAGCGCGGCCTGCACGGTCGCCAAGTGCGGCAGGACATTCTCATCGGTGACGATCACCATCCGCCGCCCGCGCGACAGCGGCGCGAGCCAGTCGGCAGCGCGGCCGAGCAGCCCGGCCTCGATGATGATATCGTAACTGCGCGCGCCCAGCGAAACGGGAATGGTCGTCATGGTTGGTTGAGCGCTTTCAGGATGGCGTTGACGGTTGCGTCGTGCGGCGCGCGGTGGCTGGAGACGCGGAGATGCGCGGTCGCGTAGAACGGGTTGCGGACGCGCGCCAGTTCTTCGAGCACGGCAAGCGGATCGCGCCCGCGCAGCAGCGGGCGCGTGTCGCGGCGCGAGACGCGCTCGACCAGCACTGAGGGCTTGGCATCGAGCCACACCGCAAAACCCCGGTCGAGGATCGCGGCGCGCGTCTGCGGGTCCACGAACGCGCCGCCGCCGGTGGCGATCACTCGTCGTTCGCCTTCCATCAGCCGCGCGATCACCCGGCGTTCGCCATCGCGAAAATAGGCTTCGCCGAAGCGATCGAAAATATCGGGGATCGACATGCCGGCGGCCGTTTCGATCTCGGTATCGGCGTCGACGAAGGGCAGGCCGAGGCGCATCGCCAGGCGGCGGCCAACGGTGGATTTGCCAGCCCCCATCAGCCCAACCAGCACGATCGGCTGGCCGGTCCATTTCGGCGATTGGGGTGGGGTGGGGGCTGGGCTTTGCAACATCGAAGCGAGGGCTATACAGCGCACGGGCGTCTCGGGCAAAAGGCCTTGCGGGCGCAGCCCAAATTGTTCTGTTACAGGTCTTGGCCCATGTCCCGCTCGCTCGTAATCCTCCTCGTCATCGTGGTCGTATTGGTGGGTGTCCTGTTCGGACTCTCCTCGATCGCGCGCGAAAAGCCGCTGAAGCATGTCGAAAAGGCCGTCCCGCTTGCGAATCTCCAAAAGTAGCGGTGTGTCCGGCGCGACCGCGCGCAAGCTGACCATCGCGCTGCGCGTCGGCACCGCTCTCGCGGCGGTGCTGGCAATACCGGCGCTGGGGCAGCAACGCCCCGAATCGATCCTGCCGCCCGGCTTTGGCGATCCTACGCCCGCGCCTTCTCCGGCGGCGGCGCGGCCCAAGCCGGTCCAGCAGGCCCCCGCGCAACCGAGCCAAGCGGCTACACCGCCGCTCGCACAGACTCCAGCGGCCGCGTCGGCAGGGTTTTCAGCGCCCGACGCGACCCCGACGACTGTGCCGAGCCCCGCCGCCACGCCTCCCGCGCCGACCGACTTTGCCGCCTTCGTGCGCGCCGACATGCCATCGTTCGCGCGCCGGTCGCTGGCGCGCGTCGGTGTCGCGGGTCCGCCTGAGGGCGCGATGGGGCCGAACGCCTTTGGCCGCGCCGACGGCCGCTTCCTTGAAGTGCTGATGCAACGGTTGAACACCCCGGTCGCGTCGCGCTGGGTGTCGATTGCGCTGCGCCGCGCGCTGATGGCGCGGGTCGATACCCCGCGCGGCGTGAACGGTGCGGATTTCGCGGCGGAACGATCGTGGTTGCTGACGCGTATGGGCGAATCCGTGGCCGCGCGGGCGATGGCACAAGCCGTCGATACCGAGGATTATACGCCCAAGATGTTCGAGGCGGCGATGCAGGCCGCGCTGGCGACGGGAGACGCGGCAGCGTTATGCCCGGCGGCCGAGGCCGGGGCGGAGCTTGGCCAGGAACGCGGCTGGATCATGGCGCGGGCGATTTGCGCGGGGCTGTCTGGCACGCCCGCGCGGGCGCAACCGTTGCTGGCGCAGGCGCGAAAGGCCGGAATTGCCGGTGGCGTCGACTTTTTGCTGGCGCAAAAGGTCGCGGGTGCCGGTCAAAGCGGACGCCAGGCGGTGACGATCGAGTGGGACAGCGTCGATCACCTGACCGCCTGGCGATACGGCATGGCCACTGCCACCGGGGTCGAGATCCCCGAGTCGCTGCTGGCAACCGCATCGCCTGCCGTGCAGGGCTGGCGGGCTTTGTCCCCGACGCTGGACCCGCGGGTGCGCGCCGCCGTGGCCGAGCTGGCCGCAGCGCGTGGCATTCTGTCGAGCGCGGCGCTGGTCGATCTCTATAGCGCGATCGATGCGGGAGACGATCAGACGGGTGCCGAGGTCGGGATCGCGCGCGATCTGCGCGCGGCCTATGAGGGGCCGGACGCCAAGGCGCGCGCCGATGCGCTGGTGCGGTTGTGGGATGAACCCAAGACCGCCGAAGGCCGCTATGCCCGGCTGGTGCTGACTGCCGGGGCTGCCGCGCGCATTCCGACGACACTGGAGCAGCCCGATATCGATCGACTGGTCGCCGCGATGCTGAGCGCCGGGCTGGATGTTCCGGCACTGCGCTGGCGTGATAAAGCGGGACGCGGCAGCAATGCCTGGGCGATGCTGACGCTGGTCGATCCGGCAATGCCCTCGCTGAATTATGGCGACGTCAGCGCCTATTCCGGGGCGAACGATGCCGAGGGGTTGAAGCGCCGGATGTTCTTTGCCGCAATTGCGGGGCTAGGGCGGATGTCGGGTGCCGAAGTCGAGCGTGGCGCGCAAGGGCTGGGGTTGCGAATAACGCAGGAGAATAGCTGGACGCGCTCGATCGCCAAGGCGGCGCGCGATCATGAGCCCGGCACGGTGGTGCTGCTCGCGGCGATCGGTATGCAGACGCGGCAGTGGCATGGCGTCTCGCCCGAGGCGATCTATCACATCACGGCCGCACTGCACGCGGTCGGCATGTCGGGCGAGGCGCGGATGATCGCCGTCGAGGCGATCTCGCGGCTTTGACCGAGCGCCCCAGCGCGCCCGATTCGCCGCGCGAGGATCGCGCGTTGATCGATCGCTTTCTCGAGATGCTGGCGGCGGAAGCCGGGGCGGCAAAGAACACGATCGCCGCCTATCGCAGCGATCTGGCGCTCGCATCGGAGGTGCTTGGCGGGCGGCTGAGCAGCGCCACGCCTGACGACCTTGCCCGGCTGGGTGGCGAATGGCTCGCCCTGTCCAAGGCGAGCGTAGCGCGCAAATCGGCGGCGCTGCGGCGTTTTTTCGCGTTTCTGGCGGATGAGGGGTTGCGGGCGGATGATCCCGGCGGTGCCTTGCCGCGTCCGGGTGCATCGCGCGGTTTGCCCAAGGTGCTCGACCATGCCGATATCGACCGCCTGTTCGCCACGATCGCCGAGCGGATCGCGCGCGTCCCCGCCGACCCCAACGACCTGCGCATGGCGGCGTTGGTCGAGCTATTGTACGGATCGGGGCTGCGCGCGACCGAATTGGTATCGCTCTCGCGCCGCGCTATTGCGCCCGACCGGCCTTATCTGATCCTGCGCGGCAAGGGCGACAAGGAGCGGCTGGTGCCGCTGTCGGATCGCGCGCGCGCAGCCGTTGCGGTCTGGCGGCTGCACGTGCCCGAGGACAGCGTGTGGCTGTTCCCTTCCGGCAAGGGGCATTTGAGCCGCATTCGCCTCTACCAGATCCTGAAAGCACTGGCGGCGGAGGCCGGGATTCCGCCCGATCGCGTCAGCCCGCACGTGCTGCGCCATGCCTTTGCCACGCATTTGCTGGCGGGCGGAGCCGATCTCCGCGCGCTGCAGGCGATGCTCGGCCATGCCGATATTGCGACCACCGAAATCTATACGCATGTCGATGCCAGCCGCCTGATCGAGCTGGTCAATGCGCGTCATCCGCTCGCCGAAGCTACGGCACGCGTTGACGCAAGGAAGCGCGGGGCTTAACCGGCCCGACTTATGGCAACTTTCCTCGATTTCGAAAAACCGATCGCCGAGCTGCAAGCGCGGATCGACGAATTGCGCGAGACCGCAGCCGAAGGCACGGTCGACATCGACGCGGAGGTCGCGCGGCTGCAGGCGAAGTCCGACAAGTTGCTGCGCGACACCTATGCCAAATTGACGCCCTGGCAGAAGACCCAGGTCGCGCGCCACGGCGAACGTCCGCACTTCAAACATTATGTAGCGGGGCTATTTCAGGATTTCCTGCCGCTGGCGGGCGACCGTGCGTTTGGCGACGACCAGGCGATCCTCGGCGGTTTTGCTACCCTGCGCGGGCGGCGCGTACTGGTGATCGGCCATGAAAAGGGCGACGATACCGCCAGTCGGCTGCGCCACAATTTCGGCATGGGCAAGCCCGAGGGCTATCGCAAGGCGATTCGCCTGATGCAATTGGCCGACCGTTTCGGCCTGCCGGTGGTAACTTTGGTCGATACCTCGGGCGCGTTTCCGGGTGTGCAGGCCGAGGAACGTGGCCAGGCCGAAGCGATCGCGCGGTCGACCGAAATGTGCCTGTCGCTTGGCGTGCCGATGGTGGCGGCGGTGGTGGGCGAGGGCGGCTCGGGCGGCGCAATCGCGCTGGCGGCTGGCAATACGGTGTTGATGTTCGAACACGCCGTCTATTCGGTAATTTCGCCCGAAGGCTGTGCGTCGATCCTGTGGCGCACGGCGGACAAAGCCGCCGATGCCGCCGAGGCGATGAAAGTCACTGCGCAGGACCTGAAGGGTCTCGGGGTCATCGATACGATCGTGCCCGAGCCGTTGGGCGGTGCGCAACGCAACCCGGGCGCGGCCATCGCGGCGCTGGGCAATGCGATCGACGCGGCCTTGTCGAACCTTGATGGCCAGAGCCCCGCCGAGCTGCGCCGGTCCCGACGTGCAAAATTTCTGGCGATGGGCCGACTTTAACGCGGGCGCGATCGCGGCCGCCAGGGTTGGTATTCGGTCGCGAGGCAAATGAAAGGGCGACGGAACCGTAGTTCCGCCGCCCTGGCATATTAGAGGAGTTCGTAAGAGTCTTACGAAGCCTTCATGTTGGTCGTGACGTTGGTGAAGGTCTTGTTCAGTTGCGTGCCCAGGCCCTGCATCGCGGCAATCGCGGCGACGGCGATGAGCGCTGCGATCAGGCCGTATTCGATGGCGGTCGCGCCCTTGGAATTCTTGATGAAATTGCGGATGGTCTTCATGATTCCGGTCTCCGTTGGTGAAAGCTTCAGTACCCGGTCGGGCCGGAAAAACCGGACCAACGCTGCCGAGTCTAGGGAGGCAGAGTTGAAAAAGGTTTAAGCCCGACGGAACTTTGTCGGGCGGGCGACTCTAAACGCCAGCGGTGGCCGCCGAGACCTTGGTGCTGACGTTGCCCCACATGGTGGTGGTGGAATTGGCGAGCTGGGTTAGCGCGGTGACCATCGCAATCACGATCAGCGCGACAATAAGACCATATTCGACGGCTGTGGCACCGCGGCGATCTCCCAGGAGCTTTTTCAGCGTGTCGAGGATCATAGGAGTTCGAGGCCACCGAAACAGCTGCTGGTTCCCGATCCCTAAAACAGGTGGGTTACGATATGCCTAACAATCTCATTACATCGGAGCGGCGCTCGTGATGCTGGTCGTGGCCGCCGCCTTGGTGGACGGTGCGGGGCGGGTGCTTGTGCAGCGCCGACCACCGGGAAAAGCATTGGCGGGCTTGTGGGAGTTTCCCGGCGGCAAGGTGGAAGCCGGTGAAACGCCCGAGGCGGCGTTGGTGCGCGAGCTGGAGGAGGAACTGGGCGTCGTGGTCGCGCCGACCGCGCTCGCGCCGCTGACCTTCGCCAGCGCACCGCTTGCCGACCGGCATTTGCTGCTCTTGCTCTACGTGTGTCGGGTTTGGACAGGCGAGCCGCAGGCGCTCGACGCGACGGCGATCGCGTGGCACGCCCCCGCCGACCTGCGGGGGCTGGAGATGCCCCCGGCCGATTTGCCATTTATCCCGGCCCTGGAGGCTGCGTTAGCGCGGGGCTAGGCTTGCCCGCAGTCCAAGCCAGATGGCGGGGCCGGGCATCCATCGCCCCACAACCCTTTCGGCAACCAGCACGGCTATAAGGGTCAGGCCGAACAAGGGCAGGTATAAGGCCAGGGCGAGGATGGCGATGGCCAGTCCCGCCCCAAGGCGCGGGCGGGACAGCGCGATCGGCGCGCCCAGGCCAACATGCCGTCGTCGCCACCACATCACCACGCCCGACACCGCCAGCACCACCAGCAACAGCGCGGTAACGGTGCCAAGTAGTTGATTTGCTAGGCCGAACAGCGCGCCCTCGTGCCCTGCAACACCGTAGCCGATCGTTTGATCGATCCAGTGGCGCTGCGCAAAGCCTTCGCGACTGATGACGGTGCCCGTGCGACCGTCAATCTTCACCGTGCTACGTAATGGTCGGTTCGCCGCGTCGGACGCTGCCGTCCAGGGGTCGCCCGGACGCATCGGCGGCGAGATCAGCACCGGTGGGGCCACCGCGAGCGGTCGCACCACTCCGATGACGCGCGCGAGTTCGCCCGACACGATTGGCGCGCGCGGCATCGCCATGCCGCCATGTCCGGCATGGTCTCCCGACATCGCTTCGGCCTGCGGTGGCTTGCCGCCGATCGTCCAGTCGACCGGCCCGCGCGCGGTGCCGGTAAGTTGTCGGATTTCGGTGAGATAGTTGCCCCAACCCTTGGCCCAGGGCAGCCCGGTGAGGATCAGCGCGAGGGCGAACAGCGATACCCAAATGCCCGAGACGGCGTGAAGATCGCGCCAGAACACCCGACGTCCGCCCGCCAGGCGGGGATACAGCACCCCCGCCAAACCCGATCGCCCGCGCGGCCACCACAGATACAAGCCCGTCAGCAACATCACGATCGTCCAGCAGGCGGCGATCTCCACCATGTAACTGCCAAACGCACCCGCCAGCAATTCGCCGTGCAGATGGAAGATCAGCCGCATCGGCCGCTGCTCCTCGCTGACGACGCTGAGGACAGCGAGCGAACGCGGATCGACATAGACGCGTTGGTCCTGACGATCCTTGGTGACGAGGATGCGCACCGCCTCGTCCGGGCGCTCGGGCAGCACATATTTGTGCAGCGTCGATCCCGGCACCGCGCGCAAGGCTGCGGCGACCTGCGCATCGGGCGATGCCGTCGGGCCGGTGGTCGGCAGATGCGTGTAGGGCTGGTCCAGCCACGCCTCAATCTGCGGTTTCCACAGATAGATCGTGCCGGTCAGCGCCAGCCAGATCACGAAGGGCACGCAGAACACGCCGGCATAGAAATGCCAGCGCCAGACGGCGTTATAGCTGAGTTGCGGGCGGGCGGGGTTGGCCATCACTTCCTCCTCAGAACCGGCCCTTCAGGCCGACATAGACGGTGCGCGGCTGGCCCGCGTACAAGGATCCGGTGGTGCCCATCAGCACCGAGGCGGGGTTTTGTGCACTCGCAGCGCCCAGACTGTCCGAGATGATCGACGCCGAACCGACATAGGTCTTGTCGGCCAAATTCTGCACCGATGCGTAAAAGGACAAACGCGACCACCAGCCTGCTGCAGCGGGCGGATCGTAATGCAGGTTGAGATTGACCAGCGTGTAGCCCGGAATGCGCAGCAAATTGGCATTGTCGATGAAATAGCGCGAGCGGTAGGTCACCTCGGCAAAGCCGCCCAACCCGGCGAAGGCACCGTGCGGCTGGTCATAGCCCAATCGCCCGTTGGCGAAGGTCGGGATCACGCCCGGAATGCGGTTGTCGGCACGATCGAAGGTGGCCGACACCGCCCCCGAGGTCAGCCGCTCGACATAGCTGGTATAGCGTTGGTCGTTATAGCTGTAGGTCGCCTGGACATAGCCGCCGGGCAGGAGCGCGGGCAGGGGCTTCCAGTTGACGCCGACTTCCACGCCGCGATGGATCGAGCGCGGCACGTTGGTGGTGAAGGACAACAGGTTCACCCCCGCCGACTGGCTAACCTGCTCGTTGCGGAACCACTCATAATAACCCGTCACTTCGGCCTTGAGGGTGTCGCCGAGCGTCAGCTCCGCACCGACGTCCACGCCGGTGCTGGTCTGCGTCTTGAGGTCGATATTGTTGCCGGCGACGCCTGCCGTCGTGACGAAAAGCTGGCCTGACTGCGGAATACCGTAGGCCGTACCGACACGGGCGTGCAGCCGCACTGCGGGCGCGGCCTGCCATACCAGCGACGCCTCGGGCGCGACATTGTCGAAATCGCGGATCGCCGGGATATTGGTCAGCGTCGGATTGGCACCGACAGGGTAGGCGTAGTTCGTCTGGCGCATGTCGATCTTCGAATGCTCATAACCAATGCCAAGAATCAGCTGCAGGTCCTGCGTCAGCGCCAATTCCTCGCGGGCGCGAACCCCCATATTGCGCACACCGCCGAACACCGTCTGGGTCGGCGCGCCAATGCCGTTGCGGCCTGCAGGCGTCTTGTTGAACGAGTAATTCTGCCCGTCGAGATAGTTGTAGAAGATCCCGATAAAGCTCAGCGCATCCATGCCCAATATCTGGCTGTGCGCGGTGACGTCAGAGCTCAGATTGTAACTGTTGAGCGTGCCGCGAAACGGGGTTGCGCTGGTCGGCTGGAACACCACACGGCTGTCGAAGGTCGCTTGCGTGCGCCAGGTCGTGCCTGCGGAAAAGTCATGCTCATAGCGTGCACCGACAATGGTCCGGCGGTCGTTTCGCGCGAGATCGCCCTCGCTCGCGGTCTGGGCGATGCGGGTGCCGTTGATGCCATTTGCCAGCACTGAGATCGTCCCGCAGCCTGCGGCGGCAGTGGCTGCCTGATCGCATCCTTGCTGGTACGGATTGGCGAGATATTGGTTGAACGACAGCCGCGTGGACAGGCGGAACTCGCCTTCATTGTAGATCACCTTGCCGGTGACACGGTCGCGGTCCGACAGGGCAAAGGTCGCCAGCGCGTTGATCGTACCGGTCTGGTAACCGGTATGGCCGGTCGCACCATCGGCGCGGGCGAAGCTGCCGAACACCGCATATTCATAGCCGGGTCCGGCATGACCGAGCGTGGCGTAGGTGTTGAGATAGCCATAGCTGCCGCCATCGACTCCGGCCTCGACGCCTTGCAGGTCGCGTCCACGCCGCGTGCGGAAGTTGATCGCCCCTTCGACGGCATAATTGCCATAGCGCGCCGAGGACGGGCCGCGCACGACGTCGACCGCGCCATAAGCATGCGGGTCGGTCAGATCGAACCGGGCAAGGCCGTCGGGCTGGGTGACGGGAAAATCATCCTCGAACACCTGGATATTGCGCGCGCCGAAGCTGTTGCGCGCGTTCGAGCCGCGGATCGAGACTCCCACATCGCGTGGGCCATTGCCGCCAATGACGGTGACGCCGGGGGAGAGTTTGACGATGTCGGCGATGGTCGTGGCGGGCGTATTGCGGAACGCGGCGTTGGTGATGGTGGTGTCGGTCTGGCCCGCGACCTTGGTCGTCAGCGTCAACGCGCGCCCGGTGACGATGATGTCGTCGGGGGATGTCGATGCGGTGCCCGCTCGATTCGGCTGGCTTTCCGGGGTCTTTGCGGGCGTGTCGAGGCGCTGCAGTTCGGCGTCGATCGCCGCGCGTTGGCGCAGCAATTCCTGGCGTCGCGTGTCGGTGCCTGTCTGAGCGGACGCCGACGCAGCGGCAAGCGCGGCGATCGACGCCGCGAGAAACGTTGATGGAAGGCGCACGAAAAAATCCCCTGTAAACGCTGGTAGCGGGCGCGCGGCGGTGGGCCATGCACGTCCGTCGCGACGGCGCTTGCTCAGCGCGTCGCGGCTCTATCGATCGTCATAGGGTGGCAGGTGGTCCGCGCAGCGGGGGACGGAGATGCAGGCGCAGGCCGACCAGCGGCGGCGCGATCCGGCGCGAGACGAGCGCCATCACAAAAGCGATGGCGAGTGCGAGCAGGATCGGGTCGGTCGCTGCAACCGAATGCGCGTTCAGGCCGGCAAAGGCGCAGGGCTGATCGGCTTTCTCGCCGTCCTTTTGATGCTTTTGCGATACTGAGTGGTCCATGCCGGGCATTGCCATCGCCATCGTCTTCATCGGGCCCATGCCCGAACAGATCGCAATGCGAATCGTACCCTGCGACGTGTCCAGCATGTACCCGCTGGGCACGACGACTTTCAGCAGCAGCGCAAACGCCAGCAGCCAGGCCGCAAGGACGCGATGTTGCTGGATATGATCGCGGAACGGTTGCACGATCGACGCTTTATGGCGCGCTGTTCGCTATGTCACGCGGGCAAAATGTCTCTATCGCGGCCTGTTGGAAATCCGCTGCACCAGGACCGCTGCGTGCGTCGCTGGAAGCTGTTGTGGAGGCCCGACCGGGAATCGAACCCGGGTGCAAGGATTTGCAGTCCTCTGCGTCACCACTCCGCCATCGGGCCGAAGAGCGGCGCAGATGCAAGCGTCCGCGCCCGCTGTCAACCACGCGCTTGCAAAAATGCCGATACGCGTCGCTTGGCGAACCCGGTTCGCCACGATAGAGGTGAGCACTCTCAACTAGTGTATTGCACAGCTACAACAGTTGTGCAAAACCGGGTGTCCGACAAGGGTGGCACGATGAATTTGAATACGCACGATTCGGATATGCTCGCGATGCGCCATGCAATGGTGGCAAGCCAGCTTCGTACCAATGCCGTCAGCGATGCGCGCGTCGTCGCGGCGATGGACTCGGTCCCGCGCGAGGCATTCCTGCCGAGCGAGGTGGCGGCGCTCGCGTATCGCGATACCGCCGTACCGCTTGGGCACGGCCGCGCGCAGAACGTGCC
This sequence comes from Sphingomonas sp. PSPC2-2, assembly GCF_049897725.1. Classification (NCBI taxonomy): domain Bacteria; kingdom Pseudomonadati; phylum Pseudomonadota; class Alphaproteobacteria; order Sphingomonadales; family Sphingomonadaceae; genus Sphingomonas; species Sphingomonas sp. PSPC2-2. The sequence goes on along the minus strand of NZ_JAFCWU010000001.1, from coordinate 298,265 downwards.
GATCGCCACCGGGCGCTTGCTGACCCAGGCGGAATTGCTCCCCGCCGACCGCGTGCTGCTGATCGGTGCGGCGGGCGGCTATACCGCTGCGGTGCTTGCAGAATTGGTGGCGTCGGTCGTCGCGGTCGAGTGCGATCCGGCGCTCGCCACCCATGCCCGCGCCGCGCTGGCCGGGATTGCGAATGTCACGCTGGTCGAAGGGCCGCTGGAAAACGGCCATGCCGCTGGCGCGCCCTATGACGTGCTGGTGATCGATGGCGCGGTCGAAGGCGTGTCCGATGCCCTGGTCGAGCAGGTCACAATTGGTGGCCGTGCGGTGGCCGGGATCGTCGATCGCGGTATCACGCGCCTTGCCGCCGGGCGGCGCAGCGCGGGCGGGTTCGGCTTGCTCGCCTTTGCCGACATCGAATGCGTGCCGCTTCCCGGCTTTGCGCAGCCGCGCACTTTCACGTTCTGAGCAGAAAAGACCAGCGACCCATGCGATCGATACACCTACTGGCTGGCGTTGCGCTGCTTGGGCTCGCGGCGACCCCGCTTTCTGCGGAGACGCTGCGCGAGGCGCTGGTTAAGGCGTATAACACCAACCCGACGCTTGCCGCGCAGCGTGCAAACGTGCGCGCAAACGACGAAAACGTGCCGATCGCGCGGTCGCAGGCGCTGCCTGCCGTCAATCTGCAAAGCGCCTATACCGAGAACGTCGTCAAATCCTCGAACAGCTTCGTGTCGCCCGATCGCAGCGCGACCGCCGGCGCGACGCTGTCGGTGCCGCTTTATGCAGGTGGCGCGGTGCGCAACAGCGTCCGTGCCGCGCAAACCCGCGTCGAAGGCGGCCAGTTGAGCTTGCGCGGGACCGAGTCCGATTTGTTCACCACGGTCGTGGGTGCCTATATGGATGTCATCCGCGATGAGGCGATCGTCGGCCTCAATATTCAGAACGTGAAGGTGCTTGAGGTCAATCTGCAGGCCAGCCGCGACCGGTTTCAGGTGGGGGATCTGACCCGGACCGACGTCGCGCAGTCTGAAGCGCGTCTCGCCGTCGCCCGCGGCCAGCTTGAAACGGCGCAGGCGCGGCTGATTTCCAGCCGGGAAAGTTATATCCGCTATGTCGGCACTGCGCCCGATGCGCTTGAGCCGCCACCGGCGCTCCCCAATCTTCCCGCCGATCCCGATACTGCGGTGGACGTGGCGTTGAAGGACAATCCGACGCTGTTGGCGGCCGCCAAAGCGAGCGAAGCCGCAGGGTATGACATTGGCGTAGCGCGCTCGAATCGCTTGCCCAAGGTCAGCGTCAACGTCGGTGGCAATTATTACAATTATCTCGGATCGCTCGGGTCAGGCACCGGCGTGGCGATTGGCCAGACGGGCACATCCTCGACCGTCGGTCTGGGGCTGACGTTGCCGCTGTACCAGGGCGGGCGTCCGGCCGCGCAGATCCGGCAGGCACAGGATGCGCGGTTGCAGGCGATCGAGCGCGTCACCGAGACCGAGCGCGGCGTGATCTCGCAAGCGCGATCGGCTTATGCGGTCTGGAAATCCTCGCTCGAGGTGATCGCGTCGAGCGAAGTGGCGGTCAACGCCAACAAATTGTCGCTGGAAGGGGTGCGCGCGGAAAACAGCGTCGGCAACCGTACCATTCTGGATATTCTGAATGCCGAGCAGGAATTGCTCAACTCGCAGGTCACCTTGGTGACGGCGCGGCGTGATGCCTATGTCGCGGGCTTTGCACTGCTGGCGGCGATGGGGCGGGCCGAGGCGCGCAGTCTTGGCCTTGACGGCGGCCCGCTCTACGATCCGGTGGCGCATTATAAGAGCGTGCGCGGCCGGATTTCGGACTTTTCGTCGGATCCCGATCCCGCAGTTACCGGCACGCGGACCAACGCGACTCGCCCGCAAGACGCCAAGGTCACCCGCCCGCTCGATCCGATTCTGGACGCGCCAGTTGACAGAAGTGCTCCAATTACCGCAGGTGAAGCAACGAAGAACCGCTAACCGGCGGATCGACGCACTTTTCAGGGGTTGTCGATGGGGGATTTGAGCGCGGAGCCATCGATGGAGGACATCCTCTCATCGATCAAGCGGATCATCGCGGAAGAGAATGACGCGGCCCCGGCGCGTGCCAAGCGACCGGCGCGTGCTTTGCCCGCGCGATCCGAGCCAACCCCTTTTAGTGACGACGAAATTCTCGAGTTGAGCCAACCGGCCCCCGAGCTCGACCGCCGTCCTCAGCCCGAGAATTACCCACAATCGGCGCGGATCGCCCGGGCCGTGACCAGGGAGGAACTCGTGCCGGAGCCAGCCCCCGAACCCGTTCGCGCGCCGCCGCCCGTCGCGGCAAAGCCGGTGCCTGAAACGCCCGCGCCCGAGTCGATTGTTTCACCGCGCACCGCCGAAGCCTCGCGCGGGCCGCTGGATGTGCTGTCGCGGCTGGTGGTCAAGCCCGAGGTCAGCGGATCGGACACGTTGGAAGGCATGGTTCGCGATATGCTGCGCCCGATGTTGCGCGACTGGCTCGATGCCAATCTGCCCGCGATCGTCGAGACGATGGTGGCCAAGGAAATCGACCGCATTACCGGCAAATAAGCCGTCCGGCGGTGATTGCAGCGGCCGCGCGGTTCTGCTGTAACCTGCGTTCATGAAAACACTGCTTGCTGCGACCGCTTTGACGGCCGCTTTCGTTGCCGCGCCTGCGGTCGCCCGCCAACTGACGATCGACGATGTGTCCACGCTGTCGCGCGTCTCCGCTCCAGCCGTTTCGCCCGATGGGCATTGGCTGGTGTGGCAGCAGCGCGAGACCGACCTGACCATCGATGGCGGTCGCTTCGATCTGTGGCGGCTCGATTTGACGCGCAAAGGTGCCGCCCCGGAAAAACTGATCGCCGAGGCCGACGTCAACGAGACTGCGCCGCAATTCTCGCATGACGGCAAGACCGTGTATTTCCAGTCCGACAAGGGCGGCGAGGATGCGGTCTGGTCGATCGGCATCGCGGGTGGCGCGCCGCTGCAGCTGACCCATTTCAAGGGCGGGATGGGCGGCTTCAAGGTCTCGCCGCAGGACGACAAATTGCTGATATGGGCCGATCGCTTGCCGGGCGCGCCCAGCCTCGAACCGGCGATGATCAAGCGGGATGCCAATGCCGGCAATGGTCGCACTTATGACCAGATGTTCGTGCGGCATTGGGCGAGCTGGGCCGATGGCACGCGCTCGCAACTGTTCGTCCTGCCGCTGACGGCAGCGGGCGCGACGGGCAACGGCTTACCGATCGAAGGCAAGCTGGTTGGGGACGCCCCGTCCAAGCCGTTTGGCGGCGGCGAGGAAGTGTCGTGGAGCGCGGATGGCAAGATCGTGTATTTCGCGTTGCGCGAGGCCGGTCGGATCGAGCCGCTGTCGACCAATCTCGATATTTTCGCGGCACCTGCGGATGGGTCGGCTGCGCCGGTCAATCTTACCGATGCCAATGACGGGATGGACAATCTCCCGACCACGTCACCCGACGGCAAGTATCTCGCCTGGTTCGCGATGAAGCGGCCGGGCTATGAGGCTGATCGGCAAGTGCTGATGCTGCGCGACCTGAAGAGCGGCGCAGTGCGCGCGCTGACCGAAGGCTGGGATCGCTCGGTCGCCTCGATCGCGTGGAGCCCCGACAGCAAGACGATTTTCGTTACCGCCGAGGATACGCAGGAAACGCCGATCTGGTCGGTCTCGCCCGTAACCGGCGCGGTCGCGCGGCTGACCGGGGTGGGCAGTGTCTCGGCCGTGGTGCCGACGCCAACCGGCGTGGTGTATGCGATGAATTCGCTGACCGCGCCCGACGATTTCTACCGCCTGACCGGCAAGAGTTCGGTACGGCTGACCTCGGTCAACGCGGCCAAGCTGGCCGATGTCGAGATGCCGAGCGTCACCAAGTTCAGCTTCACCGGGGCCAATAACGATACGGTGTGGGGCTATGCGGTGAAGCCTGCGGGCAGCACCGGCAAGGTGCCGATCGCGTTCATGGTGCACGGCGGCCCGCAAGGGTCGAGCAACAATAGCTGGTCGTATCGCTGGAATCCGGCGGTGTTCGCGGGCGCAGGCTATGGCCTGGTCGCGGTCGATTTCCACGGCTCGACCGGCTACGGGCAGGGCTTCACCGATGCGATCCGCAACAATTGGGGCGGCTGGCCGCTGGAGGATCTGAAAGCCGGGCTGAAGGCCGCGACCGACAAGTTTGCGTGGCTCGACGCGGACAATGCCTGTGCGCTGGGGGCCTCTTATGGCGGCTATATGATGAACTGGATCGAGGGCAACTGGCCCGATCGCTTCAAGTGCATCGTGCAGCATGACGGCGTGTTCGACGCCCGCGCCATGGCCTATGAAACCGAAGAACTGTGGTTCGACGAGTGGGAGCATGGCGGCCATCCTTATTATGAGGATCCCGCCGCTTTCGAGAAGTGGAACCCGGTCAACCATGTGACCGCGTGGAAAACGCCGCAGCTCGTCATCACCAGCGAAGGCGATTACCGTATTCCCTATACGCAGGGCATCGCCGCTTTTACCGCGCTCCAGCGGCGCGACATCCCATCGCGGCTGGTGGTGTTCCCGGGCGGCAGCCATTGGGTGCTGAAGCCACGCGAGAGCCGCCAATGGTATCGCGAAGTGCTGGGGTGGATGAACAGGTGGACCGCTCCCACTGCGCCGCAACCCCCGATCGTTGGCGCATCAGGCCGCAAGGGCGGCTGACGCCTGCTTTGACGATCCTGTCCCCGGGCTCCCGGGGACAGGAACAGGCGCGCGGTCGTACGCCTTGGCAATGACGGTTAGTCTTGCGGGGCGAGGACCGGGACTTCGGGCACCTGCGCGGCGTGCGATTGCGGCGCGGGCACGGTTCGGTCGAGCACGTCCAGATAGGCCAGCAGGCCCTCTTCGGCATCAGTGAAGCGGCCGTTGCGATTGCTGGGCTGGCCAGCCGAAGCTCCGGCCTTTTCGACGAACCGGCTGCCCCATTTGTCGGCAAGATGCAGAACCTCCCCGATCCGGAACGATGCATCGTTTACCACGATCGAGGGAAAGGGGAGGCGATAGGCAGGCCCACTCCGGATTGCTGCGGCGACGGCCACTTGGCTCATGTCCACTGCGAGCGGCGAGTCGAACACGGCACCGCGAACCGATCGCAGATAGCTGCGCGGCGAAAGTTGTGCCCACCACGCTATGGCCAGGCATGCCACCCCACGCGCGAGGATCACCACTGGTGCATCGCCGCGTGAAAAGGTCGCGTCGAGCTGCACCGCCCAGCGGCCATTGTGGAATTTCGAAAGGTCCAGCTCGACCCGGGCGATTGGGGTGGAGGACGGCGAATCACCGCGTACCGATACCAGGATCGGCAGCGGAGTGTCGGTCAGCACGTCGGTAACAAAGACCATGACTGCTCTCCCATCAACTTTGGTGGTCGCTTGCGACTCTCCCGGAGGTCGAGTCGGATTTCGCTTCCACGTATCAAAAGCTATTCCTACTACGGTACTAGGCAATAGAGCTGCGCCAGAGCGTATGCCGGTTGCGCCAGATCGATAGTCTGTCCCGAAGTGCGGGCAATTGGACGCAGGGAAATCTATCTGGGCGCTAAGCTCGGCTATATCGCCGCAGCCGGTGCGTCCTTCTCGGTGAAGTGCACGACATGGGAGATGGATGTGAACCGCGTACGCTCGAGGAACGGCAGCAATGGCATCGGCCCCCGGGGGAGGGCGTGATTGCGCATGTGGCGATCGTCGGCGGGGGGTTCTCGGGGTCGCTCGCCGCAATCAACGTGCTGCGCCATGATGGACCGCGTGCGACCCTGATCGACCAGCAAGCGGATGCAGGCGTTGGCCTTGCCTATGGCGCGGCGCACCCATCGCATCTGCTCAACGTGCGAGCGTCCAACATGAGCGCGTTTCCCGACGATCCGGGCCATTTCGTGCGTTGGCTGGCGAGTCGTGGACACGCGGCGGCGGGGCAAAGCTTTGTGCCGCGCTTGGTTTACGGCACCTATCTGCGCGAACTGCTCGATCGCGTCGCCGCGGATTTTCCCGGCCGCTTGCGGATCGTGCGCGGCGAGGCGGTCGACGTGACAGAGCATCGCGGCGTGCGCGTCCTGCTGGCCGATGGTGCCTCGGTCGAGGCCGATGCCGCTGTGCTGGCGGTGGGCAATTTGCCACCGCATACGCCGGTCGAGCTGGTGGCGGAATCGCTTGGACCCGGCTGCTATGTCGGCGATTGCTGGAGTGCGGAGGCGACCGAAGGCTTGCTCGACGATGATACGGTGCTGATCCTCGGCACCGGGCTGACGATGGTCGATGTCGTGTTGCTGCTGGAGGCAAAGGGGTTTGCGGGGCGGATTATCGCGCTGTCGCGGCGAGGATTGTTACCGCACGCCCATGCTGCACCGGCTGGCGCGTGGACTGCGATTGCGGAGCGGCCGTCGACGGTTCTCTCCCATCTGGTGCGAGCCCTCCGCAGGCGCAGCGCGGCCATCGGCTGGCGCAGCGCGATCGACGAGTTGCGCCCATTCACCCAGGATATGTGGCGCGCCGCCACCGCTGCGGAGCGCGCACGGTTCATTCGCCACGCGCGCCCGTGGTGGGACATTCACCGCCACCGTTTGGCCCCCGAAGTGGCCGACCGCATCGCCGCCTTGCGGTCAAGCGGGCGGCTTGAAATCGTCGCTGGCAAGATCGGTCTCGCTGCGACATGCGCCGACGGTGTTGCGGTCGAGTGGCGACCTCGCGGAGAGGACGCGCGACGGACCCGCATCGTTCAACGGATCATCAATTGCACGGGCCCGCAAGGCGATCTCGGTCGGACCAGCGCGCCGATGCTCGGCGCTTTGGTGGCGCGGGGCGTCATTCGCCCCGATACCGCGCGGCTCGGGATCGATGTGGATGAGCAGATGCGGGTGATCGGTCGTGATGGCATGGCCAACCGTCGCCTGTTCGCGCTCGGGCCGATGACGCGCGGCGCGTTCTGGGAAATCGTCGCGGTGCCCGACATTCGCGGGCAGGCGTGGACCTTGGCCCGCCGCCTCTCCAACGCGCATTGGGTGGCGGAAGGGCTGTAGCGGTGGAGCGCCGGGGCCGTAGCTATCGTGCGTCTGAGGCGGCGCGCAGCGAAGTGCCGACCACGGAGAAGAAGGCGCGGCTTTCTGGGGAGTGATCGACATCCCATTCGGGATGCCATTGCACCGCCAGCACCTCGGCCCCGCACGGTTGCGCGCGGATCGCCTCGATCAGGCCATCATCGGCGGCGACCGCCTCCACCGTCAGTCCGCTGCCAAGCCGATCGATGCCCTGTTCGTGGACCGAGTTAACCGACATCCGCTGACGCCCGGTCGCGAAAGCGAGCAGACCGCCGTCGTTCAGCTCGACATCGTGGCGGTGGCCGAACAGCGTGTCGAAGCACCCGTCCCAGGACCCGCGATGATGCCGTCCCCTGCACGAATCGGTCGACAGCGTGCCGCCGAACAGAACGTTGATCTCCTGCAAACCACGACAAATGCCGAACACGGGCTTGCCGGCTTCGATCATCCGTCCGGCCAAGGCGAGCGCGACCTCGTCGCGTTCGCGGTCGATCTGCTGGCCTTCGGGAAGTGCGGCACCGCCATAGCGTTCCGGCGCGACGTTGGAGCGCGATCCCGTCAACAATACGCCGTCGAGCAGGCTGGTGAGCACGGCGATATCGACGGCATCGCGCACCGCCGGCACCAGCATCACCGTGCTGTCCGAAAAGCGCGCAAGGGGGGCGACAAAGCGGGTGGCGACGGTCTGCACCGGCCGCCCCAGTGTTTCGTTGCAGCACAGCACGCCGATGACGGGGCGTTTCGCCACCGTCATGCCGATTGCCCGAGCAACGTCTCGCGCAAGTCCAGCCCCGCTTTGCGATCCAGCCGGAGCGCCTCCGGCTGAACGAGCACGCTGTCCTCGGGCACATCCGAAAGTAGCCAGACATTGCCGCCAATGGTCGATCGCGCGCCGATCGTCACCCGGCCCAAAATGGTGGCACCGGCGTAGATGACGACATCGTCCCCGATGATCGGGTGGCGGGCATGGCGGTGGCGCACGTCGTCGCGGGTCGCCCCGACCGGGCTGCGCGCGCCGAGCGTGACATGCTGATACAGCCGCACCCGCGCGCCGATGATCGCCGTCTCGCCGATCACGACGCCGGTGCCGTGATCGATGAAGAAGCGCGGGCCGATCTGCGCACCAGGGTGGATATCGATGCCGGTGCGTTCGTTGGCGATTTCCGAAATGAGCCGCGCAACGATGGGGGCACCCAGATTGTTCAGTTCGTGTGCGATGCGGTGGTGCAGGCTGGCGATCGCGCCGGGATAGCAGACCAGGATCTCGTCCACGCTGCGCGCTGCCGGATCGCCGAGAAACGCCGCCTCGACATCGCTGTCGATCAAGCGCCGGATGTCGCCGAGCGTGGCCGTGAACAGCCGCACGATGGTGGTGGCATGGTCGGCCTCGAAGGCCCCGGCCTCGCACTGCCAATAGCCGAGTTCATGGCCGATCTCACGCTCGAGATCGGTTATCGCGGCCAGCAGCTTGGCGACAACGAAAGTGTCCTCCTCCGCTACGGGGCCGCGGAAATGGCCGAGGCGACGCGGATACAACGCTGCGGCAAGCAGGGACAGCACCCGCTCCAGCGCCGCGCGCGACGGGAAACTTTCCACATCGCGTGCCTCGTCCTGCCGTGACCGCCATTCCTCGCGCGCCTCGCGCAGATCGGCGATTGCGTCGCCAACGGTGCGCGGGGGAATCGGTGCGATATCGTTGTCGGTGCGTAAATCGGTCACGGGGCCTCCTTTGTGGAGGATATCCTATCGATCCAGTCGGAAATAATAGAAATGCTTCTGGCCGCGCAAGCGCGGGTTTGCGCGCGACATTGCCGTCCGTGTTGAGATTGTACAATCCGCCGATGACTAACCGTATTACGCCATATATCCAGCGCGACCTTCGCCTCCCCAGGGACGGAGCCGCGCTCGACTTTATTGCATGGCCGAAAGGCCATGCCGATCAGATGCATGCGAGTCTCCTTTCTGAACGGTATTGGATTGATATGACCTCAGCCGATCCCTGGAGCCCGTCCAGCTTTACGCCGCCAAACCGCGATATTGCGGAGCCCGCCAGTGACGGTCCGTCGGATACCACGTTCACACGCCGTTTGTTCGGCCGTATCGCCGAGAGCGCTGCCCTCGCAGACGCGCTGGCGCGGGTTTGCGGCAGCGGCACAGCAGAAGGGATTTTGCTTTCGGGGGTGTCCGGCGTCGGAAAGTCGGCGTTGGTACGCCGCTTCCGGATGCTCATGGCGGCATCGCCACATCGTTTCACCACCGGAAAATGCGACCAGTTACATCACAACGCGCCGTTTGCGCCCATTGCCCAGGCTTTGCATGGCCTGACGCATGCGTTGCTCGGCGAAAGCGACGCGACGTTGCAGAACCTACGCGCGCGCCTCCTTCCGCAATTGGGGAACGACACGCGATTGGTGGTCGATCTTGTTCCGGATATGGAGATCGTTCTCGGGACGGCGGGTGCGAGAACAGATATGTCGCCCGCGCTTGCGAAAATTCGGCTGCATCAGGCGCTGCTGGCAACCATCGGTGCGCTCGCCACGCGAGAGGCACCGTTGATTCTGTTCCTGGACGATATTCAGTGGGCGGACCCGTTCTCGCTGGAAATGTTGGTCAGCCTCGCCAGGACGCCACCGCAAAACACCCTCGTCATTCTAGCCTATCGCGAAGACGAAGCGCATTTGCATCTGAAGCCGTCCGGGTTTCTGGACGCCATCAAATCGCATGCGCTCCCGGTTACTGAAATCGCGTTGGCACCGCTGCACGCCGCAGCCATCGTGGAAATGCTCGAATCCACCTTTGGCGGAACCACGCGCGATGTCGACGCGCTCGGGCGCGCCGTCCATGCGCGAACCGGAGGCAATCCGTTCTTCGTCCAGCAAGTGTTAAGTGCCCTGCGCGATGCGGGCGTCATCCGATACGATGCTGCCCGGCGCTGTTGGACCTGGACGGGGGAAGGCCTCGAATCCTCGGTGCAGACAGGCAATGTCGTCGACTTTACCGGAAGCCGCGTCGAGCGCTTGCCCGAGGAACAGCGCGCGGTGCTCCAGGCGCTTGCTTTGATCGGCACTCGCGCCGATGGCAGCTTGCTTGCCGCGTTTCTCCGCGTGGATCTTGACCGCCTTACGCACCGGGCGCAGCCGCTCGTCGAAGGCGGTTTTCTCCATCGGGATGCGACACGATATGCGTTCGCGCATGACCGCATCATGGAGGTCGCGATTGCGTTGACGCCAGAAGCCGAGCGACCGGTACGTCATGTCGAGCTCGCCCGGCTGCTGCTGCGTTTGCGTGGCACCGCCTCAGTCAGCGACTTTGACATTGCCGACCATGTGGTTGCGGCGATGGCAAGCGAGATTCCGTCCACCGACAGACCGCTCTTCGCGCGGACCCTGCTCGACGCGGCGGCGCGCGCTCTCCAAACGGCAGCCGTGGACCAGGTCACACGGTATATTGAAGGGGCAAATGCCCTGTTTTCCGAAGCGTGGTGGGAAAGCCATTATCGGTTGGCGTTCGAAATCAACTTTCGCAGAGCCGAGAACCTTTTGCAGATTGGTGCTGTAGAGCGGGCCGAGCACGGGATCGACGCGTTACTGATCCATGCGGCAGAACCTATCGACAGGGCCCAGGCCTACCGCCTGAAGGCCGTTACCCGGACGCTGCATTCCGATTATGACGGTGCGATCGCAGCGGGGCTGGCAGGGCTCGCTCTGCTCGGCGTCGATCTCCATCGTTTTCCCTCACGCGAGGAATGCGACGCCGCCTATGAGCGAGTCCGCGCGGCTTTGGGCGATACCCCGATCGCGAGCCTGGCGGATCTGCCCAAAACCGATGACCCCGCGATCGAGGCGATCATGGGGCTGTTGTCGACGATGGTGGCGGCAATTTTTTCAGATGACGGCCTGCGCTTCATCCACCTTGCCAAGATTGCCGAACTGACGCTGGCGCATGGTGCGACTGCGGGATCGTCCTATGGACTCGCCTGGTTCGGGGTGTTCGTTTGCGATTTCTACGGGCAATATGCCGATGGCCTGGAATATGCCCTGGCCGCGCTCGCGCTGGTCGATCGGCATGGCTTCGAGACGCAGCGGACGGGTACTCTCGTCGCGCTGGATCAGCTCAGCCCGTGGACGCAGCCCTTCTCTTGCGCGATCCTCCGCATTCGCGAAGCGATTGCGGCTGGGTATGCCGCGGGCGATCTTGGCATGACATGTTACGCGCGCAACCACCTTGTGTCGGACCTGTTGATGATGGGGGCACCGCTTTCCCTGGTCGACGAGGAGGCGGAGCGCGGCCTGGATTTGACTCGCCGTATCGCATTTCGCGACATCGAGCTGCTGATCGGCGCGCAACAGGGGCTGGTGCGTGAGCTTAGCAACGGTCACGCGATGGTACCTTTCGAATCCGCGGGCGAGATCACTTCGGCGTCGACTCGCTTCTGGGTTCGCCTGTACGCCGGTATCGCCGCCTATCTTTTCGAAGATTACGCGCGTGCCGAATGGGTGCTCAAGGACGCAGAGCCGCTGGCTTGGGCGCTGCCGGCCAATATCGACCTGACCTATTTCGCGTTATTCTCGGCCCTGAGCATCGCACAGCGCGCCGAAGATGGAGCCGAAGATGGAGATGCGTTGGGTCAGATGGCGATCCACCGCGCCAAGCTGGAGACATGGGCCCGGCTCAACCCGCAGAATTTCGAGAACAAGCTCCTCATGGTCGACGCGGAGATGGCGCGATTGCGCGGCGAGGATCTTCAGGCGCTGCAGCTTTATGATCGCGCGGTCAAAGCGAGCGATGGCTTTGGTCATGAAAGAGCGATGGCGCATGAACTGGCGGCGCGACACTGTACGGCGATCGGGCTTGGCGTGACCGCTGCGTATCATGGCCGGGCGGCACGCACCGGCTATCTCGATTGGGGCGCTACCGCGAAAGCGGCACGCCTCGAAACCGATCACCCGGAATGGTTTGATCGGCAGCGGGTCGATCAGGATCGCGATCTGGATACGATCCTGGATCTCGCCGAGGCCTTTGCCCAGGAGCTTGCTTCCGATCGATTGAACGCGATGGTCACGCGGACAATGATGGAACGCGCAGGCGCGCAGCGCGGCCTGCTGATGATCCTGCGGGATGGCGAACCCGTCATTGAATCGATGGGCGTTGCCACGCGCAATGGCATCGAGCTTGGCAGCGCCGTCGCGATTCCGACTGCCGAGCGCGTGGATCCGACCGTCCTGCAGGCCGTGATGCGCACGCAAAAGCCCGCGATGACGGGGGATCGGGAAAAGGGGTATATTCTGTCGATCCCGTTGCTACAGCGCAATCGGCTCTTGGGAATCGTGCATTTAGAGACATGCGCGGCGGAGATCTGCGCGCCGTCGGGCGTCGCGCTGATCGAGCGCATCGGCGCGGTGGCCAGTATTGCGCTCGACACCGCACACCGGCACGCGGAACTGATGGAGGAGGATGCGCGCCGATCGCAGACCGAAAATGCGTTGCGGGCCGCGCGGGCCGAATTGGCGCAGACATCGCATCTTTCGCTGATGGGTGGGCTTGCCGCATCGATTGCTCATGAGATTGGCCAACCGCTTGCTTCGATCGTTTCGCATGCGGGCGCGAGCATCCGATGGTTGCGGCGGCCGGAGCCCAATATTCCGGAAGCGGTATCCGGGCTGGAGCAGATCAAGGACGGCGGGCTGCGCGCGGCCGACATCGTTCGCGGGCTTCGCGCGCTCGCCAAACAGGAGCCGGCTTCGCGCGAACCTGTAATCCTGAACGCCGTCGTGCGCGATGTCCTTGAGCTGACGGCGGCCGAAATCGACCAGCGCGGTGTCGCGCTCATCGCGCACCTGGACGGAATGGAAACGGTCGTGACCGGCGATTATGTCCAGTTGCAGCAAGTCGTGCTCAACCTGGTCATGAACGCGATCGACGCGATGGTTTCGATCCCCGAGGCCGACCGGATCCTGACGGTAACGACCGAGCGGAGCGAGGGCAAAGCGGTCGTTCGGATTGAGGATTCAGGCACCGGGATCTCCGCCGAGCATCTGACCCGGATTTTCACGCCGCTGTTCACCACCAAGGAGAAGGGGATGGGCATGGGGCTGGCGATTTGCAAATCCATTGTCGACGCCCATGGCGGTGGACTGGTGGCGACCCCTGCCGAAGAGCGCGGCACGGTCTTCACCTTCGGCTTGCCGATCGCCGAGACCGGCAGCGGGAGGTAGTCCCCGATTTTCTGGCCGAGGCGATTACGGTGCGGTCGCCTCGGGCCGCGGCCGACTTTACCTTACCGGCGTAGCGCACGAGGGTCGACGAGTGCGCCGACGAATGACCCTTGGGAGACCACGGGCGAGCGAGTGAAGAGCAACTGCGTGCGAGGTTTTCTTGTGGTGGCGAGCGCGCCGCCCCGTCATTCTGCGCCGACCATCGAACCGCTTCTGTAACCATTGTCGATGGAGCGGCGAAATAGCGGTTCGGAGGATGTGATGAACGAACCCGAATTCCATACAATGCTAACGACACTCAGCGTTGCGGTGCAGAGCTTTCGTGAATTGTCGTTGAGGTGCGGCCATGCGCTGGCGGGCAATCGCAGCGATGGCATCGAGGTGTATTACATACTTGCCGGGACAATGCGGCTGAAGATTCCCCGTCAGTCCGATCGGCTGTGCGGCGAGGGGACGCTGATCTTGCTGCCGCCCGGGCTGGAGCGCACGATCATACCCGCCGAAGGGATGGACGCCGATTGCGTTGCCAGCGAGCTCCGGATCGCGATGGGGGTGGTGACCGCACGCGTCAGTGGCACGTTCGAGTTGCTGGCTTCGGCGAGCGATCCCATCGTCTCGGTCCTGGCTGAACCGCAATTGATCCAGCAGATGTGTGGCCTGATGACTCGTCAGGCAGCCGCACCGGGGCAGGGATCCCGTGCGCTGGTCGATGCTTTGATGAAAGTGTGCATCGTGATGGCGTTGCGGGACGCGGTTGCGCGGTCTGAAGGCGATGCTGGCCTGTTCGGCGCGCTGCGTGACCCGCGTCTGGGCAAGGCGATCGTGGCGGTCATCGAAAATCCGGCGGCCCCGCATACGGTATCCAGCCTGGCGTTCGCGGCGTCGATGAGTCGCTCCGCCTTCGCGCGAGAATTTGCCGCAAAGCTCGCAATGACGCCGATGGCGTTTGTTGCTCGAACGCGGCTTCGGCAGGGTGCCGATCTGCTCAACGGGACGCGACTGCCGGTCAAGATGATCGCGTCGAATATCGGCTTTGCCAGTCGCAGCCATTTCAGTCGGGCGTTTTCGGCAGCCTATGGTGCCGACCCCAGCAGCTTTCGCCGCATGGCCGCGTCCGAATCGTCCTTTCCCACTTATTCCAACGCCGGAGATCGATCATGACGGGAGTATCTGCTCGAATTGTTCTGGGGGCGGGGCTTGCAAGCGGACTCGCCGCGACGCTGGCCATGGTATCGCTCCTTCCCGCAACGGCGAACGCGGCGGGTGCTGCAGGCCCAACGGTCGTCGAACTGTTCGAGAGCCAGGGCTGTTCGAGCTGCCCTCCGGCAAACGCCAACCTCAATGCGATTGCCGACCGGCCCGACGTCCTCGCGTTGAATTTCGCGGTGACCTACTGGGATAACCTTGGCTGGAAGGATACGTTCGCGCAACCGACGTTCACTGCGCGGCAATGGGATTACGCGCACGCTGCCGGGCGCGGGCAAGTGGCGACACCGCAAGTGATTATCGATGGGCACGACACCGTCGTCGGCAATGATGCGCACCAGCTCGCCGCGGCAATCCGGGCCAGCCACCGCGCCGCATCGGCACCTGCCATCGTGCGCAACGCGGGGGGCGTGACGGTGGCCGAAGGCAGCGTCGCGACCCCAGCAACGGTGTGGCTGGTACGTTACGACCCCCGCACGCAATTGGTGCCGATCCGCGCCGGCGAGAATGGCGGGCGCACCTTGCCACACCGAAATGTTGTCAGGTCGCTCGTCGCGATCGGCACCTGGACCGGGCGCGCGCAATCCTATCGCATTGCGCAGCCCGCCGGGCCCGGCTTGCGCGAGGCCATTTTGGTTCAAGCGGGCAAGGGCGGCCGCATTCTGGCCGCGCAGCGGCTATAGCGAGGCGCTGGTGCCAGATCGGCGAGCGTGCGGGACGCCTGAAAGCGCATCGACGATCGCCGTCCGCATCGGCTTGGCGGTGAAGTCGCGGTTATAGGGGCAGGGTCGCCGGAGGGCCTTATCCGGGCGGGGCTCGAACCCCTCGATCCAGCTGTACCGGTCGGTCATGCCCCACACCAAAATATCGCGAAGTTGCGGATAATCGAGCATGACGTCGAGATAGGCGTGCGTGAAATCCGCAACAGCGCGGTCGCGGGGTGCCGGGTCGGCGGGCAGGGCGTTGTCGCGTACGTCGAGTTCGGTGATGACGAGGCGATAGCCCATTACGGTCACCGCATCGAGGAACCGTGACCAATCCGGCTGCAACTGCCCGACGATGCGCGCGGTGTCCGGGCCCTGCGTTATGATGTGGGATTGGACGCCCAGCGCATCGACCGGCACGCCGCGCGCCCGGAATCCTTCGAGCAGCCGCAGCACCCCTGCGCGATGGGCGGCATTGCCGGGCTCCCAGCTCATATAGTCGTTATAGACCAGTTGGGCGTGCGGCGCGCTGGCGCGCGCGGTGTGAAAGGCGTGGTCGAGTGTCGTCGTCGCACCGCCCAGCGCGCGGGACAAAGCGGTCTCATAGAGGGTGCCGTCCGCGGGGTTTACCGCTTCGTTGACCACATCGTAGCTTTCGATGCGGCTGCCGTATCGCGTGCAGACCGTATCGATATGCTGCGAGAGAAGGCGCGCAGCCTCAGATGCAGGACGGGCCCCGAAATCGTGGCTTTCTTCCCAGCGCGGCATCCATTTCGGTTGATGCCACAACAGATTGTGCCCGCGCACGGCAAAGCCCTTGGCCTGCGCATAGGCCATCATCGCGTCGAACCGACCAAAGTCGAACCCGTCCGGCGTCGGGCGCAGCGCCTGCCATTTCATTTCATTTTCGGGAACGAGGATGGTGCATTGGGATTCGAGCAACGCAGCATAAGGCGGGTTGGCGAACGTCCCGCCGTCGTGCCCCGGCGGGCCCCAGGCGAACGCCGATCCGAACCGCCGTCCGGTGCGCGCCGCCGCTGCCGCGAGCGATCCGACCGCTGCGGTTCGCGCGGCAGAGGCGGGGGCTGGCAGCGCCAGTCCGATAACACCGAGTCCGGCGAGCGCGAGTGTTTCGCGGCGGGTAAAGGGCTGGGTCATGGGTGCGTGACCGATCGAATCATTGCCGCTCTCCTGACGTTTCGTGGCGCGCCGCGCGACGCAGCACCGGTCGCATGATCAATGGTTCCAAGCATAAGGGCCGATCACGGTGCCGACGAAGCCCCCCGCGCGCTTGGTGCTGAGGAAGCTGTCGTCGAGTCCGGCCTTGAGCGTTTGCTGCTGGCCGCCCACACGATAGTCGAACGCCATTGTCCCGCCGTCAGCGCGGATGGTCAGCGTCACCGGGTCGGCTGCGGTGACGGGGGCCGAGGCGACGAGCGTGTCGGTATCGGCGTTGTCGCGCGTGTAGAGCGCGATCATCGCCTTGCCTGCGATTCGGGTGATGCCGAACACGAGGTACGACCGATCATTTTGCACCGCGGCGAGCCCAGCCCCGTCGCCATCGGCGTCGGGGGAATAGCGCAGGGTGGTCGAGACGGTTGCAATTGGGTGCTGCTGCCGTCGCCCGATAAAGGCGGGCGCGCCCGAAGCGTCTCCCAGCGCGGCACCGCGTTCAAGGACAAGTGCACCGCGCTCCAGCCGATAGACCGGATGTTTTGGCGTGCGTATGCCGATCCATTGCGGGCCGAGGCGCGGACCCTGGAAGGTGTCGACATAGCCAAAGTCGCCGCTGATTGGCAGCGCCGGTGCGGGTTGCCTGGGCAGCTTCGGGCGCTGCGCGGCGAACGGGATCGCGGTTCCGGCGGGCAAGATCTGTGGCCAGCCGTCGCGCCAGGTGACGGGGAGGAGAAAGGTCTCGCGCCCGATATTGTAGAGTCCGTCTTTATAGGGACGCGTCGCGAGGAAGGTCGCCCACCACTCTCCGTTCTGCGTCTGGACGAACTTTGCATGGCCCGCCGATGTCACCGGATTGGCGCGGCTGGGGTCGAGCGTACGCTGGGTGAGAATCGGATTGCCCGGAAAGGGCACATAGGGGCCGTCAACGGAATCGGCGCGGAAGACGACCTCCGAATGGTTGTCGCTCGTCCCGCCCTCGGCGGCGATCAGATAATAGCGACCGTCGCGTTTCAGGAGGTGCGGACCTTCGATCCAAATGGGCTTTTTGGACAGGTCGACCCCGCCATTGACGATCTGCGTTCGCGGCCCGACGAGCTTCAGCGTCCGCCAGTCGAACGCCTGCATCCAGATCGCGCGATGGCCTTCGTAGCGTGGCGTTTCGTCGGGGGCACCGTTGTTGACGATATACGCCTTGTCGCCGTCCCAGAAGATGGACGGATCGATCCCTTCGAAGGGTAGCCACACCGGGTTCGACCATGGACCTGCCGGATTTTTCGCGGTGATGACGAAATTGCCGCCACACTGCACGCACGTATTGACGATGTAGAAGACGCCGTCGTGGTAGGAGATATCGGGCGCGAACACGCTTTGCGAAACCGTGCGCCCGGTAAAATCAAGCTGCTCGGGTCGATCGATCGCATTGCCGATCTGCGTCCAGCTGACCAGGTCCTTCGACCGGAAGATCGGCAGCCCCGGGAAGTGCGAGAAGGACGAGTTGACCAGAAAATAATCATCGCCGACGCGGATTACCGAAGGATCGGGATAATAGCCGGACAAGATGGGGTTGATATACTGGCCCACGCCTTTCGCGACCTGCTCCTGTGAGCGCCCCTGATAGCTAAAGTCCTCGAACCGCGCGGGGTCGGCATGGGCTGCACCAGCCCATGTCATCAGCAGGACAGCGATCGGCCCTCGGCACCGCATGGACGATCGCTGCTTCATTCGACTCTCCCGCCTCAGGTGGCCGATGCTTGACCATCGCTACCAGACCTGCCCGTGAGCCGGACCATACATCAAAGAACAACTCAGACAATTAGCGGGATGTCGTTTTTCCGGTCAGCATCGATACATCGATACGCCCATGCGAGGAGGGCAGGTTCACGCGGCGGCGATCTCGCGCAACGCCTGCTCGAACGCTTCGGGGGGCTGTCCCCCCGAAATGAGGTACTGATCGTTGATGACGATTGCGGGCACCGAATGGATTCCGCGCGAGAGCCAGAGTTGCTCGGCGGCGCGAACCTCTGGGGCATACAGGTCGCTGGTGAGAATTTCAGCGGCGCGCGCCGGATCTAACCCCACCTTCTCGGCGACGGCGACCAGCACGGCGTGGTCGGACGGGTCCTGCTGATCGGTGAAATAGGCGTCGAAGAGCGCGCGTTTCAAGGCCGCCTGCTTCCCTTGGATCTCCGCCCAGTGGAGCAGCCGGTGCGCATCGAACGTGTTGTAGATCCGGCTGGTGTCGCTCATCTGCATCGTGAAGCCCAGATCGGCGGCACGCTTGCGGATCATCGCGCGGTTGGCGGCGGACTGTTCGGGCGTTGAGCCATATTTCTCGGCGATATGCTCGCCGATATTCTGGCCGTCCTTGCCCATTTGCGGATTGAGTTCAAATGGCTGGAACGTGATGTCGGCGTCGATCAGATCGCCCGTCCGCGCAAGAGCCTCCTCAAGCCCGCGCAGCCCGATGATGCACCACGGGCACGAAACGTCGGAAACGAAATCGATCTTCATCGGCTTTGGCATGCGGCACCATCTGCGGCTGGAGGAGTGTCGAAACGCGATGTGGGAACTCCGCCGGAAAAATACACCATCAGAATATCACTTGCATTCAATTAAATTGTACACAATATAAAACGCGTTCGACATTCCACAGTTTAGCAAGGAGACGACGATGAGCACGCTCTACAGCACGAAGGTAACCGCTATTGGCGGCCGCAGCGGCACCATTCGTAGCGAGGATGGCCTGCTTGACCTCCAACTCGCACTGCCGACGTCGCTCGGTGGCAAGGGCGGGGCGACCAATCCCGAGCAATTGTTCGCCGCCGGCTACGCCGCCTGCTTTGAAAATGCCGTGATCCACGTCACGCGGGGCAAGGCCGAGAAGGTCAAGGATGACGACATTGTCGTGGTCGCCGACGTTGGTCTGTCGCCCAACGCGTCGGGTGGCTTCGTGCTGTCGGTCGCGCTCGATGTGACGATCACCGGGCTTGACCAGGCCAGCGCCGAGGCGATCGTCGCGGCCGCGCATGCCGTCTGCCCCTATTCCAACGCGGTAAAGGGCAATATCGACGTCAAGATCACCGTCGCGACCAAGTGACGGAGGAGGAGGCGGCAATGGGCGAAGACGACGATTTCCTGCGGCTCGACCGGCAGGTGTGCTTCCCGCTTTATGCCGCCTCCAACCTGTTCGGCCGACTGTACCGCCCGGTGTTGGCCAAGCTCGGGCTGACCTATCCGCAATATCTGGTGATGCTGGTCTTGTGGGAGCAGGCCCCGCAAAGCGTCGGCGCGCTCGGCGAGCAACTGCATCTCGACAGCGGGACGCTGACACCGTTGCTCAAGCGGATGGAGGCGGCCGGGTTGGTGACCCGGAAGCGCGACACGGCCGATGAACGACGCGTTCTGGTCGCCCTCACCGAGCAAGGCCGGGCTCTCCGCCAGCAAGCACGCGATGTGCCGCAAACCTTGGCGAGCGGTCTTTCTTTGTCGCCCGACGAACTGATCGATTTGCGCGCCAGCGTACAGCATCTGGTCGCGGTGCTTGCGACGGCTGAGGCGACCGTGTCGCCGAGTTGATATTGCGTAATGCGACGCGCCGTCGCAGGACACCGCGATGCGCACGACTTCCTCCACCGCCACCGTGCGGCTCTATTATCTCGACGAGAACGACGCGGTTGCGCAGACCTTGTTCTATGGTCCGCTAGCCGAGGCGATGCTGCTCGCCAGCCAACAGCCCGAAGAGGTGCAGGCGGGTCTGTGGTGTGCGACCGAAAATGACGTGGTGGCGTTCCTCGACCTCCACGATGGCTGAGGGCGACGATACGCCGCTGCTGCGCACGCCGGATCGGGGAGCCGGCCACCAAGCGACCGCCCCCCGAATCCTGCACGATGTTACCAGCTCAGGCCGATACGCGCGTAGACGTAGCGGCCGTTGAAGCCGAACGGCGAGTAATACGGGAATGCCACCAACCCGGTGCTGTTCAACGTGGTGCCGACCGATGAGGTGAGCTTCACATAATCGGGATAGGTGTCGAGCAGGTTGTTCGCGCCGACCGCGACGTTGACGTTCCTCACCAGTTGATAGCGTGCCTCGAGATCGAAAATCGTGTGGCGGCCGCTGTGAATGTCATTCGCCGCCAACCCGTTGCCGCTGCTCGGTTGGGTCACGTCACCGTAATAAGACGCGCGGCCGGTGATACCGATTTTCTCGAGCGACCAGTCGATCGTGCCGACCACCTTTTCGCGCGGCGTGCCCTGTTCGAACGAAATGATGCGTTGGCGGGTGAACAGCGCCTGGGTCGAACTCGTCGAAACGCCGTTTACGAGCGCGGTGATCGTGGTGTTGCCCGGGAAGCTGGTCAGCTTGATATCGTTGAAATTGGCAGCAGCCGTCAGGTCGAAGGTGCCGGCTGCCGGAGTCGCCTTGCGATAATGCGCGACGATATCGATGCCCTTGGTGGTCGAGCGAATGCCGTTGAGCAGGAAACGCCCGGCGGAAACATTATACGGCGCGAGCAGCGCCGCAACGACAGTGCCGCTCAGATTTTCCGACAGGGCAATCTGGTCGCGCTGCTTGATCTGATAGGCATCGACCGAGAGATCGAACCCGCCCGAACGCAGCACAAAACCCGCTGACAGGTTGCGCGATTTCTCGGCGCGCAGCGGTTGTCCGCCAAGTGCCACGCCGACCGCGCTGGTCGAGGGGAACAGGCCGGTTTCCACCACCGCGCCACCGGTGCCCAGCACCGATGCGGTCGAGGTGAAATATTGCTGTTGCAGCGAGGGCGCGCGGAATCCGGTCGAGGCGGTGCCGCGAATGGCGAACCAGGGCGCGAAGTCATAGCGTGCGCTGAGCTTGCCCGTCGCGGTCTCGCCAAAGTCCGAATAGCTCTCGCCGCGCACCGCGGCACCGAGCGTCAATTTGTCGGTCGGCTTGGCTTCGAGGTCGAGATAGCCCGAGACGTTGTCGCGATGCTTGTCGATCACGTTCGACGGCTGGAAGCCGGGAAAGCCCTGCGCACCGCCGGCCAATGTGGATGCAGCACCAGGCGCGCGATTGTAGGACGTCGGCTCGCCAGCGCCGATCTGGAAGCTCTCGCGGCGATATTCCACGCCCCAGGCGATGTTGATCGTGCCTTGTCCGAGCGGTTGCTCACGCGAGACGTCGATCCCGCCGACCAGTTGGTCATAGGTCAGCTTGCCGTCGTAGAAGTTCTTCTGCGAATTCGCGCCATAGGTGGCGTTGCCTGAATTGCGCGTGTTGAAGTTGAGCTGGTTCCGTCCATAGGACACGTTGAAATCGACCTTCCAGCCCGACAATTCCCCGCGAATGCCCGCCGTCTCGGTCAGATCGTTCGATTCGACCGCGATCAGCGGCGTGAAGCCATCGGGATAGAGCGTGGCGAGCGCCGCGGCATTGGCATTGGCGTCGGTGCCGCCATTGATGCGCGGGGTCGCCGCGCTGGTGCTGTCGCGATGCTGGTATCCGCCAAAGCCATAGAGCGTCCAGCCGGTGTCGCCGAGCGGTGCCGCAGCATTCACATAGCCGGTAAATTGCTCGACCGCCGGGTCGCCGAAGCGCGACCGCACGGTCAGCGGGGTCTTGCGCGGATCGAAGTCGCCACGGCTGGTGGCACCGCGGTTGAGATATTCGCCCGAAATGGTGAGGAAACCGTCCTCGCCGAGTGCAATGCCCTGCCATCCCGACGCGGTCACCGTCTTGCCGTCATGCTCGCTGCGCGCGCCGCGCGCGGTGGTCACGTCGGTGATATATTGCCCGTAGGTGACGGACGCTCCGCCACCCGTGCGCGCTTCGCGCAACCGCAGGTTGACGACGCCCGCGATCGCATCCGAGCCATATTGGGCAGCGGCCCCGTCGCGGAGCACTTCGATGCGGTCCAGCGCCACCGACGGGATCGTGTTCAGATCGACTGACGCTGAGCCGCGCCCGACCGAGCCGTTGGTGTTGAGCAGCGCCGAAGTGTGCGCCCTTACGCCGTTGATGAGAACGAGCGTCTGATCCGGCGACAGCCCGCGCAGCGTTGCCGGACGGATCGAATCGGTCCCGTCAACGGCGGAGGAGCGAGGAAAGTCGATCGACGGAACGATCGCCGCGAGCGAGGCGGCGAGTTCGGTCGTGCCCTGATGCTGCAGGTTGGCGGCGCTCAACACGTCGATCGGCGCGATGCTGTTCAACCGCGAGCGGCCCGTCGTGCGCGTGCCCGTCACCACGATGTCCTGGTTGGCGGCGGGTTCCGGGGCGGTTGCTTCGCCGGCGTTGGCGGGAACGCTCTGCGCGCTGGCGGCACCGGCATAGCTCAGCGCCAGCGCGGACACGGCGACGGCGAGGCTCGGGCGGAGGTTGATCATGTACAAAGTCCCTTTGCGAAATCACGTTTCTTGTTTTGTTGGCCAGAAAGGCCGGGGCGGCGCGCGGCTGGCAGCGCGGGTACCTTGGAAATCCTCCGCATCGCCTGGGATTACAATGCTGCGAAACCCTTAGCGCGGCCAAGAATTGCTTCTGCGGCGGCAGGGGCGGGGGCGGCGCGACCGCAACGGCGCGGCGACCGGATCTCGGGCACTGCACCCGGAGGCCTCGATCGTCGCGCCTCGAACGAAGGGGCCTGCGTTAGCCGGCAGCCCGGCGCACGACTCCGCCTTCTACACAGGTTGGTTGTCGTTTGACCCCAGCTTCCAATAGGTCGCGTACCGCTCGTGCGCGATCCGGTAATAGGGGACCAGTCGTAGCGGTTGCTGGTCGGCAGCGGGGATCGTGAACTCAAGAGGCTTGGCGGTGGCACGGATCGTTTGTGGCAGCGTCTCCGGATTCCCCGCGAGCGTCGGCGGTGCGAAAGCCGCGTCGTTATAGTCGCCATATTTGCGTTCGTTGACGACGAGGTCCGATCCGGGCTCGAGGTGCTCGCGGCCCAGTGCCCCGGCCAGCACCAGCGGGCCATAGGTGAGGGCAACGATGTCGGGCGCGGCCGGGGCCCGGTCGATCCCGAGATGCATGGCCAGGCGCAACTCGACCCGATCACCGTCGCGCCAGACGCGCGCGAGCTCGATATAGTGCCCGGCGGTATTGGAGCGCAGAACCTCGTTTCCGTTGACGAGGACCACCGCCGTCGGGCTCCAGCGCGGGTGGCGCAATTTCAACGTCAGCGCCGTCGGCTGCTTCAAAGTCCAGCTGAGCGTGGTCGACGGTGTTTCCGGAAAGGCCGTTGTCTGCGTCAGCACCGCGCCTTGTTCGATCCAGTGCACGGTCGAGGGGATGAACAAGTTTACATAGATCGAGCGATCGTCGTGAAAGTAGATCGAATCCCGGTATTTGACGTGATTTTCCATGCCGGTGCCGGTGCAGCACCAGAAGGAGTTTTCGGGCGTGTGATACAGTTTCATATAGCCCGGACGCTCACCCTGAAAGTAGGTGGCCATGCCGGTGTCGGGATCCTGTGACGCGAGAATGCCGTTATAGAGGGTGCGCTCGTAATAGTCGGCATAGGCCACTTGCGGATCCTGCAGGAAGAGCGCCCGCGTCAGTTTGAGCATGTTGTGCTGGCCGCAGGTTTCCGAACCCTTGGCGGAAAAAACGTGCTTGTCGAACTCCGCCATCGGGAAGAAATGTTCGTTGTCGCCGTGGCCGCCGGTGGCAAAGGACCGAGTCAGCGCCACCGCTTTCCAGAAGAACACCGCGGCATCGTGATAACGGGAGTCTCCGGTCGCCTCATAGACGCGCTCGAAGCCGACGATCTTTGGAATCTGCGTGTTCGCATGAAGGCCATCAAGCTGATCGTGCCCCGCCGCAAGCGGGGTCAGGATCGCTTTGTGCGAGAAGCGCTGCGATAGGGTGCGATACTCCGCGTTGCCGGTCATGAGGTACAGATCGGCGAGCACCTCGTTCATGCCGCCATGCTCGGTGTCGAGCATTGCCTCGAACTGCGCGTCGGACAAGGGCCGCGTCGCGATCACCGCCCAATCTGCAAGGCCGATCAGCACCGTCCGCGCCGTGTCGCTCTCCGCCAGCAGCGCACCGTCGCGCAGGCCCGCAAAGACCTTGTGCAGAGTGTACCACGGCACGCCAGTGATCTGCTCGCCGCGCAAATGGGCGGCCAGTAGCGCGGGCCCTTTTGGAAAGGCGCAGACCAGGCCGGTACCCGATGCCTTCTGACATGCGGCCAGTTCGTCGGCGATATAGGCAACGCGCTGTTTGTATCGCGGGTCGCGCGTCGATCGCCATGCCAGCGCGCAGGCGGACAGATAGTGACCAAGCGTATGACCATGGCAATTGATGTCCGCCCAGATCGGCTCGGATTCCCATCCGCCATAAACGGGTGCCTTGGGGGGCAGCCCGGCATTGACGCGGAAATTGTGCAGCATCCGATCGGGTTGAAGGCGCAGGAGATACGCTTCGGTCATTTTCTGGGCATGCAGAAAGGGGCCGTCGCCAAGTTCGACTTGGGCGATATCGAATGGCTGCACCGTGCCCGCAGCCTCAGGGACCGGCTGCGTCGCGGCGGCGGCACCGGCCGACGCAACGCTCATCGGCACGATGCCGGCGGCGATCGCGGTCTTTGCCGCGGATGTAAGGACGTCGCGCCGCGAATGGCCGGTACAGTAAGCCGATTTCGTCAATGCCTTTTCCTCGGTCTATGCTTCGCTGGGCAAGCTGTTGTGCTACAAACAAAGATGGGATGTCCCATCAATCGGGTCGGAACACAACTCGGCATGGCAGGCCGACATCCTGCGGATGTTGCGCGATCGAACTGCGGCTTGATCGCGCGTCGAAGGACGTATCTTCTCGGTCAACTTTCGAAAATGTCGTCGAGTTGTCGCTGAAGCGCCGCCACTTCAAGCCCTTGCGCCGTCCGCCAGGCGGCGTCGAAACAGGTCGACGCATAGCGCCGCCCGTCGTCGCAGAGCAGGGTGACGATCGCGCCGGTACGGCGCTGGGCGCGCATCTCGCGGATCAGCGTGGCGCAAGCCCAAATGTTGGTGCCGGTGGAGACGCCGCAGGACTTGCCGATCACGCGGCTGATGCTGAGCGCGCCCGCCATGCTGGCGTCATCGGGCACCGCGATCATGCGGTCGATCACATCGGGCAGGAAGGAGGGCTCGAGTTGCAGCCTGCCGATCCCTTCGACACAGGACGGTACCCCGCTGACGGTGGTCACCGCGCGGTCGGCATAATGGCGATGGAAGACCGAGTGCTCGGGGTCGGCGACGCACAATTGCGTCGGCAACCGACGATAACGCAGGAAGCGGCCGATCGTCGCGGAAGTGCCGCCAGTCCCCGCGCCGCAGACGATATAGTCGGGGGCCGGATGCGGCTCCTGCGCCATCTGTTCGAAGATCGACTGGGCGATATTGTTGTTGCCGCGCCAATCGGTCGCGCGTTCGGCATAGGTGAACTGGTCCATAAAGTGCCCGCCGCTTTCGCGTGCGAGTCGTTGGGCGGTCGCGCGCACCGAACGCGGATCGTCGACTTCATGGCAGTGGCCGCCATGAAGCGCGATGGCGGCGAGTTTTTCGGGCGAAGTGCCGCGTGGCAGTACCGCGATGAACGGAAGGCCGATCATCCGCGCGAAATAGGCCTCGGACACGGCGGTCGACCCGCTCGACGCCTCGACGATCGTGGTATCCGGCCCGATCCAGCCGTTGCACAGCGCGTAGAGGAACAGCGAGCGCGCCAGCCGGTGTTTCAGGCTGCCGGTCGGATGGGTCGATTCGTCCTTAAGGTACAGGAAAATGCCCGGCGCGCCCTTCGGCTCGAGGCGGATCAGGTGGGTGTCGGCGGAACGGTTAAGCTCGGTTTCGATCGTTCGCACCGCCGTCCCGCACCAGTCGCGCGCTCTCGTCATGCGACCGGCATCGTCGCGACGCCGCCACTGTCTTCGCGAACCTCCATGGTCGTGCCGTCGAACTCACCCGGTGAAACCGGCTGAAAACGACCGCCGAGATGGCGTGCGAGAAATGCCTCGACCACCGCGTTGAACGACAGACGGTTGGCGGGGCGCACGAAGCCATGGCCTTCGTCGGGATACAGGACATAGGTGACGGGAACGGCGTTGGCGTGCAGCGCAGCAACCATCTGATCGGCTTCCGACTGGAGCACGCGCGGATCGTTGGCACCCTGGCCGATCAGCAGCGGGCGCGCGATGCGATCGGCGCGATGGAGCGGCGACCGCTCGCGGAGCAGCGCTGCGCCCGCTTCGGTTCGGGGGTCGCCGACCGCGCGATACAGCATGACGCGTTGCGCCTCCCAATAAGGCGGGATCGATGCCATCAGCGTTTCCAGGCTGGACGGGCCGACAACATCGACGCCACACGCATAGACGTGGGGCGAGCGAGTCATGCCGGACAGCACGGCATAGCCGCCATAGCTTCCGCCCATGATGGCGATGCGCGCTGGATCGGCGACGCCGCTTGCGACGGCCCATTCGACTGCATCGATAAGATCGTCGTCCATCTTCGCGCCCCATTCCCCTCGTGCCGCCGCGAGGAACGCCTTGCCGAAACCGGTCGAGCCGCGGAAGTTGACGGCGAGCACCGCATAGCCGCGGTTCGCAAGCCACTGGCGCTCATTGTCGTAACCGAACCGGTCGCGCGCCCAGGGGCCTCCGTGGACCAGCAGGACGAGCGGAAGGCGCATGTCGGGTTGCCGGTCCACCGGCAGCGTGAGGTAGCTGATCAGATCGAGGCCATCGCGCGCGCGAATGGTCACCGCAGTGGTGCGGGCGAGCGGGACATGCTCGATCCATGGCCGGGCCGAGAACAGGCGAGTCAGTGTGCCGTCGTCGCGATCGAACAACCACGAGGCGGAGGGAACATCGTCGCGATCGGCCTGGATCGTCCACCGGCGATCGTCCAGACTGCGGCTGGTAATCACGAATTCGCCGAGATCGGCGGCGACGAGCCGTTCGAGGTCGATGCGGACCGTTTCACCGATCGGCGCGAGCGTGTTGCGCGCCCGGGTATAGCCCACGGCAATCGGCCAATCGGTTTCACTGTCGGAAAGATAGCCTTCGATGTCGGCATCGGGTTGTTCCGCGAGCATCCGTGCCGGTCCACCCGCGAGCGGCAGCGCGACAAGTGCGGCGGTGTCGCGGTCGCGACTGTCGATCACGAACACCGTTGCGCCATCGCGCGAAAGGCCTGCGATGCGGGAGGCGCGGGCATCGTCCGGATCGAAGCCGAACCATAGCTCCCAGTCCGCAGTGCCGCGGCGCAAAACGTCCTGGCCGCCATCGGCGCGAGGTGCGATCGCGAGTTGCGGCAGCAAGCGGGAGTCGAGAACGAAGCCGCCGAAGCCCGGATTTTGTTCGATCAGGGTTGCCGCGCCGCTGGCGAGATCGATGTGGTAAATGTCGTGGAAGCGCGGGTCGCGCGCGTTGATCTGCACGGCGATGATCGTGGGAACATCGCGACTGAGGCCTGCGATCGACGCTTGCGCGCCGGGGAACGGAGTCAGGTCCCGGGTTGCGCGATCGAGAGTGACGGCGTGGACATGCCAGTTCTCGTCGCCATCGGCGTCTTGCACATACAGGATCGTTGCGCCGTCATAGGCCCAGACAAACGAATGGATGCCGCGCTTGTCGTCGCGCGTGAGGCAATAGGCGGCCGCGAGATCGTCGCGTGGGGCCGCCCAAATATTGTTCACATTGCCCGCTGGCGCGATCCAGGCAAGCATGGTGCCGGTGGGATCGATCTGCGCGCCGTAACGATCGGGGTTGCCGAACAGGTCGACGCGCGGAATCAACGGCACGTCGGCCGGGAGCGAAAGCGTTGCGTCCAACAGCGCGGCGAGGGTCGCCTCAGCGACGCGGCGGATTTCGCGGGCGTCTGCGGCACCGGCCGCTTCCATCCGGGCGAAGAGCTCGGGGGCTTCGGCCCGGACGAGGCGATACGGATCCGCCTCGGCATCCTCTTCCAGTGCGCGCGCGACAAAGGGGCCGATGGCGTCGCTGTCGGCACCGGTCCAGCCGCAGGCTGCCATCGCGTTGGTGGAGACGTGGATCAGCCACGGCAGCAAGGTATCGCTCAGCACGGTTGATGCGCCTGAGGGATCCCAGGCGGCGGCTTCAGCCATTTCATATACGACACGTTCGCCGCGCGGAGCTCGGTCGGTCGCTGCGAGCGCCGCGCGCCGCACTCTGGACCATTCGGCGCGGGGTGGCGGATCGCCAGCCAGCAGCCGCTGATGAAGTGTGGCGACCGCGAGCCCGGTTTCGCACGTGCCGTCGGGATCGACTTGTTGAAGTGCCCACAGCACCATCATCGACGCCAGCCGGTGTCGGTCGCGCCGTCCGTCGGCGGCCGCCTGCCATTCGGCCTGTGCATCTTCACGCTTGGCGAAGCGTGCCAGCAGCGTGATGGCGGGGGTGATCGCGTGGTCGGTCATGCTGCGTCGCCTTCGAACAAGGCGGCCAGCCGGGTTCGGGTGGTGAGGCCCGTCAGCCGGGCGGTTTCGCTACCGTTTTCCAGTCGTAGGAAGGTCGGCACGCCGCGCACGCCAAAGCGAGCGGCAAGCTCGGGTGCGGCATCGATATCGACCTTCACGAAGTGCGTGCTTTCAGCGAAGTCGGCGGCGAGCGCTTCGGCCAGCGGCGTCATCGTCTTGCAGGGCACGCACCATGGTGCCCAAAAATCGATGACCACCGGCACGTCCCCCGCCGCCGCGAGCAAAGCGGCAAAGTCCTCATCGTCGCGCAAGTCTGTCATAATTCGTCCTGTGTTGAAGGGGAGGTGCCGAGCGGCGCGAGCTGGAGACGCACAACGCCATCTTCGCCCGGCGTGAAATCGAGCACAAAATCGTGATAGCGCGCGACCGCTTCGCGGTGCGCGACGCTGACGATCGCCGCGCCAGGCAGACGATCGGAGATCAGTTCGTAGAGCAGCCGCTCCAGCGAAGGGTCGAGGGCGCTGGTCGCCTCATCCAGAAAGAGGAAATCGGGTGCTTGGAGCAGCGCACGCGCGACCGCCAGACGCTGCTGTTCACCCGGCGACAGCGATCGCGCCCAATCGCGAACTTCATCGAGACGATCGACAAGGTCGCCAAGCTGCGTGTCGCGAAGCACGCGCTGCATCGATGCACGCAGCACGTCCGAAGGCTGCGCTGGATAAACGAGCGCCGCCGCAAGCGACCCTTCCGGCAGGTAGCCGCGCTGCGGTAGAAACAGGACGCGTGCATCCCCCGGCACCACGATCTCTCCCGTCGACCACGGCCACAGTCCGGCGAGGCTGCGCAACAACGTGCTCTTGCCCAGTCCGGAGCGGCCGCGCACCAGCACGCGCGCGCCGGGCGCGATGTGCAAATCGGGCACCATCGCAAGTGGCTCGCCGTCGGGTCGCATCAGGCGCAGGTCGCGCGCCACGAAATCCGCCCCGCCGGAGCGCCGTTCGGCACCATGCGGCAGCGGCGCTGCCAGCATGTCCTCCAGCCGATGCAGACGCTCGATATAGGAACGCCATTCGGCGATTTCGGCATAGCTGTTGGTGAACCAGGAGAGCTGCATGACGAATTGCGCGAACGTCATGCCGATCTGCATCAGTCCGCCGAAACTCATCCGACCGGCGAAGTAACGCGGCGCGCTGAGGAAGGTCGGCAGCACGCCGATCGCCTGAATATAGAGCCCGCTGACGAGATTGACCCGCAGCGTAAAGCCCATGATGCGGTGCCAATTGTGCCGTACCCGGTCAAATGCGGTGCCGAGCCGCACGCGCTCGGCGCTGCCGCCGTTGTACAATGCGATTGCCTCGGAATGGTCGCGCACGCGGATCAGTGCGTGGCGAAAATCGGCCTCGAAACGCTGTTGCCGGACGTTGGTACGCGTAAGCGCACGGCCGCTGAGATGCGTCACGCACGCGCCGACGAGTGCATAAGCAAGACCGAGCCACACGAACGGGGCGACGACTGTGAAGTGCGCCGCACCAAGATCGACATGCCATGGTTCGCTTTGCCGCCACAGCAACAGACCGAAGCTGACCAGCATCGCTGCGCTGGTCGTGCCCTCAATGACGAGCTTGATGGTGGCGCGGACCGCCAGCGTCACATCTTCCTGAATACGCTGATCGGGGTTCTCGATCGCGCCGCACAACTCCAGCCGGTGGTAATCGTCGTCGCGCAGCCAGCGATCAAGGTAGCGCTCGACCAGGCTGCTGCGCCAGCGGATTTCCAGCAATTGCCGCAGGAAATCACGGAGAATGGCGACCGCCGTCACCAGCGCCAGGACACCTGCCAGGACAAAGGACTGGATCAGAAAGGCATCGGGGTTGCGGTTGGTCAGCGCGTCGTAAAAGGTGCGGTTGGCGCTGTTGAGCAGCACCGCCGCATAGACCGCGCCGCCGACCAGCGCGGCAAGCGACCCGCCGACGCCCCATGCCCAGATCCGGTCGCTGCCCGACCAATATCGCGCGATCAGCCGGGCGGCGAACCGGATGTCGTTCCACAGGCCATAGCTGGCCGCTTCCGGCAGCACGCCCGGCTGCCGGCCCCTCCGCATCGACATGGCCATCAGAAATTCTGTCGGATGGTAAGGTAATAAGAGGGCCCGCGCGGATCGGCGAAATAGCTATAGCCTGACGGATTGAAGCCAGTGCCGATCACGTCGACGCGGGGGGATGCGTTGAAGATGTTGCGCGCGCCCCCCTCGATTCGGGTCGACTTGTTGGTGCCGAACAGCGCGAAGCGATACGACGCGAACAGATCGTTGAAGATCTGGCTGCCGATATGGTCGCTGCCCTGATTGGCCTGAACGTCGTGGGTCTCGTCGAAGAAGTAGGGGCCGAAATACCGCGCCGTCCAGCTTGCCGTCAGATCCGGGTTGATTTGCCAGCCGAGCGTGGCCGTGCCTTTCCACTTGAGCGCGCCGCCATCGTTCGCGCCGCCGACATTTGCGGCGCTGCCGGTTCCGACATATTCGATCCACGGTGACCCGGGCGTGACCTGCGCCGCCAGCGACAGGACGCGGGTGGCGTTGGCGGTGAGGTTGAAGGTGCCGATCCGCTTGGTGACCAGGCTGTAATCGAGCGCGAAATCGAGCGCCTCGACCTTGAGCCGCGATACGTTGAACAGGCCAAGGTCGATCCCCGTCACCGGCCCGACGCCGTAAGGGTCCCCCGGTGCCACCGGCCCCCGCTTGATAAGGCCTGGCACGGTTCCCTCGAAAGTAAAGTCGCGCGAGGACAAGGTCGCGAGCGAGGCGATATTGTCGCGCTTGCTGATCCGGCTCCAATCGACCGAGAGGCGCAGATTGGGCACGAACCGCGGGGTAAGGATCGCGCCTGCCGACCAACTGGTCGATCGTTCGGGCCGCAATGTGCCCGAGCCGGTATAGCTCAAGGTGAAATCGGTGCCGGTCGCGCCGACCGGCTCGCCGCCGCGGCGCGGATCGCGCAGGAAGCTCAGAAAATAGCCGGGTAGCGTAAGCGGCGACTGACTCGGCACGATCTGGGTGACGGTCGGCGGCAGGAAGCCCGTTGCGTAGCTGCCGCGCAAGGTCAGGTCCTGGGTCGGCTGGTAGCGTAGCGCCACGGTCGGGTTGGTCGATCCAAAGCTGCTGGAGGTCCGCTCGCCGTCTTCAAGCGGAGTGCCGTCGTCGGCGATCGCGATCTGGCGGGATCCGCGCGTCCGATATTCATCATGGCGCGCGGCGATTTGCACTTCGAGCAAATGGATACCGGGTACGTGGTTGCCGGGCGAAACCACCGGCAATACCAGCTCGGCATAGCCGCTGCTGACGATCTGGCGCTGCGGCTGGTACGCGATCGCCGAACGGACGCCGTTGCTACCGGTGCCGCTGAAGCGCGAGCCGCCATAGCTTTCGACGCGGTGTTCCAGCGAGCCCGAAATCCGCACCGCGCCGCCCCAGAGGGTCACCGGCAAGGGCCCGGAGGCCCGCACGACCGCATCCTGCAACGTCGTCGCGGCAGGAGTCAGCGTCGCGCGACCATAGAGGAATTGGCTGAAATCGAGATTGCTCGTAGCGGGATCGGCAAAAATCGAGAGCGCACCGCTACTGATCGCCGCCTGCGCGGCATCGGTGTCCATGTAGCTCGGCAAGGTCGCCTGATAGCGCGAGCGATTCCACGTATAGTCCGCACCGAGCGACCAATCCGTGCCGAGCTTCCACGTGAAGCCGCCCGCGACCCGGTAATTCTGGATCTCGGTACGCAGTTCCTGATCGGCCCCAACAGCGGGCACCGCCACCTGGATCGCCTGCAGGAAAGGATTGCCGGGATCGCTCGCGGCAAGCTGGAACACCGAATTGGCCTGCGTGGTGAGGAATTGGCTGCGGTTGCGCGAGGCGGCGAACTCGACGAAGCCCGAAAGCCTGGCGGTAAACTCGCGGCGCGCGCTGACCATGCCGGATAGCACTTGCGACGCGTTGAGCAGCGAATGGCGATTGCCATCCGCGACCGCAGTATCGGGCGTCGCGAGCGAATAGCTGCCCGCGACCAGCCCCGAGCCAACCGCTCCGGTCGCCCCGGTAGCAACATGCGCATAGGGC
This sequence comes from Sphingomonas sp. PSPC2-2, assembly GCF_049897725.1. Taxonomy (NCBI): domain Bacteria; kingdom Pseudomonadati; phylum Pseudomonadota; class Alphaproteobacteria; order Sphingomonadales; family Sphingomonadaceae; genus Sphingomonas; species Sphingomonas sp. PSPC2-2. The sequence continues at coordinate 265,374 of NZ_JAFCWU010000001.1, read as the reverse complement.
GAATTAAGCGCCTGTCCCGATTTGAGCACGAGGTTGGCGGGCAATCCCGTGTCGGGATCGTAGCCGACGATGTTGGTGGTGGCACCCACGGGTATCACGTCCGGGCTGCCATAATAGAAAGCGGGGTTGCGCGCGGCGGTGAGTGCGCGGCCCTTGCTCGCATAGTCGCGTTGGCCGTTGAGCAAGGGATCGCTCTGCGACCACGCGCCCGACAGCATCACCCGCGTCTTGCCGCCTTCGAGCGGGAAGCCGCCGCTCAGATCGATGCGCTTGCGCGCGCCGCCGCCATCGAACGTGCCGTCATAGGTGGCCTTGGCTTCCAGCCCCTGATAATCGCGCCGCAGAATGATGTTGATGACGCCGCCCGTCGCGCCGCCGCCGTAAATGCCCGATGCGCTCGTCGGCAAGACCTCGATCCGTTCGACCGAACTGAGTGGGATGCCGTTGATGTCGGGCTGGGCGAGCGACCCGGCGACGGAGAAGCCGGCAAGGCGCCGACCATCGACGAGGATCAGGGTTTCGTCGGCACCGAGGCCGCGCAGGTTGATCGAGCTGGCATTGCCCGTGCGTCCGCCGAGTTGCGACGCGCTTGCCCCGCTGGTTGCGGCCGTAAGGCGCTGACGCAAGAAGTCGTCGAGGTTCTGCGCGCCCGACTGCTTGATCGTTTGCCGACTGAACACCACATAGGGCCGGGCACCGTTTTCGCTGCGACGAATATCGGTGTTGAGCGAGCCGCCGACGACAACGATGTCGGGGGCTGCCGCCGAGGGCAGATCGGCGCGGGTCAGCGGTGGCGCTGGATCTCCGGGCGCGCCGTTGTTGGGTGCGCGCTGGCTGGACGTGGTGTGGGTGCGTCCGCCCCGGTCGCGCGGTGCGATCAACAGGAACGCGCCCGAAGGGGTTTGCCGAAAGGTCAGCCCCGACGATCGCAGCAGCCGCGAGAGCGCGAGCTCGGGCGGCAGGGTTTCGTGCAGCGCGGGGGCGCGGCGGCCCTGCGTCAGATCGGGCGTGTAGAGCAATTGGCGGCCACTCTGCCGTGCGAACACGCTCAGCGCCGAGGAGAGCGACTGCGCGTCGATGTCGAACCGAGCCGTGGCCTGTTGCGCGTGGCCGGGAGCGGGCAGGGCAATCAGCAGCATCGGAGCGGCACTGCCGGCAAGCGCCATCGCCATCCGGTGCGCCCGCGTGTTCACTCGCTTTACCCGATTCCCGTTCGTCATCACATTGTCCCCTGAACGGCTTCGCAGAAGCCCATGCAGCGTGAGACGCCAGATCCGAACGAACCCGAATCAGAAATCGTAAGAAAATTGCAAAAAGTTGGTCACGGCTTTGTCTTAAGTATGATCCGCGCCGGATCGCGCTCGTCGGCCTGGACGGGGAAGTAGAGCTGCATCGCCTCGACGAACGCCTTGGTGTCGCCCGACTGAAAGGCCCCGCTGATGCGCAGCGACGATAGCCCGGCGTCCCCGATGACGAGCGGGCGGCGCACGTAGCGGTTGATCTCGGCCACGGCCACGGAGAGCGGCTCGTCATCGAACACGATCATGCCGTTTTGCCAGCTTGTCAGTTGCTCGGTCGAGCGGATCGGCGTCACGCGCGTGCCCGCTGCCGACGCGGTGAGCATTTGGTTGGGAAGCAGGGCGTTCTCCCTGCCGCCGGGGCCGCCGCTCACGCTCACTTTGCCCTCGAACAGAGCGACGGCAACGGCGTCCCTGTCGAGCCGGACATCGAAAACCGTGCCGTGCGCGGTTATCGTCCGGCCCCCGGCGACGACCTCAAACGGGAGCGCCTGGCCTTTGGCAACATGGAACACGGCCTGCCCGCGTTCCAGGACCAGGCGGCGCGCGTGCGCGTCATACGCGACCTGCAGCCGCGTATTGGTGTTGAGGGTAGCGGTTGATCCGTCCGGCATCGTGACGGACAGCCGCTGGCCGATACCGGTCCCGTATCGCGGCGGCGCGGCGGCGGCGACCTGGGCGGGTCGGGCGACGGGCGCGACGTGCGGCGGGAAGGAGAACCATATCGCGATGGCGATGCCAGCGGCAATCGTCGCCCCGGCCGCCCCGACCGCTACTGGCCAGCGCCTGCGGGTCGGCGGTGACACGACAAGACCAGCGATCGTCTCCTGCCGCAAAGCCAGCAGCTCGGGGCTTTTCGCCGCGCTCCGCACCAGCCGCATCGACTCCGCGATCTCGGCATAGGCTTGTGCATTGTGGGCGTCGGTGCGCCACTGCTCGAAGGCCGCGAGGGAGGCGCGGTCGGCGGCGCCTTCGATACGGGCATACCACAGCGCAGCCTGCTCGATCCGGGCATCCTCCATATCAGTCATCGCGGTGCGCCCGAACCGCCAGCGCGACCGCTGCCATCGCCTTTGCCTGATGCGCCTCGATCGCGCGGGTGGAGATGCCCAGCAGACGCGCAACATCGGCCGTCTTCTGATCTTCCAGCACCCGCAATACGAACACCGTCCTCGTCCTCTCCGGCAGCGCTCTCAGCGCCGCTTCTACCGCTGCTACCGCCTGCCTACCTGCCAAGACGCGTTCCGGCGAGAAATCCGTATCGCCGTGCGCCTCGGAATCGAGCGGAATGTGATGCGCGCTATGCCGCCGCTGCTCGCGTCGCGCATGATCGGTCAGCGTGGTGGCGGCGGCGCGGAAGAGATAATGTTCCGGCTTTTCGATCACGGTCATGTCGGACACTTGCGACACGCGCACCAACACTTCCTGCACGAGATCGGGAATGTCGTTGCGGTGCTGCGTGCGACGCGCGAAATAGCGGGCAAGGGGTGCCGAATAGCGCCGCGCAAGCGCTTCCAGAAGCGTGGAACGCTCCTGCTGCGATATGTTCGACTTTCGCTCGACCGGCATTGCAATCCTAACTGGTTGCCCACCAGACTTGCAGATCACGTCTTGCAAGTCACCTCTTGCCGGAAATTTGGTCTGCGAGGCAGGCCGCTCCCGGCGCGCCCGATATCTGTCGGAACGGCGCTTTTTACGGTGCCTGCGTCTAGACCGCTGGCCGCGTGGTGGCTCGGGTCGCTGCAAGGTCTCGGCGACTGATTGATTGCGACGACGGGTACTACGCTTCGGACGTCCTGATCCACGGGACAACGAAGCCCAAGCGAACGAGCGTGCGCGGTCCCGGTGTGTCCGATCGTCGACCCTATCGTCAGGTGAGCGGCAAGAGTGGATATCTACCGGACTCACTGCAGTTGGACGGAAACTTACATATCCGAAACGATATGGATTTGGCGCATTATGGATGATGGAAAGTCCGTCTTCTTTTTATAATCGAACAGTTTATTATAATATATTCTGAAATATTTTACGGTCTGGAATCCCGCATTTCAGGTCAATTCTGAATTATATCTCTTGTCCGTCAATTTCGGATATGTATATTTTCCGAAAAATCGTCCGATTCGTGAAAATGCGAAATATCAAATACTGATACAGTATAGATTAGCACGTTTGCGGGAGGAAATCATGGCAGTCTATCGAATTTTCGGTGAGCATTTGATTTCCGAAGGCGAATTTGCGGTGAAGGGCGCTGAGGTGACGCGGCTGGTGGCAGCCGGTTCGGGCGCACAACCTTCCATCACTCTCGACAATGGCGGGGTGCTGTCTTTTGCCGCGGTCGACGTCGGGCAGGGCGATGCCGTGGCGTTTCCCGCAGTCGCCTATGGCAAGCCGATGACGATCGATATTCGGAGCGTCTATACCGGAAACGTCGGATCGAAATCGCTGTTCGACGGAACGGGGGACATCGCGGTGGTGTCTGGCGTGAAGGACTGGAGTTCCGTCAAGGCGAGCGCGCGCGGGTTGAATTTCGTGGCAAGCAAGACCGGGCGTCACGCGTTGCTCGCGGGACCAGACGCATTGTCGGACGGTACGCGACTGGTGGCCTATCAAAAAGCGGTCGCTACGGCACAGGTGGTCGCCAGTTTTGAGATCGTCGCGGCCCCGCCGGATCCCGTCTTGCTGACAAAGCTTGGAGGCGCATTTACCGCCGCAGCCGGTGTCCCGCTTTTTTTGCCTTATGCTGGCGCTTTGCTGGCGGCAGGCCAGCTCGTTCCCCTCGCGGGCAGCTTGATCGATGCGATCGGCGCGCGTTCGCCCGGCTGGCACCAAAGTGCAGAACTCAGCTTCGATTTGCCGGGCTATGCGCCGGTTGCGGCCGATTTTCGACTCGTTGCTCCCGCCACATCGGATCTTCAGAAGCTTCGCTACCGCGCCAATGTGGGCCTGATCGATCGCGATGACCGGCTTTATACGGGCGACGAACCCTATGTTGTAATTGCCGTCTATGGCGGCGAGCGGCCCGAGCTCGAAGGCTTCACCCCCGGGGTGGTCGCCGCCGACATGGCGCGACGTTTCTACCCATCCAAGACCGGCGTCGCCACGGGACTCGACGATGTGCTGGAGATCGCCAAAGTTGCATCCGACTGGCGCTTCAATCGCCAGGCAACCGACCTACAGGCCCGTATCGCCAAAACGACGGATGCGGCCGCGTTGGAGCAGCTCAAGCGTCAGCTGTCCGCCGTGCTGGCCAATATCGTCGAGCCCGCGCTCGTGCCCGCCGCTGGAAAGGCTTGATCATGCCGGTTGATCGGGACATTCGCCTGCTGGTCAAGGCACGTGCGCCGAGCGCGACCGGGTTTGCGCTGTCCGACGCGCACCTATCGATGCTGGGTGCCATGCGCGCGGCGGTTGTACCGCTTATGCCGGCGATCAATGCCGGATTGGCGTCTGAGCTTGGCATTGCGGGCGGGGCTGGCGTTGCCGCGCAATGGTATGAGGTGCAGCTCGGCGACACGACGCTATCGCCGTGGGACGCCGCGCATCGGCTGCGGGCGCAAGATCTCGGCCTTGCCGCGCAGGTGGACTTTGTCGAACCCGATATCCGGCAGAACTGGTTGTGGCAGCGCGATGAGGTCCCGCCGGCATTGGCGTTGTCGCAAAACGATCCGGTCTCCGTGCCGCAGGACTCGCGTTTTCCACGCGAGACCGACGACGATTGGTACCGCGATGCGGCGCATAGCGGGTTCCTTGACGCGCTTGCGTGGCTTGACGGCGTGCCGACCGAGCGGCGGCGTCGCGTGCGCGTGGCGCAGCTCGATACAGGGTACGATCCTGGGCATCAGGCGCTGCCCGCCGGGATCGACCGAACGCTGGCGCGCAATTTCGTGGCGGGCGAGGATCTGCACGATGCCAGCGATCAGGTCGACGGCCCGCTGACCAATCGCGGGCACGGCACGGGCACGCTCGGGATTCTCGCCGGACGCGACCCGGCCGATCCGACGCGCACGATCGGTGGTGCCCCGTTCGTCGACATTGTGCCCATCCGCGTCGCCGATCGTGTCGTGCTGTTCAGCAACAGTGCGATTGCTCGCGCGCTCGATTATGTCTTTAGCCTCAAGGACGATCCCGAGAAGCGGATCGACATCGTGACGATGAGCATGGGCGGGCTCCCCTCGCAAGCGTGGGCGGATGCTGTCAACGCACTCTATGACGCGGGCATTTTCGTCGTGACCGCAGCGGGCAACAATTACGGCAATGCGCCGACGCGCAACATCGTGTTTCCCGCCCGGTTCAATCGCGTGGTCGCGGCGTGCGGGGTCATGGCGGACGGATCGCCCTATGCCGATTTGCCCGGGACGCTGATGGCGGGGAATTACGGCCCTGCGTCGAAGATGCGCACCGCGATCGCCGCCGCCACCCCCAACCTTCCGTGGGCGCGGATCGGCGCGCCGACGGTCGTTGATCATGACGGTTCCGGAACATCCTCGGCGACCCCGCAAGTCGCTGCCGCTGCGGCGATCTGGCTGGCCGATAGCGCGCATAGCGCTGAGCTTCCCGAGGATTGGCGGAGGGTCGAAGCGATCCGCTACGCCCTGTTCGCGAGCGCGCGGGGCGGTGCCAATCCCAAACTTGGTCGCGGCACGCTCGACGCGGTCGGAATGGCGGCGCAGTCGGTCCCTCTCGCCGAGCTCGAGCAGGAGAAGCCCGATACCGCCTCGTTCGCGTTCCTGCGGGCCTTGCTCGGAGTCGGGCTGACTGATCCCAGCGATGATCCGACCTATGCGATGCTGTCGCTCGAGGCACTGCAATTGTCGCTGCATCCGGTGATCGAGGCGATCCTGCCCGATCTCGACGCCGACCCCGATCAGCTTGCCGCGGCCACCCGCCAACGGCTGGCGGCTACCCTGGCGACCGACGCGCGCGCCTCGATGACACTGCGCCAATGGCTTGCAAAGGCTGCCGGTGCCAGTAACACCGGCGCTCCGCCTCCGACCGATGGTGGCGCAGCGCCACAAGCCTTGGAATCGCCACCGAGCCCCTCGGCACAGGCGCTGAACGCGTCGGCAAAGCTGGCCAATGCCCGCCAGCCCGTGATTTCGGCACCGTTGCGTCGGCACGTGCGGATCTTCGCGTCGGATCCGACGCTCGGGACCGGGCTCGACACGGTCGCGCGCAGTGTCACGACCGTCAGTGTCGCTTGGGAGCGGCTCGCACCGGGGCCTGTCGGCGAATATCTCGAAGTCGTTGACGTCGATCCCGCGAGTTCGGCGGCGTATGCGCCAGTCGCGCTCGACGACCCGTATCTGCTGCACGAACACGGCCTGTTTCCGAGCGAGACCGATCCGCAATTTCACCAGCAAATGGTCTATGCCGTCGCGATGCGCACGATTGAGGCGTTCGAGCACGCGCTCGGGCGGCGCGCGTTGTGGTCGCCATATCGGGACCCGAACGGCACCGACATCAGCGGGCGCTATGTCCAGCGGCTGCGTATCTATCCGCACGCACTGCGCGCCGCCAACGCGTTTTACAGTCCGGCCAAGAAAGCGTTGCTGCTCGGCTATTTCCAGTCGCCGGCGATTTGCGACCATGCCGACATTGCGCGTCCGACGGTCTTCGCCGCGCTGTCGCACGACATCGTTGCGCACGAAACCGCGCACGCCTTGCTCGACGGGCTGCACCGGCGCTTCATCGAACCGACCAACCCCGACGTCCTCGCCTTTCACGAGGGCTTTGCAGACATTGTCGCGATGTTCCTGCACTTCACTCTCCCCGACGCCGTGCGGCCCGAGATCGCGGCGACGCGCGGTGACCTGTTCACGCGAAACCGTCTGGGGCAACTCGCCTATCAATTCGGCCAGGCGACGGGGCAGCGCGGCGCGCTGCGCGATTATATCGGCACGATCGATGCCAAGGGGCATTGGAAATCGCGCCCGGTCAGCATCGACGATTATCACGCCGCGACCGAAGCGCATGATCGCGGCGCAGTGCTCGTTGCGGCGGTGTTCGATGCGTTCTTGCGGATTTACGAATGCAAGGCGAAGGAGTTGATCGCGCTCGCAACCGGGGCATCGGGTGTCCTGCCCCCGGGGGAATTGTCCGCCCCGTTGGTCGACGCGCTGACCATTGCGGTCTGCAAGATTGCCGGGCGCTTCCTCGACATCATGATCCGGGCGCTCGATTATTGTCCGCCGTTCGACATCACTTTTGGCGAGTATCTGCGCGCGGTGATCACGGCCGACCGAGACCTCGTGCCCGACGACCGGCGCGCCTATCGCGTTGCGATCACCGCTGCATTTCGCGCGCGCGGAATTTCCCCGCGCGATGTGCGGAGCGTATCGCCCGATACGCTCGCCTGGGAAACGCCCGATCTCCACGTCTCCTTCAAGGAAGTGGTCGACGCGATGGCGCTCGATTTTCCGCTGGATACCACACGGGAAGAAATTTCCCGTCGCTCGGCGCACAATGCGCGGGTGTTCCACGATTGGCTGGTGCAGCGGGCACCCGATGACTGGCTAACGCTGTTCGGCATCGCGCGCGTCGCTGGACCAATGAACAAGCAAGCGACCGCCGCCGACGGAACCGTTACGACGATTGTCGGGAATGTGCGCGGGCCCGAAGTGCACTCGGTCCGCACGCTGCGGCGGGTCGGCCCCGATGGCACGATCCGCAGCGATTTGATCGTCGAGCTGACGCAAAGCTGGTATCCGGCTGATCCCAAGGACGGCCAGCGTTTTCGCGGCGGATGCACGCTGATCATCGCGCGTGACAGTGGTGCGCTCAATTATGTCGTGCGCAAGCGGATCGACAGCAGCGCGCGATACAGTAGCCAGGCGACCTATGTACAGCGGCCGCTAACAGGGCTGCGCGCCGCCTATTTCAACGCCGATTCAACCGTGAAAAGCGAGCCCTTTGCCATGCTTCACACACAGGATTTCGAGTAAAGTCATGGCGAAAGCAAAGTCCGCCGCTGCGCCGACGTCCGACGCCAAAGCGTCGCCGCCCACCTCCAAGACCGAGCCGCGCGCGCGCGTGCGAATGTATCGGCAAGGGTTGGGGGACTGCCTTTATGTGGAACTGCTGCGCGGCCAGCAGGCACCGTTTCGGATCATGATCGATTGCGGGCTCGTGCTGGGTGCGAAGGGCGCAACCACGACGATGCAAGCGGTGATGGCCGATCTGGTCGACACATTGGGCTCGGCCTCGCTCGACCTGCTTGTCGTCACCCATCCGCATTGGGACCATGTTTCGGGGTTTTTGCAGGCGAAGGACGATTTCGCCAAGATCAACGCCGATGCGGTCTGGCTTGGCTGGCCCGAAGACCCCGCCGACCCGCTCGCCGTCAAGCTCAGCTCGATCCATGCCGGTGCCGAGACCGCTTTGCGCGCCAGCATCGATAAACTTACGGCGCTCGGCCTCAATGAGAATGCACGCCAGACGCAAAGCCTGATCGACTTTCTCGGTGCCGCTCCCTCCGCCGGAGGCGGCACGACGCGCGACGCGGTGAAGGCAGCCGCAGCGAAGGTTCGCGTGCCGCGTTATTGTCGACCGGCCGACCCGCCGGTACTCATTCCCGGCACCGAGGCGCGGATTTTCGTCCTGGGGCCACCGCGCGACGAGGCCGAGTTGCGCCAGATGGATCCCACGTCGCGCAATCCCGAAACCTATTCGCTCACCGCACTCGACGGGTTGTACGGCCTCGCTGGCGTGTTCGGCGAGGGCGAGGAAGACGATCAACGTCCGTTTAACGCCAGTGTCACGATTCCGCTCGCGGATGCGCGCCAACTCGCGTTTTTCCGCAACAGCTATGCCGCAGCCGACGTCGCCTGGCGCAGGATCGATACCGATTGGCTGGAGGACACGCAGAATTTCGCACTGCTGCTCGATCGCGCGGTGAACAATTCGAGCCTGGTTCTGGCCATTGAACTCGAGCCGGGCGGGCCCGTGCTCCTGTTCGCAGCCGATGCGCAAGTCGGCAATTGGCTTTCCTGGCTCAAATTGCGCTGGACGATCGGCGATCGGGTGGTGACCGGCCCCGACCTGATTGCGCGAACGATCGTCTACAAGGTCGGGCATCACGCCAGTTTGAATGCAACCCTGCGGGCCGAGGGGGTCGAGCGAATGAACGATTTGCAATACGCGTTCGTGCCGGTCGATGCGGTCGAAGCCAAGGCGAAGGGGTGGGGCGGGAATATCCCGTTCGCGGCGTTGCTCGAGGCTCTTAAGCGACAGACCGCGCCGGCGGGGGCGGTGTTGCGCTCGGACGAGATATGGAGCGGCACCGACCCGGCGATCACCCCGAGCAAGCTGGCGTATGAAGTGCTGCTATGACAGGCGCGCGGGTGTTGCACATCGTCCAGTTCGCCGATGCGGTCGACCCTGCGCCGGTTCAGGCGATGCTCGTTGACCTGCATGCCGCGCGGGCTGCAGGTAGGGTCGCTTTCGTCACCGCGCGCCTCGGGCGAACCGTCGAGCGTGCGGTGACGGACGGGCTGCTCGGCGGTCCGATCCAGATCGCAACCCCGGCCGCGCGGCTGGTGCTGACGGTCGAATTTGAGACGGTCGCGGCGCTTGATGCTTATTACGCCGCGCCCGCCCATGCAGAGATTCGCCGCACGGTGTTCAGTGCCCTGTCGCCCCGCGCGCGCGCGCTCTACGCGGCCGCCGACGACGACCCAAGCGACGCGCCGCATCTCTACGGAGCGATCGAGACGGCGCTTCGCCCGCTGTTGACGCGGATGGACATCGAGATTGCCCACGGAGACTGAGATGGCCGAATCGGATGCAGAAACGATCCAGCGAGAATGGTTCGAAGATCCGACCTTCAGCTATCTCAAGCGGCACTATTTCGACGCGGCAAAGCTCGAGCAGCGCACGATGGTGGAATTTGCGCGGGCGTTGCGCACCGGGCGGGTCATCGCGTTCACCGGATCGTTGACGACGATCGATCGCGGCTATCCCAAATGGCGGGATTTTGCCGCGCATTGCTTCGATTTTGCCTTTGGTGACCTGGACAAGTTCGAGGAGGCCAATGCCCGGGCCGATGTGCTGACGAAAAACAAGGAAATCCTGGCGACTTTCAAGGAAACACTAAAACGTGAAGATTTCGACGTACGTGTTGCGTTCAGCGTGATCGGAGAGATCATGGATATTGTCGGGCGTTATTCATCAAGGGCGCTCAGCAATTTGAACGAAAAGATCGCGAACGAGATTTTTTTAAAACGCGAACGGCCGGTTAAACCGAATTCCGTGCTCGACTGCTTGTTGACCAAGCTGGATATCGATCGCATCCTCACGTTGAACTATGATTTTGAGGTAGAGCTTGCGATCGCGCAGGATCCCGGCGCTAAAGGATCGACGGTCGCCAAGCTCAATCGCGCGGGAATCCGCCAGGACGATCCCGCCACGCACAAGATTGTGCTGCGCATGCCGGGCGGACGGAGTCTCGTCAGCGATGTGTTTTTGCGCGAACGGACAGACCGTTTGATAGAGTTCGCGGTCGGCTCGGCCGAGCATGAATATCATGTGATGCATCTCCACGGGCGTGCCGATCGTCACGAAACGATGGTGGTCAGTTATCGCGATTATGATCGCCTTTACCGGCGCAGCGGCACATCGAAGGTGCCGTTCGAACATGCGCTGGGCCTGCTCTACTCAGGCAATCCCGTCCTGTTCGTCGGCATCGGGATGTCGGAAAGCGAGATCAACCAGAGCTTGCAGGATGTGGTCGGCGACCATCCGTATCGCCGCGTGATGCCGACGTTCCTGCTGTGGAACGCCGACATGACGTTGTCCGAAGAGGCGCGAAAGGCGGACAAGGCGATCAAGCGCATCGATATGCTGCACCGGCTCGGCGTGCTGACGCTGTTCGACGATGACCTGGCGCGGCATGCTGGCGTGGACCTTCTCGAGGGAGAGACAACCGAGCGCCTTGCCCGCTCAATCGACAATCTTGCCGCGGCGATGGCACGGCGCGGTGACGAGCACGCAAAACCGATCAGCCATTGGCGGTCTCTTTCACTGCGCGTTCCACAGCATGCCGACGGCAAAATCATCGCAGCCTGGGCGCTGATTGCCGCGCCGAGCTTACCGGCTCCGGCGGCGCTGATCACGCCGTTCCGCGAGGAAAATGCGCTGCTGACCGTCGTCGCGGCCACCTCGGGCCTGCGCAAGGGGGCCGCGGCGCGCTGTTTCGCAAATCGCTTTCAGGAAGACCATCCCTTGGCGACGGTCGTCCACATCAACGCCGATTTCTGCTTCGACACCGATACGATGCTCAATCTCATCGCCGAGGTGCTCTGGCGGCGTCGTGGCCATAGGGGGCCGCGCCATATGAGCCGGTCGCGACAGTTCGCTGAGGATCTTGCCTTTTGCTTGCCTGATAACAGCGATTTGGTGGTCGTGATTAGCGGTACCGAGCGGATGTTCGGCAATGGCGGCGAGCCGCTAAGCGCCGAATTCGACGAAGCGATGCGTTGCTTTGCCGCGTCGTGTTGTCGACATGCCCGCTCCAGGCATGCGCATGCCCGGTTCGTCATTCTGGGGACGCTCCGGGTTAAACAATATTTCTGCGGCCTTTTCGGCGAGGTTGGAACGATCGCGAGCGATGGACGTCCCCCGGTGGTCATCATCGATTACGGGCCATTGGTCGCGTCGTCGGGGCAATCGAACGCTGGCGACGCGGCCAGGCGTTTTCGCAAGCACCATTATCTGGAAGTGGAAATGGGGGTTCGCGCAACCGAGGCAATGACCCCGATCGCGATCCGCCGCGTCGACTTGAAGGCCGGGCCGGATGTCGCGATCGCCGATTATCGGCGCGCGCACTTCGCCGCCAACCTCACCCCCACGGCTTTGCGGAGCTTGGGGCTTGACCCCGACCTCGCGCTCGACATTCTGATGGTCATGGCGTTCGTCGGCCAGCCGGTCGAGGCCGAGGTGTTACTCCACGTACCCCGTCTTCGAACGCGGCTGGCCGATCCGATTTTCGGGGTCACCAAGGAAGTCGAGCGCCTCGAGCGGATCGGCAAGGAGCTTAGGCTCCTGTCGGGGTGCGGGCTGGTGCTGCCGGTCGCGCCGTCGATCGACCCGACGCACATGCCACGGTTCGGCATTCATGCGACGCTGCTCGCAGAATTGCGCGATCGTTCGGGTGTGCCGCTGTCAGAGGCGGCTTTGTCCGCCGCCTTCAACATGTCGCTCTATGCTGCCCAGCCAACCGACGGACCGGTTCCCGAGCCGCATTTGCACGACGAACTGGGGCATATGATCGACTGGTTAATCGGGGCCTATAACGATCCCTCTCCGATTTCGGACGAGCGGCCCAGCGAACCCGAACACCACCGTCCCGATGCGCTGGCAGCGCTACGCGCTGCGCTCGCGGTTATTCGCGGCTTCTATTCGACCAGCGCGCTGCTTTCGATCGAAAGCGACCGGTCGACCTGGCTTGGCGAGCGTGATGGGGCGTTGACCGAACATGGCGAGCGGCTCGATCGCCTGCTCGAAGCGTTCCTGCGGTCGCAACGGGCCGTGGAGCGGCGTGGCGACACGACAGGCTTTGGAGCTTTCTATCCCGACGAGATTGTCTGGCTCTATAATGAGCGCGGCGTCGTTAAGCTCGCGCAGGGCGATCTCTATGAGGCACGCGCCGCCTTTGACGAAGCCGATCGTTTCAACCGAACCTATGTCGAGTTCGGCGACCGAGCGTTGAACTGGCGTCGCATCACGCTGAACCAGATCGTGGTTGATATCGAACGCGGACGTTTTTCCTCGGCGCGCGACAGGATCGACATGATCGAACGCGAAATCTCGCCGAAAAAGTGGGAGCGCGCACAATCTCTCGCCGATCAAGCGCGGCCGGGATCTGTGCAGGCGGACCCCGTCATCTCCTATGAAGAGATGCTCGCGCTTGGACTGACTACGGGATATCGTGGGCTTTGCGATCTCTTCCGCGGCGACATGCTCGGCGCGCGTCGCGGTTTCGAACAGGCGATGGCTCTTCTGCACCGGCTGGGCGAGTTGCGAGCCCTGGCGATCTTCCAGCGTTATTACGCTTCGCTCGGCCAAGCCATCCTGGAGGGTGGCGTCGCGGACGACATGCTCGAACGCGCCATCTGCAGCGCCCAGGCGGCGCATCAGATGGATGTGGTGCATCAGGGCCGGATCAGGCGCGCCGACCGGCGGATATCGCCCGGCCGCCTCGACGAACTCGCGCGGTCGAACCGAGATCTGATCGACGCGCTGCGATACGCCGATTCGACCGATACGTACCGGGTTCGTGTGGAGGCGCGGCGCGGCCTGGCGCGTTTGCGCATCGCCAGTGGTGATTATGAGGTTGCGCTCGAACATGCGATCGACGCGATGACGACGGCGACACGCTATGGCCTTAGTCTCCGCAAAATCGATCTCCGGATTCTGATCGGAGAAATCTTGATTCTACGCGGAGACCCCCTGTCGGGCCGCGCGCTCATCCATGCCGCGATCGAGGCGGCGACGCGGATTGGCTACCAACGGGCATTGGCCCATGCTCATACCGCGCTGGGTGGCTAAAGGGTGGAGTGGAGAACGTCATCGGTTGGCCAAATAGGCGTCCGGCCCGCGTAACAGCCGACGAGCGCGACGCCGCCCAGACCGCCGAGGGCGGACCGACAAGTTAGCGTGCGCACCGGCCGCTTTCCGCGCGCGATGCGCCTTGCGCGCAGGGTAGTCCTGCCTGAATGAAGCGAGTCACCGCCCAAATCTCGTCCTTGGTCAGCGACGTATCGAAGGCTGGCATCGCGCTGGAAAAAGGCCGGCCGCCCTCGGCGATGCTCCAATACATGAAGCCGTCGATGCGGGAAATTTTCATCTCTGACAGCCAGGCGATGTCGAAGGGGGATGGCGTGGACCCGCGCCCGGCCGCCCCATCGCCCTTGCCAGCCTGGCCGTGACAGGAAAGGCAGTTGGCGGCATAGACCACCGCTCCCCGCGCGATTGTCGTATCGGTCGCGGGGAGGGGGTTCCGCAGTGCTCGGTACGGCTCCGGCACACCCTTGGTCGCTACGAAATGGTGGCGGGGGATGCGATCGATCTCCGCCCAGCGCTGGATGCCGGGGATGAGCCTGGGAGATTGCGCAGCAATCGCGGTCCCTGCGGACAGGGCCAGCGCACCAACGCCCAGCAAGGTTCCAAATGACCGTAATGTCATGGCGCTGCGCCTTTTCCGCCTGTTGATGATGTGGGCATGCGCCGCATCGGCATTGGCATGGTATTCGGCAAGCTACGTACTTGGTGTGCGACACCAGTCCGACGGCAGGCGCGCCGAACCCGTGGCGCACGGCTAGGGTGTATTGCTTATGGTCTGCCGGGCTGCCGCTCGGCATTTTCGCAAGAACTCGACTCAAGAACTCGACTCTTGCCGGAGGCCGCCATGTCGCGCATCCTTGTCGTTGCATATTCGCGCAGTGGAAATACGCGCACCGTTGCCCAAGCCATCGCCACGCACTGCCATGCCGATTTCGAGGAAATCCGCGAGTTGCGTTCGCGCCGCGGCCCGGGCGGCTATGTCCGCTCCGCCGTCGAAGCGTGGCGACGCGCCCCGTCGACGATCCTGGCCCCACGCAATGACCCGGCAGACTATGATCTGGTGGTGCTCGGCTCGCCGGTGTGGGTTCAGCATGTGTCTTCGCCGATGCGGCGCTACCTGCTCGATCATGGCAGCGCGCTGACGCGAACCGCGCACTTCGTCACCGAAGGTGGCAGCGGCGGCCAAACTGCGCTTGCCGATATGGCCAGCCTGACGCCGCGCGCGCCGATCGCGACGCTGATCCTGACCGACGCCGAACTGCGCGCATCGCTACAGGCCAAGATCGCCGATTTCGTCGCCCAGATCGTGCGCGCAGCGTCGACGGATGCCTCCGCCTGAATCCTGAACCTGCCCATCTGCGTTAGGGAGTGGGCCAGTGGCACCTGCTCCCCTCCTCCGTTCGGGGCTGGTCTGGCAGGCGCGCGACCTGTCGGATCAGCCGCGCTAGATGACGTTGCCGGGGCTCGCATACTTCGCGATGGTGGGGCAGTGGGGTAAGCCGGGCATTGATCTGCCGATCGGGTCGATGACCGCGTATGCCACTCGGAGGCTTCGGAGCGTCGGGAAAGCGCGCGGAATCAGCCGGTCCGGGCGGACTATCGCGCGGTAAGGTTCGCTTGCGACCATTCCGCCAGCTTGCCGACGACTTCATCGGACGCAGTGCTGAACGCTTCGATGATCGGCCCGGCACGATTGTCACTGGCGACAACCGCCGCCGCCAAGCGCTGCTCGCCGATGATCGAGCGGTCACGCGCGATCAGACGTGCATCGGCTTCGATGCGTAGGGCGTGTTGCAGACCGACTGGTCGGACCGAAACCGACCTGCGGTTCCGGCCGTGACCCACTGACTGGTTTCAGGTTACCCCCAAGCCAAGGGGCATTCATCCAGATCAAGCGACTTGGTCAGAAGACATGCAGTCGGTAGGCCCGACCGCAGGATTCAGGACGGGAGGCTGGCCGGAAGCATCAACGCCCGCGCGTTGCGTCGTCAATTCTCCGCCAATCGGAATTAAAGCCGACGATTGATGGTGGGTGCGCATTCCGATTGGCGCTAAATCGTCTCACAGCGTCCCATTTTGAACGCTACCTAAAACGCTACCTTGAGCGATGCCCGCTTCTCGCGATGAGGGCTAAGTCATTGAAAAATGGTGGACGCACTTGGGCTCGAACCAAGGACCCGCTGATTAAGAGTCAGCTGCTCTACCAACTGAGCTATGCGTCCATTTCCGGCGGTCTGGCGAGGCGCTTGGTGGCGCGACCGCTGCGGGAGGTGGCCGGTTAGCAGCGTCGCCGCGGGTTGCAAACCCTTTTTTGCGAAAAAGCCCATAAAAATTACCAGCGCGTGGTCTGGCGATTGGTGCGGTCGATCGACATCAGGATGCCCAGACACAGCATAAAGGTCATTTGCGACGACCCGCCATTGCTGATCAAGGGCAGCGGGACGCCAACGACCGGGGCCAGGCCCATCACCATCGCCATGTTGATCGACACATAATAAAAGATCGTCGCGGCGAGCCCGGCAGCGGTCAGCCGGGCGAAGCGCGATTGCGCTTGCAATGCCGCCGCCAGGCCCCATTGCACGATGCCGACAAAGGCGACGATCAGCAGCACGCCGCCGAGCAGGCCCCATTCCTCCATCATCGTCGCCAAAGCGAAATCGGTATGGCCTTCGGGGAGGTAGTCGAGATGGCTCTGGGTGCCGTTGAGGAAGCCCTTGCCGAAAATGCCGCCCGATCCGATCGCGATCTTCGACTGGCTGATGTGATAGCCAATGCCCAGCGGATCGCTTTCGGGATTGAGGAACACGAGAATGCGGTTGCGCTGATAGCCGTGCAACACGAAATTGACCGCAAGCGGTACCGCCGCCGCCAGTGCCAGCCCCCCGCCGATGAACAGCCGCAGCGGCACGCCCGCCAGGAACATCACCGTCACGCCGCCGATCACGATCATCAGTGCCGTGCCCAGATCGGGCTGTTTCATCACCAAGGCGGCGGGCACCAGGATCAGCAAGGCGGCGGGCCAGATCGCCCCGAACCGCCGTGTCTCGTTGGGTGGCAGCATGTCGTAGAATTTCGCGCAGGCCAGCACGATGCACGGCTTCATCAATTCCGATGGCTGCAACCGGAAGCCGATGCCGAGGTCGAGCCAACGCTGCCCGCCGCCGCGCACCGCGCCGATCAGCTCCACCAGCACCAGCAGCACGCACAGCACGCCATAAGCCGGCAAAGCGAGGCTGCTCCACGTTGTCTCGCGCACCCGCGACAGCGCGATCGCCCCCGCCAGAAACACGACAAAGCGAATGCCCTGCGAAAGCGCCCAGGGCCGGATGCTGCCGCCCGCCGCCGAATAGAGCACGAACAGGTCGAAGCCGCCGATCGCGATGACCAGCAGCAGGATCCGCCACGGCAATTGCGCCAAGGGGGCAGGGACGAAGTTGAGGCCGCTCATGGCACGTCGCGCTCGGTAGTGCCGTCCTCGGCGACGGTGTTGCCGGGGGCTGCAGTGTTAGCGAGTTCTTCGGCCGCGGCGACATCGGCGGCGGAGGCGGCGCGGACGGCAGGGGCGTCGGTGGGCGCAGTGGCGTTCAGTTCGGTCTGCGCGCCGACCGCTAGCGGCGGTGCCCCCGCCGCCGCACGATAGGCGGCGGTCTCTGCGGCCATGCGGGTTTTGATATCGCCGCCCCAGGTCGGCTCGGCCTCGGCCAGCGAGGCGAGCGCGCGGTCGCGGTCGAACAGATAGGTCATGATATCGCGTGCGATCGCTGGCGTATCGAGATTGCGGACGGTGTGGCCGCCGTGTTCGAGCACCACGGCAATTGCGTAACGCGGCTTGTCATGCGGCGCAAAACCCTGAAACAGCGCGTGGTCGCGCATCTTGAACGGGAGCGCGCCGTTCTTAAGCACGCCACCGGCGCGTTCGGCCATGGTGATGCGGCGGACCTGCGCCGTGCCGGTCTTGCCCGCGAGCGCCACGCCCGGAACCAGCATTCGCGCCGCGCCACCGGTCCCGCCGCCATTGACCACGCCCCACATCGCTTCGTGGACCGTCTGGAGGTGATCGGGCTCGAATGGCAGGAGCGGGGCGTCCCGGCGAACGTCCGCCGCGAGGATGCTCGGCTGCAGCGCGCGGCCCGAAGCCAGCCGCGAGGCCATGACCGCAAGCTGGAGCGGATTGGACAGCACATAGCCCTGGCCGATCGACGCGTTGAGCGAATCGGCCACGGTCCATGGGTGTTTGTAGCGGCGCAGTTTCCAGGCGGGGTCGGGCACGGTGCCGTAACGCTGGCTGTTGAACGGCAAGGCGAACTTCTGCCCGAGCCCGAGCGTGCGCGCGACCGGGGCGACATGTTCATAGCCGAGCCGCCGAACCATCTCGTAAAAATAGATGTCGCAGCTCTGCATGATCGCATTTTTGAGGTCGAGCGCGCCGTGCCCGCTCTTTTTATGGCAGTGGAAGATGCCGTTGCCGACGCGCAAAGCGCCCGTGCAGACGACCCGATCGGAGGCCGGAACCCCCGCGCCGAGCAGGGCCAGGCCGTTCATCGGCTTGACCGTCGAGCCCGGCGGATAGAGCCCTTGGAGCACCTTGTTCATCAAGGGCACATGGTCGTTGTCCGACAGCATCTTCCATTCGAGATGGCTGATCCCGTCGGAGAAAGTGTTGGGATCGTACGCGGGCATCGACACCATCGCGAGCATCTCGCCGGTCGCCACGTCGATCACCACGACCGAGCCCGACTGCGTGCCGAGCCGCCGCGCGGCATATTCCTGCAGGCCTGCATCGATCGTCAGCCGCGCATTGGTGCCCGGCTGGTCTGGTTTGGTGGCCAGTTCGGCGACGAGCTTGCCGCGCGCCGTCACCTCGACCCGCTTTTGTCCGGCGACCCCGCGCAGCGTCGATTCGAGCGTCTTTTCCAGGCCATCTTTGCCCAGCTTGAAGCCCGGCGTGACCATCAACGGGTCGCGGGTCTGCTTATATTGTTCGGCGGAGGCCGCACCGACATAGCCGGTGAGATGGGCGACCGCCGCCCCCGCCGGATAACTGCGCGAAAAGCCGCGCGTGGGGGCGACGCCGGGAAGCTCGGGCAAGCGCACGCTGACGGCGGCGAAGCGTTCCCAATCGAGATTCTCCGCCACCTGTACCGGCTGAAACCCGGCGGCGTGCTCCAGATCGGCGACGAGCCGGTCCATCTCCTCGGGCGGCAGCTTCAGGATGTCGCGCAGCAACCCCAGCACATGGCCCTTGTTTTCGAGCCGGTCGGGGATGATGTCGACGCGAAAGTCGGTGCGGTTATTGGCGATCGGCGCGCCGTGGCGATCGACGATCCAGCCGCGCCGGGGCGGCACCAGCGTCATGTTGACGCGGTTGCTTTCGCTGAGCGAGCTATACCGTGCGTTTTCGGCGATGGCGAGCCAGGCCATGCGCCCGGCGAGCGCCACGCCAACCGCGCCCTGCAAGCCTCCCAGCAGGATCGCGCGGCGCGAAAAGCTGTAGCTTTGCGACGCCTCGGTCACCATGCGCGGCGATTGCGCGAAGGTGGCGCGCTTCATTCCGGCTCCTCATCGCCCGCCAGCATGGCGCAAATCCGCGCGGCGAGCGGGAAGAGGAGGGTTGCGATGACGATCTGCAGCAGCAGAACGGTGTCGACATGCGCGCCGAGCGGCGCGGCAACCAGGCGCCCCAGGATCAGGCAGAAGGCGACCGACCCTGCCGCAATCAACCAATCCTGCCAGAAATCACGATAGACGATCCGCTGGTCGATCAAGTCGATCATGAAGAAGCACAGCGTCCAGAACAGCATAGCGGTGCCGAGCGGTTGCCCGCTGATCAAATCATCGAACAGCCCCAGCGGAAGCGGGGCCCAAATGCGGAGCGAATCGGGTTTGGTCAGCCGCCAGCCGAGCAGCATCAACAGCCCGAAGGGCGGCAGGATCGGAAAGGTCGCGATGAACGGCCACAGGGTCACCGCCGAGCCGACGATCACCGACAGCGCCGGCACGAAGCGCTGAAAACCGGTTACCGGTGCCTCGTCAAACGGGCCGCGAACCTGGCTCATTTCTTCTTCTTGGGCTTGGCGGGTTTGGGGGTCGGGATCGGCACGGGAATGGGCGGCGGCTCAGGCATGAAGGCGCGTTGCACCAGCGCGTAATCCAGCGTGTCGGCCTGGGCGAAGCTGCGCGCGATCGAGGCATCACGGCCGCGCCGGAGGACGCGCGCGACGGGAATGTTGGGCGGGTAAATGCCGCCGGTGCCCGAGGTCACGAACACGTCGCCCGGCCCGAAATCAGTGGTAGAAAGCGCAACCGATTTCACGTCGATCAACCCGTCGCCGCGCCCGGCGGCGAGCGCTGGCATCCCGTCGCGCGTGCGGCGCACCGGCACCACGCTTTCCGGATCGGTCAGCAGCAGCACGCGCGCGCTGTTCGGGCCGGTTTCGAGGACACGACCGATCAGGCCTTCGGGGCCGCGCACGGGTTGGCCGGTCGCAACGCCCTGCCAGGATCCCGCATTGAGCACCGCAAAGCGCCGCGTGCTGGAGCCCGTGGAGCTGACGAGCCGCGCCGCGACGACCGGCTCGGCGATGCGCTCGCGCATCTTGAGCAGCGCCAGCAACCGGCGATTGTCATAGGAGAGCGATCGCGCGCGCATGAACAACGCGTGCTGGTCGGCCAGTTGCTTGCGCAAGGCGGCATTCTGGCCGCGCACCGCGAGATAGTCGCCAATGCCGCTCGGAATAGAGCCCAGCCAGTTTCCCACACCCGAAATGCCCGACGATACCGGCGTGGTAACTTCGGCCAGACTGGCGCGGAGCGACGCGAAGGCGGGCGGATCGAGCGAGGACAAGGCAAGCAGCACCGCGCTGACGATCGCACCCGCCAACGCGACGACATATGCCAGGAAGAAACCGTATTGCGCCCGCCGCGAAAAACCGGGACGCCGATTATGTGGCGGCGCCATGCTAACCCCATCCAAAAGCCCGAGGGCCGCCTAAAGAAACCGGTCTTCGCCTTACGCGATGTCGGTGTGCCTGAGTAGGGGTTACCCTAGCTTCAGGCACAACGACGTGTCATTTCAGAGCGTCACGCGGAGTGAAGAACACCCCGGAAGACCGGATCCTCCAGCGCGCGCCCGGTGCCGAGCGCGACGCAGGTGAGGGGATCGTCGGCGATAGTGACGGGCAGGCCGGTCTCGTCGCGCAGCACCTCATCGATGCCCTTGAGCAGCGCGCCGCCGCCGGTGAGCACGATACCCTGGTCGACAATGTCGGCTGCCAGTTCGGGCGCGGTGTTTTCAAGTGCGATACGCACGCCCTCGACGATCTGGCCGACCGGTTCGCTCAGCGCTTCGGCGATCTGGCCCTGGTTGATCTGGATTTCCTTCGGCACGCCGTTGACCAGATCGCGACCCTTGACGTGGATCGTCAGGCCGATGCCATCGAGCGGCGGCTTGGCGACGCCGACTTCCTGCTTGATCCGCTCGGCCGTGGCATCGCCGATCAGCAGATTGTGGTTGCGGCGGACATAGGAGACGATCGCTTCGTCCATCTTGTCGCCGCCGACGCGCACCGAAGTGGTGTAGGCAAGGCCGCGCAGCGACAGCACGGCGACTTCGGTGGTGCCGCCGCCGATATCGACGACCATCGAACCGATCGGTTCGGTCACCGGCATGTCGGCACCGATCGCGGCGGCCATCGGTTCCTCGATCAGCCACACCTGGCTGGCACCGGCATTGGACGCGGCGTCACGGATCGCGCGGCGCTCGACCGAGGTCGAGCCCGAGGGCACGCAGATCACGATTTGCGGCCAGCGCATGAAGCGGCGTTGCCCGCCATGTACCTTGTGGATGAAGTGCTTGATCATCTGCTCGGCGACGTCGATGTCGGCGATGACCCCATCGCGTAAGGGACGGATCGCCTGGATGCTGTCGGGGGTCTTGCCCATCATCAGCTTGGCGTCGTCACCAACCGCCTTGACGCGTTTGACGCCATTGAGCGTCTCGACCGCAACGACCGACGGCTCGTTGAGCACGATGCCCTTGCCGCGCAGATAGACGACCGTGTTGGCGGTGCCGAGATCGATGGCCATGTCATGAGAAGAAAAGCGGAAGAGATTCGAGAAAAAGCCCATGGATCGTTCCGTTTCACGCCGGACTTAATGAACTGCCGACAGGTCGCACAAAGGTCGCGCGTCGCTTGCAACCGGGGCGTTCAGAGCGTTGCCTCCACGCTCTGATGCTCGGTTGAATGCGGGTCGCGGGATGCCGTCGATTGGGCTAGAGGCTAGGCCATGTCAATACGCCGCCTGCCAGAACATCTCGTCAATCGCATCGCTGCCGGTGAAGTGGTGGAACGGCCCGCCAGCGCGTTGAAGGAACTGGTCGAGAATGCGATCGACGCCGGGGCCACCCGCATCGCTGTGCGCCTTGGGGGTGGGGGGACCGATCTGGTCGAAGTGACCGACGACGGATGCGGCATGACCCCGCCCGATATGGCACTGGCGCTGGAGCGCCATGCCACCTCCAAGCTTCCCGATGAGGCGATCGAAGCGGTCAGTACGCTCGGCTTTCGCGGCGAGGCGTTGCCCTCGATTGCAAGTGTCGCGCGGCTAACGCTGGAAAGCCGCCCGCGCGGGGCGGAAGGGTGGGCGCGCGTGGTCGACAATGGCGTGCTGGTGTCGGAGGGCCCCGCTGCGATTCCGCCGGGGACGCGCGTGCGCGTCGAGGCGCTGTTCGAGCGCGTGCCCGCGCGGCGCAAGTTCCTGCGCTCGGCGCGTAGCGAGTTCGCCGCCTGCATCGACGTGGTCAAGCGGCTCGCCATGGCACGGCCCGACATCGGGTTTTCGGTCGAGCATGACGGGCGGCGCTCGTTCGGGGTGAGTGCGGGCGAGACCTTGCCCGACCGCGTCGCCGCGCTGACCGATCGCGGGTTGATCGACAATGGCGTTGGCGTCGATTTCGTGCGCGAAGGGATCGGGCTTGGCGGCATCGCCGGGTTGCCCACCTTCAATCGCGGCATTGCCGACCACCAATATCTGTTCGTCAACGGGCGCCCGGTGAAGGACCGCCTGCTGATCGGGGCGATTCGCGGCGCCTATGCCGAGATGATGCCGCGCGACCGCCATGCGGTGGTGGCCTTGTTCCTCGACGTGCCGCCCGACGCGGTCGACGTGAACGTGCATCCGGCGAAGACCGAAGTGCGCTTCCGCGATCCGGCGCTGGTGCGCGGGCTGATCGTCAGCGGCCTGCGCCGCGCGCTGGATGAAGCCGGGCACCGCAGCCAGCGGGCACCGGAAACGGCGATGGCGGCTTGGCAAAGCGAGCCGGTCGAGGCGATCGCGCCGCCATCTCCCTCTCCCCACTTGTGGGGAGAGGGTCGGGGAGAGGGGCAGTGGGAAGCGCCACGGCCCGCTTACACCCTCAACGACCGCCGCCCCAGCTTCACCCCACCCCCGCAAGCTCGCGCCGAACCGGCTTATGCGCCGCCGCCCGAAACCGCCGACTATCCGCTCGGCGTCGCGCGCGGGCAGGTGGCCAAGACCTATATCGTCGCCGAAAGCCGCGACGGGCTGATCCTGGTCGACCAGCACGCCGCGCACGAACGGCTCGTGCTCGAACGTATGCGCAAGGCGATGGCGAGCGGCGGGGTGGCGAGCCAGGCGCTGCTGCTGCCCGAAGTGATCGAACTCGATGAACCGGCCTGCGACCGGCTGGAGGCACGCGCGGCGGAACTGAGCGAATTCGGGCTCGACCTCGACCGCTTCGGCCCGCGCGCGATGCTGGTGCGCGGTGTGCCGGCGATGCTCGGGCAGGGGGATGTGACGGGCCTCGTCACCGATCTGGCCGATGAGCTCGCCGCGTTCGATGAGGCGCTGTCTTTGCGCGAGCGGCTCGACCATGTCGCTGCGACGATGGCGTGCCACGGCTCGGTGCGCGCCGGGCGGGTGCTGTCGGTCGCCGAGATGAACGCGCTGCTGCGCGAAATGGAGGTCACCCCGCACTCGGGCCAATGCAATCACGGTCGTCCGACCTGGGTGAAGCTGGCGCATGGCGACATCGAGAAGTTGTTCGGGCGGAAATAGCGTGCGGCTTGCGCAGGAATGAACGACGGAGCGTTGATTCGCTCATTTCGTCTACAATAAAGAACGCTTCGCCGTATTGAATTGGGCGGCGCGCATACGCATCTCATGCGCAACGTTGTCCAGGCAACATCCCATCACCGCAAAGCGATCTTTCCCATGAACAAGATTCTTCCCGTTTTCCTAGCGCTTATCCCCTTTGCTGCGCTGGTCGGCGCGTGCGCGGTCACGGGGTAACTGCATCCTCCCCGTGCCGGGGAGGACAGGCACACATAAGAAAAGGGCCGCCCGGATTGCTCCGGACGGCCCTTTTTCTGTGCGCTTGAGCGAACGGCTCAGGCTGCGGCCGGTGCCTCGGCATCGTCCGCGCCGACTTCCGCCGTCGCGCCGGGTTCGGCATTGGGATCGTACGCTTCGACGAAACCAGCCTCGTCCTTTTCGAACATGGCTTCCATGACGTTGACGCCCTTGGCCTGCATCTCGGCCTCTTCGGGCGAGCGTGCAATGTTGACCTTGATCGTCACCGACACTTCCGGGTGCAGCGAAACCTTGACCTCATAGAGGCCAATTGCCTTGATCGGCTTGTTGAGCACGATCGCCGACTTCGAGACCTTGTGGCCAGCGGCGTCGAGCGCTTCGATCAGATCGCGCACGGCGACCGAACCATAGAGCTGGCCGGTGTTCGACGACTGGCGGATCAGCGTCAGCGTGATGCCGTCGATCGTCTTGGCTTCGACCTCGGCTTCCGAACGCTTGGCAGCGTTGTCGGCCACGATCTTCTCGCGGTTCTTTTCGAAGACCTTGCGGTTGGCTTCGTTGGAACGGAGCGCCTTCTTGTTCGGCAGCAGGTAGTTACGGGCAAAGCCGTCCTTGACCTTGACGACGTCGCCGATGTTGCCGAGCTTTTCGACGCGTTCCAGCAGGATGATGTCCATCTGTTGGGCCCCTTACTTAACGATGTAGGGCAGCAGGCCCAGATGGCGCGAACGCTTGATCGCCTGGGCGAGCTCGCGCTGCTTCTTGGCGCTCACCGAGGTGATGCGCGACGGGACGATCTTGCCACGCTCGGACACGAAGCCCTGCAGCAGACGGACGTCCTTATAATCGATCCGGGGCGCGTCCTTCGCGGAGAAGGGGCAGCTCTTGCGGCGGCGGAAAAATGGGCGTGCCATATCTATAGCTCCTTATTCGCCGTCAAAGCTGCGGCGGGGGCGATCCTCGCGGTCGCCGCGGTCGGGACGATCGCCACGGCCTTCGCGGCCGCCTTCACGATCGCTGCGACGCTCACGGTCACGATCGGACTTGCGCATCATCACGCTCGGGCCCTCTTCGGACGCGTCGATCTTGACGGTCATGTAGCGAATAATGTCTTCGTTGATCTGAACCTGACGCTCCAGCTCGACGATCACGCTGCCCGGGGCATCGATTTCGAGCATGACGTAATGCGCCTTGCGGTTCTTGGCGATCTTGTAGGCGAGGCTGCGCAGGCCCCAATTCTCGGTCTTGACGACCCGGCCTTCATTATCGTTCACGATCTTGGTGGCGATTTCCGCCAGAGCGTCCACTTGCGCCTGTGCCAGATCCTGGCGCGCAAGGAACACGTGCTCGTATAGAGCCATGTGTCTCGTCTCTCTTCTTGGCCGATCGCTGACGCCCGCACCATGCGAAACGCCCCTCCGGCTATCGTCTTGCATAACAACCGGGGCGGAAAGCGTGCGCTCTCCACCCCGATCGGCGTCCCATAGCGAAATTCGCGAGGAAGGCAAGCCCGGTACGGACCTCCGTCACCCCGGCCTTGTGCCGGGGGCCACCGTCGTCCGAGCGGATCGACTGCAGGGTGTGCGGCCCGGTGGATGCCGGGACAAGCCCGGCATGACGAAGACGACGCGCCTTAGTTGAACGCGCCCGCCAGCACCGCGCCGATCAGGCCGCCGCTGAGCGCGACGAGGACGGCGTCATTGCCCGAGCGCACCCAGTGATAGCCGCGCGGCGGCGCGTACAGGCGGCGGCCGCGATACTGACGCCAATCGCTGATTTCGCGATAGTTGGAGGCATAGCGGCGGTCGAAGCGCTGCCCGCGGGCCCAGCGACGGCCGGGTTCGGGACGGACGACCGTGCGCTTGGTGACGACGGTGCGGCCATTTGGCTGATGGCGGACCTCCGTCGTGCGGCGCTCGTCGCGCTGCTGCGCGCTCGCGGCGAGCGGGCTGAGGACGGTGGTGGCGGCCAGAACGGCGAGGATGAGTTTCTTCATGATGGGCTCCTTGTTTGTACACGGCGCCTTACTCCCGGCGTCGAACACATATGTGGGACGTGGTTGTCGCACGCCCGTGGCGGATAGAACCCGAAATGGTCGCAAAGTGTCCCGCCCGCTTCGGCCCTGTTCAGGTTCAGCGCAGGGTGCCCCGTTCTTGACGCGGCTTTGGCGGAGCGCCTAACCGCCGCACCAAAGGAGTATCACGATGCGCGCTTTCATTTTTCCGGGGCAGGGCAGCCAGAGCGTTGGCATGGGCAAGGCGCTGGCCGAGGCGAGCGCGGAGGCGCGGGCGGTGTTTCAGGAAGTCGACGAGGTGCTGGGCCAGCATCTGTTCCGGCTGATGAGCGAAGGGCCGGAGGATCAGCTGCAACTGACCGAAAATGCCCAGCCCGCGATCATGGCCAATGCCATCGCGACATTGCGGGTGCTGGAGAAAGAGGGCGGTATCCGGCTGGCGGACAAGGCCGATTATGTCGCGGGGCATTCGCTGGGCGAATATACCGCTTTGTGCGCTGCGGGCGCGATCGACCTGGCGACGACGGCGTTGCTGCTGAAGCATCGCGGGCTGGCGATGCAGGCCGCAGTGCCAGTCGGCGTGGGTGCGATGGCGGCGCTGCTCGGGGCCGATATCGACAAGGCGCGCACAATCGCCGAGGCGGCGGCCGAGGGGCCCGCGCCGGAAGGCGGAGACAAATGGGTGTGCACCGTCGCCAATGACAATGATCCCTCGCAAGTGGTGATTTCGGGTCATCGCGGCGCGATCGAGCGCGCGGTGGCGCTGGCCAAGGACATGGGCGCGAAGCGCGCGGTCTTGCTACCGGTATCGGCACCGTTCCACTGCCCGCTGATGCAGCCCGCCGCCGACGCGATGGCAAAGGCGCTGGCCGATGCGCGGATCGATGCGCCGCTGGTTCCGGTTTTCGCCAATGTCACCGCCTCGCCGGTCGGCGATGTCGACACGATCCGGCGGCTATTGGTCGAGCAAGTGACCGGCATGGTGCGCTGGCGAGAATCGGTGCTGGCGATGGCGGAAACGGGCGTGGAGCGCTTCGTCGAATTCGGCGGCAAGGTACTGACCCCGATGGTCAAGCGCATCGCGGCGGACGTCGATGCCGTCAGCGTGGTGACGATGGCGGAGATCGAGGCTTTGGCGAAGGCGCTTTAGGACGTTTTTGCGCAGGGATGAGGTGACCGCCTTCGCGTGAATCATATCAATCGGAGAGAATAATGTTCGACCTTACAGGCATGACCGCGCTGGTGACGGGCGCTTCGGGGGGGATTGGGTCCGCGATCGCGCGCGCGCTTGCGGCACAAGGCGCGCGGCTGGCGGTTTCCGGGTCCAATATCGCAAAATTGGAGGCGTTTCGGGATAGCCTCGGCGGCGACCATGTCGCTTTGCCGTGCGACCTTTCGGATGGTGCCGCAGTCGATGCACTGGTGCCCGCGGCGGTCGAGGCGTTGGGGGGAAAGCTCGACATCCTCGTCAACAATGGCGGCATCACGCGCGACAACCTCGTCATGCGGATGAAGGACGAGGAATGGGATCAGGTGATCCGGGTCAATTTGGAGGCGGCGTTCCGGCTGGCCCGCGCGGCAGCACGCCCGATGATGAAGGCGCGCTTCGGGCGAATCGTGTCGATCACCTCGGTCGTCGGCACCACCGGCAACCCGGGCCAGGCCAATTATGCCGCATCCAAGGGCGCGCTGACCGCGATGTCCAAGGCGTTGGCGCAGGAACTTGCCAGCCGCGGCATTACTGTCAATTGCGTCGCACCGGGCTTCATCGCCTCGCCGATGACCGACAGCCTGCCCGATGCGCAAAAGGAAGCGCTTAACGCACGGATTCCGATGGGTAAGATGGGCGAGGGCGCGGATATCGGCGCGGCCGTGGTGTATCTGGCCAGCCGTGAGGCGGGTTACGTCACCGGGCAGACCTTGCACGTCAACGGCGGAATGGCGATGATCTGATCGCCATCGCATAGGACGGCGGCATGGTTAGCGATACGGTCCTGGCGGGCAAATAGCCCGGCTCGCCACGCCGCCCTCTTGCGCCGTTCCGATGCGCGTTCTACGTGCGTTCAGGAAACACCTAAACCCCCACCGACTAGAGGGAAGATACAATGAGCGAGATCGCAGAGCGCGTTAAGAAGATCGTCGTCGAGCACCTCGGCGTCGAAGCCGACAAGGTGACGGAAGACGCGAGCTTCATCGACGATCTGGGCGCGGACAGCCTCGACATCGTGGAACTCGTGATGGCGTTCGAAGAAGAATTCGAAGTCGAAATTCCCGACGATGCTGCCGAGAAGATCACGACCGTCAAGGATGCGATCACCTTTATCGACGAGCACAAGGGCTGAGCGCCACGCCTCTGGCGCGGCCGCACGGCTGAACACAGGAACGGCTCCCCGTCCCAGGGCACTGACCGGGGGCGAGGGGCCGTTTCCCATTTACGAGCATTTGAATAAACGGAGATGGCCATGCGCCGTGTTGTCGTAACCGGACTCGGGCTGGTGACGCCTTTGGGGGCCGATGTCGAAACCGCCTGGGCGAACATCCTGGCGTCGAAATCGGGCGCGGGCACGATCACGCGCTTCGACGCGACCGATTATGCCTGCACGATCGCGTGCGAGGTGAAGCCCGCCGATCATGCCTATGGCTTCGACCCGGGCAAGCGCGTCGACCACAAGGTGCAGCGCCAGGTCGATCCGTTCATTATCTATGGCATCGATGCCGCCGGGCAGGCGCTGGAAGACGCCGGTCTGCTCGACATGACCGAGGAACAGAAGTTCCGCGCGGGTTGCTCGATCGGATCGGGCATTGGCGGACTTCCGGGCATCGCCAGCGAATCGATCGTGTTGCATGAAAAGGGGCCGCGCCGCGTTTCCCCGCATTTCGTGCATGGCCGCCTGATCAACCTCATCACTGGCCAGGTGCAGATCAAATACGGCCTGATGGGGCCTAACCACGCGGTCGTCACCGCGTGTTCGACCGGCGCGCATTCGATCGGCGATGCCGCGCGGATGATTGCGATGGACGATGCCGACGTGATGCTGGCAGGCGGTGCCGAGGGCGCGATCTGCCCGCTCGGCATTGCCGGTTTCGCGCAGGCGCGCGCGCTGTCGACCAATTTCAACGCGACCCCCGAACGCGGCAGCCGCCCGTATGACAAGGATCGCGACGGCTTCGTCATGGGCGAGGGCGCGGGCGTCGTCTGTCTTGAGGAATATGAGCACGCCAAGGCGCGCGGCGCGAAAATCTATGCCGAGGTGATTGGCTATGGCCTGTCGGGCGATGCCTATCACGTCACCGCGCCGCACCCGGAAGGCTCGGGCGCGTTCCGCTCGATGCAGATGGCGATGAAGAAGTCGGGCCTCGCTTTGTCCGACATCGATTACATCAACGCGCACGGCACCTCGACTCCGCTCGGCGACGAGCTGGAACTGAACGCAGTGCGTCGCCTGTTCGGCAACAATATCGACACGCTGTCGATGAGCTCGACCAAGTCGGCGATCGGGCATCTGCTCGGCGGCGCGGGTGCGGTGGAGAGCATCTTCTGCATCCTCGCTTT
This sequence comes from Sphingomonas sp. PSPC2-2, assembly GCF_049897725.1. Taxonomy (NCBI): domain Bacteria; kingdom Pseudomonadati; phylum Pseudomonadota; class Alphaproteobacteria; order Sphingomonadales; family Sphingomonadaceae; genus Sphingomonas; species Sphingomonas sp. PSPC2-2. The sequence continues at coordinate 235,619 of NZ_JAFCWU010000001.1, read as the reverse complement.
GCGCGACCAGATCGTGCCGCCGACGCTCAACCTCGACAATCCGAGCGAGAATTGCGCCGGCGTCGATCTGGTGCCGCATGTTGCCAAGAAGCGCTCGGTCAAGGCAGTGCTGAACAACTCGTTCGGCTTTGGCGGGACGAATGCGAGCCTGGTGATGCGGGCGATCTGATGCCGACCGCTTCCGTTCGCCCTGAGCCTGTCGAAGGGCAGCCCACCACGGGCGGAACCTCCGCTTTTGGGGAGCTGGGCTTCGACACGCTCAGCCCGAACGGGAAGTAGCGCCATGCGCAAGCTCGGTTGCCTTGGATTGCTGCTCGGGCTTGTCGCGATTGCCGCGTTGTTCGGCGTTGCGCAGATGTGGGGCGGGCGCGGGCCGCTCGCCCACCCGATCACGGTGCAAATCGCGCCGGGCAGCAGTCTGGCAACCGCTTCGGTGCAGCTGGAGAAGGCCGGGGCGATTGCGTCGGCGTCGCGCTTCCGCCTGTTTGCCAAGGTGTTCGGGGCGGACGCACCGATCAAAGCGGGCGAATATCGCATTCCGGCGCATCTGAGCCAGGCCGACATCCTCAAGGTGTTGCAGGGCACCAAGACGATCCAGCGCTTCGTGACGATCCCCGAGGGCTGGCCCTCGGTGCTGGTCAAGGACGCGCTCGACAAGACGCCGGGGCTGACCGGAACGGTTCCGGTGCCCGAGGAAGGGAGCATCCTGCCTGACAGCTACGCGTTCCAGCGTGGCGACAGTCGCGCCTTTCTCGTCAAACGCATGCAGAGCGTGATGCGCCGCTACCTCGCCAATGCCTGGGCGAATCGCAAGCCTGGGCTGGCCGTGACCACGCCCGAACAGGCCCTTATCCTCGCCTCGATCGTGGAAAAGGAAACCGGCAAGCCGAGCGAGCGCGCGATGGTGGCGGCGGTCTATTCCAACCGGCTGAAGCGCGGCATGATGCTGCAGGCCGACCCGACGATCATCTACCCGATCACCAAGGGGCGTCCACTCGGGCGGCGGATCTTGCTGTCCGAGGTTCACGCGGTGAACGCCTACAACACCTATGCGATGGTCGGGCTGCCCGCCGGGCCGATCTGCAACCCAGGCCGCGCATCGATCGATGCGGTGCTGAACCCGGCCCCCTCAAATGCGCTGTACTTTGTGGCGGACGGGTCGGGCGGGCACGTCTTCGCCGACACGCTGGAACAACATAACGCCAATGTCGCCAAGTGGCGCGCGTACCGCGCGGCGCACGGGATTTAGCCCCTAGCCGTCATGCCGGGCTTGTCCCGGCATCCACCGGGCCGCGCGGCATACGGGTGGTTGCCTTGGCAGTGTTCCCAATCTGCTGTACCTCCGGCGGAACAGGCGGTTGGGGAAGCATGGATGTCCTTGTGGCTGAGCATCGCCCTTCAGGCAGCAGAGGCTGCCCCGGTCGCGAAGCCCTTCGATTTGGCCGGGACCACCAAGCCCATCGGGCTAAATGCGCTTCCCAAGTGCGACGATACACTCTCTGCTGACGAAATTGTCGTGTGCGGGCGAAGGCGGGATCAATACCGGCTGCCGCTGCGCGAGGAGCCCGCGCCAGATGCGGATGCTGCGCGCGGGGCGGAGGCGAGTGGCCTGAGCGCCATCACCCCATCGGGTCGCTGCGGAATCTTTGCCGGGGAGCGGCGGTGCAGCAAACGCGAAGCGGCTGCCTACGGCTATGGCAATGGCCGCGATCCGATCACGCTGCTGACGCGCCTGGCCAAGAAGGCGCTTGATCCTGACGGGGAGTGAGGGTGGTGCGCCGCAGATTGTTCTGGTCGCCCCACGCCCGTCATGCCGGGCTTGTCCCGGCATCCACCGCGCCGCGTGTTCTGCGGGCGGTTGTCTTGGCGGGCCGGTGGACCCCGGCACGAGGCCGGGGTGACGGGTGTGCGCTTAGCCCCGCAGCCTGCTCGCCGCGCGCGCAAGCGCTTCCACCTCGGCCATCGAGGCGCCCTTGGGCGTCACCCAGCTTCCGCCGACGCACAGCACCGGCGCGAAGCCGAGCCATTCGGGCGCGCTCGTCTCGGTGATGCCGCCGGTCGGGCAGAATTTGCACTGGTAGAACGGCGCGGCGAGCGCCTTCAGCGCCTTCAGCCCACCATTCGCCTCGGCCGGGAAGAACTTGAAGTGGGTGAGGCCAAGGTCAAGCCCGGTCATGATGTCGGCGGCATTGGCGATGCCCGGCAGGAACGGCACGCCTGCGTCGATGATCGGGCGCGCGAGGTGCTGGGTCAGGCCGGGCGAGACGATGAATTCCGCCCCGGCGTCCACGGCTTGGGCAAACTGGTCGGGGTTCACGACGGTCCCGGCCCCGACGATCGCGCCGGGCACCTTCTTCATCTCGCGAATCGCGTCGAGCGCGGCCGGGGTGCGCAGCGTGACTTCGAGCACCTTCAGGCCACCTGCGACCAGCGCCTCGGCGAGCGGACGCGCGGTGGCGGCGTCGTCGATCACCAGCACCGGGATGACGGCGCTGGTCTGCATTACGTCGGCAATGGAGGGCGAAGCGGTCATAAGGTGTACTCCTGGGCATAAGCCGCCGCCGCGCCGAACAGGCCGGGCTGCGGATGGGTGATGAGTTTGACCGGAATCGCGGCCATGCGGTTCTGGAAACGGCCCTTGGCGGCGAAGCGCTCGGCAAAGCCCGAATTGCGGATATGGTCCTTGAGGCGCAGGCCAAGCCCGCCCGCGATGACCACGCCGTTCGCGCCATGCGCCAGCGCGAGATCGCCCGCGACCGCGCCGAGGCTCAAGCAGAAACGGTCCATCGCCGCGACCGCCAGGCTATCCTCACCATCGAGCGCCGCAGCCCAGATCGCCTTGTCGTCAATACGCGGGATGACACGATGTTCGATGTCGGCCAGCGTTTCATAAATGGCGACGATGCCGGGGCCGGAGACGACGCGTTCGGCCGAGACGCGGGTATAGGCCTTGCGCAGGCGCTTGACCAACTGGTCCTCCAGCCCGTCGAGCGGCGCGAAATCGACATGGCCACCCTCGGTCTCGATCACATGATAGCGATCCGGCCCGCGCAGCACCTGCGCCACGCCCAGGCCCGTGCCGGGGCCGCAGACGGTGAGGACACCGTGATCGGGGAAGGGCACGTCCGGCCCGCACAGGTGCAGGAAATCGCCCTGATCGACTTGGGCCACCGCCTGGCCGACTGCGCCGAAATCGTTGATCAGCACGAAGCTGTCGACGTGGAGCCGCTCCTTGATCAGCGGCGGGCGGATCACCCAGGGATTGTTGGTCAGCTTGATCACGTCGCCGCTGATCGGCGAGGCGACCGCGATGGCGGCGGCACGCGGCAGCGCGCGCCCCAATTGCGTGCCGAACGCCTCCCACGCGGTCTGGAAACCGGCATATTCGGCGGTCTTGAGCGTGACCGGCTCACCCAGCGAGACGACGCGGCCCTCGGCCACTTCGGCCAGCGCAAAGCGCGCGTGCGTGCCGCCAATATCGACCGAAACGATTTCCATTCTATCTCTCTCCGTCACTTTAGCCCCTCCCCTTCAGGGGAGGGGTTGGGGTGGGGACGTGCCGCGCATACGCGGTCAGCCCATTTGGACAGGCCCCACCCCAAACCCCTCCCCTGAAGGGGAGGGGCTGTGCGGTTGGGAGGTCCATCCCTACCATCCCATGCCGGTCAGCAGCGGCGATGCGCCGCGCTCGGCTTCATTGGCGTTCTGGCGGAACAGGCCGAACAGTTCGCGGCCCATGCCGTCAATCTCGCTCGGCATCGAGACCGGCGTGCGCGCCGCCCATTCCGCCGGATCGACCCGCGCGAACAGCTCGCCGGTCACCGCATCGAGCCGGATCACGTCGCCATCGCGCACGCGCGACAGCGGGCCTTCGCCCAAAGCCTCGGGCGAGCAATGGATCGCGCACGGCACCTTGCCGCTCGCACCCGACATGCGCCCATCGGTGACAAGCGCCACGCGGAAGCCGCGATTCTGCAGCACGCCGAGTGGGGGCGTGAGCTTGTGCAATTCCGGCATCCCATTGGCGCGCGGCCCCTGGAAGCGCACGACCACGACGACGTCGCGGTCAAGCTCGCCCGCCTGGAACGCGGCCTGGACCGACGCCTGATCGTGGAAAACGCGCGCGGGGGCCTCGATCGTCCAGCGGTCCTGCTCGACCGCCGACACCTTGATGCAGGCCCGGCCGAGATTACCGGTGAGGATGCGGAAGCCGCCCTCGGGCGCGAATGGCGCTGCCGCACCGCGCAGGATCGTTTCGTCGCCGCTCGGGCCGGGATCGACCCAGGCAAGCGCGTCGCCCTCGATCACCGGCTTGCGCCCGTAATCGGCAAGGCTGTCTCCAGCGACCGTCAGCAAATCGCCGTGGAGCAACCCGGCCGATACCAGTTCGCGGATGACGAAGGGCATGCCGCCCGCCGCCTCGAACCCGTTCACGTCGGCCGAACCGTTGGGGTAGACGCGCGTGATGAGCGGGACCGCCTTGGACAGGCGATCGAAATCCTCCCAGTCGAGCACGATCCCGGCGCAGGCCGCGATGGCGGGCAAATGCAGCAAGTGATTGGTCGAGCCGCCAGTGGCGAGCAAGCCGATCGCCGCGTTGACGATCGCTTTCTCATCGACGCACAGGCCCAGCGGGCGATAGCTGTCGCCATGCCAGCCATTGGCGGCGAGGCGGTGGACGGCAGCGCGGGTGAGTTCCTGGCGCAGCTTGGTGCCGGGGTTGACGAAGGCGGCACCCGGCATGTGCAGGCCCATCACTTCCATCATCATCTGGTTGGAATTGGCGGTGCCGTAAAAGGTGCAGGTGCCCTTGGAGTGATAGGCACCGATCTCGGCTTCGAGCAGCGCCTCGCGGCCGACCTTGCCCTCGGCAAAGGCCTCGCGCACGGCGGCCTTTTCCTTGTTGGGCAGGCCAGAGGGCATCGGGCCTGAGGGGATCAGTACCATCGGCAAATGGCCGAAGCGCAAGGCCCCCATCAGCAGGCCCGGCACGATCTTGTCGCAAATGCCGAGCAGCGCGGCACCCTCGAACACGCCGTGGCTGAGCGCGATCGCGGTGGAGAGGGCAATCGTGTCGCGGCTGAACAGCGACAGCTCCATGCCGGGATAGCCCTGCGTCACGCCGTCGCACATGGCGGGCACGCCGCCTGCGACCTGCGCGGTGGCACCCGCCTCGCGCGCCCACACCTTCATCTGCTCGGGGTAGCGATAGTAAGGCGCATGTGCCGAGAGCATGTCGTTATAGGAGGTGACGATGCCGATGTTCATCGCCTTGCCGCTGGTCAGGGCAGGGCGGTCCTCCTCGGTGCCGGCATAAGCGTGCGCGGCATTGGCGCAGCCCATGGCGGGGCGCTCGATATGCGAATCGCGCGCGCGGCCGATCAGGCCGAGATAGGCGGCGCGGCTGGCCTTGGAGCGCTCGATCACGCGGTCGGTGACGGCGGCGATTTCCGGGTGCAGGGTCATGAAACTTCTCCGTCATGCCGGGCCTGTCCCGGCATCCACCCCGCAGCGCGTCCCGCGATCGCTGGCCAGGCGGCGCGGTGGACCCCGGGACGAGCCCGGGGTGACGGTGCGGGGCGCGTTGCTGTCACGCAGCCGCCCAGTGAATGTCGACCGGCAATTCGGCGTCCGCCAGCACGCGGCCGATCGGATAAGCCGAGGACGGGCCTTGCTTGATCGCTTGCTCGATCACCTTTTTCTTGGCGTCGCCGGTGACAGCGATGATCAGCGCGCGCGCCGAGACGATCGCGGCGCGGCTCAAGGTGACGCGCGCGACCGGCGCTTCCTTGGGCAGCGGCTCCGGCATCACGCCCAGCGCGCGGCGCTCGTTCGGGCCCGACAGCGCTTCGTCGAAATCGGGGCCGGGGAAGATCGAGGCGGTGTGGCCGTCGGCGCCCACGCCCAGCAGGCACAAATCGAGCGGCCAGTGCAGATCTTGCATCAGCGCGTCGGCGGAGCGCCCGGCGGCCTTGTAATCGGCGGTCGCGGCGGGGACGATCGGCATCACGCGCGCGCCCTTGGGCAGGAAGGTCTTGGCGATCATCGTCACGTTCGACAGCGGATCGCCGAGCGGCACGATGCGCTCATCGGTCGGCACGATGGTGACGCGCTTCCAGTCGATCTTGGCTTTGGCCAGGCGTTCGTAGATCGGGATCGGCGTCTTGCCGCCCGACAAAGCGATGACGGCGGCACCGCGCGCATCGATCGCGGATTCGATGATGAAGGCAATGTCCCCGGAAACGGCATCGGCCATTTCCTCGGCATCGTCATAATCCCACCATTCGATTTCTTCGCTCATGATCTTTGTCCTTCATCTCCCTCTCCCCGCGTGCGGGGAGAGGGTCGGGGAGAGGGGGGACGCAGTGCGTCAGACATATGTCTGCGTCCCTACGCCGCCCCCGCGCTTCGCTTGCTTACCCTTTCCCGATCGGTGGGGAGAGGGGGATTTCAATCGTCCTGCCAGGTCACCCCGTCGCGCTCGGTCAGCGCGACTGCGGCGCTCGGGCCCCAGCTGCCCGAGGCATAGCTTTTGGGCTTCATGTCATTGGCGACCCAACCGGCGCGGATCGCGTCGATCCAGGTCCATTGCGCCTCCACCTCGTCGCGGCGCACGAACAGCGTCTGGTCGCCCTCGATCAGGTCGAGCAGCAGCCGCTCATACGCGATGCGGCGGCGGGTGCCGGCAAATTCCGAATCGAGGCTGAGGTTCAGCGGCACTTCGCGCAGGCGAATGCCCTCGCGGTCGAGGCCGGGCTCCTTCGCCATCACCAGCAACTGCACATATTCCTCGGGCTGCAAGCGGATGATCAGCGCATTGGGCTGCAACAGCCCGCCGCGATTGGAGAACATCGAGTGCGGCACGGGCTTGAACTGGATAACGATCTCGGAGCGCCGCGTCGTCATGCGCTTGCCGGTGCGCAGGTAGAAGGGCACGCCCTGCCAGCGCCAATTGTCGACATGCGCCTTGAGCGCGACGAAGGTCTCGGTGGTCGAGGGCTTGCCGAGCTCGTCGATATAGCCGCGCACGATCGCGCCGCCGCTGGCACCCGCTGCATATTGCCCGGTGACCGACATGTTGGGCACGTCGGCCGGGGCGACCTGCCGCAGCGAGCGGAACACCTTGGCCTTCTCGTCACGGATCGCCGATCCGTCGAAGCGCGCCGGTGGCTCCATCGCGATCAGCGCGAGCAATTGCAGCATGTGGTTGGCGACCATGTCGCGCAAAGCGCCGGCACCATCATAATAGGCCGCCCGCTCTTCCAGGCCGACCGTTTCGGAAATGGTGATCTGGACATTGTCGATGCCGCGCGCATTCCACACCGGCTCGAAGAAGCTGTTGCCGAAGCGCAAGGCGAGGATGTTCTGGACGGTTTCCTTGCCCAGATAATGGTCGATGCGGAAGGTCCGGTCCTCGGGGAAGGCCGTGGCGACGGTGTCGTTGATTTCCTGGCTGGAGGCGAGATCGTAGCCGAGCGGCTTTTCGAGGCCGATCCGCACGGTTTCCCCGGCGAGCCCTGCCGATTCGAGGCCGCGAATGACCGGCTCGAACAGCGAGGGCGCGGTCGACAGGAAAATGGCGAGCCCGCCGGAAATGTCGCCGACCTTCTCCGCCAACTGCTTGTAATGGTCGAGGTCGGTCGCATCGAGCGCCTGATATTGCAGGCGGTCGAGGAAGGTCTTGGCCGCTTTCTCGTCCTTGCGGTCCTCGGGCAGGAACTGGTCCAGCGCCTGCTTGGCGAATTTGCGGAACGTCGCATCGGTATGATCGGAGCGGGCAGTGCCGGTGATCGTCAATCCCTCGGGCAGCAGGCCGTCGGCATGCAGGCCATAAAGCGAGGGGAGCAGCATCCGCTGCGCGAGATCTCCGGTCGCGCCGAACAACATCAATTTGGCGACGGGCGTGCGGACGGGCATGCTAAATCGACCTCCTGGGGAAGGGGTCACCTAAAGAGGCGCAAGCGCGCCGCCAAGGTGAATACGTATCACGGGGCACCAAAAAGTTACAGCGTCAGCCCTGCCAAAGGATCGAGCCCGGCCATGATGTTGAGGCTCTGCACGGCAGCACCCGCCGCACCCTTGCCGAGATTGTCGAGCGTCGCGATCAGGCGCGCCTGGCCGGTGGCGGCATTGCCGCACAAGCGGACGGTCAGCCGATCGGTGCCGGCATCGTCCTCAATGCACACCACGTCGCTATCACCGTCGCCGACGGTGATCAGCGCGCTGTCGGCATAAGCCTCGCGCAGCGTCGATTCGCACACCGCCAATGTCGGGCGGCGGGTGAACATATGCAGCGCCAGCGGCACCTCGACGATCATCCCGCGATAGGTGTTGGCGACCGACGGCATGAAAATCGGCGGATGTTCCAGCCGGGCATGCTTCTGCATTTCGGGCACATGCTTGTGCGCGAGGCCCAGCGCATAAGCACGCGCTGCGGGCGGTGGATTGACGCCCTCATAATCGGCGATCATCGCCTTGCCGCCGCCCGAATAGCCCGACACGGCATTGACGCTGATCGCCCAATCGACCGGCACCAGCCCGGCGCGCACCAGCGGGCGCACGAGCGCGAGGAAGCCGGTCGGATAACAGCCGGGATTGCTGACACGCTTCGCCTCGGCGATCGCGGCGGTCTGGCCCGGCTCCAGTTCCGGGAAACCATAGGTCCAGCCCTCGGCGGTGCGGAACGCGGTCGAGGCATCGATCACGCGCGTGCGATCATTGTCGATCAGTGAGACGGCTTCGCGGGCGGCATCGTCGGGCAGGCAAAGAATGACAAAGTCGCTGTCATTGAGCGCTTCGCCGCGCGCGACCGTGTCCTTGCGCCGCGCTTCGTCGAGCGAGATCAGCGAAATTTCGCTGCGTCCGGCAAGCCGCTCGCGGATTTCCAGGCCCGTGGTACCGTGCGCGCCATCGATGAAGACCGAAATGCTCATGGTGCGGGCCATGACAAGGCGTCGGCGTCGACATAGCCGACCAGATCCTTGCCCGGTGCGCGGCCCCAGGCGCGGCCGCGGACGAATTCCAGCACTTCGAACACGTCGCCAATCTCCAATTCGACCAGCACCGCCGAATCGGGGGCGGGCTCCTCACGCAAGGCTGCCGCAGCGATCACCACGCGGGGGACGGCACAGGCATAATGCGGCGCAAAAACGCGGTCGGCCAGGCGAATATCGGCGAGATCGCGGCGCACGGCGTGTCGCCGCGGATCGAGCGTTACCGATGCGCCCTGGAGCGCAAAGCTCCTACGTGCTGGCGCGTCGAAGGGTTCGCTGGGGAGCGTGTTGTGGCGTGCTGTCGCCGATGAACTGCCCGAAATCGTCAAGAAACTCTGCCCCCTCGGAGGTACGTGCGACAAAGATATTACGCTTGTCGTTATCGTCGCGTTGACGGCGCAGATAGCCCAGGGTGCCGAGCCTGTTCAAGGCGCGCGTGATAACGGGCTTTGAAACGTTGAGCATCGTCGCCAGTCCGCGCACGGTATGCGGCCCCGGCTGGAGGTATACCAGCAGCAGCAGGGCCATTTGCCGATTGGTCAAATCGGGCTCGCCCGACCGAACATAATCGATCAGGGTCTCCATCCATTCGGTGAGTGCATGATTGGTGTGTGAAGCCACGGCAAGTGTCCGCAAATGACGCAATAAAGCCCCACAATTGGGGATATTCCTGAGAACCTAACGCGCCGCGCCGCATCAGGTTTCAGTTCGATTGCGGAATGTTTACAACCCCTGGATGCGGCACGCGGTTGATCGCGTGGCGCACCTCGCCTATGTGCCCGGCTTCGCCATCGGCGCTCCAAGGATTCAACCCGCTTCATGTTGCTCTTCCAGTTTCTCCTCGTCGTCCATTTCGTCATTGCGCTGGCGCTGGTGACGGTCGTTCTCATGCAGCGTTCCGAGGGCGGTGGGCTGGGCATGGGCGGTAGCCCGGGCGGCCTGATGTCGGCGCGCGGCGCAGCCGATTTCCTGACGCGGGCGACCTCGATTCTGGGCGGTCTGTTCATCGCGCTCAGCATCCTGCTCGCCGTGCTCGCAGCGCAAGGGCGCGTGGCCAAGGTGGTGGCACCAACCACGCCGCCGCCCGCCGCCGCAACCGCGCCGATCCAGGCACCGGCGCAGACCGACCCGAGCGTTCCCTTCGCCAGCGGCGCACGCAGCGCGCTCGCGCCGACCGGCAACACCGCCGCGCGGGCCGATAACGGCGCAGTTCCGCTCGCTCAATAAGTCGCGCGCGGGCCGTCTTCCGGTCCGCGCACTTTTCCAAAAATATCGGAGTCGCGCGCTTGTCGTGCCACCCCTCTTCACGCTAGGTCTTTTCTCCCATGGCGCGGTTCATTTTCATTACCGGCGGCGTGGTCTCCTCGCTTGGCAAGGGTCTTATGGCGGCATCGCTCGCCGCCCTGTTGCAGGCGCGCGGCTATCGCGTCCGGATTCGCAAGTTCGATCCGTATCTTAATGTCGATCCGGGGACGATGTCGCCCTATCAGCATGGCGAAGTCTATGTGACCGACGACGGGGCGGAGACCGATCTCGACCTTGGCCATTATGAGCGCTTTACCGGCGTCGCCTCGCGCCAGTCGGACAATATCACCTCGGGCCGGATCTATCAGCAGATCATCACGCGCGAGCGGCGCGGGGATTATCTGGGTGCAACCGTCCAGGTCATCCCGCACGTCACCGATGCGATCAAGGAATTCGCGCAAGCAGAGACCGACGATCTCGATTTCGTATTGTGCGAAATCGGCGGGACGGTCGGCGACATTGAATCGCTCCCCTTCATCGAGGCGATCCGCCAGCTGCGCAACGATCTCGGGCGCGGCAATTCGATCAGCATCCACGTCACGCTGGTGCCGTATATCGCGGCGGCGGGCGAGCTGAAGACCAAGCCGACGCAGCATTCGGTGCGCGAACTGGCCGCTTTGGGCGTGCAGCCTGACGTGCTCGTGTGCCGCTGCGAACAGCCCTTGCCCGAAAGCGACCGCGCCAAGATCGCCTTGTTCTGCAACGTGCCCAAGGAGGCGGTGATTCCGGCGCTGGATGCGAAGAGCATCTACGCGGTGCCCGTGCAATATCACCAGGAGGGGCTGGACGACGCGGTGCTCAACGCCTTCGGCATCCTGCCCGGCGGCGCGCCCGATCTGTCGCGCTGGACCGACATCATGGACCGGCTGACCAACCCCGAGGGCGAAGTTACGATCGGCGTCGTCGGCAAATATGTCGGTTTGCAGGATGCGTACAAGTCGCTCAACGAAGCGCTGGTCCATGGCGGCATCGCCAACAAGGTGAAGGTCAATGTCGAATGGATCGACGCCGAGCTGTTCGAAGGGCCCGATAGCGACATTGCCGCGCGGCTCGAGCCGATGCACGCGATCCTGGTGCCGGGTGCCTTTGGTGAACGCGGTGCCGAGGGCAAGATCGCCAGCGTGCGGTTCGCGCGCGAGCGCGAAATTCCCTATTTCGGCATTTGCTTCGGTATGCAGATGGCCTGTGTCGAGGGTGCGCGCGACCTGGCGGGCATTGCCAATGCCAGCTCGACCGAATTCGGCCCGACCGACGAGCCGGTGGTCGGCATGATCACCGAATGGATGACAGCCGAGGGCGTGCAGACGCGCGAGGCAGGCGGCGATCTGGGCGGCACCATGCGACTTGGGGCCTATGACGCCAAGCTCGACGGCAACAGCGTGGTTTCGACCATTTACGGCGGCACCGACATTTCCGAGCGCCATCGCCATCGGTACGAGGTCAACACCGCCTATCGCGAGGCGCTGGAGAAAGGTGGCCTGGTGTTCAGCGGCATGTCGCCCGATGGCATGCTGCCCGAAATCGTCGAGCGGCCCGACCATCCGTGGTTCGTCGGCGTGCAATTCCACCCGGAATTGAAGAGCAAGCCGTTCGATCCGCATCCCTTGTTCGCAAGCTTCGTAGCGGCGGCAGTCAAACAGTCGAGATTGGTCTGATCGCGCCGGTCCGGTGTGGTGGGAGGATTGCTGCAAACTGACAAAGGGGGTGGAGGTGCCTGAAATTGTCAGTCCGCGCCAAAAATCCTTAAAGATTGCACTGGCTTCGTGCCGCCTCCGCCCATAGTCTTGTCTACGGACTTGAAGACGTAAGGGGGATCATTTGCGACTTTTTCACTCGGTGAGCCTGGCGGTTATTGCTGCCGGGATGCCTTCCGTCGCTTTTGCAAGTGAAGCCCCACTCTATCAACCCGCGCCGGGCTGGATCGTCATGGCTGCGATGCCCGACCTTGCCAAGCTGGACGCAGGCGCGCCGCCGAATTTGATCTTCGACGTCCAGCAACGCATCGAGAATGGGCGCTTATGGGCCTATGTCGATAGCGCGACGCGGATCACGTCGCCCGAGCTGCTGGCGCAGGCAACGTCGCTCGCCTTGCCGTGGGTGCCCGACAAGGGCGATCTGATCATCCACGAACTCTCGATCCTGCGCGGGACCGAGCGGATCGACCTGCTCGCGAAGGGCGAGAAATTCACGGTGCTACGGCGCGAGCAGACGCTGGAGCAGCGCGAACTGACCGGCATTCTGACTGCGACGATGGCGGTGGAGGGGTTGCAGGTCGGCGACGTGCTGCGACTGCGGATGTCGACCACGACGACCGACGCGGCGCTGGGCGGACGGGTACAGACGGTGATGCCGGTGTTCGCCGCACCGACGCGGCTTGGTTATGCCAAAATGCGCTTCTCCTGGCCGACCGCGACGCCGCCCAAATGGAAGCTGCTCGCCGAGGGCGTTACGCTCACCCCGGTGCGCAACGGTGCCTATAGCGAAGTCACCATCCCCCTGCCGGCCCCGAAGCAACCCGAAATGCCTGCGGATGCGCCGGTCCGCTTTCGCCATCCGCCCTTGATCGAACTGGCGACATTCAAGGATTGGGCCGACGTCTCGCGCGTGATGGCCCCGCTATATGCGACGCCCGAATCGACCAATCCGAACGACCCGATCCTGGCCGAGGCCGCCGCGATCATGAAGGCCGACCCGACGCCGATCGGCCGCGCGGAGCGGGCGCTCGAACTGGTTCAGCAGAAGATCCGGTATTTGGCGGTGGGCATGAACGGCGGCAATTATGTCCCGCAAAAGCCGGAACGGACCTGGGCGGTGCGGTATGGCGACTGCAAGGCCAAGACGCTGCTGTTGCTGACCTTGTTGCGGGCGATGAAGATCGAGGCTGAGCCTGTGCTCGCAAATATCGGGCTGGGCGATATCGTGCCCGACCGTTTGCCCAGCCCGATGGCGTTCAACCACGTGCTGGTGCGCGCGACGATCGATGGACAAACGCTGTGGCTGGACGGCACCGGCAGTGGAGCGCGCCTGATCGATATCCACGACACACCGCCGTTCGGCTATGGCTTGCCGGTGCGCGCGGCGGGTGCCGATTTGCTGAAGATCGAGACCCACGCCAACGCCCGGCCGATGGTGGATCTGACGGTCGATGTCGATGAGAGCGCTAGCGTCGATTTGCCGAGTGCCGTGGATGCGGTGGCGGTGGTCCATGGCGGTTATGCGGCGGCCTTGACCTTGGCCAAGACGCAGATGGGGGAGAAAGAAGAACGCGACGCGGTCGGCGGGTTTTTCATCAATTACCTTGGCGAAGGGCAGTTTTCCGATACCGCGATGGTCCCCGATCCGCTGACTGGCGACGTGACGCTGAAGGCGCATGGCATCGTCAATTCGGCATGGACGACCGATGACCGCCGGCGCAAGCGCGCGCTGGCGCGGGCGCTCGACAACGTCACCTTCGCGCCCGACCGCAGCAAGGTGGCGTGGACGACGATTCCGGTGGCGACGGGCGATCCGTTCGGGATGCGGTATCGGTTGCGGCTGCGTCTGCCCGACCGGGGGCGCGGCTTCGCGATCGAGGGCGAGCCCGACATGAAAGAACACGTCGCGGGTTACGAAATTTCACGTACGACCAAGCTCGATGGCGGGGTCGTTACGGTTGACGAGCGGATCGACACTGTCGGCCGCGAAGTGCCGGTCGCGCGCATCCCGATCGAGCGCGATGCCGTGGCGACCGCGAAGGCGCGGGCACCGCGCCTCGTCGCTCCGGTGGCGACCGCGCGCAAATGGGAGATTGGCACAAGCGATCCTGCCGGAGCCACGCAAGTCGCGGCAATCAACGCGGTCCTGGCCAAGGCGATTGTTGCAACCACCGCCGATGACAGCAGTGCCTATGCAACGCGCGGTTCCTTCCGCGCCAATATCGGGGATCGCGCGGGCGCAATTGCCGATTGGACGAAGGCGATCGCGATCGAACCCTCGATCGACCTGTATTTGAAGCGTGCGGCGACGCTGTACGAACTGGGCGATGTCAAAGCCGCGCTGGCGGACGCCGAGGCGGCGCGGGCGCTCGATCCGTCATCGGAAGCCGCGATCGGTCGTGTGACGATGCTGAAGGCGGAAAGCGGCGATCTGGCGGGCGGGCTTGCGTTGCTCGACCAGCGGATCGCGCTTGGCGGGGAGATGCGACGGACCTTCCGCACCGCCAAGGCCAGCCTGATCGGGGAATATGGCGATCCGGCAGAGGCCATCACGCAGTTCGACGCCTTGATTGCCGACAAGCCGGGCTCGCCCAGTCTGATGAATGCTCGGTGCTGGACCAAGGGTACGCGCAGCGTGATGCTAGATACAGCGGTGAAAGATTGCACCCGGGCAATCGAACTGAGCGAGGACAGCAGTGCCGCGCTGGATAGCCGCGCGATGGTGTGGTTCCGACTGGGCCGGTTCGATGACGCGCTGGCCGATCTCGATGCGGTTCTTGCCGCTGAGCCCGGCCAGGCCGCCAGCCGCTTCATGCGGGCAATCGTGCTGCAAAGGCTCCACCGCGACGCCGAGGCGGCAAGCGAGTTGAAGATCGCCCGCCGGATCGCGCCCAGCATCGATCGGCATTATGCGCGGTACGGAATCAAGGCACGGTAAAACAAACAAAGAGGGGAGATGGCCGAGCCAAAGTCCGGCCACCTCCCTTATTCTTCAGCGTTACGCCGCTTGCGCCGCGCCTTTGTCCTCGACCGCGACCAGCGGTGTGCCGGTCTTGATCGCGATCGTCTTGGGCTTCATCGCCTCGGGCACTTCGCGGACAAGGTCGATGGTGAGCAGGCCATCGTTCAGCCGGGCGTCCTCGACCCGCACGAAATCGGCGAGTTCGAAACGGCGCTCAAAGCTGCGATTGGCGATGCCGATGTGGAGGAACGAGGAGGTCGCGGCCTCTTTCTCGTCCTTGCGGCCCTTCACCTGCAGCAGATTCTGTTGCGCGGTGATCTCGATCTCGTCGCGACCAAAGCCTGCCACCGCCAGCGTGATGCGGTAGCGGTCGCCATCGAGGCGTTCGAGGTTGAAGGGCGGATAATTGTCGGCGCTCTGCTGCCGGGCATTGGCCTCAAGCATATCGAACAGCCGGTCGAAGCCGACGGTCGAGCGACGATAGGGGGTCAAATCGAACTGACGCATGGTGAACTCCTTTACAAGCGAGTGTCGGTACGTCGAGCCGGGCCCGCCACCTGCGCGACCCTGCCCGGTGCGGCCCCAAGGGCACCACACGCGCAGAATCTGGTTCGCTTTGGCCGGAGTTCAAGACCCACCGGTACAGAATTTCATGGTGCTAAAGACCAGCTTTGGCGCGGCAAAGAAGGAGAGGGCGTGAATATCCCCGTGAATGATGGGCATTGTACGCCGACTCGGGGCAACGCCCGGGAACAAGGGGACGTTCATGCTCGCGCACTTGCCGCTCATTCTGCTTGCCCATGCGACACTCGCGCCACCCTCGACGCCGCCGGAACCCGCTGCGCCGGAGGTGACCGATGGCGATGCACAAGGCAATGCGGGCGATATCGTCGTCACCGCACGCCGCCGCGCGGAAACCGAGCAGACCGTGCCGATCGCGCTCTCTGTGCTGAGCGGGCGCACGCTGGCCGATAGTGGCGCGTTCAACGTCAACCGGTTGCAGCAGCAAGTCCCCACGCTGCAATTCTATTCGAGCAACCCGCGCAACTCGGCGATCAACATTCGCGGGCTGGGCGCACCGTTCGGGCTCACCAATGACGGGATCGAACAGGGCGTCGGTTTCTATATCGACGGCGTCTATATCGGGCGCGTCGGGGCATCGACCTTCGATTTCGTCGATGTCGACCGGGTCGAGGTGCTGCGCGGGCCGCAGGGCACGCTCTATGGCAAGAACACGACCGCAGGCGCGCTCAACATCACCACGCGCGCGCCGAGCTTTACGCCCGAGGCGCGCGCCGAACTGAGCGTCGGCAATTATGATTTCGTACAGGGCAAAACTTCGATCTCGGGGCCGATTACCGACACTTTGGCGATCCGCCTGTCGACCTCCGCGACGACGCGGCACGGCACGATTTACGATGTGGCCAGCAACACCGATCTCCACCGCCAACGCAATATCGGGTTTCGCGGGCAAGTGCTGTACAAGCCGACCGACACGCTCAGCCTGACGCTGGCAGGCGATCTCAACGTGCAGAACCCATTGTGCTGCGCGCAAATCTATGCGCGGGTCGGCACCACGCAGCGCGCGGCGAACCGGCAATATCCGGCACTGGCGGCGGCGTTCGGCTATGCCCCGCCCAGCACCAACCCGTTCGATCGCGTCACCGATCTCGATGCCAAGATCAATTCGCGCCAGGAAGTGGGCGGGGCGTCGCTCGTCACCAATTGGGATTTGGGGCCGGCCACGCTCACCTCGGTGTCGGCATGGCGCTATTGGGACTGGAAACCCGCCAACGACCGCGATTTCATCGGCCTGCCGATTACCACAGTGTCGCAGAATCCGTCGCAGCAGGAACAGGAATCGCAGGAAATCCGGCTCGCGTCGAACGGGACCAACAAGCTCGATTACACGGTTGGCGCGTTCCTGTTCCATCAGACGATCAATACACAGGGGTCGCAAGTGCAGGGATCGGCGGCGAGCCGTTTCCTGCTCAACCCCGGCAACGTTCCGGTGGGGTCGCGCGGGTGCGCGTCCCCGACCGCCAATGCCTGCAATCCGGCGGTGCTGAACGGGCTGACCTCGACCAATACGATCAATTTCAAGAACACCAGCTTTGCGGTGTTCGGCAAGCTCAACTGGGAAGCGTTCAACCATTTCCACGTCCAGCCGGGCCTGCGCGTCAATTATGACAAGAAGAGCGGCTCCTATGTCTCGGTCGTCACCACCGGCAGCGGCAGCACCACGCTGAACGCCGATCAGTCTGCCACGCTTGCCCCGCAAAGCTATGCGCCGCGCTTCAGCGCGTGGAACGTGTCGGGGGACGTGACGCTGTCCTATGATTTTTCCGCCGATGTGCATGGCTATGCAACCTATGCGAAGAGCTTCAAATCGGGCGGCATCAATCTGTCGGGCCTGCCGCTCAATGCGGCGGGGACGGCGGTGGACCTCACCACGCAGACGGTGAAGCCCGAAAAGGTCGATGCGTTCGAACTGGGCCTGAAGACGCAATTTCTCGATCGCAGCGTCACGCTGAACGTCGCCGGGTTCTGGACCGAGATCGGCGATTATCAGGCAACGGTGAACAACGGCCAGTTGACCGTGATCCGCGGCTATCTCGCCAATGCCGGCAAGGTGCGGTCGCGCGGGGTGGAGTTCGACGCCAGCTTCCGCCCGAGCAAGCGTTTCAACCTGTATCTCAACGGTGCCTATACCGATGCGATCTACAAAAAGTTCACCAACGCGCCGTGCCCGCCCGAGCTGTCCGGCGGCACCGTGACGACGGGTACGCCTGGTCCGGCCGGGGTGCCGGGATCACTGAGCCCGGTGGTGTGCGATATTTCGGGGCAGCGTCTGCCCGGCATTTCGAAATGGTCCTTCTCTTACGGCGGCGAATATAATGTGCCGGTCGGCGGTGGGGACGGACAGGTCTATTTGGGCTATGACGGCAGCGCGCGCTCGCGCTTCTCGTCCAATCCATCGCCTTCGGCTTACACCTGGATCGAGGGGTATTCGCTGTCCAACTTCCGGCTTGGCTATCGCAAGAAGGACTTCAACGTCTTTGCCTGGGTGCATAACGCCTTCGACCAGGATTATTTCGAATTGCTGTCGACGCAGTCGGGCAGCACCGGGCTGATCGTCGGGCAGCCGGGCGACCCGCGGACCTTTGGCGCGACGATTTCCAAGTCGTTCTGAGGCCTGGCCGTCACCCCGGCCTTGTGCCGGGGTCTACTTCGCTGCTCGGATAGCGTTCGGAGTCGGACGCGGGAGCTGCGGCATGGTGGACCCCGGCACGAGGCCGGGGTGACGGGGGAGGGGCGACAGGGAAGGAGGAGCGCCGACGGCAAAGCCGCCGTCGGCCGGGTTCGCCCAAGGCGACCCGCCGTCCGATTTGGGCGATCCGCTGTGCGGACCGGTGGCCAGCATGGCCACCTTCGCCCAAACGCAAACGTCCGGGCCGTTTCCGACCCGGACGCCTGCGTGACGATCGCTCGTCAGCCCCCATCTCGCTC
Organism: Sphingomonas sp. PSPC2-2; assembly: GCF_049897725.1. NCBI lineage: Bacteria > Pseudomonadati > Pseudomonadota > Alphaproteobacteria > Sphingomonadales > Sphingomonadaceae > Sphingomonas > Sphingomonas sp. PSPC2-2. Next base: position 217,155 of record NZ_JAFCWU010000001.1, on the reverse strand, counting down.
TCGCTGCACACCTTGCGGCGGCGCTGAAAGCATTCCCCGAACCACGGCCGTTGCCTGTGTGTCAGTGACAGAAGCGTTAAGTGTGAGTGAGCGGCTTGTCATGGGGAATATGGCCGATCCGTAGCGATTGCGGCGCTGCTGTGGCGGTTGCGCAACAGGGGGCAACAGTTGCCAGCGCGGCATGTGCGCCGTAGAGCGGGCTCCATGATCCTCTCCCGCTATGAACGCATGATCGCCCGGCGCTATCTGCTGCCCGGCAAAGGCGAGGGGTTCATCTTCCTCGTCGCTGGCATCAGTCTCGTCGCGGTGATGCTCGGCGTCGCCGCGCTCGTCATCGTGATGAGCGTGATGAACGGCTTCCGGGCCGAACTGTTCGACAAGATCGTCGGGCTCAACGGCCATGCCGTGGTGCAGGGCTATGCCGGGCAATTGCGCGACTGGCGCGATATCGTCGCGCTGGCCGACAAGACGCCGGGCGTGACCAGCGCCACGCCGATGATCGAGCAGCCGCTGATGACCACCTATAACGGCCGCGTCGAAGGCATCCTGCTGCGCGGGATGCAGGTGTCCGATATTCGCCGCAACAAGACGATCGGCAGCAAGGTGGTGATGGGTTCGCTCGCGTCGTTGAAGCCGGGCAGCGGCGTGATTGCGATCGGATCGGGCCTGGCCGACCAATTGGGGGCGGTGGTCGGCAGCCAGATAACGATTATCAGTCCGCAGGGACCATCAACACCCTTTGGCACGATGATGCGCGCGGTGAGCTATACCGTCGGCGCGATCTTCACGATCGGCGTGTACGATTATGACAAAGCCTATGTCATCATGCCGATGGAAGATGCCCAGACGCTGCTGATGATGGGCGATTCGGTCGGCATGATCGAAGTGCAGACCAACGATGCCGATCGCGTCGGCCAGATCCTCGCCCCGCTCGCCAAACAAGTCGGGCAGCGCGCGGTGATCCAGGACTGGCGGCAAATGAACGCGCAATTGTTCGAGGCGCTTTCGGTCGAGCGCGTGGCGATGTTCACCGTGCTGTCGATCATCATCCTGGTGGCGGTGTTCAACATCCTGTCCTCGCTGATCATGCTGGTGCGCGCCAAGACGCGCGACATCGCGATCCTGCGAACAATGGGGGCGAGCCGGGGGGCGATGATCCGTATCTTCATGACGGTCGGCACCACCATCGGCGCGCTGGGCGTGGTCGCTGGGCTGGTGCTTGGCTTCATCTTCCTGCACTTCCGGCAAAATATTGTCGATTTCGTGCAATTGGTGACGGGGCAGAACCTCTGGGATCCCTCGATCCGCTTCCTCACCGAATTGCCGTCCAAGACCGACCCGGTCGAAGTGACCGTCATTTCGCTGATGGCGCTCTTGTTCAGCTTCCTCGCCACGCTCTACCCCGCGCTCAAAGCGGCGAGCACCGATCCTGTGCAGGTATTGCGCTATGAGTGAACCCGTCCTCAGCGTTGCCGGCCTGACGCGCGCGTTCAGCCAGGGCGGCGAAACCATCGAGGTGCTGCGCGGGGTCGATCTCCATGTCGGCGCGGGCGAGATCGTCGCGTTGCTGGGTCCGTCCGGCTCGGGCAAATCCACGCTGTTGCAGGCGGTCGGGCTGCTCGAAGGCGGCTTCGGCGGGTCGATCCGCATCGCGGGCGAGCAAGTCGCCAAGCTCGATTCGGACGGGCGAACCCGCGTGCGGCGCGATTCGCTCGGTTTCGTCTATCAATTCCATCACTTGCTGCCCGATTTCAACGCGACCGAAAATGTCGTGCTGCCGCAGTTGATCCGCGATCGCACCCACGCCCAGGCGAACGAACGCGCGACGGCTTTGCTCACCGCGCTTGGCCTCGGCCACCGCCTGACCCACCGCCCCAGCCAATTGTCGGGCGGCGAGCAGCAGCGCGTCGCGGTCGCCCGCGCGCTCGCCAACCAGCCCGCTCTGGTGCTGGCCGACGAGCCGACCGGCAACCTCGACGAGGCGACCGCGGACGTGGTGCTGGCCGAATTCCTGCGGCTGGTGCGCGGCGAAGGCTCGGCGGCGTTGGTCGCGACGCATAATGAGCGCATGGCGCTCAAGATGGACCGCGTGGTGCGCCTGCACGAGGGGCGGCTCGCGTGAGCGCCTGGACCACGCCCCCAACACTCACCGGCGATCACGTCACGCTGCGCCCGACCGTGGTCGACGACCGCGACGCCATCGTCGCGGCGGGGGCGGATGGGAAGATCAGTGACCTGTTCTTCACCAACGCCTCGACGCTCACCGACCCCGACGCCTTCATGGCGGCGCTGTTCAAGGAGCGGGATTTCGGGCGGGCGATGCCGTTTACCGTCTGCACCCCCGAGGGCCGGGTGGTTGGCCTCACGCGCTATATGCGGATGAATGCAGGCCATAAGCGGCTGGAGATTGGCGGCACCTTCTACGCCAAGTCGGTGCAGCGTACCGGCGTCAACACCGAGGCCAAGTTGCTGCTGCTGGGCCACGCCTTTGAGGTGATGGGCTGCAACGCCGTGCAGATCCGCACCGACTGGTTCAACAAGCGTTCGCAAGCCGCGATCGAGCGGCTGGGGGCCAAGCGCGATGGTGTGCTGCGCAACCATCAAGTGATGGATGGTCGCGTGCGCGATCTTGTGGTCTATTCGATCATCGCCAGCGAATGGGCCGGGGTGCGGCAGAATCTGCGCTTCCTGCTCGCGCGCCACGCCTGAGGAGTGCGTTCATGCCTGCCATCACCGATCTCACGGTTAAAGCCGCCGACGGCACGCCGGTCGACCTGTCGGCTTATGCGGGCAAGGTGCTCCTGATCGTCAACACCGCCTCCAAATGCGGCTTCACCCCGCAATATGAAGGGCTGGAGGCGCTGCACCGCCAATTCGGCGATCGTGGGTTTGAGGTGCTTGGCTTCCCCTGCAACCAGTTCGGCGCGCAGGAGCCGGGCGATGCCGCGGAAATCGCCAATTTCTGCTCGCTGACCTATGACGTGACCTTCCCGGTCTTCGCCAAGATCGACGTCAACGGCACCAATGCCGACCCGCTGTTCGTCGCGCTCAAGAAGCAGGCGCCGGGGATCCTTGGCACCGAGGGCATCAAGTGGAACTTCACCAAATTCCTCGTCGGCAAGGACGGGCAGGTGGTTGAACGTTATGCGCCGACGACCAAGCCCGAGGCGATTGCGGCGGATATCGAAAAGCTGCTCTGAGAGGTACGTCGTGGGCGGTATGGTTTTGACGCGCTACTCGGTGGCGTTGGGGTCAGCGATAGCGATGGTGGTGGCGTCGCCCGTCATGGCGGAAGCTATCCCTGAGCGCTCCATCGCGATCGAGCGACCGCAGCAGCTCGATGGGCATCCGGTGGGTGCGCAGTTGCCGATCGTGACGCTGCGGATCGGCGGCACTTCGCTTCGCTTTCTGTTCGACACGGGTGCCTCCGAAATCGTGCTGAGCGAGCGTACTGCGACCCAGCTCGGGCTGAGCGGGGCGACGACGCAGACCGGCACCGATAGCGGCGGCGTCGCCGTCGCGGGGCGCTACGTGACGGGTGTCGATATCGCGACGGCGGAGGGCGCGCCGCTTCGCCATGTGGACCGTGTGCTGGCGATGCCGCTGGGGCCGCTCGAGGCGCTAGGACTGGCGGGCGTTATCGCTCCGCAGGCACTGGCCGCTACGGGGTGCGTGCGCGTCGATTTTCGCGGTGGCGTGGCGACCGTGGCGGACGCGGGTGCGGTGGCCTGCCGTCCTCTGGCCAAGGGCGCTCGGGTTGCGGCACCAGGCTGGCGCGGCGATGGGCGTCCGCATGTTCCGGTCGGCGTGGGGGAGGGGGCGGATACGCCGTTTTTTCTGGTCGATAGCGGTGCCTGGCGCAGTGCGATCCCGGCCACTGCCGCCCCCCGTCTTCCCCGGCTGCGGACCGCGCAGAGCCGCGGGGTTGGGGGGAAGACGGTGACCATGGATATCGTCGGCCCCGTTACCCTGAAGGTGGGCGACGCCCCGCAACCGTTGCCGGAGGCGGCGGTGGTCGAGGGGCGTACCACCGGAGTTTTGGGGTTCGATCTGCTATCGGGCATGACGCTGGTGCTGCATGCCGATGGGGCCTTTTCGATCGGCGAGTGATCAGCGCCCGCGCGTGCCGATCGCCTGCAGCGTGGCGGTGATGCCGCTGAACAGGAAGCTGATCCCGAGCACATAACCCGGCAGCGTCAGCGCGGTGAAGGGGATGCCCCAGATGATCCACACCGCCAGCACGATGTTAAGAATACCGAGCAGGATCAGGCTGATCCCGAAGCGCCGGAAGCGCGTGCCGATAGCGATTTCGATCACGCCGCGCACGGTCAGCCAAATCGCGATCAGCAACGTCAGCGAGACCGCGCCGCTTGCGGGTTCGACGATGATCCACGCGCCGATCGCCAGCGAAAGGATGCCGCTCAGCAAGGTGTAAGCGGAGAAATGATGGCCGCGCAGGCCGAAGCTCGCGACTACCGCGATCGCACCGGTCGCGATCAGGAAGGACCCGGCGAGCAGCGTGGCGGTCAGCGTCGCGCTGACCGGCCAGAGAAATGCGGTGATGCCGACCGCGATGCTGAGGAGGCCGTAAGCCAGTAGCCAACCGGTCCCGACGCGAGCGGATGTGGTGGACGAACCGAAAGTCGTGTCGCTCATGTCTGTCTCCAGGGTGAAGTGCACGGGGGGGCGTTGAACAAGCTGATTTTTATATCAGAACGCCGATCGTGTCAGGCGCACTATACGTAAGTTTACGGGCAACGCGGCCGCTGCCGAGTTCGCAGCTTTACGAATCGGCGCGTTGGGCGCTACCAACCGGAATGGCCCATTCCGCGTTCGTACCCCTTCGGATCTTCTCTTCCTACACCATGCTCGATGGCGCGATCGAGCCAAAGGCGATTGCCAAACGCGCGCAGGAACTGGGCTTTCCCGCCGCCGCCTTGACCGACCGTAACGGCCTGTACGCCGCGATGGCGTTTGGCGATGCCGCGCGCGCGGCGGGGGTGCAGCCGGTGATCGGCACGATGCTCGGCGTCGCTCGCCCCGATATGCCCGAGAATGCACCGCCCGTGCTCGACTGGATCGCGCTCTACGCACAGGATGAGGATGGCTATCGCAATCTGTGCGTGCTGGTATCGCAAGCGCATCTCGATCGCCCGCTCGAACTCGCGCCGCACGTCCCCTTCGCCGCGCTGGAGGGCCGCACCGACGGCCTGCTCGCGCTCACCGCCGGTCGTGAAGGTGCACTGGCGCGGCTGTTCGCCGAGGATCAGCCCGATCGCGCGCTGGCTTATGCCGATCGCCTGCAGGCCTTGTTCCCCGACCGGCTCTATATCGAGCTGACCCGGCGGCTCGATGAGATCGAAGGCAAGGCCGAACCGGCGCTGCTCGATCTTGCCTACGACCGCAATCTGCCGCTGGTCGCGACCAACCCGTGCTGCTTCGCCACGCAGGATTTCAGCGAGGCGCACGATGCGTTGCTGTGCATCGCCAATTCGACCTATGTCGCCAGCGAAGACCGGCCGCGCACCTCGCCGGACGCGTGGATGAAGCCCGCCAAGGACATGCGCGAGCTGTTCGCGGACTTGCCCGAGGCGATCGCCAACACGCTGGTGGTGGCGCAGCGCTGCGGCGTCGGCGCGCCCAAGCGCAAGCCGATCCTGCCGAGCCTCGCCGGCGATCCCACCGCCGAGGCCGCCAAGCTGCGCGAGGATGCCCATGCCGGGCTCGAGCGGCGGCTCGACCGGATCGAACAACTCGCGGTTTCTGCTCCCCTCCCGCTTGCGGGTGTGACTGGGGGAGGGGAGTCTTCTGCGGCTGGTTCAGGCCCTCCCCCAACCCCTCCCGCACGCGGGAGGGGAGATTCGGACTGGCGCGAGCCGTACCGCAAGCGGCTCGATTTCGAGCTCGACGTCATCATCCAGATGGGCTTCCCCGGCTACTTCCTGATCGTCGGGGACTTCATCAAATGGGCGAAGGATCATGACATCCCGGTGGGGCCGGGGCGTGGTTCGGGCGCGGGCTCGGTCGTCGCCTGGGCGCTGACCATCACCGATCTCGACCCGATGAAACTCGGCCTGCTGTTCGAACGCTTCCTCAACCCGGAACGCGTGTCGATGCCCGACTTCGACATCGACTTTTGCGAAACGCGGCGTGGCGAGGTGATCCGCTACGTCCAGGAGAAATATGGCCGCGACCAGGTCGCGCAGATCATCACCTTCGGTAAGCTGAAGGCGCGCGCGGTGCTGAAGGACACCGGGCGCGTGCTGCAAATGGGCTATGGCCAGATCGACCGGCTTGCCAAGCTGATCCCCAACCTTCCCGCCGACCCGTGGGACCTGAAACGCGCGATCGACGGCGTGTCGGAACTGCACAGCGAATATAAGAACGATCGCAGCGTGCGGCATTTGCTCGATCTGGCGATGAAGCTCGAAGGCCTGCCGCGCCACAGCTCGACCCACGCCGCGGGCGTGGTGATCGGCGACCGTCCGCTCGCCGATCTCGTGCCGCTCTACCGCGATCCGCGTTCGGACATGCCCGTCACGCAATTCGACATGAAATATGTCGAGGGCGCAGGCCTCGTGAAGTTCGACTTTCTCGGCCTCAAGACGTTGTCGGTGCTCAAGAAGGCGATCGACCTGTTGGCCGCGCGCGGCGTGGTGGTCGATCTCGACGCGCTCGAATGGGATGACGAGGGCGTCTACAAATTGCTGCAAAAGGGCGACACGGTCGGCGTCTTCCAGCTCGAATCCGAAGGGATGCGCCGCACGCTGTCGGCCGTTCGCCCGTCCAATTTCGGCGACATCATCGCGCTCGTCTCGCTGTATCGTCCGGGCCCGATGGACAATATCCCGATGTTCGGCCGTCGCAAGAATGGGCAGGAAGAGATCGCCTATCCGCACCCGCTGCTCGAAGGCATCTTGTCAGAAACCTACGGCATTTTCGTTTATCAGGAACAGGTGATGCAGGCGGCGCAGATCCTGGCCGGCTATTCGCTCGGACAAGCCGATTTGCTGCGTCGCGCGATGGGCAAGAAGGTGAAGTCCGAAATGGACGCGCAGCGCGCGGGTTTCGTCGAGGGCTGCAAGACGATCAACGGCATTCCCGAAGCCAAGGCCAACGAATTGTTCGACTTGATCGACAAATTCGCCGGCTACGGCTTCAACAAGTCGCACGCCGCCGCCTACGCCTTGCTGTCCTATCAGACAGCGTGGCTCAAGGCGCACCACCCGCACGAATTTTTCGCGGCCTCGATGTGCTTCGATCAGGCGCAGACCGACAAATTGAGCGTGTTCATCGACGATATGCGCCGCCTTGGCGTCGCTATTCTGCCGCCCGACATCAACCGCAGCGAAGCCGAATTCTCGGTCGAGGATAGCGGCGACGGGCTCGCCGTGCGCTATGCGCTCGCCGCGCTCAAATCGGTCGGCGAAGGCGCGATGGAAAAGCTCGTCGCGGAGCGCGAGGCGGGCGGGCCGTTCGAGTCGATCGACGATCTCGCACGCCGCATCGATCCGCGCATCCTCAACAAGCGGCAGTTGGAAACGCTCGCGGCGGCGGGCGCGTTCGATGCGCTCAATGACAATCGCGCCGGGATCGTGGCGAGCGCCGAGACGATCCTCGCCACCGCCGCGCGGATTCACGACCAGAAAATCAGCGGGCAGGGCGGCCTGTTCGGCACCGCCGAAGCGTCCGAACCGCCGATCAAATTCCCGCTCTCCGCGCGCTGGACGATGGCCGAACGGATGGACCAGGAGCGTGAGGCGTTCGGCTTTTATTTCTCCGCGCATCCGGTCGACCGGCACAGCCATTTGGCCAAGCTGCACGGCGCGCGCAGCTTCGTCACGCTGGGCGAACTCAACATTCCCGATGACGGCACCCGCGCCGGTGCGACCATGGCGGTGCTGGTCGAGGATGCGCGCTGGCGCACCTCGGCGCGCGGCAAGCGCTATATGATGGCGACGCTGTCGGACCCGTCGGGCCAGTTCATGGCGACCTGCTTCGACGATGCGGTCGCCGCCGAGCTGGAGGAATGCGCGCGCACCGGAGGCTGCGGCCTGGCGACGGTCGAGCTCGATCGCCGCCCCGGCGAGGAAACCCCGCGTGTCTCGGTCAAGCGGCTGCAATCCTTCGAATCGCTCGCCTCCAACGCGCGCTTCTGCCTGGAATTGTCGGTCGATGCGCCGGGCGCGATGGCGGCACTTGCGAGCATGCTGTCGGAGGCACGCGGCGCACGCGGCGAGATATGGGCGACGGTGACGGTTTCGCCGGGCGAGACCACCCGCGTGCTGCTCGGGCGCGACTTTCTGCTCGACGGGGAGCTTGCCGCGCGGATCGAAGCCTTGCAGGATGTTTCGAACGTAGTGCTGAGAACCGCAGAGGCGCGGCTGGCACTCGTCGGATAGTAGCGGGAGCGGCGGCGGGGCGAAGGAAGCATTCCCTCCCCCAGCCCCTCCCGCAAGCGGGAGGGGAGTTTATGCTCGGCGGAATGCAGGATTTCGAATTGCGGGTGCCGCGGCTGCTGGACCACGCCGCGCGCGAACATGGCGGGCGTGAGATCGTCAGCTATTGGGCCGATGGACGCGAAACCCGCAGCGATTGGGCAGGGGTCGCCCGCGATGCCCGCAAGCTGGCGCAGGCGCTGGAGCGGATCGGGCTTAAGCCCGGCGACCGCGTCGCCACACTGGCGATGAACCACAGCCACCATCTGGTCGCCTGGTATGGCACGATCGGGATGGGCGGGGTGATCCACACCATCAACCCGCGCCTGTTCGACGAACAACTTATCTATATCGCCAACCATGCCGAAGACCGCGTGCTGCTCTATGACAAGCAGTTCCAGCCTTTGGTCGACCGGCTCAAACCGCTGTGGACCAGCATCGAACGCTATGTCTGTTTCGACGATGGCGGCTTCGATGCGCTGATTGCGCCTGAGGACGGGGCCTATAGCTGGCACGAAGGGCCAGAGCGCGATCCGTGTATGCTCTGCTACACCAGCGGCACTACCGGTAACCCCAAGGGCGTGCTGTACGAACATCGCTCGACCGTGATCCACGCCATGGCCGAAGTCGCACCCTGGGTGTTCAACCTCTCGCCTTCCGCCGTCGTGCTGCCGGTCGTGCCGATGTTCCACGCCGCCTCCTGGGGATTGCCGTTCGCGGGCGCGCTGGCCGGCGCGAAATTCGTCTATGCTGCGGTCAACGATCCGGCGGTGCTGTGCCGCTTGATGAACCAGGAAAAGGTCACGCATTCGGCGGGCGTGCCGACGGTGTGGCTGGCGATGTTCGGCCATATCGATGCGACCGGCGAGGTGCCACGCTTCCTTAGCCAAGTGACGATCGGCGGCTCGGCCGCGCCGCGCGCGATGATCGAGCGGATCATGGGCATGGGCGTCGAGGTCAAGCATCTGTGGGGGATGACCGAGACCTCGCCGGTCGGCACCGCCGGTTTTCCGCCGCCGCATTGGGACGAGATGAGCGCGGAGGCCCAACTCGACCATGTCGGCAAGCAGGGGCAGATTCCCTTCGGCATCGAATTGCGTATCGTCGATGATGCGGGGGCTGTGCTGCCGCGCGACGGCACCAGTTCGGGTCGGTTGCAAGTGCGCGGGCCGTGGGTGGTGAAACGCTACTTCAAGGCCACGGAGGACGCGGTCGATGCCGACAATTGGTTCGACACCGGCGATGTCGCGGTGCTCCACGGCGACGGCACGATGCAGATCACCGATCGCGCCAAGGACGTCATCAAATCGGGTGGCGAGTGGATTTCCTCGGTCGATCTCGAAAATGCCGCGATCGGCTGCCCCGGCGTTGCCGAGGCGGCGGCAATCGGCGTGTATCACCCGAAATGGGACGAACGCCCGCTGCTGGTCGTCGTGCGCAAGCCCGGCAGTGCGGTGACCCCGCACGAGATTCTGGTCCACCTTGGCCGTCACGTGGCCAAATGGTGGTTGCCCGATGAAATCGTGTTCGTCGAGGCGCTGCCGCACACTGCGACCGGCAAGCTGCTCAAAACTGCCTTGCGCGAACAGTTCAAGGACCATGTGCTGGCGGCGGCCTGAAGCTGAGGCTTCCGCTTCTTTCCGTTCGGGCTGAGCTTGTCGAAGCCCCGCTCGCGCCACGCGCGTCCTGCGCTTTGAGAGGTGCCCTTCGACAAGCTCAGGGCGAACGGGGATTCGCGGCAATACTCCCGCGCTAGCGCGTCACCAGCACCACCTTGTCGCGCGCGGTCGCGCCGCGCACCAGCGTTAGCGCCGATCGCGGTCGACCCAGCGCCTTGGCGAGCAAGGCGAGGATCGCGTCATTGGCCTTGCCATCCTCGGGCGTCACGGTGGTCCGCACGTTGAGCACAGCGGGCGCTCCATCGGCGGGCAGGCGGATGTCGTTCGCGCCCGCATTGGGGGTTGCGCGGATCGTCAAATGCCCGTGCGCATCGATCAATCGTTCGAGTTCCTCGCGCGGGGGGAAGCTGTTCTTGATGCGGCTCATGCCCGCCTTCTTAAAAGAATACCGACGCGTTGAGCGACAGGTATAGCGTGTCGTGGTCACTGGCACGGTTGAGCGCGCTGGCGAGGAAGCGGCCCTTTGCCAGCCACACTCCGTCGGCCTCAAGCTGGAGGCGCTTGGGCACCGCCCAGAACCGCACGCGGGCATCACTCTGCCACCCGGCATCGCGGCCCGATTGCCCGGTCGGGTCGACCACGCTGGTGGTGGCAAAGGCATCGCGTGCCGAGGCGAGCCACAGTTTCTTGACCGACAGCATCGCGTCCACGCGGCGCGACGGCGTCACCTCCAGCCGGGGTCCGAGCGAAATCAGGTTGCTGCGCGTCACCGCATTATACAGTCCCGCTGGGGAAAAATCGGCGCGGCGCATGCCGTACAGCGTGTCGAACCGACCATAGCCGCCGTTGCGGCGGTCGCCCGAAGCATAATCGCCCTCGACGGCGAGACGCGGCGTCCATGCCCTGGTCCATTGATAGCCGATCCGCGCGTGCGCGAACCACGTCTCCACCGGCACGCGTGCGGCGGTGGGGGCAAGGCTGACGGCAATCGTGCCGGTCTGGCGCATGATCTCGACTTCGCCATCGGTTTTGCCCGGGCTGGCGGGGGCGACCAGCCGTGCGGTCAGCGTCGTCAGGTGACGATTGCGCGTCGCATGGTCCGGGCGGTCGCGTTCCTCGAAGCGGTACGCGCCGATATCGCCCGCAACGCGACCGAACAGGCGCGGCAGCCCGGCCGTCGCCCCCCAGATGCGCGTATCGAACCCCTCCCGATCCAGCACTACGCGCCCGGTCCGCAATCCGGCGGCATCGTCGGGCAAGCGTTGTTGCGGCAGCAGATAGAAAGCAGTCACATTCCAGCGATCGCCGTCGGCCAGATCGAGCCGGGCTCCGGTAAAGGCGTTGGTGGTGTTGCGGTAATCGTCATTGGCGATCAACCGGCGCGAGCGCAGGTCGGCGGTCTGCCGCCCAAGCGTCACATGCCCGTAGAGCCGCTTGCGCGCGGCATCGCCCAGATCGAGCCCGAGAAACGCCTCCACCGGCTCGAAGCCATTGACCTCGTTCGTCGACAGCGCGCTTGGGCGCGGAGCATCGAGCGCGCGGCTGTCGAACAGCGTCCCGCCCAGCGTCAGCGGGCCTCTGCGATATGTCGCACGCACGATCGTGCGCAACTGGGTCGAGGCTTCATCGACGGGTACGCCCGCGCGCGCCTGATCGCGGATCGTTTCGTAGCGCAGGCGGATGTTCGCCGAGACATCGCCGCCCTCGGGCGCGCGCGGCAGCACCTGGCCGTAAGCCGGAACGGCGGCGACCAGCACCGTAAATGTCAGAAGCCCCCGCATCCGGCGCGGGCATAGCAAAGATCGCGGACGACGCCCACCCGGCTTCAGCCAAACAAATCGCCCTGGGGCCCTGCGGGCGGGCGGAACAGGTCGGTGCGCAACACCATCCGCTCCTGGTTCATCCCATGCTTGCGGCATGCGATGAGGAAGCGCGTGCGCAGCAAGTCCGCCCAGGGGCCACTGCCGCGCATCCGCGAGAAGAAGCCCGGATCATTCTCTCGGCCCTGCCGGATCGAGGCGATCGTCGCCATCACCTTGCTCGCGCGGTCGGGGAAGTGCGTGTCGAGCCAGGCCTTGAACAAGGGGGCGACCTCCCACGGCAGCCGCACCGGAATGAACGAGACCGAGCGCGCGCCCGCCTCCGCCGCTTGCTCGACCAGATGCTCGATTTCGTGATCGGTGATCGCGGGGATGACGGGCGCGATCGAGACATGCGTCGGCACGCCCGCCGCGACCAGCGCGCGCACCGCCGCCAGCCGCCGCTTCGGGGTCGGCGCGCGCGGTTCGACCGTCATCGCGATTTTGGGGTCGAGCGAGGTGATCGAAATCGCCACCGCCGCCAGCCCTTTGGCCGCCATCGGCGCGATCAGGTCGAGATCGTGCACCACCCGGTCCGATTTGGTGGTGATGGTGAGGGGATGGTTGGTCTCGGCCAGCACCGCGATGCACCCCCGCGTGATCCGCCATTCGCGCTCGATCGGCTGGTAGGGGTCGGTATTGGTGCCGAACGCGATCGGTTGCGCAACATAGCCGCGCTTGGACAATTCGGCGCGCAACAGGGCGGGGGCATCGGGTTTGGCAAACAGCTTGCTCTCGAAATCGAGCCCCGGCGAAAGGTCGTGAAACGCGTGGGTCGGTCGCGCGAAGCAATAGATGCAGCCATGCTCGCACCCGCGATACGGGTTAACCGACCGATCGAAGGGCACGTCGGGTGAGCTGTTGCGGCTGATGATCGTGCGCGGCCGCTCGACCGTAACCGTGGTACGCAGGCGCGGCGGGGCACCGTCGAGCGCTTCACGATCATCCAGCCAGTCGCCATCCGCCTCGCGCTCGGGCAAGTTGAAGCGGCGGCTTTCGCGATTGAGCGTTGCGCCGCGCTGGGGGCGGTTTTGGGCCATTGACAGATGCTAGCAGGCACGTAAGAACGTAACAAGAACATTTGGGAGGAGACCCAGCGATGGCGCGTCTGAACTATCTCGAACTGCCGGTTCGCGACCTTGCCGCGGCCAAGGCGTTTTACACCGCCGCCTTCGGCTGGGATTTTACCGATTTCGGGCCAAGCTATGCCTCCACGATGAGCGGGGACACGGATATCGGCCTGCAGGGCGATATCGCGGAACAGACCGCGGCCCCGCTGCCGGTGATCGAGGTGGCGGATCTGGAGATGGCGGAAGCGGCGGTACAGGCGGCAGGAGGCGAGATCACGCTGGCGATCTTCGCCTTCCCCGGCGGGCGGCGGTTTCATTTTCGCGATGTGGCGGGGCATGAATTGGCGGTGATGCAGCCAAGGTGAAGTGCTTGTCCGCCAAGATCTGGATGATACATATCACGAAGATTTCCGGGGGATTTTTCGATGATTCGTTCGTATCTTCATTGCTCTGCAGCAGTGTTGTTTGCGGCTTTGGCGGTCCTGCCGATGGTGGCATCTGCGGAGGAGGATAAGAGGATAAAGAGCGCTTGCTCGATCTCCGCCAGCCGTCGGTGGTGGTCCAGGCGCTCCATGACGCGGGCTACAAGGCCGAGCTCAAGACCAACAAGGCAGGCGAGCCCTATGTGTTGAGCGGAGCCAACGGGTCTTCCTTCACCATCGAATTTTACGGCTGCACCGGCGTGAAGGATTGCGGCTCCTATCAATTCTCGAGCTGGTATAAGGCCGAGCCGCTGTTCACGCCCGAACTCGCCAATGAATGGAATCGCGACAAGCGCTTTTTGAAGATCGTGGTCACCAAGGAGGGCACGCTCGACGAGTGGATGGATTTCTCCGCGATCGGCAAAACCACCTTCGCCAATTTTGCCGATATCGTCGACTGGTATCAGACGATGGACGCCGATCTCGCCAAGTTCCTCGACGAAAAGCGCGCGGCGGCGAAGAAGTAGCGGACAGTCGCGTGCCTGTGAGGGCTTAGCGTTCCCGCAAACGCGGCATGAGCTCGACGAAGTTACACGGCCGGTGGCGGCTGTCGAGCTGGCTCGCCAGGATGCCGTCCCACCCGTCCTTCACCGCGCCGGTCGAGCCCGGCAGCGCGAAGATATAGGTGCCGCGGGTGACGCAGGCGCAGGCGCGCGATTGCACGGTCGAGGTGCCGATCGACTGGAAACTGAGCCAGCGGAACAGTTCGCCAAAGCCCGGGATCATCTTGTCGGCAACGCGCTCGATCGCCTCGGGCGTCACGTCGCGCCCGGTCACGCCGGTGCCGCCGGTGGTGATGACGCAATCGACCTGCTCGTCATCGATCCAGCGATGCAGCGTGGCGACAATCAGATCGGCATCGTCGCGCACGATCTCGCGCGCGGCGAGGATATGGCCTGCCTCCTCCAGCCGTGCGACCAGCGTATCGCCCGAGCGATCCTCGGCAAGGCCGCGCGTGTCGGAGACGGTAAGGACGGCAATGCGGACGGGCTGGAAGGTCAGGCTTTCGTCAATCGGCACGGGCGATCGCTTGTCTCGAGGGGCTGGTCGCCGTGGTGCTCGCCATCGTGCGGCCCGAGGACGCACTTGATGTTAACCGCACCGCCGCAGCCCCCGGCAAACCAGGGAAGCGCGGCCACAGGCCCTGCGACAAAGCGGCACGGCTGACCGAGGCGGTCTTGCCGGTCTGCGCCTCATACACCCAATAGTTGCGCAGCACCGTAGTGACATAGCCGCGCGTCTCCCAGAACGGGATCGATTCGATGTAAAGCAACGGATCGCCGCCGTCGCGGGCCTGCGCGTTCCACGCCTCGACCGGCCCAGGCCCGGCGTTATAGGCCGCAATCACCTTGGGCAGCAGCCCGTCGGTGCAATGCTGGTCGCGCAATTGCTCGAGATAGCTTTGCCCGACCTCAAAATTGGTGCCGGGGCGGGAGAGGGCGCTGCGGTCGAAATTGCGGCCCTGCTTGCGCGCAATGTCGGTCGCGGCACCGGGACGCACTTGCATCAGGCCATAGGCACCGGCCGGGCTCACCACATCGGTGCGGAAGCGCGATTCCTGCAGCGTGTGCGCAAACACCAGCGCCTTGTCGACGCGCCAGCCGCCATCGGGTGCCCAATTGGGCGCGGGGAAGCGCGCCTCGACTGGCGGCGTCGCGCCGACCGGGCCATTGTGCGACAGCCAGATCAACGTGGCGGGAAGATCGAGTGCCGTCGTAAGGCGGACCAAAGCGGGATATTCGGCGGGGTCGCCGATCCGCGCTTGTTGCCGGATGACACTGTCGGCCAACCCGTTTTCGCCAATCTCGACCAAGGCCGCCGCAACGCGCACATTGGGGCGGCGACCAAGCGTCTGCCAGTCGCTCGCGACCACGGCCGCCATCGGGTGCGCGGCGGTTTCGCGAATGCCGAGCGCCTGGCGTGCCAGCAGCCCGTAAAACGTCTCGCGATATTGCGCCGCGTTCTTCAGCCGGTTCTCGACGCGATCGGGCCGCGCGCACTGCATGTCGGCGCGCGCCGCCCAATAGAGTGCCGCCGCGCGCAGGTCGACATCGCTGGCGCGCGCGGCAACGCCCTCGAACAGCGTGCCAGCGGCGGCGCAATCATGCTGCCGCCATGCCGCCAGCGCCCCGACCCACTGGCCCTCGACCGCGAAATCGCCATATCCGGCGGCGGCCTTCTGCGCCATCGCGCGGGCATTGCTGTCGTCACCCGCCAGGAAATACATCCAGGCGATCTTGCGCTGCCATTCGGTCTGCAGGTCGCTGGAAAGCCCCGGCGTCGCCTCGAGCAGCGCCTGCGCATCCGCCCCGCGATCTTCCTTGATCATCGGCTGCATCTTCAGCGCGAGTTCGACCGCGAGCAGATCGCCTTTGCCGAAGCTCTTCGCGCGCTTGCGGGCGGGCGCGCCGTCGATCCAGGTGAGCGCGCGTGCCTCGGGCAGCGGCGGCAACCCGACACCCCCGCGCGACGCGGCCATCGTCAGGATCTGCTTGGCCTGGGGCAGTTCGGGCGCACTGGCGAGCAGCTTCATCAACGGGTCGAGATCGGCCTTGGGCGAACCCTTGGCGGTCAGCAATTCCGCCTGCGCGATCGCGTGGAGCGGGCCGGGCTTGAGCGCGGCGAGCTGAAGCTGGGCGTCCTGCCATCTCTGGCTGCGGATGCTGGCGAAGACCGCGCGATAACCCTCGCGCTGCTCGACATCGAGCTGTGCGGGAATAACGCCGCGCGGACTGGCGGTTTCGATCGAGGCCGGCGGCTCCCCCGCCGCATGCGCGACACCGGGAACGGCGAGCGCCAAGGTGGCGACGACAGCCAGTCTAGCGCTCATGCGTCCAATCCTGCGATCAGCATCTGCAAATCCTTCCACGCGCGCGCCTTTTCGGCGGGCCGTTCCAGCAAGAGTCGCGGATGGAAACTGGCCACCACATCAACCGTGGTCCCACCCATGCCACCTTCGAGGTTAATTGCCTGCAAACTACCGCGGGCACGCGCGACGTCCATCCCGGTAAATCCACGACTGGGCGCATTCCCTAATAGGAGTACCCGTTTCGGGGCGACCAGCGCGACATGATGGCGCGCAATCTCGACCAGCCGCGCCTCGATTTCCGGCGCGATTCGGCCCGCCATCGGGCGCACCGAGCACATTGGCGCAAGGTACACCGATTCGCGATCCCGCCCGATCGCGGCCAGCATCCGGTCGAACAACCGCCCGACCGTGCCACTCAGCAGCACGCCGGTATCGCTATCGTCGCGATCGGGCACATCCACCAAAATCATGATGTCTGCGGCGGGATTGCCCGATGCCGCGATCGGATCGCCGCGCCACGCTGCTTCCGGCGCATCGGGACCAGTGCGCCACGCGAGGAACGCATCGAGCGTAACCGGTAGCGGCACGACGACCGGTGCCGCTACGGCGCGCGGGGCCGGGCGCTGTGGCTGGGTTTCGACCGGTGCAAGCGGGGTGGCGGTCCAGTCGCGCGCGTCCTCATCGACCAGCGTGTCGATGCCGACGTCGCGCCACCATTCCAGCGCGCTCGCCGCCGCCAAACGCCAATCGATATTCTGGTCAGCCCCCATGCGTTCCTTTAGACTCCTATGTTGACGTGAAGGTCAATTCGCTGGCACGCGGAGATGGACAGGACGTGCCGCGCGCGCGACGAGAATGCGCAGGTGGCGTCCGCGATGGAGACGAGATGTGAGCAGCCAAGAAACTGGGGCCGAAAACCACCGCGAATCCATGCCCTATGACGTCGTAATCGTCGGGGCTGGCCCTGCCGGCCTGTCGGCGGCGATCCGGCTGAAACAGGTTGCGGCCGAAAAGGGCGCGGACCTGTCGGTCTGCATCCTTGAAAAAGGCTCCGAAGTCGGCGCGCACATTTTGTCGGGCGCGGTCATCGATCCGCGCTCGCTCGATGAGCTGATCCCCGATTGGCGCGAAAAGGGCTGCCCGCTTGCCGAGGTGCCCGTCACCGACAACCAGCATTGGATGCTGTCCAAGACCGGCAAGGTCGCGGTGCCGCATTTCCTCACGCCGCCCTTCATGCACAATAAGGGCACCTATACCGGCAGCTTGGGCAATCTGTGCCGCTGGCTGGCGACTCAGGCCGAGGAGCTGGGCGTCGAGATTTTCCCGGGCTTTGCCGCTGCCGAGATTCTCTACAATGACGATGGCTCGGTAAAGGGCGTCGCCACCGGCGATATGGGCGTGGCGCGCGACGGCACGCACAAGCCCGATTATACGCCGGGCCTCGAAATCCACGCCAAATACACCTTCTTCGGGGAGGGCGTGCGCGGCCATCTGTCCAAGCAGATCATCCGCACCTTCGATCTGGCGAAGGACAGCCAGCCGCAGGTCTACGGCATCGGCATCAAGGAATTGTGGGACATCGCCCCCGAAAACCATGTGCCCGGCCGCGTGATCCACACCCAGGGCTGGCCGCTCAATGAGACCGAGGGCTCCAATGGCGGCGGCTTCCTGTATCACCAGGCCAATGGGCAGGTCGCGCTCGGTTTCGTCACCTGGCTCAGCTATTCCAACCCGTATCTGTCGCCCTTCCACGAAATGCAGCGCTGGAAGACCCATCCCAAGGTCGCCGAGATCCTGAAAGGTGCAAAGCGCGTGTCCTATGGCGCGCGCGCGATTAGCGATGGCGGCTTGCAGTCGATCCCCAAGCTGGTCTTCCCCGGCGGTGCGCTGATCGGCTGTTCGGCCGGTTTCCTCAACGTTCCGCGCATCAAGGGCACGCACACCGCGATGAAGAGCGGCATGATGGCGGCGGAAGCTGCGGTCGATGCGATCCTATCGCAGCGCCAGCATGATGAGCTGGCGGCGTACCCGGAGGCGTTCGAGGCGAGCTGGGTCAAGAAGGAGCTGTCGATCGTCCGCAACGTCGTGCCTTTGGTCGAAAAGTTCGGCGAGCTGATCGGTTCGGCGCTGGCGAACGTGACGATGTGGGCCGAATATATCGGCATCAAGATGCCCTTCACGATGAAGCACCACCCCAACAACGAAAGCCTGTGGCGCAAGGATCAGGTCAAGCCGATCGCCTATCCCAAGCCCGATGGCGTGCTGACCTTCGATCGTCTCTCCTCGGTGTTCATCTCGAACACCAATCACGAGGAGGACCAGCCCGTCCATTTGACGCTGAAGGACCCGAACATCCCGGTCGAATATGACCTGCCAATGTATGACGAGCCGGCGCAGCGTTATTGCCCGGCGGGCGTGTATGAAATCGTCGGGCAGGAAGAGGGCAACCCGAAGTTCGTCATCAACGCGCAGAATTGCGTCCATTGCAAGACCTGCGACATCAAGGACCCGACGCAGAACATCAACTGGGTGGTGCCGGAGGGCGGCGGCGGACCGAATTATCCGAATATGTGATGGGGGCGTTTCCCTCCGCAGGCTCGCATCGCTGTTTTCAACCGATGCGATCTTGCTCTAGGGGCTGCCGCCGATGATCACCGAAAACGCCCCCGCCAAGATCAACCTCGCGCTGCACGTCCGCGCGCGGCGCACCGATGGCTATCATGAGCTGGAAACGCTGTTCGCCTTTGTCGCCGATGGCGACACCGTTTCGCTGGAGCCAGGGCCGCTCTCGCTGACCATCACCGGCCCGTTTGCGGGTGGCCTGTCGGGCGAGGGCGACAATCTCGTCACGCGCGCCGCGCGCGCCTTTGCCGATCGCTTCGGCGTGCCCGTGGGCGGGGCCTTCACGCTCGACAAGCATTTGCCGGTCGCTTCGGGCATTGGCGGCGGCTCCGCCGATGCGGCGGCCGCCTTGCGCGCGCTGGCGCGGGCGCACGATGTCGCGACTGACGACCCGCGCCTGTTCGAGATTGCGGCGGCGCTTGGTTCGGACGTGCCGGCCTGCCTGCTTGGGCGCACCGCGATGGGGCAGGGGCGCGGCGAGCGGCTGGAAGCGCTTGCCGGGCTGGCGGATATGCCGACGTTGCTGGTGAACCCCGGCGTCGCCGTATCGACGGCGGCGGTGTTCAAGGCGTGGGATGGCGTCGATCGCGGCGCATTGCCGACCGGGGACGTGCTGGCGATGGCGCTCGAAGGGCGCAATGACCTGGAGGCACCGGCGCGCGCACTTGCGCCCGAAATCGACGCAGTGCTGGACGCGCTTGGCGAGGGCAATCCAGTGCTGGCGCGCATGTCGGGCTCGGGCGCGACCTGCTTTGCCCTCTATACGGATGAGGCGGAGCGCGCCGCCGCCGCGACGCGCATTCGTGCCGCCCAGCCGGGGTGGTGGTGTCTCGAAACGCGACTCGCATGACGCTCTCGCGCTCCATTTCGGGACAGACGATGCAGCGCGCTGTGCCGCAACGGCGGAAATGCGCGCTTGGCACTGGCCTTGCAGCGGTCGGATCGAACGGGTCCGCCGCCCCCAGCGGAGCGCCCGTTGATGGTCCACGGTCCCCCCGCGCGCCATCCATGCAGCGGGACGGCGCGGGCAACCGCGCCGTCCCCTCGTCGGCATGACCGGCCCGCGCATCCTGCCCGCAACCACGGGCGACATTCTGCTGATCTGCGATCACGCGTCGAACGCGGTGCCTGTCGGGGTCGAGCTCGGCATCGCGCCCGACTTGCTCGACAAACACATTGCGATCGATCTTGGCAGCGCCGCGCTGACCGAAGCGTTGGCGGAAGCGCTCGATGCACCGGCCATCCTTGCCAGCGTGTCGCGTCTGGTGATCGACCTCAACCGCCCGCTCGAGTCTCCGGGCTTGATCCCCGTCGCCAGCGATGGCCACGCCATTCCCGGCAATGCCATCGCCGAGCGCGACGACCGCATCGCTCGCTTTTATGTGCCTTATCACGAGGCCATCGACGCCGCGATCGCGGCGCGGCGACCGGTTCTGCTTGCGGCGATCCATAGCTTCACGCCACAGCTCGAAAGCGGGAGCGGCGCGGTTCGTCCCTGGGAAATCGGTATCCTGTCGAACAACGACCGTCGCGCCGCCGAGATCGCGCTGCCGCTGCTGAGGGCGCAGGGCCTGGTCACCGGCGACAATGAACCCTATTCGGGCCGCCTGCTCAACGCGACGCTCGACCGGCATGGGGAAGGCAACGGGATTGCCAGCCTTTCGATCGAAATCCGCAACGATCTGATCGCCGACGCGGGAGGGGTAGCCCGCTGGACCACGATCCTCGCGCCAATTTTGATCGAAATACGTAACAGACTTGCGTCGAACGGGGGTTTGGCGACATAGGCTTTCGCCATGACTCGCACCTTCGACAAAGCCAAGCTCCCCAGCCGTCACGTTTCGGTTGGTCCCGAACGCTCACCCCATCGCAGCTATTATTATGCGATGGGCATCGCCGAGGCGGACATCGCCAAGCCGTTCGTCGCGCTCGCCTCGGCTGGAAACAACTCCGCGCCGTGCAACACCAAGCTGGACGAACAGGCCGATGCCGCGCAGGCGGGCGTCATCACCGGCGGCGGAATGCCGCGCCGTTTCAACACCATCACCGTCACCGATGGCATCGCCATGGGGCATCAGGGGATGAAATCCTCGCTCGTCAGCCGCGAAGTGATCGCCGATTCGGTCGAGCTCAGCGTGCGCGGCCATTGCTATGACGCGCTCGTCGGCTTTGCCGGGTGCGACAAGTCGCTGCCGGGTATGATGATGGCGATGCTGCGCCTCAACGTGCCGAGCATCTTCGTCTATGGCGGATCGATCCTGCCCGGTCGCTTCCATGATCGCGACGTCACCGTCGTCGATGTGTTCGAGGCGGTCGGCCAATATGCGGCGGGCGGCTGTCCGCTGCAGGAACTGATCGAGCTCGAAAAGGTCGCGTGCCCCGGGCACGGCGCGTGCGGCGGGCAATTCACCGCGAACACGATGGCGTGCGTGGGTGAGGCGATCGGCCTGTCGCTGCCCAATTCCAACATGATGCCCGCCCCCTATCGCGGCCGCGACGAGATCGCGATCGCAGCGGGCGAGCAGGTGATGGAACTGATCGCGCGCAACATTCGCCCGCGCGACATCTGCACGCGCGAAGCCTTCATCAACGCAGCGCGCGTTGTCGCGGCGACGGGCGGATCGACCAACGCCGCCTTGCATCTGCCCGCGATGGCCAATGAAGCGGGCATCAACTTTGATTTGTTCGATGTGGCAGAGGCCTTTAAATCAACGCCTTATATCGCCGATCTCAAGCCCGGCGGTAAGTATGTCGCCAAGGATATGTATGAGGCGGGCGGTGTCTACATGCTGATGAAGACGATGCTCGAAGGCGGCTTCCTCGACGGCAATTGTCTGACCGTGACGGGCAAGACGCTCGGCGAGAATATCGATCAGGTCACCTGGAACCCCGACCAGAAGGTCATTTACGACGTCAAGGCACCGCTGTCGGCGACCGGCGGTGTGGTCGGTCTGCGCGGCACGCTCGCCCCCGATGGCGCGATCGTGAAGGTCGCGGGGATGCACCGGTTGCAGTTCACCGGCCCGGCCCGCGTGTTCGATTGTGAAGAGGATTGTTTCGCGGCGGTCGAGGCGCGCCAGATCAACGAGGGCGAAGTCATCATCATCCGCTATGAAGGCCCCAAGGGCGGCCCCGGCATGCGTGAGATGCTGTCGACCACCGCCGCGCTTTACGGTCTTGGGCTGGGTGAAAAGGTCGCGTTGATCACCGACGGTCGCTTCTCGGGCGGCACGCGCGGCTTCTGCATCGGCCATGTCGGGCCGGAAGCCGCCGAAGGCGGGCCAATCGGGCTGGTCGAAGACGGTGACATCATCCGCATCGATGCCGAAGCGGGCACGATCGACCTTGATGTCACCCCGGAAACGCTGGCCGCCCGCAAGGCGGCATGGGTGCCGCGCGTCAATGATTACCAGGCGGGCGCGCTGTGGCGCTATTCCCAGACGGTCGGGCCTGCCTATAAGGGCGCGGTCACGCACCCGGGAGCCAGCGCCGAAACTCATGTCTACGCGGATATCTAGTCTAATATTGCTGGCCTTTTCGCTCGCCGCGTGCGGCGAGCAACGCACCGACCACGCCACACTCGCCAAGATCGAGGCGGAGCAGCGCCAGGCGCGCGACGATAGCGGGAACATCGTCTGCGCGGAGCGCGGTTCCGCCGATTTCGCGCGGACCTGCACGGTCGACCGAAGCGAAACCGATGCCGGGCTGGTGCTGACCGTGCGCCACCCCGACGGGGCGTTCCACCGCTTGTTGGTGACCAAGGACGGGCGCGGCGTCATCGCTGCGGACGGCGCGGAGACGGCCGTGGTGACGATCATTGCCAATGGCGAGATCGAGGTCGCTTTGGGCGGGGACCGCTATCGTCTCCCCGCCACCGTCAAAAGCAAGGCCGCGGCCGCCTCATGACCCCCATTGCAGGGCAGCCGATCCTGACCGCCGCCGAAATGCGCGCGGCGGAACAGCGCGCGATCGATGCGGGAGCCAGCGTTGCCGCGCTGATGGAGCGCGCCGGGGCGGGCGTGGCTGAGGCGGTGCGGCGGCTGGCGGGGGATGCACCGGTGCTGGTGCTGTGCGGACCGGGCAATAATGGCGGCGACGGCTATGTCGCGGCGCGGATTCTGCGCGCGAACGGCGTCGCGGTACGCGTGGCGGCGACGGGGGCTCCGACGAGCGAGGCCGCCATTCAAGCACGCGGCGGCTGGGATGGGGCGGTTGAAGCGCTTGGCGATGCCGCGCCTGCGCCGGTTGTGCTCGATGCCATTTTCGGGACGGGGCTGTCGCGGCGGGTCGACGATGCCATTGCGGCACCGCTGGCTGCGCTGGTGCAGGCGGCGCGGCTTTCGATCACGGTCGATGTGCCGACCGGCCTCGCCACCGACACGGGCGAGGCGCTGATCGATACTGTCAGCCGCTTCGATATCACGCTCGCACTGGGTGCGTTGAAACCCGTGCATGTGCTTGCTGCATCTGCTGAAACTTGTGGAACCGTGCGGTTGGTGGAGATCGGCCTGGAGACACGCAGCGCTGCGCGCGCGACGGTGATCGATCGCCCCACGCTGCGAGCGCCCGGCAGCGACAGCACCAAATATACGCGCGGGATGGTGGCGGTGGTCGGCGGGATCATGCCCGGAGCCGCCGCGCTCGCTTCGGAGGCGGCGATGCGGGCCGGGGCGGGCTATGTGCTGTTGCTGTCGGACACGCTGCCGGCCAACACGCCGCACGCGCTGGTGCGTCGAGCCTGGGCACCGGACGCGCTTGCGGACGCGCGGATCGGAGTGATCCTGATCGGCCCCGGTCTCGGGCGCGACGATGCGGCGCGATCCAAGCTCGCAGTGGCTTTGGCAAGCGATCGCCCGCTGGTGCTCGATGGCGATGCGCTGCATTTGCTGGACGGACGGACCTTTCATGATCGGAAAGCGCCGACGATCCTGACCCCGCATGGCGGCGAATTTGTTGCGGCGTTCGGCGCGTGGAGCGGCAGCAAGATCGAGGCGGCACGGTCCGCCGCAGCCTCATCGGGGGCGGTGGTGGTGTTCAAGGGCGCGGACACGGTCATCGCTGATCCCGATGGCAGCGTGGTGATGGCTCCGCATGGCTCGTCCTGGCTTTCGACCGCAGGCACGGGTGACGTGCTGGCGGGGGCGGTCGCCGCGTTGGCGGCAAGCGATTCGCCGCTGGGGACGCCAGCGCGCGCGGCGGCAGCGGTGTGGATGCACGGCGCGGCCGCGCGGCGGTTGGGCGGGGCGTTTCTGGCGGACGACTTGGCGCGTGAAATATCGGTAATAAGGGCGGCGTTGTGAGCGATGTGATTGTTCGGGTGGCCGCGCGCGGCGACGGTGTCACCGCCGATGGTCGCCATGCTGCCTTCGCCGCGCCGGGCGATACGCTGACGCCCGACAATCTCGTGATTCCGGGGCCGCGCCACCAGACGCCGCCATGCCGCCACTTTCCGGTGTGCGGTGGGTGCCAGCTCCAGCATCTCGATGACGCAAGCTATGCCGATTTCCTCACCGATCGCATATCGGGTGCCCTCGCCGCCCAGGGGCTGACGGCACCGCTTCGACCGCCTTCACTGTCCCCCGACCGCACGCGGCGGCGTGCGGCGCTCCATGCCGAGGTCAAGGGCGGTGCGGTCCGGTTGGGGTTCAGCGAACCCGCCAGCCATGCGATCGTCGATGTGCAGGAATGCTGGATCCTGACGCCTGCGCTGTTCGCGGTGCTGGCGCCCTTGCGCAAACTGCTCGCGCGGGCACTGAAGGGGCGGGCGCGGCTGCATTTGACCGAGGTCGATCAGGGCATCGATCTGCTGATCGAGGGCAAGCTGGCCGAGGGGCTGGCGATTGCCGAAGGGATCACGGCGTTTTGCGGCACGCACGGTATTGCGCGCTTGGCGGTCGATGACGGGATCGGCCCCGAAACGCGCTGGGAGCCTGAGGCGGTGACGATCACGCTCGGTGGTGTGGCGGTGCCCTTTCCCTCGGGCAGCTTCCTGCAAGCGACGCGCGAGGGCGAGGCGAGCCTGGTTGCGGCGGTGCGCGAGGCAATTGGCGCAGTGCGGGTGAGCGCGGATCTGTTCGCCGGGCTGGGCACGCTGGCGCTGTCGCTGCCGGGCAAGGTGTATGCTGCCGAGGCTGGGCGCGATGCGATCTTCGCGTTGAAGGCGGGCGCGGCGCAGGCGGGCCGGGCGGTGTTCGCCGAGCATCGCGACCTGTTCCGGCGTCCGTTGACGAGTGCGGAATGCGACCGGTTCGAGGCGATCGTGCTCGATCCGCCGCGTGCGGGTGCGCGCGAACAGGTGACGCAACTGGCGGCATCAAAGGTGCCGGTGATCGCCTATGTTTCGTGCAATCCCAGTAGCTTTGCGCGCGATGCGGAGATTTTGTGCAAGGGTGGTTACACGCTCGATTGGGTGCAGCCGGTCGGCCAGTTCCGCTGGTCGACCCATGCCGAGTTAGCGGCCCGCTTCAGCCGATAGCCATCAAGGATAATCGGCCCGCAGGAAGTACAGGCCGTCGGGCGGGGCGTTGAAGCCGAGTGCGGTGCGGTCGCGGGCTTCGAGCGCGGTGGTCATGTCGTCGGGGCTCCATTTGCCCTCGCCGACCAGCGCGAGACAGCCGACCATCGAGCGCACCTGATGATGCAGGAAGGAGCGCGCCGAGGCGAACACGCTGATCCGCTCGCCTTTCGCCACCACATCGAGCCGGTCGAGCGTGCGCAGCGGGCTGTCGGCCTGGCAATGCGCCGAGCGAAAGGTGGTGAAGTCATGCCGCCCGACCAGCCGCGCGGCACCGTCCGCCATTGCCGCGACATCGAGCGGGGCGGGGATGCGCCATGCCAGCCCGCGCTCGACTGTCAGCGGCGCGCGGCGGGTGACGATGCGGAACTCATAATGCCGCCCGATGCATGAAAAGCGCGCGTGCCAGTCATCGGGAACGATCTCGCAGTCGAGGATCGCGATCGGGTCTGGCCGTAACTTGGCGTTGAGCGCCTCCATCAGCCGGAACGGGGTGAAGTTCCGCGTCAGGTCGAGATGCGCGCGCATACCGAGGCCGTGAACGCCGGCATCGGTGCGACCGGCGGCATGGACGGCGATCTCCTCGCCGGTGATGGATTGCGCGGCGCGTTCGATCGCGGTCTGCACGCTCGCCCCGTGGCGCTGGCGCTGCCAGCCCATATAGGGGCGTCCGTCGAACTCGACCGTCAGCGCGAACCGCGTCAAAGCTGTGTGCCTGCAGGGATGGAGAAGCCGCGCAAGAGTTCGTCGGTGGTCATGACGCCACGCCCGGCGCGTTGCAGCAAGGTCGGGCGGATCGCGCCGGTGGCGCAGGCGATGGTTAGAAGCGTGTCGAGCACCTCTCCTGCTCGCTGGTGGGGAGAGGGCCGGGGAGAGGGGCTGTGCGCATCGTCAGCGTTCTGCTGGACTGCCCCTCTCCCGACCTCGCTGCGCTCGGCCACCCTCTCCTCGCTTGCGGGGAGAGGGAGAAGGTCTGCTGCCAGCACTTTGATGCGCTCGCCCTGAAACTCGAAGAACGCGCCGGGCACCGGGTTGAAGGCGCGCACTTGCCGCTCGACCGCGTCGGCGGGTTGCGTCCAGTCGATGCGCGCTTCGGCCTTGTCGATCTTGGCGGCATAGGTGACGCCGTCCTCGGGCTGCACCGCGGGCGGATAGGCGGCGAAGTCGCCCAGCACCTGCACCATCAGCCGTGCGCCCATCGCGCTCAATTCGTCGGTCAGCGCGCCTGCGGTCTTGCCGTCGATCGCGGTCGCGTCGCGCAGCAGCACCGGTCCGGTGTCGAGCCCGGCCTCCATCTGCATGATGCACACGCCGGTTTCGCCGTCGCCCGCGAGGATCGCGCGCTGGATGGGGGCCGCCCCGCGCCACCGTGGCAGCAGCGAGGCGTGGACGTTGAGGCACCCGCGCGCAGGGGCATCGAGGACCGCGCGCGGCAGGATCAATCCATAAGCCGCAACCACCGCGACATCGGCTCCGAAGGCGGTAAATTCAGCCTGCGCCTCGGCGTCGCGCAGCGTGAACGGCGTGCGCACCGCAATGCCGAGCGCCTCGGCGCGGGCCTGGACCGGGGAGGGGGTGAGCGCCTTGCCCCGCCCGGCGCGGCGCGGGGGCTGGCTGTACGACGCCACGACATCATGCCCGGCATCGACCAAGGCTTGCAGCACCGGCACCGAGAAGTCCGGGGTTCCCATGAAAATGATCCGCATGGCGGCGCTTTGCGATCGAGGGCCCGCAAACACAAGCCCCGTCACCCCGGCGCAGGCCGGGGCCGCTGGGTCGGGTGCGCGGCGATCGTTTTCAGCGCCACGGGACGGCCCCGGCCTGCGCCGGGGTGACGAACGCGGCGCAACCCCCTATCTGTTCTCCATGGCCTCTCCCGAAATCGAAGCGCTGACACAGGCCCTCGCCAAATTGCCAGGGCTGGGGCCGCGCTCCGCCCGACGTGCGGTGCTGCACTTGCTGAAGAAGCGCGAGGCGGCGCTGGGGCCGTTGCTGAGTGCGTTGATGGCGGTTGAGGAACGGCTCTCAACCTGTTCGATTTGCGGCAATATCGATACCACCAATCCCTGTGGCGTGTGCGCCGATCCGCGCCGCGATGCGCGCGCGCTGTGCGTGGTGGAGGAGGTGGCCGATCTATGGGCGCTCGATCGGTCGCGGCTGTTTCCGGGGCGGTTTCATGTGCTAGGCGGGAGATTGTCGGCGCTGGAGGGCGTGCGACCCGAGGATCTCGCCATCGATTCGCTGGTACGCCGCATTGCTGAGGGCGGGATCGACGAGGTGGTGCTGGCGATGAATGCGACGTTGGAGGGGCAGACCACGGCACATTACATTATCGAGCGGATCGAGCGGTTTCCGGTGCGCATCACCCAATTGGCGCACGGCCTGCCGGTGGGCGGCGAACTCGATTATCTCGATGAAGGCACGCTGGCCCAGGCACTGCGCGCGCGCCGACCGGTGGGGTAATTTAAGAAGATTGGGTTCGCGCAGAGGCGCAGAGGACGCAGAGATGGCCTTCTCCGCGTCCTCTGCGCCTCTGCGCGAACCACTCTTTCTTTTTCTTGAGCGCTGCCGCGCGGAGAAGAACGAAACTTGACGGACGGCTGTTGCTTTCCTAGCTCGAAGGAATGGCTGTCCTAGAAATCCTTGAAGTTCCGCATCCTGGCCTCCGCGCCGTCGCCAAGCCCGTCGAAACGGTGGACGATAGCGTTCGCAAGATCGTGTCCGACATGTTCGACACGATGTACGCCGCGCGCGGGATCGGTCTCGCCGCGACGCAGGTTGCGATCGAGCAGCGCATTGTCGTGATCGACCTGCAGGAGCCCGAAAGCGATGCGGAAGATGCCAAGCCGGTGCGCAAGCCGCTGGTCTATATCAACCCGGAATTGCTGTCGCTGAGCGAGGAAACCTCCTTCTATAACGAAGGCTGCCTGTCGATCCCCGAGCAATATGCCGAGGTCGAGCGCCCGACGCGCTGCCGCGCCACCTGGCTCGACGAGCAGGGTGAACGCCACGAGGCCGATTTTGACGGTTTGCTGGCGACGGCGTTGCAGCATGAGATCGACCATCTGAACGGCGTGCTGTTCATCGACCATATCTCCAAGCTGAAGCGCGATATGCTGCTCAAAAAGCTGGCGAAGCAGCGCAAGGCGGCTTGACCGATTCTCCCTCTCCCCTTCAGGGGGAGGGTCGGGGAGAGAGGCAGTAACAACCGTTGCGGTCTAGACTGCCGCTCTTCCGCGCTTCGGCTTCGCCTAGCTTGCCCTTTCCCCTGAAGGGGAGAGGGAGAGGTTAGAACAGCCCTTCAATCTCGCCCCCGGCCCCGAACCGGATCCCCTCCGCCGCCGGAACGCGCGGCAGGCCGGGCATGGTCATGATCTCCCCGCAGATTGCCACGACGAAGCCGGCACCCGCGCTCAATCGCACCTCGCGCACCGGCACGACATGGCCGGTCGGCGCGCCGAGCTTGGCCGGGTCGGTCGAGAAGCTGTACTGCGTCTTCGCCATGCATACCGGCAAATGACCGAAACCCGCAGCTTCCCAGCGGGCGAGCTGCGCGTGGACCGAGGCATCGGCAATCGCTTCTTCCGCGCGGTAGATGCGGGTGGCGACGGTGTTGATCTTGTCGAACAGCGATAGTTCGTCCGAATAGAGCGGCGCGAACTGACCGGCATTGTGGTCGCACAGCGCCACCACCGCCTCGGCCAGTGCTTCGGCCCCGGTGCCGCCCTCGGCCCAATGCGTACATAGCACCGCGTTGCAGCCCTGCTCGGCGGCAATCTGCTCGATCACCGCAAATTCATCGGGGGTATCGCCATCGAAGCGGTTGACC
Source organism: Sphingomonas sp. PSPC2-2 (assembly GCF_049897725.1). NCBI lineage: Bacteria > Pseudomonadati > Pseudomonadota > Alphaproteobacteria > Sphingomonadales > Sphingomonadaceae > Sphingomonas > Sphingomonas sp. PSPC2-2. The sequence goes on along the minus strand of NZ_JAFCWU010000001.1, from coordinate 187,913 downwards.
GCCACCACCACCGGCACCCCGAAGGCTCGGACATTCTCGATATGGCGGGCGAGATTGACGCCACCGCGTCGCACCGCCTCCGCATCGGGCGCGCCGAGATCGGCCTTGGCGACGCCGCCATGCATCTTCAGCGCGCGCACCGTCGCCACGATCACCGCGGCGGCGGGCTTCAAGGCGGCCTGGCGGCACTTGATGTCGAAGAACTTTTCCGCGCCGAGATCGGCGCCGAACCCGGCCTCGGTCACCACATAATCGGCGAGGCCCAGCGCGGTGCGCGTGGCGATCACCGAATTGCAGCCATGCGCGATATTGGCGAACGGGCCGCCGTGGATGAGGGCAGGGGTGCCCTCCAGCGTCTGGACGAGGTTGGGCTTGATCGCCTGTGCCAGCAACACCGCCATCGCGCCATCGGCCTTGAGGTCACGCGCGGTTACCGGCCGCCGGTCGCGCGTATAGGCGACGACGATTCGCCCTAGCCGGGCTTCCAGATCGTGTAAGTCACTGGCCAGGCACAGAATTGCCATCACCTCGGACGCGACGGTAATGTCGAACCCGCTTTCGCGCGGGTAGCCATTGGCGGGCCCGCCGAGCGACTGGGCGATGTCGCGCAAGGCCCGGTCGTTCATGTCGAGCACGCGCCGCCACACGATCCGCCGCACGTCGATATCGAGCGCATTGCCCCAATGGACATGGTTGTCGATCATCGCGGCCAGCAAATTGTGCGCGCTGGTGATCGCATGGAAATCGCCGGTGAAATGGAGGTTGATGTCCTCCATCGGCACCACTTGCGCATAGCCGCCGCCGGTCGCGCCGCCCTTGGTGCCGAAACAGGGACCAAGCGACGGTTCGCGCAGCGCCAGCATCGTCTTGCGCCCGGTGCGGTTCAGCGCATCGGCGAGGCCGACCGACGTTGTCGACTTGCCTTCGCCCGCCGGGGTCGGGCTAATGGCGGTGACCAGGATCAGGCGGCCTTGCGCGGTTGACGCGGGGAGGCGCGAAAGGTCGATCTTGGCCTTGAAATGACCATAGGGTTCAACCGCTTCGGACGGGATTCCGCCACGTTGGGCGATCTGCCCGATCGGTTGCAGGGTGGCGGCGCGCGAGATCGCAATGTCAGACAGCATGATACTGCCCTAACAAATCCATTCCCAAAGGGGGAGGATTTACGACACTGGTCGCCCAAGCTACAGGTTCGCAGAATGTTCCAGAAAGAGTTCGTATGACCGGTGTGACGATGGCCTTGTTTGGAGTGGCGGCCCTGCTGGTTGGCCTGGCGATCGGTTTCCTGCTCGGGATTCGCGGTACGGCGCAGGCCCGCGCCGAGCGCGATGCGCGCAATGAGGATTTCAAGCGCGCGATCGTCGATCTGGCCAGTGCCGAGGAACGGGCGCGAGAAACCGCGCAATTGCGCACCGATCTTGCTGCAATTCGCGATGAACGCGATGTCGCGCGGCTCGAAAACACCGCGTTGAAGACGCACAGTTCGGCCTTTGAAAGCCGCCTTGCCGAAATGCGCGAGGCCGACGAAGCCCGCCTCCAAATGGTGCGCGAAACGCATGAGGCGCGCATTGCCGAATTGCTCCACGCCAAAGAATTGCTCGCCACGCAATTTGCCGAGGTGTCGAACAAATTGCTCAACGAGGCGCAGGAGGTTTTCCTCAAGCGCGCCGACGAGCGGTTCCGTCAGTCGGAAGAAACCGCCGGGCAGAACCTCAAATCGATGCTCCAGCCGGTCAGCGAGCGGCTGCTCAAATATGAGGAAGCGGTAACCAAGGTCGAGAGCGAGCGGTTGAGCGCGTTCGACCAACTCAAAGGCCAGCTTGAGGGGCTGCGGATCGGCCAGGAAAAGGTATCGTCGGAAGCGGCCAAGCTGGTCAATTCGCTGCGCAACGCCCCCAAATCGCGCGGGCGCTGGGGTGAGCAGCAATTGAAGAACGTGCTCGAAAGCTGCGGCCTGTCCGAACATACCGATTTTCAGACCGAAGTGTCCGTTTCGGGCGGCGATGAGGGCGGGCGGTTGCGCCCCGATGCGATCGTCACCGTGCCGGGCGGACGCAGCCTGGTGATTGACGCCAAGGTGTCGCTCAACGCCTATCAGGATGCGTTCGGCGCGGTCGATGAGGCGGAGCGCGCGAAGGGCCTGGCGCTGCACGCTGCGGCGATGCGCGCGCACGTCAACGGGCTTGGCAACAAGGCCTATTGGAGCCAGTTCGCCGACGCGCCCGATTATGTCATCATGTTCGTCCCCGGCGAGCATTTCCTGTCGGCGGCGCTTGAACAAGACCCTACGCTGTGGGATTTCGCCTTTGAAAAGCGTGTGCTGCTGGCGACCCCGACCAATCTTATCGCGATCGCGCGCACGGTGGCGGCGGTGTGGCGGCAGGAGCGGTTGGCCAAGGAAGCCGCCGAGATTGGGCGGCTAGGCAAGGAAATGCACGACCGTTTGGCGAAGGTGGCCGACGACTTGCGCAAAGTTGGTGCGGGGTTGAACAGCGCGGTCAACAATTTCAACAGCTTCTCCAACTCGTTCAACGGCCGCCTGATGGTGACGGGGCGCAAGTTCCGCGATCTCAACATCGAAACCGGCGCGCGCGAGCTGGAGGATGTCGCCCCGGTCGAAGCGCTGGCGCGCTATAGTGACAGCGAACCGCTGCAACTGGCGGAGCCGAGTGTGGTGTCGGTGGGGGAGGCTGAGGCCAACACATAGGGGGGTGTACGCCCGCGCTGCGCGCTCTGCCTCCCCTCCCTGGAAGGGAGGGGATTGAGGGGTGGGTTGGCCCGTTATCGAGCGTGACACTCGCCATCAGCCGACCCACCCCCAACCCCTCCCTTCCAGGGAGGGGAGGAAGAAGGGGAGGAGCAAGCCCCCCACACACGCAAAACGCCGACACCCCTGCGGAGGTGCCGGCGTCCGACGTCTTTTAAAAGCGATCCAGGAGGGATCAGGCCTTCATGTGGCCTGCCAGGTGCTTGTTCATTTCGAACATCGTCACCTTGTCCTTGCCGAAAACCTTCTTCAGCTTTTCGTCGGCGACGATCTCGCGCTTGTTCTCCGGGTTCTGGAGATTGTGTGCCTTGATATAGGCCCACACCTTGCTGATGACTTCGCTACGCGGCAGCTTGTCGGTGCCGACGATCGCGCCGAGCTCGGCCGAGGGGGTGATGGGCGCGAAGATGCCGCCGGTCTTGGGCGCATCGCTCTTCGCGGTTGGGGTCTTGGCCATTATGTGTCCTTCCTGAGTGTCGTTACAACCGACATCGGTTTCACGCCTTGAATAGCGCTGCGCTCCTTGTGCGCTGCCTTTTTGCCCTTGTCACGCCTTACAATGCCCTGAAATGCGTCGGTTTCGGGGTTGTAACGCAAAAAGGCCCGCTCTCCGGTTCGGAAAGCGGGCCGTTACGCCACAAAAGCGTCGCTCAGAATTTGAAGCGGATCGTCCCGCCATAGGTAACGGGCTGGTTGGGATAGGCCGAAACGCTGCCCGATTGCGCCACCGACGAGAAGATCGTCGTGATATAGTGGTTGTTGGTGACGTTGCGGCCCCAGGCCGAAACTTCGAGCCCGTTCTCGAACTGCAGCGTCGCGGCAAGGTTGAGTTCCTTGACCTCGCGTTCAAGGGTGATGACGCCTTCGGCGATCTGCACCGGCGTTTGGTAATCAAAGTCGCCGCGCAGCAACAGCTTCATCCCGTGCGACAGCGGTTGGGTATAAGTGGCCCCCATCGATGCCGAGAATTCAGGGATGCCGGCCGGGCGTGTTCCGGACAGGTTGACCGGCCCGACCGTGTAGGTGCCCGCGACGATCGCGCCGCCATTGGGGAAGGAGTCGTATTTCGGGTCGAGATAGGTCACCGCGCCGTTGAGCGTCAGCCGCGGCACCGGGGTCACGCTGCCATCGAACTCGACCCCGAAGGTCGATTGCTTGGGCGCGTTGAGCAACGAGAAGCCGGTGCCGGTGAAGACGTTGCTCTGGAAACCGGTAATCTGCTGCTGGAACACCGCCATGTTGAAGGCGAAGTTGCGATATTGTCCCTTGATGCCGCCTTCGATCACGCGCGACTTTTCAGGGCCTGCAAAACGCGAGCCCGAGCTGAGATTGACGACGGCAAGCCCGGCAGTACGCAGCGCGACGAGATCCGCCGCAGTCGGGCGGCTGTCGCGCGAGAGGTTGACCGAGCTCGCCTTGAAACCCGTCGCATAGGTGACATAGGCGTTCAGGTGGTTGTCGAGCTTGTACGCCGCGCGCAACGTGTAGGAGAAGTTGCTGTCGCTGGTCTTGCCGGGTTCGACCGCGTTGGGCACGTTCTGGAACGGCGGCAGGAATTGCAGCGGGCGCAGCGCCGCGAGCGGGTTGGCCGCAGGGTTGTTCTGATTGGCGTTGGCGTTGGCCTGCGCACCTGCGTTGATCGCACTGAAGGCCGCCGGATTGGCACCTGCGAACGCCCCGATCTCGGCTGCGGTGGCCGAGCGGCCAAGACCCAATTGCGTACCGATCAATTGGGCGAGGCCGCCCTGGTAGAGCAACTGGTTGCGGAACGGCGCATATTGCGGCGCATCGAAGTTGATGCCGGAAAATACGTCGGTGCTGACAACGTTGGTCGAGAAGTGCTTGCGGTCGTCGGTATAGTTGAACCCGGCGGTGAGCGTCAGCCGGTCGACCGGCTTGAAATCGGCGGTGCCGAAGATCGAGAAGGATTCGTCCTTCAGCGCATAGGATTCGTTCAGGCCGTCGCCGGTGCGGAAGAAGGTGCCGGTATATTTCGCCGGATTCCCTTCAAGCGCGCCAAAGGTCGTTTCCAGCGTGGCGACGCTCAATGCACCACCGGTCGCGCCCTGGATCAGCGCATTGCCATAGGGGCGGAATTGCGAACCGAACGTGATCTGGTTCTTCTGGTTGATCTTTTCGTTGAAATAGAAGCCGCCGAGCAGGAAGTTGAGCGGTCCCTCGAAATCGGTGGCGAGACGCAGTTCCTGCGTGAACGTATCGATCCCGACATTGGCCGAATTCCGCCCGATCAGATCGGCACCGGTGAAATCCGAATCCTGGTTGGTGGCACTCTTCACTTCGCGATAGGCGGTGATCGAGGTCAGTGCGACCTTTCCGAGGTTGTAATCGGCCTGAACCGATCCGCCGTAATTCTCGATTTTGTTGCTCGACAGGAAGTTGTTGTACACCTTGTACGAGAACACGTTCTGCGGATCGATCCCGTTGCCGCCGGCCAGCGCCTGGACGATCGCTCCGGTGGACCCATTGATGAGGTTGCCGGCCACGCAGCAGTTTTCGTCGATCTTGTCGTAATCGCCGATCACGCGGATCTTGAAATCGGCGCTCGGCTGGAACAGCAATTGCCCGCGAACGCCCCAGCGGTTGCGATCGTTGACGTTGGTCTTCTGCAAGGCGTCATAGGCGTACCCGTCGCGACGGTTGTAATTGCCGCCGATGCTGAAGGCGAGCGTATCGCTGATGGGACCGGTGACGGCCGCCTTCAGGACGACGGCGTTGTAATTGCCATAGGTCGCCTCGGCATTGCCCGCGAATTTGAAGGCGGGCTCGGCGGTGACGATGCTGATGATGCCCGCCGAGGCATTCTTGCCGAACAGCGTCGATTGCGGGCCGCGGAGCACTTCGATGCGCTTCAGGTTGGGCAAATCGGAAATCTGCGCGGCCGATCGCGAGCGGTACACGCCGTCGATGAATACGCCGACCGAAGGCTCGATCCCGGCATTGTTGGCACCGTTGCCAAAGCCGCGGATGATGAAGTTGGTGTTCGCCGAGCTCTGGAGCTGATTGACGCGCAGCGACGGCACGACGCTTTGCAAATCCTTCAGATCGCGAATTTGCGCTTGCTCGATCGTTGCGCCACTGGTTACCGACACTGCAACAGGCGTATCGAGCAACGTCTGCTCGCGCTTGGTTGCGGTGACGACGATGTCATCGCCATCGGGCGTGGTTTGGGGCGCAGGAGCCGGGGGAGGAGTGGTTTGCGACAGGGCGGGCGTGGCAGAAAGCATCGCCAAAGCCGACGCTGCAAGCAATTCGAACTTCTTCATGATGGCATCCCCTTGATGGTCAGCCCCAATCTCATGTCGGGTGCTGGTTTTCGAATGTACGGTTTGTGAAATAGCGTGTCGTTGAATCGCCCGTCAATGACATAATAATAGGGAAACTGCGGCATTCGCCCGCTGTGTTCAAAATAGAACAGTTTCCAGGGCGACTGGAATTCATGTTGCAGTACGGCGAAACGCATTTGCCGTAACGTCAATCGCACGGATCGGGGTAAGGGAAGATAATGAACGATAGTTCCGATGCAGGCGGCGACGGCGATCTGGTGGCCGGACCGGCGAAGATTCCGGTGCCGGAGGAGGTCGCGGCAGCTGTTCGCACGCTGATCCGCTGGGCCGGGGACGACCCCGCGCGCGAGGGTTTGCGGGAGACGCCGCAACGAGTCGCGCGGGCGTGGAAGGAATATTGTTCGGGCTATGCCGACGATCCGGCAGTCCATCTGGCGCGGATCTTCGAGGAAGTGGGCGGCTATGACGAGATTGTGCTGCTGAAGGACATTCCGTTCCAGTCGCATTGCGAACATCACATGGCCCCGATCATCGGCAAGGCGCACATCGCCTATCTTCCGGGCAATTACGTCGTCGGCATCTCGAAGCTGGCGCGCGTACTCCACGCCTTTGCCCGCCGCCTGCAAGTGCAGGAGCGGCTGACGGCGGAGGTCGCGGATTGCATCTGGGACAATCTCAAGCCGCTGGGTGTGGCGGTGGTGATCGAGGCGAGCCATGCCTGCATGACTGCGCGCGGGGTGCGGACGCCAGGCGTTGCGATGGTCACCAGCCGGATGATGGGTGTGTTCCGCGACGACGAACGCAGCCGCAAGGAAATCCTCGCCTTGATGGGATGCTGATCGCAATGCCGCGCACCGTGCTGGTGACTGGGGCGGCGCGTCGCCTTGGGGCGGTGATTGCGCGGCATCTGGCGGGCGAGGGCTGGCGCGTCGCAATCCATCATCTGCATTCGGCGGAAGATGCGGACCGGCTGTCGGCGGCCTTGCCCGGCTCAACGGTGCTGACCGGCGATCTGTCCGACGCGGAAGTGCCGGGGGCGTTGGTCGAGGCCGCGCGGGCGGCGTTTGGCGGGCCGCTCGCGGCGGTGGTGAACAGCGCGTCGCTCTTCGACTATGACACGCCGCCGCGCATCGGCCGGGCGTTGCTGCGCGACCATTATGCCGTCAATCTCGAGGCCCCGGTGCTGCTGGCCAACGCCCTGGCGGAGCAGCAGGATCTGACGGAGGGAGCGGTGGTCAATTTGCTCGACCAGAAGATCGCCAATCTCAACCCCGATTTCTTCTCTTATACCTGCGCCAAGCTCGCCCTTGCGGGCGCGACGACGATGCTGGCGCAGGCATTGGGGCCGCGCATCCGCGTCAATGCGGTGTCGCCCGGCCTGTCCTTGCCCAGCGCCGACCAGAGCGACGCCGAATTTGCCGCAGCGGCGCGCAAGAACCCGTTGCAGCGTCCGGTCGATCCCGTCGATATCGCCCGCGCGGTCGCCTTCCTGCTGGAGGCGCGGGGCGTGCAGGGGCAGACTGTGTACGTCGATTGCGGCCAGCGCTTCCTGCCGCGCGCGCGCGACGTGATGTTCGAGGGGCGGGTATGACGGTTCGGTTCACCACCATCCTCGAGGGTCTCGAAGTGACGATGGGGCTCGGCATCCATCCGCACGAACTGGCGGCGCGGCAGCGCGTGATCGTGTCGGTGCGGATGGAGGTGGTCTATCCCGCGCCCCCCGCCGAAGACCGCATCGATGCGGTGCTCGATTATGATTTCGTGCGCGCAGGCGTGCAGGCGCTGGTCGCCGACCGCCATTTCCATTTGCAGGAAACCTTGTGCGAGGCGATCGCGGCGCTGTGTCTTGCAGACCCGCGCGTCGAGCGCGTGACGGTGCGTACGTCGAAGCCGGACGTGTATCCCGATGCTGCGGTCGGGTGCGAGATTGTGCGCGGGCGGTAGCGCACATCCGGTCTTGTCCCATTGCCCCGTTCGGGCTGAGCCCGTCGAAGCCCCCCTCGCCTGAAGCGAGGATCTGGGGCCTGCGAAGACGAGCCCTTCGACAGGCTCAGGGCGAACGGGAAGGGCGCTACGCCCTGTTCGCCGCGCTGAGCACCGCGCGCACGCTGGCGGTGGCGATATCGGCGTCGATGCCGACCCCGAACACGGTGCGCCCGTCGCCCGTGCGGCATTCGACATAGGCCGCGGCCTGCGCATCGGCACCATGGCCGATGGCATGTTCGCTATAATCGACCACGTCGAGCTGGGGGCCGGTGGTTTCGCCGAGCGCCGCGATGACGCCCGAAATCAGGCCATTGCCGCGCCCGGAGATCGAGCGTTCCTCGCCATCGACTGCGACATGGCCGACGAACAGGCGGTCACCGACGCTGCCGCTCTCATTATAATCGAGCAGACGGAAGCGGTCCTCGCCGCGCGCGAGATAGGTGGACTCGAACAGGCCCCAAATGTCGCTCGCGTTCATTTCGCGGCTGGTTTCGTCGGCCAGACGCTGGACGTGGCGGCTGAAATCGGCCTGCAGGCGCTTGGGCAGCTTCAGGCCCTTATCCTGTTCGATCACCCAGGCGACGCCGCCCTTGCCGGACTGCGAATTGACGCGGATCACCGCTTCATAGCTGCGGCCGAGATCGGCCGGGTCGATCGGCAGATAGGGAACTTCCCACAGCGTATCGTTCTTGGCTTCCTGCGCAGCAAAGCCCTTCTTGATCGCGTCCTGATGGCTGCCCGAGAAGGCGGTGAACACCAGATCGCCCGCATAAGGCGTGCGCGGATGCACGGGGAGCTGTGTGCAATAGGTAACGGTGTTGACGATCGCGTCGATGTCCGAAAAGTCCAGTTTCGGATCAAGCCCTTGCGTGTACATATTGAGCGCGACGGTGACGAGGTCGCAATTGCCGGTGCGCTCGCCATTGCCGAGCAGGCAACCCTCGACGCGGTCGGCCCCCGCCATCAGCCCGAGTTCTGCGGCGGCGACGCCGGTGCCGCGATCGTTATGCGGATGCAGACTGAGCGCGACGCAATCGCGGTTGCGGATGTTGCGGCCGAACCATTCGATCTGGTCGGCATAGACATTGGGCGTCGCGCATTCGACCGTGGCGGGCAGGTTGAGGATGAGCTTGTGGTCGGGCGTCGGGCGCAGCACGTCCATCACCGCCTCGCAAACCTCGAGGCTGAAATCGAGCTCGGCAGTCGAGAAGGTTTCCGGGCTATATTCGAAATACCAGTCGGTATCGGGCTGGGCGGCGGCCTGGTCGCGCAGGATCATCGCACCGTCGATGGCGATCTGTTTTACCTCGGCGCGAGTCATGCCGAACACGATCTTGCGCCAGGCCGGGCTCACCGCATTGTAGAGATGTACGATCGCTGCGCGCGCGCCGCGCAGCGACTGGAAGCTGGTTTCGATCAAATCGCGGCGCGACTGGGTCAGCACCTGGATCATGGTGTCGTCGGGGATGCGGCCGCTTTTGACCAGCCCCGAGATGAAATCGAATTCGGTCGCGCCGGCGGCGGGGAAGCCGACTTCGATTTCCTTGATGCCGACCTTGACGATCAGGTCGAACATCCGGGTCTTCTTCTCGGCATCCATCGGGTCGATCAACGCCTGGTTGCCGTCGCGCAGATCGGTCGAGAGCCAGCGCGGGGCGGTGGCGATCGTCTGCGACGGCCAGCGCCGATCGGGCAAGTCGATGGTGGGGAAGGGGCGGTATTTGGTCGAAGGGTCACGCAGCATGGTTGGTCTCGCTCGGTATCGCGGATCGACGTTTGGGGCGGTCTGTCCCTTAGGCGGGTCGCGGCGCAGCCCGTGGGCGCGCAGCGAGGGGCGCGCCTAAGGGCGCGTAAGTCGAAGCAGCGAAAGAAGCAGAGCCTGCGTCATGGTCGCGGCGCGTTAGCAAGTCACGGGGTAGGCTGTCCAGTCCGGGATTCAAACAGGCGGTCGAAAGGACTGTTGGGCAGGAACCACAGCACCGCCACCAGCATCGCGCAGCCGATGCCGAGCCAGGGCGAGATGAAGCTGAGCGGCATGCCCGCCAGATACAGGATGATCGCAACGATGCCCTTGCGCAGCGTCGCCACGTGATAGCGGCTGGCGCGTGCGCCCTGTACCCCGGTTGCGCGGATCACGCGCTGTAGCCAGGCGTAAGCGATGGCCGGGACGAACATGGTAACGAGATAGACGAGGGTCGCATCGCGGCTGAAATGCTGCTCGCCGAGATAGGCGGTCGAGAACGGCACCAGCGACAGTGCAAACAGCAGCGCCATGTTCGACCAGATCAGACCGTTGCTGACCACGGTTGCATGGCTGAACAGCCGGTGATGGTTCGACCAGTACAGCGCGACGTAGAGATAGCTGAGCGCGTAGGCGAAGAAGACGGGCCATTGCGACCACAGCTTATCGAGCCCCGCCGCGACCGGCGGGTGCAGCTCCAGTACCATGATGGTGACGATGATCGCGATCACCCCGTCCGAAAACGCCTCGACCCGGCCCACGCCGGGGCGGCCTTCGGTGTCCTCGGACGGGGGGATCGTTGGGCTCACTGAAGCTCGAATGCCGCGTTGATGACCAGCACGGTTTCATCCGACACGACGGGCACATATTTGCTGACGCCGAAGTCCGAACGATGGATCACCATGCGGCCGAGGAAACCGATCGAAGCTTTCTTGCTCATCGGATTGGTGGCCGCACCGAACAGCTTTGCGCGGAAGGTGACCGGCTTGGTCACGCCGTGCAGTGTGAGCGTGCCATCGACCGCCACGGCATCGGCGCTGAGCGGGGTGACCTTGGTCGAATGGAAGGTCGCGGTCGGGAATTTGGCGGCGTCGAACCAGTCGGCTGCTTTCAGCTCTTCGGTCAGCTTGGCGCTGGTGGTCTGCACGCTGGCGATCGGCAGGGTCACGTCAAGCTGGGTGACGGCGGGCTTCGCTGGATCGACCTTCAGCGTGCCGCTGGCATCGGAAAAGGTGCCGGCATAAGGCGAAATGCCGAAATGGCTGACGCTGAAAGTCACCTGGGTGTGGTGTGGCTCGACCGCATAGGTGCCGGCCTTGATGTCCGCGACAGTGCCTGCACCGTGCAACATCTCGGGCGGTGCCATCTGTGCGATGACGGGTGCACCAAGGAGCAGCACGGCGGCGGTAGCGGCGTAGAGATGGGTAAGACGCATTGCGGTTCTCCTGTTACGTGGCCCCCAAGTGCGGCGCAACGGGTGGCAGCGTCAAACGCTGTTTCGGCAACGATCCGTTTCGTGGAGGGCGCGTGATGCGCCCTCCACCATAGCCGAAGGAAACGCGGCTCAGTTCTTGGTCTGGTCCACCAGCTTGTTGGCACCGATCCACGGCATCATCGCGCGCAGCTCCGTGCCGACCTTCTCGATCGGATGCGCGGCGGCCTGCTTGCGCGCGGCCTTGAGTTCGGGCTGGCCGGCGCGGTTGTCGAGCACGAAGTTCTTGACGAAACGGCCCGACTGGATGTCGGCGAGCACGCGCTTCATCTCGGCCTTGGTCGCATCGGTGATGATGCGCGGGCCGGTGACGATGTCGCCATATTCAGCGGTATTGCTGATCGAATAGCGCATGTTGGCGATGCCGCCTTCATAGAGCAGATCGACGATCAGCTTGGTCTCGTGCAGGCACTCGAAATAGGCCATTTCCGGGGCATAGCCCGCTTCGACCAGTGTTTCGAAGCCGGCCTGGATGAGGTGGGTGATGCCGCCGCACAGTACGGCCTGCTCGCCGAACAGATCGGTTTCGCACTCTTCCTTGAAGTTGGTCTCGATAATGCCCGAGCGACCGCCGCCGACGCCCGAGGCATAAGCGAGGCCGATGTCGTGCGCGTTGCCGCTCTTGTCCTGATGGATCGCGATCAGGCACGGAACGCCGCCGCCGCGCACATATTCGCTGCGCACTGTGTGGCCGGGGCCCTTGGGCGCGATCATGATGACGTCGAGATCGGCGCGCGGCTCGATCAGACCGAAATGCACGTTGAGGCCGTGCGCGAACGCGATCGTCGCGCCCTGCTTCAGGTTGGCGTGGAGATCGTCGGCATAAATGGCGGCCTGATGCTCGTCGGGCGCGAGGATCATGGTGATGTCTGCCCAGGCGGCGGCCTCGGCATTGGTCATCACCTTGAAGCCCGCATCGGTCGCCTTCTTGGCCGTCGTCGAACCAGCGCGCAGCGCGATGGCGATCTCCTTGACGCCCGAATCGCGCAGGTTCTGGGCATGGGCATGGCCCTGGCTGCCATAACCGACGATCGCGATCTTCTTGTCGGTGATCAGGTTCAGGTCGGCATCGGCATCATAATAAACGCGCATTCTTTGGTTCCCTATCAAAGCCCTCTCCCCGTGGGAGAGGATACGAAGACGTGGTGGCTTAGCCGCCTCGTCGGAGGTGGTGCGGGTGATGGGCTTGAGCATCATCGCCCTCACCCTCCCACCGCTTCGCGGCGGGCCCCTCCCTCTCCCGGTGGGAGAGGGGTATTTTCTTCAAATCGCCTTGTCCCCGCGGGCGATGGCGACGATGCCGGTGCGCGCGACTTCGCACAGGCCGACTTGCCGCATCAGCGCGATGAAGCCATCGATCTTCTCGCGCCCGCCGGTGAGTTCGAACACGAAGCTGTTGATCGTGGTGTCGACCACGCGCGCGCGGAACACATCGGCGAGGCGCAACGCCTCGATCCGGTGTTCGCCGTGTCCGGAGACCTTGAGCAGCGCGAGTTCGCGCTCGACATGCGGCCCGAGTGCGGTGAGATCGGTCACCGAATGCACCGGCACCAGCCGGTCGAGCTGCGCCATGATCTGTTCCATCACATGCGCGCTGGCCGAGGTGACGATGGTGATGCGGCTGACGGCCTGGTCGGCGGTGACGTCCGACACGGTCAGGCTCTCGATATTGTAACCGCGCGCGGTGAACAGGCCGGCGATCCGGGCGAGAATGCCCGGCTCGTTATCGACCATCACGGCCAGCGTGTGCCGCTGCGTTTTTTCTTCGGTGATGTGCATTAGACCAGCGCCTTCGCTTCGTCGTCCATTTCGCCCGACACTTCGCTCGATGCGAGCAGCATGTCGGTGTGGGCTGCTCCGCTCGGGATCATCGGGAAGCAGTTGGTGAGCTTGGCCACGCGGCAATCGACCAGCACCGGCCCATCATGATCGAGCATCGCGGCGATGCCGTCGTCGAGCTGACCGATGCCTTCGATGCGGATGCCCTTCCAGCCATAGGCTTCGGCCAGCTTCACGAAATCGGGCAGCGTGTCCGAATAGCTTTCCGCATAGCGGCTCGAATAGGTCAGTTCCTGCCACTGGCGGACCATGCCCATATATTCATTGTTGAGGATGAAGATCTTGACCGGAAGGCGATACTGCACCGCGGTCGCCAGCTCCTGAATGTTCATCTGGATCGAGGCTTCGCCGGCAATGTCGATGACCAGCGCCTTGGGGTTGCCGAGCTGCGCGCCGATCGCGGCGGGCAGGCCATAGCCCATCGTGCCGAGCCCGCCGGAGGTCAGCCACTTGTTGGGGCCCTCGAAGCCGAAATGCTGCGCGGCCCACATCTGATGCTGGCCGACTTCGGTGGTGATGATCGGGCTGCGCTTGTGCGTCGCCTCCCACAACGCGCGGATCGCGCGTTGCGGCATGATTTCGGGGCCGGTCTCGGCGAAATCGAGGCTCTTCACCGCGCGCCAGCCTGCGATCATCCGCCACCATTCGGCGAGATCGGGCTTGGGATGGCGGCGTGCCTTGAACACGCGCACCATGTCTTCCAGTGCATGGCCGACATCCGCCACGATCGGCAAATCGACGCGGACGTTCTTGTTGATCGACGAGCGGTCGATATCGACGTGGATCTTCCGCGAATAGGGGCTGAACGCGTCGAGCCGCCCAGTCACGCGATCGTCGAAACGCGCGCCGAGACACAGGATCAAGTCGGCCTTGTTCATCGCCAGATTGGCTTCGTACGTGCCGTGCATCCCGAGCATCCCGAGCCATTGCGGCCCGCTTGCCGGATAAGCACCCAGGCCCATCAGCGTCGAGGTGACGGGTGCACCCGTGATCCGCGCCAGTTCGCACAGCAATTGGCTGGCCGCGGGCCCGGCGTTGATGATGCCGCCGCCGGTGTAGAGGATCGGGCGCTCGGCCGCGGCGAGCATATCCATCGCTTGCTCGATCGCGCCCTGGTCGGCCTTTACCTGCGGGCGATAGGTCTTGTGGCGGATCGGGCCGGGCTTGGTGTAACGCGCGGTGGCGACCTGCACATCCTTGGGGATATCGATCACGACCGGGCCGGGGCGACCCGAGGTGGCGATGTAAAACGCCTCGTGGATCGTCGCGCCCAGCGTGGCCGGGTCCTTCACCAGATAATTGTGCTTGGTGCAGTGGCGCGTGATGCCGACGGTATCGGCCTCCTGAAAGGCATCGGTGCCGATCAGTGCTGTCGGCACCTGGCCGGTGATGACCACCATCGGGATCGAATCCATCAGCGCATCGGTGATGCCGGTGACGGCATTGGTCGCGCCGGGGCCCGAGGTAACGAGAACGACACCGGGCTTGCCGGTTGAACGGGCATAGCCCTCGGCGGCATGCGTGGCGGCTTGTTCGTGGCGCACCAGAATATGCTTGATCCGACCGCCCGCAGCATTGTGCCGGAACAGCGCGTCGTAAATCGGCAGGACCGCACCACCGGGATAGCCGAAGATGACCTCCACGCCGAGATCGCCCAGCGCCTCGATCAGGATGTCTGCTCCGCTTTTCTCGGTCACGTTTCGTCTCCTTTCGCGCTGCGGCCTTAGCAGCGTTGGAGCGGCGCTGCTAGTTGCACGAAATGTACGTGTCAATCGCTAACTGCGTAATAAAATATCCATTTCATGCATTAGATCGATTGTTTCTAACGCATGACTGCGCCGCCAGCACGCCGGAGGCTGGTTGCGGAACCAGGTATATTGCCGTTTGGCATATTGCCGGGTAGCGACGCACGTTAGATCAAGCGCTTGATCTTCGGTCATTTCTCCGGCCAGCACCGCCGTCAGTTCCGGTACGCCGATGGCACGGCGGATCGGTGCGGCGGGGGCAATGTCGGGGCGATCGCGCAACGCCGCGACTTCCGCGCGGGCACCGTCGGCAAACATCGCCGCCGCGCGGGCATCGCAACGCGCCATCAGCCAGTCGCGATCGGGCAGCAGGACCAGCGCGGCGAGTGCGACGCGGTCGCCGATTCCGCCGCTGCGCGCCGCTTGCCAGTCGGCGAGGGGCTTGCCGGTCGAGCGGACCACCTCCAACGCGCGCGCCACCCGCGTGGTGTCGGCAGGCGCAAGCCGCGCGGCGGCGGGCGGATCCAGCACGGCAAGTGCAGCATGGGCCTCCGCCACCGGCAGCGCGCGAACCGCCTCGCGGATTTGCGGATCGATCTCGGGCACCGGCGCGATGCCGTCGAGCAGGGTGCGCAGGTAGAGCCCGGTGCCGCCCACCAGCACCGGCAGCTTGCCCGCAGCGTGCGCCGCGTCGATTTCGCGCGCGGCCGCGTTTGCCCAGCGGGCGGCAGAATAGCTGTCCGCGCCATCGACATGGCCGAACAGACGATGCGGCACGCGCGCTTCGTCCTCAGTGGACGGGCGCGCGGTCAACACGCGCAAATCCCGATAGACCTGCGCCGAATCGGCATTGATGACCACGCCGTCGTGTCGCTCCGCGACGGCAATCGCGAGAGCGGACTTGCCGCTGGCGGTCGGCCCTGCGATGAGCGCGAGCCTTGGGAGGTGACGTGTGTTCATTGCGACGCTGATAGCATCGGATCATCTGGCTGCAGGGGAAATTTCGACGGCGATGGACCGGCTCGAAGCGGCTGGCTGTGCGCCGGTCGCGCAGGGCTGGATCGAGCCGGGCAAGGCGGCCGACATTGCGTTCGGCCTGGCCTCGGATGCCGCGCGCACGGCGCTGGAGGGCGCGTTTCCCGGCATCGACGTGGTCGTGCAGCAGGCTGAGGGCCGTGAGAAGAAGCTGCTCGTCGCCGATATGGATTCGACCATGATTACCGTCGAGTGCATCGACGAACTCGCCGATTTTGCCGGGATCAAGCCACAGATCGCGGCGATTACCGAAGCGGCGATGCGCGGCGAACTCGATTTCGAAGGTGCCCTCGATGCGCGCGTCGCATTGCTGGCGGGGCTTAACGAGGCGGTGATCGAGCGTTGCCTGGCCGAACGCGTGACGATCATGCCCGGTGCCGTTGCGTTGATCGGCACGATGCGTGCGCGCGGGGCGACCGCCATTCTCGTTTCAGGCGGTTTCACCCGCTTTGCCGAGCCGGTGGCGGCGCAGATCGGGTTTCACCGCGCGATTGCCAATCGGCTGGAGATTGCGGGCGGGGTGCTGTCGGGCACGGTGACCAAACCGATCGTCGGCTCCGACACCAAATTGCAGACGCTGTTGGCGGCGATGGCCGAGCTAAACTTGCCGCCCGAGGCTACGCTGGCGGTGGGGGATGGTGCCAATGATTTGGCGATGATCCGCGCCGCTGGCTTGGGCGTGGCCTATTACGCCAAGCCGGTCGTCGCTGCAGCGACGGATGCGCGAATCGACCAGGGTGATCTGTCCGCCTTGCTCTATGCGCAGGGCATTCCCCGCGCGGAATGGGTCGGCGCGTAACGCGCTATGGGTTGACCGGCACGCACGGACGCACTGCGCCGCAAGCCGCCGCCGCCGCCGCGCGCGAAGGGTAGGGCCCGACCAGCACGCGCGTCAGCGCGCCGCTCTTGACGTAGCTGACGCTCGCCCCGGCAAACCGCCCGCTGACTTGACCCCACAATTTGCGGGCATTGCCGGGATCGCCGAATGCGCCAAGCTGAACGTGCCAGCCGCCACGCCCGACCGCCGGGGCGGGAGCCGCTTCAGCCACTGCGGCGGCACGGGGCGGTACGCGCGGCTTTGTCGGCTTGGCGGCGGGCGGCGGGGCGAGCGCGACGATCTGGGGCCGGTTGCCGACGCTGGGATCATATTGCGACGGCGGCAAGTCGGTGGCGCGCATCGCGGTGCTGGTGCCCCGCCCGGAAATTTCGGGTGGAAGCTGCGGGCGTTGCGCCTCGGCTTCATATTGGCGGGCCAGCATCAGCCCCTGCTGGCGCTGCTCGGTCGGGATCAGCGTATCCATTTGCGCCTGCACTTCGGAAGCGCCCGGCGTGCTGGCGGCGGCGGAGCGCACCAATAGCGCATAGGCACGCGGCCAGTCCTTCGCGACGCTGTCGCCGTTGAACAGCATCGTCCCCAAAACCAGCTGTGCACGCGGCTCGCCGCGCTTCGCCGCCTTTTCGAGCCACGGCAGCGCTTCGGCGCGCTTTTTCTGGTCGAACAGCACCAGGCCATATTTCGCTTCCGCCTCGGCATGACCCTGCAACGCGGCCTTGCGGAACCAGCTTTCGGCCATCGGAATGTCGACCGGAACCCCGCGCCCGAGCGAATAGGCTTGGCCCAGGTTGAATTGCGCATCGGCATCGCCCGCAATGGCCGCGGGACGCCATTGGTCGACGGCTTTCTTATACTCGCCGCGGCTCCAGGCATCGACGCCCTCGCGCACATCCGCAACGGCGGGTGCCGCCACAGCACCGCCTGCGAGCAAGAGCCCGGCCATGCCGAGGATTAGCGCGTTGCGCATAACAATGGTCCCGTCCCGTTTCTTCAACCGATCATGCCCTGTAGCCGCATCATGGCAAAGATTTTGTTACCCACGCTCATCCTAAAGGGGGAGCAGGCCCCCCACCGTTAACCGTTCCTTGAGGGATGGCGTGGCAGGCATGGCTCTCGAATAGCGGGAGTGAAAGGGGCTCATGCGCGTCCTCGCGATGGCATCTCAAAAAGGCGGATCGGGCAAGACGACCTTGTCCGGGCATCTGGCCGTTCAGGCGCAGCTCTCCGGGGCTGGCCCGGTCGTCCTGATCGATATCGATCCGCAAGGGTCGCTGTCGGACTGGTGGAACGAGCGGCAAAGCGAATTTCCGGCCTTTGCGCAGACCACGGTCGCGCGGCTCGCCGCCGATCTGGAGGTGCTGCGCCAGCAGGGTTTCCGCCTGGCGATGATCGACACGCCACCCGCCATCACTATGGCGATCCAGAGCGTGATCGCGGTGGCCGAGCTGATCGTCATCCCCACACGCCCGAGCCCGCACGATCTGCGCGCGGTCGGGGCCACGGTCGATCTGTGCGAACGCGCGGGCAAGCCGCTGCTGTTCGTCGTCAATGGCGCGACACCCAAGGCGCGGATCACCTCCGAAGCGGCGGTCGCCTTGTCGCAGCACGGCACCGTCGCGCCGATCACGGTCCACCACCGCACCGATTTCGCGGCGTCGATGATCGACGGGCGCACGGTCATGGAGGTCGATGGCAACGGCAAATCGGCGCAGGAAATCCGCGATCTGTGGACCTATATTTCCGACCGCCTCGAAAAGAATTTCCGGCGCACCGTGTTCGCCGCCCCCAATGTCGCCAATGGTTTCGGGGCGCAGCGCCCTGCAGCGGGTGGTTTCGGCCGCCGGGTGGTGAGCTGACATGAACATGTTCGGCCAACAAAAACCGCTCGCTTCGCTGTCCTCGACGCTGCTCGCGCGCAAGGGCCAGGCCAAGCCCGCGATGCGCCCGCAGGGCTTTGGCGGGTTCGGCACGATGCCGGGCGCGCAGGATGATCTCGGCTGGAACGACATGGGCGGCGATCATCCGCCGGTGGTGGAGCCCGCGCCGGTCGTGGCGGCGGTCCCGCCGGCCCCGGTCCCTTCGGTTTTGATCCAGCGCGAGGTGCTGCGCGAAGAATTTGCCGCGCCCGAGCCGGTCGAACCCGCACGCCCGATCGCGATGAAGCCGGTATCGGTCGCCACCGCCAGCCGGATCGAACGCGAAACCAAGAAGAAGCACGGCAAGAGCCGCCCGAAATCGGCCTTCACGCTGCGGCTCGACCAGGATCGCCACCTGCGGCTGCGGCTGGCCAGCGCGCTGCATAATGCGTCGGCGCAAACGCTGGTGACCGAAGCGCTCGACCACTTCCTGCAATCCCTGCCCGAAGTCGAGGATCTGGTGCGCCAGCTCCCGACCCGGGCAAAGCGCTGACAACCCTGAAGGGGGAGATACGATGAAGACTCGGTCCGCCATCACTTTCGGTCCCCTGACATTGGGGGTCGCGCTCTGTCTCGCTGGCGGCACGCTTGCCGCCGTCACCACCGCGACGATCGCCGCAGCCAGCGCGCGCGAGCAATCGCGTGCGGAAAAGCAAGGGCGTGTGGAATTTGCGGCTGCGCAAGCCGCGCTCTCACATGGTAAATTCGACGTTGCGATTCGGCACGCCGAGGCGGCGGTTGGCGATCAGCCGCAGGTCGCGGCCTATCGCCTGTTGCTTGGCCAAAGCTACCTGAAGGGCGGCCGCTTTGCCTCGGCGCGCGATGTCTTCGCCGATGTGCTGTCGCTCGACGATAGCAACGGCAAGGTCGCGCTGAACCTGGCGCTCGCACAGATCGCGACGGGCGATTGGGCTGGCGCGCGCAAGACGCTCGACACCCATGCAGCGACGATCCCGGTTGCCGATCGCGGCCTCGCAATCGCGCTGGCAGGCGATCCGGCGACGGCGGTCGAAGTGCTGGAGCCCGCCGCCCGCGCGCCCGAGGCCGATGCCAAGATCCGCCAGAACTTCGCGCTGAGCCTGGCCCTTGCCGGGCGCTGGCGCGAGGCGCAGACGGTGGTGGCGATGGACGTCGCCCCCGCCGATGTCGCCAGACGCATCCTCGATTGGTCGAGCTTCTCGCGCCCGACTTCGGCGTCGGATCAGGTCGCGACCTTGCTTGGGGTGCGGCCCGCGGTCGATCCCGGCCTGCCGGTCGCGCTCGCTTTGAACGGCGGTCGTCCCGCAGCGACCGCAATGGCCGCAGCCGAGGCACCGGTCGATGCCTTCATGCCCGGCAAGGTTGAGGCCGCGTCCGCGCCAGCACCCACGCCCGCACCGGTCGCCGTCGCCGCAGCCGAGCCGGACGCGAAGCCCGTCATTGGGCCGAGCATCGCCGGTGTGGTGTTCGCCGAACGCAAGGAAGTCGTGCAGGCGCTGCCCGTGTCGGTCGCCGAGGCCCGCGCAAAGCGTGGCGCGATTGCACCGCGCGCGGCGGTTGCCGTCGCTTCGGCACCGCGCGCCGTCGCCAAGGGCAGCTTCTATGTCCAGCTTGGTGCCTATGAGACCGCAGGCGTGGCGCATGATGCCTGGGGCCGCGTCTCGCGCCGCTTTGCCGGTTTCGCCGGGCGCACGCCGCAGGGCATGAGCGTCACGACCAAGGGCAAGAGCTTCTATCGTCTGTCGGTCGGCGGCTTCGCGCGCGGCGATGCGGTGGCGCTGTGCCTGGGCTATCGCGCGACGGGCGGAAGCTGCTTCGTGCGCGCAGGCGCTGGCGACCAAGTTGCGATGTGGGCCAAGGGTCGCGAACTGGCGTCGCGCTAAGCCTTATGCGGGCAGGGGGAGCGCGGTGCCGCCCTTGAACACCCGCACCACCTTGCCCTGAACCGGCAACCCGTCGAACGGCGTGTTCCCGGCCTTGGCATGCAGGCGATTGCCATCGATTTGCCACGGGGCATGCGGATCGAGCACGAGCAGGTCGGCGGGTGCCCCGATGGCGAGCGTGCCGGTGGCCACGCCCAGGACGCGCGCGGGATTGGCGGCGAGCAAGGCGAACAGCCGCTCCATCGTAATGGTCCCGTCGCGCACCAGCCCCAATCCCAAGGCGAGCAGGGTCTCGGCACCCGCCATTCCCGATGCGGAATCCGCGAAGGGCAGGCGTTTTTCCTCGGGGCCATGCGGATCGTGGCCGGAACACAGCACATCGATCGTGCCATCGGCCAGCGCCGTCAGCGCCGCTTGCCGGTCGCTTTCCGACCGCAAGGGCGGCGACAGATGCGCGAAGGTACGGAAATCGGTCATCGCGATGTCGGACAGCATGAAATGGGCAGGCGTAATGCCGCAGGTGACGCGCACGCCGCGGCGCTTGGCCGCGCGGACCAGATCGAACCCGGCGGCGGTCGTGACTTGGCGGATGTGCAGCGCAGCGCCGGTTTCCTCGGCCAGCATCACGTCGCGGGCGATGGCCAGCGGCTCGGCAATGGCCGGGGCGGCGGGCAGGCCCATGCGCGTCGCGGTTTCGCCTGCGGTCGCCACCGTGCCCGCCGTCACGCCGCCATCTTCGGCATGGGTGATGACGGTCAGCCCGAGATCGCCAGCATAAGCCAGCACTTTGCGCATCACGCCCGAATCGGCGATCCAGCCTGCACCGGTGCCGACTGCGCGCGCACCCGCGTCGCGGTTGATTGCCATTTCGGCGAGGTCGGTGCCCGCGAGCCCGCGCGTTGCCGCGGCGATCGGGTGAATCCACAGCCCAGGCCGCCCAATCAGCGCGGCGCGCTGCACGATGCCGGGGTCGTCGAGCACGGGCGACTGATCGGGCATCAACCCGACCCGCACGATCCCACCGGCGTGAAAGGCGGGCAGGTCGATTGCGAACACGCCAAGATCGACGATCGCGGGGGCCAGCATCTGGCCACCACAGTCGATCGTCTCTGTTCCATCGGGCACTTCGATCAGGCCGGTGGCGACGATCGTATCGCCGTCGATCAGCACGCCACCCGCAGACACGCCCGCCACCGGGCAGACGAGCGTCGCGTTGAGCAGGGCCAGCGTCCGGCTCATGCCCAACCCGCCACGTCGCGCGACCGCCGCGTCAATACGTCCAGACAGGCCATGCGCACCGCGACCCCCATTTCGACCTGTTCGGTGATCGCCGAACGCGCGTGGTCGGCCACGACCGAGTCGATTTCGACGCCGCGGTTCATCGGGCCGGGATGCATCACCAGCGCGTCCGGCTTGGCGCGTGCGAGCCGCTTTTCGGTGAGGCCATAGCGCAAATGATATTCGCGGTTGGAAGGGACGAAGCCGCCATTCATCCGCTCATTCTGCAAGCGCAGCATCATCACGACATCGGCACCCTCCAGCGCTTCGTCGAAATCGGTAAAGGGCGTGACACCCATCCGCTCGATCGCGGCGGGCATCAGCGTGGTCGGCGCACACACGCGCACTTCGGCGGCCAGCGCAGTGAGTGCGAGGATATTCGAGCGCGCGACGCGGCTGTGCAGCACGTCGCCGCAAATCACCACGCGCTGCCCCGCGATCGATCCGCGCCGCCGCCGGATCGTCAGCGCATCGAGCAATGCTTGCGTCGGATGTTCGTGCTGCCCGTCGCCGGCATTGAGCACCGGGCAATCGACCTTGCCCGCGATCAGCCGCACCGCGCCCGAGGACATGTGGCGGATGACGATGACGTCGGCGCGCATCGCGTTGAGCGTCATCGCGGTGTCGATCAGCGTCTCGCCCTTTTTTACCGAACTTTGCGCCGCGTGCATGTTGACAACATCGGCCCCTAGGCGCTTGCCGGCGATTTCGAACGACAGCAGCGTGCGGGTCGAATTCTCGAAAAAGGCGTTGATCTGGGTCAGCCCGCCGAGTCGTTTGTCGCTGATCGCGCGCGTACGGTTCGCGGCGACCCAGCCATTGGCTTCGTCGAGCAAAAACACGATCTCATGGGGTTGCAAGCCCTCGATTCCGGTCAAGTGCCGGTGCGGGAACACGGCACGCCCGGGGATGAGCGAGGCGGGGCGGTGATCGGAGGGCTGCATCGAGAGTGCCGGGTAGCCGGGCATGCGTGCGGTGGCAAGGTGGGCCTTTCAATCCGTCGCGCAAATGATAATGTTTGATAATATTTCATTAGGATAGGAACGATACGCAGACGTAACGTCGGTTTGGATGCTGTGGCGGGGGATCGTATTGATTAAGCGTGCGGTTCTGACCGACGAGCATCGCGAACTCGACGCGTTGGCAAAGCGTATCCTGGCCGAGGTCGGGGGCGATGGCCCGAGCGTGGAGTTGTCGTCGCTGCGCTGGCGGCTCAATCGCGTGCTGACCAAGCACCTCGCGATGGAGGACCAACTCCTGTATCCGATTTTGCGCGCGAACCCGGCGACGGCTTCGCTGGCCGAGCAAGTGCTGGCCGAGGTTGGCGGCACCGCAAGCACCTATGCGGCCTATCATGCAGCTTGGCCGATCGAGCGCATCCAGCAGGATTGGGAGGCGTTTCGCGCCGCGACTCGCGATGTCATGACATTGCTGCGGCGGCGCATCCTGCGCGAAGAGCGCGACCTCTTTCCACGAGCCTCCTGGCCCGGGGCGGATAGCCGCTAAACCGCCACCAGCGCGTCAATCGCGCCTTGCAAAATATAGGCGGCTGCCATCTTGTCGACCAGTTCGGCGCGCTTGGCGCGGCTGGCGTCCTGTTCGATCAGCGTGCGCGTTACCGCGACGGTCGACCAGCGTTCGTCCTGCAGGAAGATCGGCAGCCCCAGGTCCGCCATGTTGCGGGCAAACGCGCGGCTCGATTGGCTGCGCGGGCTTTCGCTGCCGTCGGAGAGGTTGAGCGGCAGGCCGATGACGATGCCCTTCACTTGCTGCGCCGCGATCAGCTCGGCGAGCGCGATTTTGTCCTTCTGGAATTTGGTGCGGCGGATGAGCAAAGCGGGCGATGCGAAGCTCCAGCCGGCGTCGCACAAAGCGGTGCCGATCGTCTTGGTGCCGACATCGAGGCCGATCAGGCGGCCACCGGTGGGGAGGGCTGCGCGGAATTCGGTGCGGTCGGTGGTGATCATGCGCAGGTTCCGTTCGTGCTGAGCGCGTCGAAGCACAGCTCTCCGCACGCGACCGGTCCGCTTGCGGAGACGGGCCCTTCGACAGGCTCAGGGCGAGCGGGGTGGGGGGACGGCATCATTTCTTTTCGAACGCCGCCAGCCGCCGTGCCGCATCGGCGCGCACGTTCGCCCAGAACAGGCTGTAGTCATAAACGTGGTAATTGTTGCCGGGCAGGACATAGCCGCCAAGCGCGGGCGGGGTGCCGATCAGCAACAGGCCGCGCGCATCGCAGCGCGCGGGGACGCGTTTGGGCTCGATCGTCGCGCTGGCGAGATCGGGGGCGGGGAACAGCGTGCCGAGATTGGCGTCGGCAGGCGCGGCGGCATCGGGCGTGCCGGTCAACGGGTTGGTGCAGATCATCGGCGTGCCACGGCGCGGTTTGCCGTCGGTGCCGGTGCTGGCGGCATAGGCATCGAGGATCAGCGCGGGATCGGCGGGTTCGGCGAAGCTTTGCCACGATAGCAGGCATCCGGCCTGATCGGCGGTACGGCATTCAGGCAGGCCGAGCGCTGGCACGTCGATCGTGCGCGAGACCGGCCAGCCGATGAGATAGGCGGCGACAATGCGCCGGGCGAGCGGCTTGCCCGCGACCTTCTCGCGCAGCAGCCGCAGCAGGTGGAGTGCGCCCTGACTGTGCCCGGCGAGGATGATCGGGCGCGTCCCCGCCTGCGCGAGGAAGGCGTCGAAGGCGGTGGCAAGATCGCCATAAGCGAGGTTCAGCGCCTGGTTGGCGGCGGCTTGGGTCGTCAGGAATGCGCCGAATGTCGCCTGGCGATAGCGCGGTGCCCAGATCTGGCCGCTGGCGTTGAACGCGCTGGCCTGCGCGCGCAGGAACAGTTCGGCGCGGGCATTGGCCTCGGCATCGTCCAGCGGCGCATTCCACTGCGCACGGTTGAGGTAGGAAGTCGGGTGGATGAAGAACACCGCCGCCTTTTGGTCCTTGCCTGGGGTGTAGCCTGCGGGGGTCCACAAAGCGGGATTGCCGGGCTTGTCGGGTCGCGCGAGCCACATGTCGGCGCGGCCATAGGCAGCGGCGGGCTCTGGCGGCAGCGCGACGAAGGCGGCGCGCGGCACCATCGCCAATTTTATGAGATCGATGCCCCAGAGCGCATAGGCAAAGCCGGCCGCGATCACGAGCACGATCAGGACCGCAAAGGCATAAAGGAATTTGCGTGCCACGCGCGGGGTCAGCCTTTCTGGAGGAGCGATGCACTGGTCATGCGATTTCCGTGCAGCAGGACGACGGCGCTTGCAATCGCCTTGGCGCTGGCGTTCGGTCCCACCTGACTGTTGGGGAGCATGGCGATGGACCGATCGGGCGATTTCGAAGCGGATGCGGGATGGCGGTTGCGGCCGCTGATCTTGGCCATCGTCGGCGCGCTGGCCGCGCTGGTGGTGCAGCAATTGCTCGATCGCGGCGAGCCGGTTCGCTATCCCGCGATCGATCCCGAAAACTGGCGAATCGCGCTGGCGACGGCGGTTGGCACGGGCGCTGCGAGCTTCGGCTTCGCGCTGGAGCGGCAACGCGCGCCTTGGGCGGTGCTGTTCGGGCTGGTGGTCGGTGCTGTTGCCGGGCTGGTGTTCTACTGGAATGGCGGCGGCTGGGGGATGTGGCGGGACTGGCATAGCGCCAGCCTGTTCCTGTCGATCGCGATCGCGGTGCCCTTGTTCCAGACCGCGCGGAACGAGGCGGCGTGGCGATTTCCCTATGCCGATGTCCACGGCAATGCCTGGACCAATGTCGTCTTGTGGTGCGCGTGCTGGCTGTTCACCGGCGTCGTGTTCGGGCTCGCGTGGCTATTGTCATCGCTGTTCGATCTGATCGGACTGCATTTCCTGCGCGATCTGTTGCAGCATAGTTGGTTCAATGCGCTGCTGTTCGGCGCGAGTTTCGGGGCGTCGCTGGGGCTGCTGCGCGAGCGCGACGGGGTGCTGCGGCTGTTGCAGCGCGTGGTGACCTCGGTGCTGGCGGTGCTGGCGCCCGTGCTGGGGCTGGGGTTGCTGGTGTTTCTCCTCGCCTTGCCGTTCACCGGGCTGAATGCGCTGTGGGAGGCGACCAAATCAACCACGCCGATCCTGCTGAGTTGCGTCATCGGCGCGCTGATCCTCGCCAATGCGGTGATCGGCAATGGCGAGCAGGAGGAATTGCGCAATCCGGTGCTGCGCCCGGGCGCGATGGTGCTGGCGCTCGCGGTGCTGCCGCTGGCGGTGATAGCGGCGATCGCGACGGGGCTGCGGATCGACCAATATGGCCTGACGCCCGATCGGTTGTGGGCGGTGGTGTTCGTCGCCTTGGCGACGGCTTATGGTGTTGCCTATATCGTTGCACTGGCGCGCGGGCGGATGCGCTGGGGTGCGTGGGTACGGCCGAGCAACTTGCGGCTGGCGTTCGTCGTCGCGGGTGTCGGGCTGGTGCTGGCGACGCCGCTGCTGAGCTTCAATGCGCTGTCGACCGCCGATCAGGTTGCGCGGCTCGAATCCGGCAAGACCGCGCCTGAAAAGTTCGACTGGGCGGCGCTGGCGTTCGATTTCGGTGATCCCGGCAAAGCGGCGCTGAAGCGGCTGGCGGGATCGAAGAATGCGGTGATCGCGGCGCGCGCCAAGGGGGTTTCGGGCAAAGCCAATCGCTGGGACGTCGCGGCGATCGACCGCACGCAAACCGAGGCGGATCTGCTGGTGAAGCGGTTGCGCGTGCTGCCGGTGCCGGTGCCGGTGCCGCTGGCCTTGCGGACCAAGCTCACCGATTGGCAGGGGTGCGGTGCGGGTCGCGAGGATCGCTGCACCTTGCTTTATCGTCCCGCTGCCACCGAGGCGGTGTCGATAAAGCAAAGCTGCATCGACGATCTGGCACGGGAGCCGAAGGTAAAGGAAGAGAACGGCGCGATGTTCATGGCGACGGTTCCATCAGGCTGTGGGGTATCGCGCTATCGGCTGACCGGCGATACATGGCAGCGCATCGATGAAAACACCCAGCGCCCTCTCACGCCCGTCGAGCGCGCCGCGCTGAAAGCGGGGGACGCGGCGGGCAAGGTCGAGATTCGTTCGGTGCCCGCGCGTCGCGTCTTTGTCGGGGGCGTTCCGGTCGGCGATCCGTTCGAATAGGTTGCGTAAGGCTTGGGCGCTCTGCTAGCCGCGATCCATGCCAGTCGACATCGCCACCGTCCGCAAGATCGCGAGTCTTGCCCGTATCGCCATTACCGAGGAAGACGCCGCGCGCATCGCGCCCGAGCTCGACAACATCATGGGATGGATCGAGCAATTGGGCGAGGTGGATTGCACCGGTGTTCAACCGATGACTGCGGTCATCCCCAACCATCTGCGCCTGCGCGACGATGTCGTGAATGCCGATCCGCTGACCGGCGGCGGTATTCGTGACGCCGTGCTCGCCAATGCGCCCCAGGCCGAACACGGTTTCTTCACCGTGCCCAAGGTGATCGAATAATGACCGACCTTACCGATCTCGGCGTTGCCGCCATTCGTGACGGCGTGCGCGACGGCAGCTTTTCGGCACGCGAAGTGGCCGAGGGCTTCATCGCCAACGTCTCTGCCGCCACGGCGCTCAACGCCTTCCTCGTCGAAACCCCCGATCATGCGCTCGCCGCTGCCGACGCCGCCGATGCCGCACGTGCCGCTGGCGAAACGCTGAAGCCGCTGGCGGGCGTGCCGATCGGCATGAAGGATCTGTTCTGCACCAACGGCGTGCCGACCACCGCCGCCAGCCGCATTCTGGAGGGGTTCACCCCGCCTTATGAATCGACGGTCTCGGCCAATTTGTGGAAGGCAGGCGCCGGGATGTTGGGCAAGCTCAACCTCGACCAGTTCGCAATGGGATCGTCGAACGAGACCAGCGCGTTCGGCAACGTGATCTCGCCGTGGCGGCGCAACAATGGCGATACCGCGCCGCTCGCACCCGGTGGGTCTTCGGGCGGGTCTTCCTCGGCGATCGCGGCGCGGCTTTGCCCGGCGGCGACCGGCACCGATACCGGCGGATCGATCCGCCAGCCCGCCGCCTTTACCGGCATTTCGGGCATCAAGCCGACCTATGGCCGCTGCTCGCGCTGGGGGACGATCGCTTTCGCCTCCTCGCTCGATCAGGCCGGACCAATGGCGCGCGATGTGCGCGACTGCGCGATCATGCTCGAGGCGATGGCCGGATTCGATGCCAAGGACGCGACTTCGCTCGATTTGCCGGTGCCCAACTGGGAAGCCGGATTGTCGGGCGATCTCAAGGGCAAGCGCGTCGGTATTCCCAAGGAATATCGCGTCGATACCATGCCGCCCGAGATCGAGGCGCTGTGGCAGCAGGGCATTGAGTGGCTGAAGGATGCGGGCGCGGAGATCGTCGAAGTCTCGCTGCCGCACACCAAATATGCGCTGCCGGCTTATTACATCATCGCGCCGGCCGAAGCCTCGTCCAACCTCGCGCGCTATGACGGCGTGCGCTACGGCCTGCGCGATCTGCCCGAGGGGGCAGGCTTGCAGGACATGTATGCCGCGACCCGCGCCGCGGGCTTCGGTGACGAAGTGAAACGTCGGATCATGATCGGCACCTATGTATTGTCGGCAGGGTTTTACGATGCGTACTTCACACAGGCTTCGAAGGTCCGCACGCTGATCGCGCGCGATTTCGAGCAGGCCTGGGCCACGTGTGACGTGCTGCTGACCCCGACTGCGCCCTCGGCGGCATTCGCGCTGGGCGAAAAGTCGGCCGATCCGATCGCGATGTATTTGAACGACGTGTTCACCGTGCCGTCGTCGCTCGCCGGTTTGCCGGCGATGAGCGTGCCCGGCGGGCTGGACGGGCAGGGGCTGCCGCTCGGGCTTCAGATCATCGGCAAGGCGCTGGATGAGCAGAGCGTGCTCAACGCCGGCCTCGCGATCGAGCAACGCGCGGGCTTCACCGCGCGGGCGGAGCGTTGGTGGTGAGCGTCTCGGATGTCGTCGCAGAGTTTGTCGGGCGGCTGATCGAGTTTGCCGCGCCTGTGCGACAAAGTTCGCGTTCGAAAAGCATCCGCCAATCACCTCGAGACCGCCAGCGCCAGCGCGACGCACTCCGTCGCGAAGCCGAAGGGCTAAAATAATGACCGATACTAAATACACCATCCGCGGCGAAACCGGCGACTGGGAGGTCGTGGTCGGCCTCGAAGTCCATGCGCAGATCACCACCAATGCCAAGCTCTTCTCGGGCGCGGCGACGGCGTTTGGCGCGGAGCCCAACACGCAAGTGTCGCTGGTCGATGCGGCGATGCCGGGGATGCTGCCCGTGCCCAACCGCGAATGCATCCGCCAGGCGGTGCGCACCGGCATGGCGATCGAGGCGCAGATCAACCGCTGGTCGCGGTTCGACCGCAAGAACTATTTCTATGCCGATTTGCCGCAGGGCTATCAGATCAGTCAGCTCTACCACCCGCTGGTGGGCGAGGGCGCGATCGACATCAGCCTGGACGAAAAGAACCCCGACGCGCACGGCAAGCGCATCGGCGTCGAGCGCATCCATGTCGAGCAGGATGCCGGCAAATTGATGCACGATCAGCATCCGACCCGCTCCTATGTCGATCTCAACCGCTCGGGCGTGGCGCTGATGGAAATCGTGTCGAAGCCGGACATGACGTCTCCTGCAGAAGCAGGGGCTTATCTGCGAAAGTTGCGATCGATTCTGCGCTATGTCGGATCGTGCGACGGCAATATGGAAGAAGGCTCGATGCGCGCCGACGTCAATGTCAGCGTGCGCAAGCCGGGCGAGCCGCTGGGCACGCGGACCGAGACCAAGAACGTCAATTCGGTGCGCTTCGTGATGGCGGTGGTCGAGCAGGAAGCGCGCCGCCAGGTCGAGGTGCTGGAGGATGGCGGGCGCATCGTCCAGGAAACGCGGCTGTACGACCCCGATCGCAACGAGACGCGCTCGATGCGGTCGAAGGAAGATGCGCACGATTACCGCTATTTCCCCGACCCCGATCTGTTGCCGCTTGAGCTCGACGAGGCGTTCCTCGCCGAATGTCGTGCGTCGCTGCCCGAACTGCCCGACACCAAGCGGCGGCGCTATGAAGCGCTTGGCATTACGCCTTATGCAGCCGCAGTGCTGACGGCGGAGGTCGAGGCGGCGCGCTGGTTCGATGCGCTGCTCGATTGCGGTGCGGCACCGGTGGCGGCGGCGAACTGGACGACGTCGGAACTGTTCGGTGCGCTCAACCGCACCGGCAAGGATATTGAAAACGCGCCGGTCAGTCCGACCCAGGCGGCGGAACTGCTCGGCCTGATCGCCGATGGCACGCTGTCGAGCACGCTCGCCAAGCAGGTGTTCGAGATCA
The DNA here is from genome assembly GCF_049897725.1 of Sphingomonas sp. PSPC2-2. NCBI lineage: Bacteria > Pseudomonadati > Pseudomonadota > Alphaproteobacteria > Sphingomonadales > Sphingomonadaceae > Sphingomonas > Sphingomonas sp. PSPC2-2. The sequence continues at coordinate 157,797 of NZ_JAFCWU010000001.1, read as the reverse complement.
TGCTCGAAACCGGGCAGGGCGCGGCGGCGGTGGTTGAAGAACATGGACTCAAGCAGACCAGCGACACCGGCGAAATCGAACGTGTCATCGCCGAAGTGATGGCGGCTAACGAAGACAAGGTTGCCGATTATCGCGGCGGCAAGGACAAATTGTTCGGCTTCTTCGTCGGCCAGACGATGAAGGCGATGGGCGGAAAGGCTAATCCGGGCGTGGTGAATGAAGTGCTGAAGAAGATGCTGGGATAGAATCTCAGGGTTTATTGCATTTTCGTTGCGGTGCGGCATCGAATAGTGGGTTGATCCGGCGCGCTTCCGGCGCTTAAGCTCGTCATATCGGACTCGGGGGCGAGTCCGATATGACGGGGGGAATCCATGTTGCTGCGATTGTGGGTGCCGATTCTGGCGTCCGTTTGCCTTGTCGCGAGTGGTTCGCCTGCGACGGCGCAGGAGAAATCGGGGATCAAGCCAGGCTTCGTCCTCCCGCAGAGGTCGGCGCGAATCCTGCTGATACGCCCGACGATCAAGGTCGGCGCGCAATCGACCGGCGGCATGTTCGAGCCGAACGCAGACTGGACCGCCCAGGCCAAGGAAAATCTGGCGGTGGCGCTCGCGGCCGCGCAGACCAAGCTGGGCAATGAGATCCTGATCGCGGACGAACCCATTGGTCCAGCCGCAACCACCATGGCCGATTATCGGGCCTTGTTCTCGGTGCTCGCGGATTCGGTGATCCGCTACCAGTTTTTCGTTGGTAATCGCCTGCCAACCAAGAAACGCAAAGACGCGTTCGAATGGACTATGGGCCCGGGGGTCGCTGATCTCGCCAAGGGGACGGGGGCCGATTATGCTTTGTTCCTGTTCAACGAAGATCAATATGGGTCGACCGGCCGCAAGATTTTGCAGGCGTTCGCGGCAATGGCCTATGTTTCGGTCAAGTCGGGAGAACATAAGGGTTTTGCCGGGCTGGTGGATCTTCACACCGGCGATTTGGTTTGGCTCAACGCGGATCTTGCCATGGGCGGCGACGTGCGCACGCCGGACGGCGCGCAAAAGCGCGTCTCGCAATTGTTGAAGAATTTTCCCGGAAGTTCACAGTCGGCCGCTCCGGCGTCGGCAGCCAAGTAAATGCGCGCCTTGTGGAAGGTGTTGGCAGCCATGGCGATCGTGGTTGCCGCGCCGCTCGCGGCGAAGGGCGACCCGTTGCCGACGCTTCCGCCCTATGCGGGTGCTTATCAGCCGCAGGGCATGGATGAGCGCGGCCTGTGGATGATGGTTGATGAAGACGAGCGGCTGCTGCGCGATTCGAAGGCGGTCGTGTCCGATCCCAAGCTGCAAAGCTATCTGCATGACGTGGTGTGTCGCGCGGTCGGGGCACCACGCTGCGACAGCGTGCGCATCTATGTCGTGCGCAACGCGGCCTTCAACGCGTCGATGGCTCCAAATGGCATGCTTGTGGTGCAAACCGGCCTGTTGCTGCGTGTCCGCAACGAGGCCGAACTGGCAGCTGTGCTGGGGCACGAATTCGCGCATTTCGAGTTGCGGCACAGCCTGGTGGGCTTCAAGCAAAAGCGCTCGGCCACTGATGTCATGGCGTGGGCCGGGGTCGCGGCAGCCGGCGCGTATACCTACGGTGGAACCGGTGCCTACAATACCGTGCGCACGGCGCAATCGGTACAAAACGCGGCTTTCGGATCGATCTTCGCGTTCAGCCGCGAGCAGGAGCGCCAGGCGGATTTGCTCTCGATGGCGTATTTGAAGGCGTCGTCCTACGATCCGCGCTGTTTCGCCGATCTCTGGGGCCGCGTGATGGACGAGGCCGACGCGACCGCGCGCGGGCGGCGGCAGCGCAGCACCCGGTACGACCGCGTCGCCTTTTTCGCGACGCACCCGGCAACCTTGGAGCGCGCCACTTATTTGCGCGAGCTTGCGATCGCCATGGACAAATCCGGCGAGGACGGCCGCGCACGGCTGGACGCGGCGATGGTCGCGTGGCGGCCGCAGTTGCTGGCGGATCAGATCAAGCTCAACGATTTTGAGGGTACCGATTATCTGTTGGGGGAACTCGCCGGGGCGCAGTGGACGGCCGACCTGCTGTTCGCGCGTGGGGAACTTTATCGGTCGCGCGGAAATCCGCGCGATCTCGTCTCCGCTGCCGGTTTTTACCGTGCCGCGCTGGAGCAGGAGCCGAGCAATGCCGACGCGTATCGCGGGCTCGGCCTGGCGCAAATGCGCAGCCGTGATCCGGCGGCGGCGGACTCGCTGCGGCGGTATCTGGCGATGAAGCCAAACGCTGTCGACAGCGCCATGATTTCCACCTTGATTCAGTGAGATGAAGAGCATGAAGCGCACCTCGTTTTCCATCTTCGCCGCGGCTCTGTTGCTGCACGCGGCCCCGGGCCTTGCATCCAACACGCTGATCCCGAGCGGTGTCCCAGTCGCCGTCGCGAAATCACCGCTGACGGTGACGCCTGACCGCGAATGGAACAAGATGGGTGCTCGACCGGGGCGCAATTCGGAAACCTGGACGATTGACGGGGACGGACTGAACGATGTGACCTTTTACGGCGGCATCGAAACCGGCCGCACGCTGTTCCGCGAAGTCAGCAAGAAGGCCAAGCCGCTGCCGCATTTCTCCGCGACGATGTTGCTGACCGACCTGCCGACGCTGTTTGCCGATAGCTACAGCATCGCGCTCGACACGCAGCTTATGACGATCGACTCGGTCGAACCGACCGCGTTTCTGGGCCAGAAAGGGATTCGCTTTGCCTTTACGTTCAGTCGTTTGAACGAGGAAGTTCGCCGGAAGGGCGAAGCGGTGGCAGCGATCGTCGATGGCAAGCTCTACATGATCACCTTCGAAGCGCCGGACGTGTTCTATTTCCAGCGTGACCAACCGGCCTATCGCGCGATCGTCACCGCGGCGACGATCGCGCGATAGCTGGACCGGGCGTTACTGCCCGTCATCCCCCTGATTCTTCACCACGCCGCCAGTGCCGCCAACGCCATCGGGCATCCCGGCGGAGGTGAACGCATCGGGTTCCTTGCCGCCTTCGCCGCGCTCGACGGCATCCTTGCGGGCTTCGACTTCCTGCTGGAGGTCGCTACGCGGATCGGTGTTGTCGCGGGGATCGTCGAGCGGGCCCTTGTTGATCTCGTCGTTCATGCGAAATCCCCCGTCAGGCCGGTGTCGGTCGGCTGGAACGGCTCGTCGCCCGGCGTTGCGTCGGGAGCGGGGAAGTCCACGTCGGGCGTCGGGCTCGGCAATTCGGTGGGCACCGGATCGGGTTGGCCGGGCTGGCTCGGGAACGGGGGCAATTCGGTCGGGGGCGTGGTTGCCATGATGATTCTCCTCGATGCTGAACAACGCGCGAGCATCGTCGGCGGTTGCGCAATATAAAGCCAGTCTGTTTGCGCGCTTGCCCCCGGCCATAGGGCTGGTATAGACGCGCCCCACACCGGCGGTGTCCCATGCGGGCGTGGCGGAACTGGTAGACGCAGCAGGTTTAGGTCCTGCCATCGCAAGATGTGGGGGTTCGAGTCCCTTCGCCCGCACCAGGCCGCCCGTGGCAAACGGGCGGTAGCCATCAGAAATTCCTGTAAAAGGCACGACTTGAGTATGCAAACTGTCGAGACGTTGAACGAGGGGCTGAAGCGCGCCTACACGCTGAAGATCACCGCGAAGGACATCGATTCGCGTGTGGACGCCGAACTGAAGCGCGTTGCGCCGACGGTGCGCATGCCCGGCTTCCGCCCCGGCAAGGTTCCCGCGAACCTGGTGCGCAAGATGCACGGCGAGGCGCTGATGCAGGACGCGCTCAACACCTCGATCCAGCAGGGCATTCAGGAACTGATCGCCGAGCACAAGCTGCGCCCCGCGCTGCAGCCCTCGGTCAGCCTCGATGACGGCTATGAGCTCGGCAAGGATGCCGATGTGAAGGTCGAGCTCGAAGTGCTCCCCGACGTGCCGACGCCTGCGATCGACAATCTGAAGCTCGAGCGCCTGACCGTTCCCGCAGACGAGGCCGTCGTGCAGGAGCAACTGCAGAAGTTCGCCGACCAGCAGAAGCGCTGGGAAGAGGCCGATGCCGCTTATGAAGCCAAGACCGGCGATCTGGTCGTGCTCGATTTCGTCGGCAAGGTCGACGGCGTAGCGTTCGAGGGTGGCACTGGCGAGGACATGTCGGTCGAAATCGGCTCGGGTCGCCTGATCCCCGGTTTCGAGGAGCAGGTCGTCGGCGTGAAGGCTGGCGACGAGCGCCAGATCAACGTGACGTTCCCCGAGGATTACCAGGCCAAGGAACTGGCCGGCAAGGCCGCGACCTTCGATCTGACGGTCAAGACCGTGAAGACCGCAGGCGAGACCAAGATCGACGACGAGCTCGCCACCTCGCTTGGCCTGCAGAGCCTCGATCAGCTCACCGGTCTGCTGAAGGGCCAGATCGAGCAGGAACTGAACGGCCTGACGCGCACCCACATGAAGCGCAAGCTGCTCGACCAGCTTGCCGAAGGCCATGATTTCGAAGTGCCGCCGTCGATGGTGGAAGCCGAATTCGAGCAGATCTGGCAGCAGCTCCAGCACGAAGCGACGCATGAGGAAGATCCGGCAGCAGCACTGGCCGAGATGGAATCCGAGCGGGACGATTACCGCAAGATCGCCGAGCGTCGCGTTCGCCTGGGCCTGTTGCTGAGCGAAATCGGCCAGGCCAATGGCGTCGAAGTCAGCCAGCAGGAAATGAACCGCCTGATCGCACAGGCTGCACAGCAATACGGCCCCGAGGATCGCAAGCGCTTCCTGCAATATATCCAGCAGGAGCCGATGGCCGCAGCCCAGCTCCGCGCCCCGCTGTACGAGGACAAGGTCGTCGACTTCCTGTTCGAGAAGGCCGAAGTCAGCGATCGCGAAGTGACGCGCGCCGAGCTGGAAGCCGCGATCGAGAGCGAAGAAGGCTTCTCGACCGGCACGCACAGCCACGATCACGAAAACCACAAGCCCAAGGCAACCAAGAAGGCGGCGGCCAAGAAGGCCAAGGCTTCGGCAGACGATGCCAAGGAAATGGAAGCGGCTGATATCGAACCGGCTGCACCCGGCGATGAGCTGGTCGAAGCTGAGCCGGTGAAGAAGGCTGCTACCAAGAAGGCACCCGTCAAGAAGGCCGCGGTGGCCGAGCCAGCCGCTGACGCAGCAGCCGAAGCGGCACCGGCCCCTGCCAAGAAGGCTCCGGCGAAGAAGAAGGCTGCTGCTGCCGACACAGCGGAATAAGCCTTCATCGCAGCACGAAAATCCGTCACCCCCGGGGCTTGCCTCGGGGGTGATCTCGTTTCGGCGGGAATCGATTTGCGCGAGCGACGGAGCGCTTGTGTCAAATGACACAAAGGGGGTCGAACCGATCGCCATTCGTCCCTATGGCAGAGCCATGATCACGCGCATCGCCATCCTGCTGCCCTGTTATAATGAGAGCGCCGCCATTGCGCAGACGGTGGCCGGGTTCCGCGCCGCACTGCCGGACGCTGCGATCTACGTTTACGATAACAACAGTTCCGACGACACCGTGGCGGTGGCGCGCGCCGCGGGCGCGATCGTGCGGACCGAGCGGATGCAGGGCAAGGGCAACGTCGTCCGCCGCATGTTCGCCGATGTCGATGCCGATATCTATGTGATGGCCGATGGCGACGCGACCTATGACGCGACCGTCGCGCCCGCTTTGGTGCAGCGCTTGCTCGACGAACAGCTCGACATGGTCGTCGGCAGCCGGGTGACGCAGGTCACCGCCGCCTATCGTCGCGGCCATGTGCTCGGCAACAAGGCGATGACCGGGTTGCTCGCGCAATTGTTCGGACGCAGTTTTACCGACATTTTCTCAGGGTATCGCGTGTTCTCACGGCGTTTCGTGAAGAGTTTCCCGGTGTTGTCCTCGGGTTTCGAGATCGAGACCGAGATCAGCGTCCATGCGCTCGAACTCAAGATGCCGGTGGGGGAGATCGAAACGCCCTATTTCGCGCGGCCCGAGGGCTCCGAATCGAAGCTCAGCACCTATCGCGACGGTTTTCGCATCGCGCGCACGATCGTGACGCTGTACCGGATCGAGCGGCCTCTCCTGTTCTTCGGCGTGATCGCGGGCCTCTTGTTTGCCGCCGCATTGGCGTTCGGCATCCCGTTGGTCATCACCTATATGCACACCCATCTGGTGCCGCGCTTGCCGACGGCGGTGATGGCGACCGGGCTGACGATTCTCGCCGCGCTCAACGTGTTTACCGGGTTGATCCTCGATACCGTGGTGCGCGGTCGGCGCGAGGTGCGGCGACTGGCGTATCTGGCGCACCGTGCGCCGGGCGGCGACGATCGTCGTGCCGATCAAGGTGCCATCGCAGGCGGGGCTTGAACTCGTTTCCGCCAGCGCCGATGTATGCGGTTCGAATTTCCGTTCTTCTCGGGGCATAAGGACTAAAAGGCTCATCATGCGCAATCCGTTCGACACCGGCGACTTTCTGGCTCCCATTCAAGACGGCCTCGTGCCGATCGTGGTGGAGCAATCGAACCGCGGCGAGCGTTCGTTCGACATCTATTCGCGGTTGTTGCGCGAGCGGATCATCTTCGTAACGGGCGGCGTCGAGGATCATATGGCGGCGGTCATCACCGCGCAGCTGCTGTTCCTCGAATCGGAAAATCCGAAGAAGGACATCTTCATGTACATCAACTCGCCGGGCGGTGTCGTCACGGCGGGCATGGCGATCCATGACACGATGCAGTACATCCGCCCGCGCGTCGGCACCGTGTGCATCGGCCAGGCCGCATCAATGGGCAGCTTCCTGCTTGCCGCCGGTGAGCCGGGGATGCGCGTCGCGTTGACCAACGCCCGTATCATGATCCATCAGCCTTCGGGCGGTGCGCAGGGCATGGCATCGGATATCCAGATCCAGGCCAAGGAAATCCAACGCATCAAGAACCGGATGAACTCGCTCTACGCGCAGTACACCGGCAAGCCGATCGAGGAGATTGAGCGCGCGATGGACCGTGACACGTTCCTCGAGGCGCATGAGGCCAAGGACTTCGGTCTGGTCGATCAGGTGTTCGACAAGCGTCCGGCGCTGCCCGACGATTCGAGCACGCCACCGGCTTTGACTTCGGCTTGAGGTAGACTTTAGGTGGCGGGGCTTCGAAAAGGCGTCCCGCTACCGTATTCATACGGCAATTTTGGTGATTGTCGGATTGCGCGGGGTCAGTCTAGGATAGGCACCCCGCATATGTGCGCCCATTGGTGGTGCCAAGGATGGTTTGAATGACGAAGCTCAGCGGCGGCGACTCGAAGAGCACGCTTTATTGCTCCTTCTGCGGGAAGTCGCAGCATGAGGTGCGCAAGCTGATTGCGGGCCCAACCGTATTCATCTGCGATGAATGCGTCGAATTGTGCAACGACATCATCCGCGAGGAGACGAAGTCCGCGCTCGTGTCCAAGAAGGATGGCGGCGTGCCCACGCCGCAGGAAATCTGCGACGTACTCGATGATTATGTGATCGGCCAGAAGCGCGCCAAGCGCGTGCTGTCGGTGGCGGTGCACAACCATTACAAGCGCCTCAACCACGGCCAGAAGGGTGCCGATGTCGAGCTCGCCAAGTCCAACATCCTGCTCGTCGGCCCGACCGGTTGCGGCAAGACGTTGCTGGCGCAGACGCTGGCGCGCATCCTCGACGTGCCGTTCACCATGGCCGATGCGACGACGCTGACCGAAGCGGGTTACGTTGGCGAGGATGTCGAGAACATCATCCTCAAGCTGCTCCAGGCGTCCGACTATAATGTCGAGCGGGCGCAGCGCGGCATCGTCTACATCGACGAAATCGACAAGATCAGCCGCAAGGCCGAGAACCCGTCGATCACGCGCGACGTGTCGGGCGAGGGCGTGCAGCAGGCATTGCTCAAGCTGATGGAAGGCACCACTGCCAGCGTTCCGCCGCAGGGTGGCCGCAAGCATCCGCAGCAGGAGTTCCTGCAGGTCGACACGACCAACATCCTGTTCATCTGCGGCGGCGCGTTCAGCGGCCTTGAAAAGATCATCGGGGACCGTCTGCAGGGCAAGTCGATCGGCTTCGGTGCCTATGTCGCGTCCCCTGAGGAACGCCGCACTGGCGAGACGCTCAAGTCGGTCGAGCCCGAGGATCTGCTGAAGTTCGGCCTGATCCCCGAATTCGTCGGCCGCTTGCCGGTGATCGCGACGCTCGAGGATCTCGACGTGCCCGCGCTCGTCACCATCCTGACCGAGCCGAAGAACGCGCTGGTCAAACAGTATCAGAAGCTGTTCGACATGGAGGCGGTCAAGCTCGGCTTCACCGACGATGCGCTGGTGCAGGTCGCCAAGAAGGCGATCGACCGCAAGACCGGCGCGCGCGGCCTGCGATCGATCCTCGAGGGCATCTTGCTCGACACCATGTTCGATCTGCCCGGCATGGACGGCGTCGACGAGGTGATGATCGACAAGGACGTGATCGACGGCCGCAAGGAACCGATCCGCGTCTATGCCAAGAAAGAAAAGGCCGGGGCGGGGGCTGCTTGACCCTCGCGCCGCGTTCCACCCCGATCGGTGTCGCTGACGACGCCGATCGGGGACGGATCGCGGCGATGCTGGCCCGTGCCTTCGCCGACGATCCGGCGATGGCGTATATTTTCCCCGATCCCGCCGACCGCGCGCTCCGGCTGCCGCGGCTTTTCGCGTTGCTGTTCGATGCGGATGCGCAGGCCGGTCTGCGGCTGGTGGCAGGGGGCGGCGCAGCCGCCACGCTGTGGCGCGCGCCCGGCTTGGGCAAGACGTCGCTGCTCGATTTGCTGTTGCACGTCTGGCCGCTGTGGCGGGCTTTGGGCGGGGCGATCGGTCGGGCGCTGACGGTGTCGAGCGCGATCGATGCGCATCTCCCCTCCGACGATGTCTGGTATCTGCATATCGCCGGGTGCGACCCGGCGGCACAGGGGCGCGGCCTCGGTCGTGCAGTGGTTCAGGCCGGGCTCGATCGGATCGCGGGGGACGGTCGACCAGTTTACCTCGAAACCGCCAACGAGCGGAATTTGGGCTTCTACGCTACCCTCGGCTTCGTTGTGACCGAGGCGTGGCACGTCCCGAAGGGCGGCCCGGCGTTCTGGTCGATGCTCCGCAGCTGATCGGGCGGAACCGCGCGTCCGTCGCGTCGTTTACCATCCGTTAACCTTTGGCGTTTACCGATTGTTAACGCGCTGCAAGGCCCATCACGCATCGACATCCTGGAGAACGACCGCAATGCGTTTCGTATCGACGCCCCTTGTTCTCACGTCGCTGATTGCCCTTGGGGCGAGCGTGTCGAGCTGCACCGCCGGAACAGCACGGCCCCACGCGACATCGCACGTTGCCGCCACGCCGACCGGATGGGCCGGTTCGGTGACAGCCGAAGATCGCAGTCGGCTCGACGCGCTGCCGACGACATGGGTGCGCGCACGCGCTGCGGTGCCGGTCCGCCTCAAGGCCAAGCTCGATGCGGAGGGCCCTTTGGTCCAGCCCGGAGCCGCGCTGGATTTGCCCGCGCTGCCGCCGGGCCCTTATTATTGCCGTCTCGTCCGCCTTGGCGGAGCGCACGGCCTGGACACCTACAAGCCCGATTTCTGCACGGTCGACGGGACGACGCACGCGCTGTCCTTCACCAAGCAGAGCGGCACCAGTCTGCCCGGCGGCTGGCTGTTTCCCGATACCGACAAGCGACAGGTCTTCCTCGGCACCTTCCGCCCGGCCCATGCTGACAGCGCGCCACCCTATAGCGTCAATCCCGCGCAGGACGTGGCGGGCGTGGTCGAGCGTGTCGCGCCGTTCCGCTGGCGGCTGGTGCTGACGCGCGCGGGGAAGGGGGCCTTGCTCGATATCTACGAACTGGTGCCGGTGACGCCGGTCGTGCGGGGGGCAGTGCCCGCCATTCCCGGCTGAGCCGCGTCAGAACAGGCCGGGAATAAAGCGCTTCACCCGCGCGGCATAGGCGTCGTAATCGGAGAAGGTCGCGCGCAGGACGCTTTCCTCGTGCCGCACGCGCATGGCGGTGCCGAGCGCGAACAAGGGCGCGCCGGCGATCAGGTTGAGCGTGTGGCCGTAAGCGATCGCCATCGCCAGCGTGAACAGCGCCATCGCCACATAGATCGGGTTGCGGACATGCGCGAACGGGCCCGATTGCACCAGGTGCCCGTCGCTGCGGGTGCGCGCGACCAAGGCCCAGTTGCGGCCCATCGCGCGCGACGACGAATCGAACAGCCACACCGCCCCGAGGATCAGCACCAGCACGATCGCCCCTTCGAGCAGCGCTGTGGTGGAGGCGGGATCGAGGCTGACCCGGATCGGGCCAAATCCGACCATGCCGATCCCTATCCCCTGCGCCACGATCCCCCGAATCGATGCATTGCTGCGCCGCGCATCGGAGCTCTTCGGGCTTTTGACGCCACGCGCGCGGGCGCGGAGCAGCGACACCACAAACACGCCCATGCCAACGCCGAGCGCGATCAAGCCGGGAAGTCCAACAGGATCGGTCGGAAATCGCATCATAGCCTCCAGATCGACGCTGTGTTATTCAAATAACACGCGTCCGTCAATTGGTGGGGCGCGGCCGCCGCGCCTGCGCATCGCGCCATGCCTGATATTGCTCGATCGCGACCGAGCGCCGCAGCAGCTTGGCCTTGGGGTCGATCACCACATGCGCGCGTTTCGGCACAAGCAGGCTGCCCACGCCCCCCGCCATCGGCAACTTCACGATCCGGCCATCGATCTGCACCTCGACCGGCATCGGGAACACCCGTCCGCCCGGTGCCTGCCAGCGCAGCGCGAGGCGCGTTGCGCTGCGCGTCTCGATCAGATCGGGCAGGGCGGCTTCGCGCAGATAGACGTCGAAAAACCAGCCATAATCCTTGCCGGTCACGCGCCGCACGAAGCGTTCATATTCGAGCGTGGAACCGTAGCGCGGGGCGAAATTGCCCGGCCGCGGATCGATCCGCCCGTACACCGCCAGCCGTGTGACATCGCGAAACGCGCGGTCGCCGATCAGCGTGCGGAGCGTGTGGAGCATCCACGCGCCCTTGTAATAGATGTCCTGGCCCGGGCCGCCTTTGTCGACCTCGTACACCTCTTCCTCGGTGCGCACCTTGCCAGAGATGATCGGGCGGAGGTTGGCGATCTTGCCGCGTTCGTCCGCCAGCATCGTCGCATAGCGCGCCTCGCCCTCGCGCCAGCGGCCGTAGAGCGGCTGCATGTAGGTGCCATAGCCCTCGTGCAGCCAGTAATCGTCCCAATTGGCCGCAGTCAGCTGATTGCCGAAATATTCATGGGCGAATTCGTGCTGGAACAACCAGTCGAAGCCCTCGGGGGCCTTGGCATAGTCGTTGCCGTAGGCGTTGATCGTCTGATGCTCCATGCCCTTGTGCGGGGTCTCGACCACGCCGAGCTTCTCGTCACCGAACGGGTAGGGGCCGACCTCGCTTTCGAAAAAATCGAGCGTCGAGGCAAACTCAGCGAAGAGCGCGCGGGCCTTGGCCTCCTCGCCCGGCAAATACCAGTAGAACATCGGGATGCTGTTCCCGTAGCGGCTCTTATAAACGCCGGAAATTTCCTCATACGGCCCGACATTGAGCGCGATGCCATAGGTGTTGGGGTGCTTGATCCGCCAGTTCCACACCGTCCGCCCGTCGGCCAGCGTATCCACCCCCAGCAATTTGCCATTGGACGGGGCCTTCAATCCCTTGGGCACGGTGATGTGGAGCGTGACGACGCCCGGCTCGCCCGTCGGGAAATCGAGGCACGGCCAAAACAGATCGCAGCCATAGCCCTCGGCGGTGGTGGCGAACCACGGCGCACCGCCGGGCGTGGTCGCCCACACCATGCCGCTATCCCACGGGGCCTTGACCGCGACATGCGGCTGCCCACCATAGCTGATGCGCGCGGTGACATGGCCACCTTTGGCGACGCGCTGCGGGAGCGTGATGACGAGCCGCCCTTCGGGGTTGCTCCACGCGCCGGGCGCGAGCGCCGCGCCATCGATGGCAATGGCATCGACCGGCAAATTGCGGTCCAGGTCGATCGCAAGGCGGTCGAGCGCGGCCTTTGCGGTGAAACTGAGCGTCGCCACGCCGCGCAGCGTCTCTGTTTCGGGCAACACCTCGAAGGACAGATCGGCGGCATCGAAGCCCAATTTGGCCTGATCGGGATCGATCACCCCGCCCGAGCGCGCGGTCTGCGCTGTGATGGCGGGCTCGCCTTTCTTGGGCAGGGTGGTGGCACCGGTCAGCGCGAGGCAGCCACAAGCAAAAGCGAGTCTGGAAGCGATCATGAAGGGTCTAGCTCTACGGAAAAATCGGTGATGGTCATGCGCAGGACGGGGCGACCGTTCTGCAGGATCGTGGTGGTGCGGGGAAAGCGGATTCCTAGTGCGGATACGGTTCCCGTAAACAGCAGGTGTTGATGCACGAGCGGCGGGTTCGGCGGCGGCCCAGCAAGGGTGTAGTCGGCCGAGGCGATCCGCCCGTCCGGGGCGAGCGTCAGTGCGATCGGCGGATACCCGTCGCGGATCGCCGTAATGCCGCGCCGCCCGCTTGGTGACAGCGACGCCGGGGCAAGCAGCAAATAGCTGTACGCCGCCAGCTTCTGCCGCTCGAAATAGGCCTGCGGCTGGGGCAGGCTGGTCTGTGCGCCGTTATGGACCAGAAACGCACTGTCGCGTTCCACCATGATGGTCTGCGTGGCGCTGCGCCCTTCGCTCGTCAGCCAGGTGTCGGAACGCGCGCGCGCAAAGGGTTCGATTCGGGTTTCGACCATCAGGTCGACCGGCGTCCGGCCGATCATCATGCGGGCAGTACCGCTCCACGCGATCACGCGTACACGCGACAAAAGTGCTTGCCCGCCCGCCGCTGCCAGGGCGTGGGCGATGGGGTCGAGCGGGTGTTTCGCGCTGGCCGGGAACGCGGCGATGGCCGCTGCACCACCCAAAATCGTTCGACGATTGATGCAACGGCAACTCCCCCCATATAAGGAACTAAGCCCGCGTCGTTGACGCGACCCCGGAGTATCCATGACCAAAGCTACCTTCACCCCGTCCAAGTCCTCGTCGCCCACCCACGCCTATCCCGTGCTGCCGCTGCGCGACATCGTCGTGTTCCCCAACATGATCGTGCCGCTGTTCGTTGGTCGCGACAAGTCGGTCGCGGCTCTGGAGGCGGCGATGGCCGCCGACAAGGAGATTTTCCTGGTCGCGCAGCTCGACCCGAGCGAAGACGATCCCGATCGCGACGATCTGTACGAAATCGGCGTGACCGCCGTCGTGCTGCAACTGTTGAAATTGCCCGATGGCACGGTGCGCGTGCTGGTCGAGGGCAAGCGCCGCGCCATCCTGACCGGCCTGACGCAGACCGAGGGCTATCTCGCTGCCGACGTCGAGTTGCTTGAAGGCGATGAGGGCGAGGAGGCACTCGAGGCTGTCAGCACCGAAATGGCGGCGCTGATGCGCTCCGTGGTCGAGCAGTTCGAAAACTATGCCAAGCTCAACCGCAAGCTGCCCGCCGAAACTGCGGTCCAGCTCGGGGAAATCGAGGATGCGAACAAGCTCGCCGATGCCGTTGCCGCGAACATTCAGGTCAAGGTGTCCGACAAGCAGGCGCTGCTGATCGAACGCGATCCGGCCAAGCGACTCGAGATGGTGTTTGCCTTCATGGAGGGCGAGCTGGGCGTGCTGCAGGTCGAGAAGAAGATCAAAAGCCGCGTCAAGCGCCAGATGGAGAAGACCCAGCGCGAATATTACCTCAACGAGCAGTTGAAGGCGATTCAGCGCGAACTCGGCAATGAGGGCGACGAGGGCGAAGGCGACGAGATCGCCGAGCTGACCAACAAGATCGCGACGCTCAAACTGTCCAAGGAAGCCCGCACCAAGGCGACGGCGGAGCTGAAGAAGCTCAAGACGATGGCACCGATGTCGGCCGAGGCGACCGTCGTGCGCAACTATCTCGACGTGCTGCTGGGCCTGCCGTGGGGCAAGAAGTCCAAGATCCGCAAGGATATTTCGGCGGCGCAAGCGGTGCTCGACGAGGACCATTATGCGCTCGAAAAGGTCAAGGACCGCATCGTCGAATATCTCGCGGTACAGGCGCGCACCAACAAGCTGAAGGGGCCGATCCTGTGCCTCGTCGGCCCCCCCGGCGTCGGCAAGACCAGCCTGGGCAAGTCGATCGCCAAGGCCACGGGCCGCGAATTTATCCGCCAATCTTTAGGCGGTGTGCGCGATGAAGCAGAAATTCGGGGCCACCGCCGCACCTATATCGGCTCGCTGCCGGGCAAGATCGTTACCAATCTCAAGAAGGCTGGGACCAGCAACCCGCTGTTCCTGCTCGATGAAATCGACAAGCTCGGCCAGGATTTCCGCGGTGATCCGGCCTCGGCGCTGCTCGAAGTGCTCGATCCCGAGCAGAATGCGAAGTTCAACGATCACTATCTCGAAATCGACGTCGATCTTTCCGACGTGATGTTCGTGACGACCGCGAACACGCTCAACCTGCCGCAGCCGCTGCTCGACCGCATGGAGATCATCCGGCTCGAGGGCTATACCGAGGATGAGAAGGTCGAGATCGCCGAACGGCATCTGATCGCCAAGCAGATCGAGGCGCACGGCCTGAAGGACGGCGAGTTCACGCTCACCACCGAGGGGTTGCGCGCGCTCATTCAGTTCTACACGCGCGAAGCCGGTGTGCGTACGCTGGAGCGCGAGATTGCCAAGCTCGCGCGCAAGGCGTTGCGGCGCATTCTTGAGGGCAAGGCCGAGAGCGTCACCGTGACCCCGGACAACCTGTCTGAATTTGCGGGCGTGAAAAAATATCGTCATGGCCTGGGCGAGGAAGAGAATCAGATCGGTGCCGTCACCGGCCTCGCCTGGACCGAAGTCGGCGGCGAATTGCTGACGATCGAAAGCGTCACCGTGCCCGGGCGCGGTGCGGCGAAGATCACCGGCAAGCTCGGCGATGTGATGAAGGAATCGATCGAGACCGCGTTCAGCTTCATCAAGGCGCGCTCGCCTTCTTATGGGATCAAGCCGAGCATCTTTGCGCGCAAGGACATCCACATCCATCTGCCCGAAGGGGCGGTGCCCAAGGATGGTCCGTCGGCGGGTATCGGCATCGTGACGGCGATCGTCTCGACGCTCACCGGCGTGCCGGTGCGCCGCGACATTGCGATGACGGGCGAGGTGACGTTGCGCGGCCGTGTGCTACCGATCGGCGGCTTGAAGGAAAAGCTGCTGGCGGCGCTGCGCGGCGGCATCACCACCGTGCTCATCCCGCAGGAGAATGAGAAGGATCTCGCGGAGATTCCGGCCAATATCCTGGATGGTCTGAAAATCATCCCGGTGGCGCATGTCGATGAAGTGTTGCGGCTCGCGCTGACCGGCCCGCTCACCGCGATCGACTGGACCGAGGCCGATGACCTGGCGGCGCAGCCGCCGGCGGGTGTCGCCCCGATTGGCGGCGAAGTGCATCATTGATCGGATCGATTACTCGAAATGCCGCATTTCCGCCGATTTTAGACCGGGGCTGTCGCTTTTTGTTTTGACAGCCCCCGCGCTAGCCGTCTTAGTGCGCAACCGGCTTTTTGCCTGGGTATATTTTTCCATTTTGTATCGGGGGTTTGGTGGCGATGAACAAACAGGAATTGATCGCGACGGTGGCCGACACGTCGGGTCTGACGAAGGGTGATGCAAGCAAGGCGGTCGAGGCGGTGTTCGACGCGGTCTCGGCGGCGCTGAAAAAGGGTGACGAAGTCCGCCTGGTTGGGTTCGGCACGTTCTCGGTCAGCAAGCGCAAGGCCTCGACCGGCCGCAACCCGCGCACCGGCGAACCGATGACGATCAAGGCGTCGTCGCAGCCGAAGTTCAAGGCCGGCAAGGGCCTGAAGGATTCGGTCAATTGATCTAATCTCCCGAAAACATGTTAGGTGCCGCTGGACAAGCGGCACTCGCTCGTTTTAAGGGATTGGTGAAGAGGGCGGCGGTAACGCCGCCCTCATCCGTTTAGCCCTCCCACATACGCATGTGCAGGACGGCAACGGGCGCGTAGCTCAGTGGTAGAGCACACCCTTCACACGGGTGGGGTCGCAGGTTCAATCCCTGCCGCGCCCACCATTCGCGCTTGGCGCTCCCTCGGAGCCAGCCGCGTTCTGGCCTCAGCGCCAGGGCAGTTCCCGGAACCATTTGGTGATGACATATTTGGTGCCCGCGCGGACTTTCATCCCGTGGTGCAACGTGGCGGGATTGAGCCGCCCGTCGGGTAGGCGATTGTTCCACGCCAGCAGCTTCCCGGTTTCGGGCTGGATGATCTTGTCGATCGCCTTGAAGCGGGTCGCACCGCCAGCTTCGGGCTGGTTGAGGTAGATCATCACCGTCCACGTACGGTTGCCCGCAATGCCGCAATACCGCTGATAGTCGATCCCGTTGGGTTCGAAATAATCGGTGTGAGCTTTAAACTCCTGTCCCACCGCATAGCGTTGCCCCTGGATCGGCTCGCCATGTGCCGGATCGAGTCCGGTAAAGGCGGCGATCCGCGCGTTGAGATCGATCACCAGCGGATCGAGCGGGTCCAGATCGCCCGTCTCGCTGGTCCGAAAGGTCGGGTCGCCGTTGAAATCGGAAAGGGTCGAGGGGCGTCGTGTGGCGTCCACGCGCGCACACAAGGCCGTGGACGTTTCGGGATCGAGAAAGCCGCGGCGAACAAACAGCGTCAGTTTCGTGCTGGGTACGCGCTGCACGCCCGGTTGGGCGAGGATATGCTCGATCATGGCGACCGCCGGGTTGCCCGATCCGAAATGTGTCTGCGCGGTCATCGGCCTATCCCTGCCAAAGCCGTTGTGGCTTTTCCAGTCCTTGCGACCGTGCGAGGTTCACAGCGTCGCCCGGTGTCTGTAACACGCGGACAAGGTTAGGCGCGCGATCAAGGAATAATGCCGCATGCGGTTGGTGTTGGATGCGCGAGCGCGGAGTGTTTTGCGACGCGTACCCGTGACGAAAGTGTATAGCGCGCTCGAGCTGCTGCTGATCGCTCTGCTCGCGGTGCAAGGAGCGCGGCTGGTGTGGACGGTGGTGACGCCGGTCGGCGCGATCGGCGTCTGGCGTCCGGCACACAGCGGGTTCGCCGGAGCGCCGCAAGCGCTCTTGAGCAGCTTCGATCCGTTCTTTCGCATCAGCGGTGGCGATGCGGCGGGACCGGCCGTCGTCACCAGCCTGCAACTGACCTTGTTCGGAACGCGGGTCGATGAAGCGCAGGGCGGCGGCTCGGCGATTATTGCTGGGCCTGACGGGGTGCAGCAAAGCGTCGGTGTGGGGCAGGAAATCATGCCCGGCGTGCGCTTGAAGGCGGTCGCGTTCGACCATGTCACGATCGACCGCAATGGCGCGTCTGAAGACCTCTTCCTGGTCCAGCCGGAAACCCCGCCAGTCGCCACGCCTGCGCCCGCTGCGCCGCCGCTGGTTGGCGGTGGTCCGGTGCGGCCGATGCCTCCGGCTCCTTCGGGGATTACCTTCGCCCAACTGCGTTCGGACGTTGGGTTCATCCCGCGCATCGATAATGGCCGGGTGACTGGGCTGACAGTCCGATCGCAAGGCAGTGGCATGGCCTTTCGCACTGCGGGGTTGCACGAGGGCGACGTCGTGACCCAGATCGCCGGGAAAGCGGTCGGGGGGGCGGGCGACATCGAGCGCCTAGCCGCACAATTTGCCAAGGGCGGTCTGCTCTCCATCGCGGTGGAGCGCGGCAAGGACACGATTCCACTTTCCATCACGATTGCGGGGCAATGAAGACACTAACTCTGGCACCGTTTCTGGCGCTTGCGCTCGCAGGCACTGCCGTCGCGCAGACCACGATGAACGTGCGCGACGCCGACATCCGCGCGTTCATCGCCGATGCGGCGCGGGTGACGGGGCGGACTTTCATCATAGATTCGCGCGTGCAGGGCAAGGTGACGGTGGTGACCGATCACCCGGTCAGCAAATCGCAATATTTCGAGATTTTCCTGTCGACGCTGCGCGCCAACGGCCTGGTCGCGGTGCCGACCAGCAACGGCGCGTTTCGGGTGCAGCCGACCGACAATGCCGCGTCGCAGCCCAGCCGCGTGGGGGCGCGCGGGGCGGCCAGCAACAGCTACGTGACCGAAATCGTTCGTTTGCGCTCGATCGACGCTGCCTCGGCGGTCGATACCGTGCGCGGGTTGATCTCGCCGCAGGGCTCGGTCACCGCCAATCGTGGCGGGAATAGCCTGGTCATCGTCGATTTCGCCGACAATGTCCGACGCGTGCGCGAGGTGATCCGCCAGATCGACACCGACAATGCTGCAACGCGCATTGTCGCGTTGAAGAATGCCGGTGCCCGTGAAATTGCAACGGCGTTGCAAGCGCTGACCGGGCAGGCCGCAGGCGGCGGTGGACCGTCAACTGGCTCGAGCGCGAGCGTGGTGGCCGTGACCAGTTCCAATTCGGTGGCGATCCGCGGCGATGCGGCGTCGGTTGCGCGGCTGGCGGCGGTGGCCGAGGATCTGGACCGGCGCGCCAAGAACGGCACCGAGATCAAGGTGATTTTCCTCGAAAATGCCGATGCCGAGCAGCTTTTGCCCGTGCTTCAGCAACTGGTCGGGCAGGCCCCGTCACCCATTTCGAACCAGCAACTTTCGGCATCGACCTTTGGCAGCAATAACGGCCAGTCGAATGGTAGCAGCGGCAGCGGGTTTCAGACGACCGCACGCCAGACCGCCGCGCCGACCGTCCAACAAGACGTCTCGACCGGCGGCGGCACCACGACCGGGCAAGCCGCGATCAGTTCGGCCGGGCGGACGGCGGCAGTGGTCACGCGCTTCGTCGGCGCGAACGCTATCGTCATCGCGGCGCCTGCGGAGGTTCAGCGCCAATTGGCAGATGTGGTGCATCAACTCGACACCCGGCGCGAGCAAGTGCTGGTCGAAGCGATCGTCGCCGAAGTTTCGGACCAGACCGCCAGCCAGCTTGGCGCACAATTCGCCATCGCCAACATCAAGGGCGGCGTGTTCGCGGCATCGAGTTTCCAGAACACCGCACCCAGCTTGCTGACCATCGCCGGGGCGATTGGCGCGCGGCAGCTCAATACCACGACGACGGTGGTCAACGGCACCACCGTGACCACCAGCACCAACAGCAGCGCGAGCGATTCGCTCGCGCAATCGGCGATCAGCTCGATTCTGGGGGCGAGCGGCGGTTTTGGCGGCTGGGCCGGTAAGATCGGCGACACGGTGTTCGGTTCGATCATCAATGCCCTGAAGAGCGACACCACCTCCAACCTGTTGCAAGTCCCGCATCTGGTGATGCTCGACAATCAGGAAGCGCACAGCCTGGTCGGGCAGGAAATCCCGATCACCACTGGGCAGGCGCTGTCGAACAATTTCAACAATACCTTCCGCACCACCCAACGCGAGAATGTGGGGATCGAGCTGACGGTGCGGCCGCAAGTCAATTCCTCGGGCACGGTGAAGCTCAATCTGCGGCTGGGGGTGAGTTCGATCGCGGGGCCGGTGTCGAGCGACAATAGCGACCTGATCCTCAACAAGCGCGAGGTCGAGACAGTGCGCACGGTCGACGATGGCGACATCGCCGTCATCAGCGGCCTGCTCGACGATAATGAACGCCGCACGATCCAGAAGATTCCGCTGCTGGGCGATCTGCCGGGGCTGGGCAATCTGTTCCGCTCCAAGGCGAAGTCGCGGACCAAGACCAATTTGATGATCTTCATCCGCCCGACGATCCTGCGCACCGCCGAGGACAGCCGTCGCCTGACCGAGCAACGCTATGGCTATCTGCGCCTGCAGCAGGGCTTGGCCGCGCCGAATGACGAGCCTTCGATCGACCAGTTGGTGCGCGACTATATGGGCGCGGCCCCGCCGATCCCGAGCGCGCCGGTGCCGGGCAACATCGAGGATCCCCGCATCGCGGTGCCGGTGCAGCGCAGTTCGAGCACCGTGATCCACACCAAGCGGGGGCGGTGATGGGGACGGGCGGTGATCCTGGAACTTTCCCCTCCCGCTTGCGGCAGGGGCTAGGGGAGGGTACTCTCGCCACCGTCTTGTCCAGCGACAACCCTCCCCCAACCCCTGCCGCAAGCGGGAGGGGAGATTTTGATGCCTTGCCGCAAATCACCATTCCCTACGCCTTTGCGCGTCGGTTCGGCGTGGTGGTCGCGCCGAACCATGAAGGGCACCTCACCGTCGCGATGCGCGAAGGAGCCGACCCCAAAACCTTGATCGAGCTGCGCCGCCATCTGGCCCGGCCGTTTCAGGTAACACCCGTTACGCCGAGCGATTTCGACCGCTTGCTCTCCGAAGTCTATGCGATGGACGGGCAAGCGGCGGCGATGGCGGCGGGGGCGCTGGGGCTGGGCGATGAACTCGACATGCTGGCCGACCACCTGCCGACAGCCGACGATTTGCTCGACACCGCCGACGATGCGCCCGCGATCCGGCTGATCAACGGCATCATCGCCGATGCCGCGCGCAACGGCGTGTCCGACATCCATGTCGAGCCGTATGAAACCGGGCTGGTGGTGCGGATGCGGATCGATGGCGTGCTGCGCGAGACGCTGCGCATGCCGCCGCATGTCGCGCCGGTCGTCGTCAGCCGCATCAAGGTGATGGCGCGGCTCGACATTGCCGAGCGGCGCGTGCCGCAGGACGGGCGGATCGGGCTGACGCTGGGCGGCAAGTTGCTCGACGTGCGCGTATCGACCTTGCCGAGCCGCGCGGGCGAGCGCGTGGTGCTGCGTATTCTCGACAAGGAAAATGCCGGGATCACGCTGGATGCGCTGGGCATGACGCCCGCTATCCATCAATTGCTGAAGGATGCGGTGACGGAGCCCAACGGCATCATCCTCGTCACCGGGCCGACCGGCTCCGGCAAGACGACGACGCTGTACGCATCGATGCGGCTGCTCAACGATGGTAGCCGCAACATCCTGACGGTCGAGGACCCGGTCGAATATGCGATGGAGGGCGTCGGGCAGACGCAGGTCAACCCCAAGGTCGGGCTGACCTTTGCGGCGGGCCTGCGCGCGATCCTGCGGCAGGACCCCGATGTGGTGATGGTCGGCGAAATCCGCGACCGCGAGACCGCCGAGATTGCGGTGCAGGCCTCGCTCACCGGGCATCTAGTGCTGTCGACCGTTCACACCAATGATGCGGTCGGCGCCATCACGCGGATGCGCGACATGAAGGTCGAGCCGTTCCTGCTGGCGTCCACCTTGCGCGCGGTGATCGCGCAGCGGCTGGTGCGGCGGTTGTGCGAGCATTGCCGCCGGCCGGTCGCGGCGGATGGGCCGGTGGCGGCGTTGCTCGGCTTTGAACCCGGCACGATCGTCTATGAGGCGGTTGGGTGCGAACAGTGCCAGGGCAGCGGCTTCAAGGGGCGCGTGGGCGTGTATGAAGCGGTCCGCGTCGATGAGACGGTACGCCGCCTGATCAACGATGGCGGCGATGAAGCGCTGATAGCGCGCCATGCCTTTCTCCATGCGCCGACGCTGGGCGCAGCGGCGCGGCAGTTGGTGCGCGACGGCGTGACCACGGCGGAGGAAGCGGTGCGCGTGTCGCGGCGCGACATGGCCGATGCGGAAGCGCCGATGGTGGTACCGGAGGATGCGGCGTGAGGGAGTGCGCGCCCTTATCCCTCTCTCTTTGGGAGAGGGAGGGAGCCGCCGCCAGGCGGCGGAAGGGTGAGGGTGGCACCCTTTGGTTTCGGCGGTCGCCCTCACCCTCCCGCCCGGCTTTGCCGGGCGGGCCCCTCCCTCTCCCAAAGGGAGAGGGGTTTTGGGGGGCTCATGCCTGATTTCGATTATCTCGCGATCGACACCAAGGGGCGCGAGGCGCGCGGGCATATCGCGGCGCCGTCGATCGATGATGCGCGCGTGTTGCTCGATCGGCGGCGACTGTATGTCGTCAAGGTCGAGCCGGGTTCGGGCCGCCCGGCCAAGGGCAAGCCGCTGCTGGCTGACCTGCGCCTTGGCCGTCGCCGCATGAGCACCAAGCAATTGACGCTGTTCACACGTCAGCTTGCCACGCTCAACCGCGTGTCGCCGCTGGAGGAATCGCTGCGCACGATCGCGCGCCAGACCGAGCAGGAGCATGTCCGCGCGATCGTCGAATCGGTCCATGCCGGCGTGGTCGAAGGGCGGCGGCTGCACGAGGCGATGGCGCGCGAGGCCAGGAGCTTCCCGGCCTTGTACCGCGCGATGGTGTCGGCGGGCGAAACGTCAGGCGCGCTGCCGATCATTCTCGAACGCCTGTCGCTGCTGCTGGAGCGGCAAGCCGAGATTAACGGCAAGATTATCACTACGCTGGCTTACCCTATGGTGCTGGCGGTGGTGGCGATGGCGGTGGTAACCGCGCTGATGGTGTTCGTGGTGCCGCAAGTGGTCGAACAGTTCGACACGGTCGGGCAGCAATTGCCCTTCCTCACGCGCGCGGTGATGGGGCTGTCGGCCTTCCTGGTCGGCTATTGGTGGGCATTGCTGACGGGAGCCGCGCTGATCGGCGTTGGCGTTTGGCGGGTGCTGAAAGACCCCCGCGCGAAGCTCGCCTTCGATACGTGGCTCCTGAAGATCCCCTTGCTCGGTCGGTTGCTACGCGATCTCCACGCCGCGCGGATGGCGCGCACGCTGGCGACGATGGTGGCGAGCCGCTTGCCGCTGCTCGAAGGGCTGACGCTGACCGGCGGCACGATCCACAACCTCCGCCTCAAACGCGCGTCGGACGACATCATCGAATCGATCCGGGGTGGCGGCAGCCTGTCGGCGGCGATGCGGCGCACGGGTGTGTTCCCGCCCTTGCTGACCTATCTGGCGGCATCGGGCGAGGCAGCGGGGCAGCTCGACGACATGCTCGAACGCGCGGCGGATTATCTGGAGCGCGAATTCGATCGCTTCACCACCACCGCGCTGTCACTGCTCGAACCGCTCATCATCGTGGTGATGGGGGGCATTGTCGCCACGATCGTGCTATCGATCCTGCTGCCGATCCTGCAACTCAACACGCTTGCCGGACAATGAGGTCTGAAATGTCTGTTCCCCGCACTCGCCGCCGTGTTCGCCCGAGCGAACAAGGCTTTACGCTGATCGAGCTGATGGTGGTGGTCGTCATCCTCGGCTTGCTCGCCGCGATCGTGACCTACAATGTGCTGCCGCTGGGTGACCGGGGCAAGATCACCAAGGCCAAGGCCGATATCGCGCAGATCGAAGGCGCGCTCGATCTCTACAAACTGCAAAATGATGTCTATCCCTCGACCACCGATGGTTTGCAGGCGCTGGTCTCACCCCCCGCCGACGCCGACGCGTCGAAATATCAGCGCGGCGGCTATATCAAGAAATTGCCGCTCGACCCGTGGGGCAAGCCCTATCTTTATGCGTCTCCCGGCGCGCATGGCGAGGCCGATGTGTGGACGCTGGGCGCGGACCATAAGGAAGGCGGCGAGGGGGCCAATGCCGATATCGGTAGCTGGCAGTAACGCGCGCGAGCGCGGCTTCACGCTGATCGAGCTGATGATCGTGATCGCGATCATCGGCCTGGCCAGCGCGGTGGTGGTGCTGGCGCTGCCCGATCCGCGCGGGCGGCTGACCGACGAGGCCGCGCGCTTCGCCGCCCGGACGCGCGCGGCGCATGATCTGGCGGTGGTGGGAGCGCGGCCGATCAGCGTGTGGGTGTCCGAGGGCGGCTATGGTTTTGACGAACGGCAGGACGGCGCATGGGTGGCGATGGCGGAAAAGCCATTGCGGGTGACACGTTGGAGCAGCGGCACGCGGGCGGTGCCAAGTGGCGCGACACCACGCGACCGTATCCTGTTCGATTCGACCGGCATGGCCGATCGGCCGCTCGACGTGACGCTCACGCGGTCGCGCGAGAACGTGGTGGTGCATATCGGGGCCGACGGTTCGGTGCGGATCGGTGGCTAGGGTGCGCACCGCGACGCGCGGCTTCACGCTGATCGAGATGATGGTCGCGCTCGCCGTGTTCAGCCTGGCCGCGCTCGCCTTGATCCGGCTGGAGGGCGCGACGATCCGCGGCGCAGCGACGCTCGACACCACGCTGATGGCGCAAATGGTGGCGCGCAACATCGCGATCGAGGCGATGACCGATGCCCGCCCGCCGACCATCGGTTCGGCCACTGGCACCGAGGCGAATGGCGGGCGTGATTGGGCGTGGACGCGCGTGGTGCAGCCGACCGGTGACGCCCGCATATTGCGTATCGACGTGACCGTGCTCGATCCGGCTGGTCGCAGCGCCGGACATATCACGATGGTGCGCGACGGGGCGACCAATCCATGAGCAGACGGGCCGAACACGGCTTCACCTTGATAGAGGTGATGATCTCGCTGTTGATTTTCGGTCTGCTGGCGGCGGCGGGGGTGGCTTTGCTGTCGTTCTCGGTGCGGGCGCAAGGGCTGACCGGGGCGAGACTGGAGGCGGTGTCGGCGCGCAATCGCCTGTCCGCAATCCTGACCGCAGACCTCGCGCAGGCGGTGGTGCGCCCGACGCGCGGCGAGGGGGGCGAGATGTTGCCGGCGTTTATCGGCGAACCGGGCACCAACGGTGCGGTGCTGTTGCGCGTGGTGCGCGGCGGCTGGAGCAACCTCGACGGCGCGCCGCGCCCGTCCGAACAGAAGGTCGAATATCGGCTCGAGGATGGCGCGCTCGTCCGTGTTGCATATCCAATGCTCGACGGTGCC
Source organism: Sphingomonas sp. PSPC2-2 (assembly GCF_049897725.1). Classification (NCBI taxonomy): domain Bacteria; kingdom Pseudomonadati; phylum Pseudomonadota; class Alphaproteobacteria; order Sphingomonadales; family Sphingomonadaceae; genus Sphingomonas; species Sphingomonas sp. PSPC2-2. The sequence continues at coordinate 133,059 of NZ_JAFCWU010000001.1, read as the reverse complement.
CCCGCGCTGCCGCCGACGCCGCTCCTGTCGCACATCCGCACGGTTGCGCTGCGCTATCGTCTGAAGGGCGCGTGGAGTGATCGCTGGGTCGGCAATGACCAGAACCCGCTGCCCGATGCACTGGAACTCAGGATCGTGCGTGATCCGGGGGACGAGACGCGCGAGATGTTCCTCGTCGGCACCGGATATGGCAAACGCGTGACCAATGCGCGCTGAGGCCCCCCGATCCGAACGCGGTGCGGCGCTGCTGACGGTGCTGCTGCTGGTGGCGGTGATTGCGGTATTGGCTGGGGTCGCGCTCGAGAAGCTGCGGTTGGCGACGCGACTGGGCAGCAACGCGGTCACGCTCGACCAGGCGCGCGCCTTTTCTTTCGCGGCGGAAACGCTCGCGGTGTTCAAGATCAGCGATCTTTTGTCGAAAAGCCCGGACAAGGTGACGTTGGAGGGCGGCTGGAGTGGCCAGCCCTTCGCGCTGCCGATTCCTAACGGCACCGCCACCGCGACCGTCACCGATGGCGGCAATTGCTTCAACCTCAACAGCCTCGCCATTGAGGCAACGCCGGGCGTTTATGCCGCTTATACCCCGGCGCGCACGCAGTTCGCGCGCTTGATCGCGCTCGTCGATCCCACCGCGCGCTCCCCCGATGCGATTGCGGCGGCGGCGGCGGACTGGATCGACAGCGACAACAGCCCCCTCGATGGTGGTGCCGAGGATAACGTCTATGGCGGCGGCAAGCTCGCCTATCGCACCGCCAACACGTTGATGAGCGATCCCAGCGAATTGCGGGCGGTCGCGGGCGTTACACGCCTCGATTACGATCGGCTGCGACCGTGGATTTGCACGTTGCCCGTCGCCATCCCCTCGAAGATCAACGTCAATACCGTGCTGCCCGAACAAGCGCCGTTGATCGCAATGCTCGGCCAGACTTTGTCGGTCGAGGCCGTGCGCCAAGCGCTGTTGCAGCGACCGCCAAAGGGCTTTTCCAATGCGGGGGCGTTCTGGTCGCAGTCGGCACTCGCCGGGGCGGCGGGCGAGGGCGGCGCGGGGCAGACCGACGTCAAGACGACATGGTTTGCGCTGCGGGTGGATGTCGCGCTGGGCGGTATTCGCTTGGAACAAAGCGGCCTGATCGACGCAACGGCTCTTCCCGCGCGGCTGGTATCGCGGCAATGGGGTGAGCGACCATGACCGATACGCTCGTCCTCTTTCTTCCGACGCACGACACCGCGTGGCGTTGGCTGCGGATCGCGGGCGATGGCGTGGCCGGGCGGGGCGAGGGGATGCCCGTATTGGCCGCCGTTGGCGAGGAACGCCTGGTCGCGGTGGTGCCCGCCGATGCGGTGACGCTGCACTGGGCCGAACTGCCCGACCGCTCGCTCGCCCAGGCGGTGGCGGCGGCGCGCTTGCTTGCCGCAGATGCGAGCGCAACCCCGATTGGCGAAGTGCATGTCGCGGTGGGGCGCGAGGAGGCGCTGGTCGAACGGCCGATCGCCGTCGTGGCGGCGACCCAGATGCGGGACTGGCTCAACGTCCTGGCAGACTATGGCATCGATCCCGATGTACTGCTGCCCGCGCCGTTGCTGTTGCCGCGACCGGAGGCGGGCTATGTCCGCGCCGATCTCGGCGGTGCGGGGGTGGTGCGGGGGCCGACCAGCGGCTTTGCCGACGAGGCCGGGCTGACCGATCTTATCACCGGCGGGGTTACGCCCGAGACCTTGCCGCGCGACCAAATGGAGGCGGCGATCATCGCGGCGGCCCATGCGCCCGTACTCAACCTGCGACAGGGGCCGTTTGCGAAGGTGGTCGCCACGGCGATCGATTGGGCGTTGATCCGGCGGCTCGGCTGGCTGGCCGGGGCGGTGTTGGCGGTGACGTTGCTGATCACCTGCGTTCAACTGCTGACCTATTCGCTCGCCGCCGACGATCTCGAACGCCGCGCCGATCTGCTAGCGCGCAGTGGCCTGGCGCGCGGCGAGGCGGTGAACGACGCTGACCGCCAACTCAGCGCGCGGCTCGAGCGGTTGCGCGGCGGCGGGCTCGGCTTCAGCCGCACCGCCGCGACCGTTTTCGCGGCGATGCGCGCGACACCCGGTACCGAGATCCGCACGCTGTCCTTCGATTCGAATGGCGCGATGCGCGTGACGGTGGGCGTGCAGAATGAGGGGCAGATTCTCGATCTCCAGCGCCGGATCGAAGCGAGCGGGCTCAGCGCTACGCCGATGGGGCAGTTCCAGTCGGTCGGCGGGCGCGTGACGGGGGACATCATGGTGAAGCCGCGATGACCGAGCGCTTGCTCCTCTGGTATCGCGCCCGCTCCCGGCGCGAGCAGTATCTGCTGCTGGCCGGTGCGGCGATGGCGGTGCTCGCCCTGGGCTATTTCCTGGTCGTGCCGCTCGGCGATGCGCTCGAATCGGCCAGGACGCGCCATGCCGATGCGGTGATTCGCCTGGGTGAGACGCAAGCGCGGGTCGATGCGGTGAAGGCCGCGCAGGCCGACCGCGCCGCGCCGCTGGCCGGGCCGCTCGAAGCGATGGTGCGGACGCGCGCCAACGATGCCGGTTTCGCGCTCGCCAGTGTCATACCGCAGGGCGGCGACCGGGTGCAGATCACGATCGCCTCGGCCCGGCCGGGGGCTTTGATCGGCTGGATCGCCGATCTCGAAGCGTCGGGCATGCTGGTCGATCGCTTGGGAACGACCGACAATGGCGATCGCACGGTGGCGGTACAAATGACGTTGAAGGCGCAGGGCCAATGATCCGTCTGCGCACCGGACCGGCGGCGCTGTTCGGCGCGATCTTTGTGCTGGCGTTGATCCTGCTGTTGCCGCTGCGGTTCGCGCTGGCGTGGTTCGATCTGGATGGCACCGGCTTTGCCGCGCGTGCGGCCAGTGGCAGCGTGTGGGCGGGCTCGTTGCGCGAGGCGCAACTGGGCAGCATCGCCTTGGGCGATGTCGATGCTGCATTGTCGCCATGGGCCTTGCTCGCGGGGCGCGCGCGACTCGCGCTGGAGGGGCACCCTTCGGGCACCGGGCGTGCCTTGCACGGCGCGGTCAGCGTCTCGCGGCACAGCGTCGGAATCGAGCAGATGACCGCTGGCGTACCCGTCGGGGACGCGTTTGCGCCGCTGCCCATAACGGCCATCGATCTGGACGATGTCAGCGTGCGGTTTGTGGACGGGCGGTGCGAGCGCGCCGAAGGGCGCGTCAAGGCAACGCTGGGTGGCGATATCGCCGGAATCACGCTGGGGCAGGGCCTGGCGGGCGCGGCGCGGTGTGATGCGGGCGCGCTGCTGTTGCCGCTCGTCAGCCAGGCCGGGACCGAGCAAGTGACGGTACGGTTGTGGGATTCGGGACGCTTTCGCGCCGAGTTTTTGGCCAAGCCGAGTGACGCTGCGGCCGCGCAAAAGCTGGAGCGCAGCGGGTTTCAGCACATGCCCAATGGATATCTTCTCGCCGTTGAGGGGAAATTTTGAGCTTGTATTCTTGACGCTGGCCCCCCCCGCCCGCTAGGGGCGCTTGCTCTGCGGCGATCGTAGTTCAATTGGTTAGAGCGTCGGCTTGTGATGCCGGATGTTGCGGGTTCAAGTCCCGTCGGTCGCCCCATTTCTTCAAGCAGCCAGGAATTCTAGCGTGACCAGCGGCTGGGGCTTCCCCGATTTCGACGATCATGAGGGCGTACACCTCTTCACCGATCCTGCCTCGGGGCTCCGTGCGGTCATTGCGATTCACTCGACCAAGCTAGGTCCGGCAGCGGGTGGCGTGCGCTTCTGGCATTATGCCGATAGCGACGGTGCGATCACCGACGCGCTGCGCCTGTCGCGTGGCATGAGCTTCAAGAACGCGATGGCGGGCCTGCCCATGGGTGGCGGCAAGGGCGTCGTGCTGGCGGAAAAGCCGGGCGATTCGATCAGCCACGCGCAACTGGAAGCCTTTGGCCGCGTGGTCGAATCGCTGGGCGGACGGTATGTCACGGCGGAAGACGTTGGCATGTCCGAAGCGAGCATGAAGACGATCGCGACAATGACCAAGCACGTCTCCGGCCTGCCGGTCGCGGCAGGCAGCGCGGGCGGTGATCCCGGACCTTATACCGCGATGGGCGTGTATCTCGGCGTCAAGGCTGCCGCCAAGCGTGGTCTTGGTGCGGACGTGATGAAGGACGTGCATGTCGCGATCCAGGGTGTGGGCAGCGTTGGCGGTGGTCTTGCCCGGCTGCTCGCCAAGGATGGCGCGCGGCTGACGCTGGCGGACGTCAATGCGGACCGTGCAAAGGCGCTGGCTGAAGAGCTCGGCGTCGAAACCGTGGCGGCGGACGCGATCCTCGGCATCAAGGCGGACATCGTCAGCCCCAATGCGTTGGGCGCGATCCTGACCCCCGAATCGATCGCGGCGTTGCAGACCACGGTGGTGGCGGGTGGCGCCAATAACCAGTTGGCAACCAAGGCCGAGGGCGCGGCACTGCAGGCGCGCGGGATCCTCTACGCGCCCGATTATGTTATCAACGCCGGCGGCATCATCAATGTCGGGCTGGAATATCTCGGCCAGGGCGACCAGGCCGAGGTCAATGCGCGGATCGCCCGCATCCCGGATCGTCTGATCGAAGTATGGGACGAAAGCGACCGCACCGGCGCGCCTGCCGCCGACGTGGCCGACAGCATCGCGCGCCGCTTGATCGGCCGGGGCTAACGCACGGGCAGGCAGGCGATCATCGCACGCACGGCGGTGGCGGTTTCCGCCACGTCGCGCACCGCGATCGTGTCCATGCCCGCTGCGCGCACGGCATCGTCATTGCCGCCGGGATAGATCGCGTCGCCGAGGAACAGCATGTCGGCGGTCGCGATGCCCGAATGTTCGGCAAGCCGCCGCATCGCATAGGCCTTGTCGATCCCCGCATGGGTGATGTCGAGCGAGGTCGATCCGCCGATATTGACTGATAGATCGGGCAGGGCCTTGCGCAGCAGCACCTGCATCGCCTTGCGCTTGGCGAAATCGGGGTCCCAGGCCTTTTTTGCGTCGAGCGGCGCTTCCTGCCCCAGCCCGGAAAAGGTGATCTGGCTGCCGCGATCCTCGACGCGCTCACCCCAGATCTTCTCGTCGGCAAAGCCCGCTTCCTTGGTCGCTTCGGTCAGCGCGCTTAGGATATGGTCGCGCTCGTCAGGCGCGAAGATCTCGGCATAGACCGGGCTCCATATGCCATCGATGAAGCGATAGAGCTTGGTGCCGGTGGTCGGCATGATGAACAGATGCTCGATCGCGGCGGGGGCGGGCAGGGCCGCAACCACCTGCTTTTCGAATTGCGGCCAATCGCCGCCGGAGATGACGGCAACCGAAACGCGTGCGAGCATCTGGCTGAGCAAGCCTGCCATCTCACCCCCGATCTTCTGCTTGCTCTCGGCGAGCGTCCCGTCGAGGTCGAAAGCGATTAACTGTTTCACGATATCGATTCCTTGGACCGTTTGGTGGGCGAACGCGCGGCCGGACATGGGGTTGCGCGTCGACGCGCACACAAAATGGTCTAATGTAACGCGATGGCAAGCTTGATGGGTCCGCAATGAACGGTTGGGTGACACTGGCGCTGATTGCGTTGACGGTCGTTCTTGTTCTGTGGCGGGCGGGCGTTTCGCCGCACTTATGGGGTGTTGTCGTGCCCATCATGGTGCTGGGGGCGGTCGGGTACGCGATGCAGGGCCATGCAACCCTGCCGGGCCGACCGGCGCAGGCGAATGCCGCCACGGTCGTGATCGATCCCTCGATCGTCGATTTGCGCGGGGCGTTGCTCGGTCGATTTTCGGGGGATGGGGCCTATCTGGTCGCATCCGACGCGCTGATGCGACGTGGCAGCCGCGACAGCGGTGCGCAGGTAGTGCTGATGGGGCTTGGCCACTATCCGCGCAGCTTAACCTTGTGGGTTGGCCTTGGCACCGCCCTGGCGCAGCATGATAATACGGTTTCGCCCGCCGCGCGGCTCGCCTTCGATCATGCGACTCGGATTGCGCCGGATCATCCTGCGCCGCCCTTTTTTGAAGGACTTGCCTATGTGGAGGCGGGCGATTTCCGTACCGCGCAGCGATATTGGGCAAAGGCGCTGGCCTTGTCCCCTCCCGAAATATCATATCGGCGCGAGATAGCGGTGCGTTTGTACGCGCTGAATGTCGTGCTCGCGCAACGCGGATATTGAGCGGCCACGAAAAAGGGCGCTTCCCGCGAAGGAAGCGCCCAATTCATCAGACCTGGGCGAAACGCCCGACAGTCTTACTTGGTAACGTTGTCAGCCTTGGCTGCGCCTGCGTCACGGACGTTGTCCGCCTTGTCGTGCAGCGCGTCAGCCGAGTTTGCGATCACGTCTGCAGCAGCAGCGTTCGAGGTGTTCGACGCAACGTCGTCGAGGACCGAAGCGTTGTTATCAATGCCGTCGGCGATGACGTCGGCGTTGTTCTCGATGGCGGCTGCTTCAGGGTTCTTGTGGCACGCAGCAAGCGACAGGGCACCGGCGGCAACGAGAACAAGGGCGATCTTCTTCATGCAATTGCTCCCAAGCAAATTAGCAGTTTCACGAACGGCCCAACGCCGTCGCGAAGGCTCGTGGCATAACGTCCTGCTGCGGTGCGTCAATCTTAAATTCGCCATAAGTCACCGCAAATGCCACCTTTCCGCCACATTTGCGACGGGTTGAGTTATGGTTACTTCTTTGGGGTCACTGCGCCCATCGCTTCGGGCGCATCGGCGACGATCGCGAGCAGCGTGGTCCAGGCGGCGACATTCTGGCGGAGTTGTTCCGGGTCGATACGATCGAGCGTGTCCTCGGGCGTGTGGTGATAGTCGAAATAGCGCAAGCCCGATTGGTTAAGATCAACTGCCGGAACGCCGGTCTTGAGCGTCGGACCGACATCGGTTCCGTCACCCCCCACACCCGCACCACGCACGATGCCGAGCGGGGCCAGCGCGACGACCAGACGGTCGCCAACCGCTTTGGCGCTTTCGGGCAAATTGGTTTCGAAGCGCCACACACGATCCGCTCCGAAATCGGATTCGGATGCCAGTGCGTGGTTTTCGCCGGCATGCGCCTTGGCATAGGCCGCGCCGCCAAAGCCGCCTGTTTCCTCGTCGCCGAACCACACCACACGGATTGTCCGGCGATGCGGGCCCGAATCCAGCAAACGCTTGGCGGCGGCTGCCGTAATCGCAATGCCCGCACCATCGTCGATCGCGCCGGTGCCGAGATCCCAACTGTCGAGATGCCCGCCAATCAGGATCGTCCCCGCCGCGGGGTCGGTGCCGGGCACTTCGGCAATGACATTGCCTGACGTGCGGCTTGGCACCACCGTCGGCGTCAGCGTGAGGTGCAGCTTCACCTGCTTGTCGAGTTTGACGATCCGCTCGAGATTTTCGGCGTCGGCAACCGAAAGCGCGGCGGCGGGGATCGGCGTTACGCCGGGCGCGAAGTTGGTCGTGCCCGCATGCGGCCCGCGACCGTGGTCGGTGCCGATCGAGCGGATCACGATCGCGCTCGCACCCTTGCTGGCCGCAACGGTCGGCCCGACGAAGCGCGCCATGCCCTGGCTGCCATAGCTTGACCCATCCTGCGTTGGTTGCATCGCATTGGAGACGAAGGCGATCTTGCCAGTGAGGCTGCCTGCGGGGGCGAGCAGCAAATCATTGAAGCTGGCGAAATAGGCGACGGGCAACGTCAGCCCAGCGGCGGGCGTGGCACCCGAATTGCCGAGTGCGGTCAGCCGCAGCGGCTGCGCATAGCTGCCCAGAACTTCTGCGGTTTCAACGCCGCGCACCCATACGTTCTTGAGTTCATAGGGTTCGATTCGCACGTTCTTGAAGCCGAGTGCGTTCAGTTTTGCGACGGCCCATTGCCGCGCGCGTTCTTCGGCGGGGGAGCCATCCGGGCGCGGGCCGACCTCGGTGGTGATGCCCGACACGATATCATAGGCAACATCGTCCTTCAGCGCCGCATCGCGCAGCGCGGTCACCGTCGGTGCGATCGCCACCGCAGGCGGCGCGACGCGCTGGGCGAGCGCGGGTGTCGCCAGCACCGTGGTGGCGAGAAGCATCGTGGCAGGGGCGAAGGCGCGAAGCTTTATCAAGGGCGGTTCCCGTCTGTTGGCAAAGGGTTGATGCGGAAAGCACCGAGCGGCGTTGCCGCGCGGCGGGTGGAAGGTTGGTCAACACCAGAGTAAGACCAAGACACGGGGCGGTTGCAACGGGAATCGCATGGGACCGTCGAAATCCGCCTCCGAAGATTGCGCCCCTGTCGCTGAGCGGTACCTCTGTCGTCGGCGCGTTGCCAAGCGCGCTGGCGGTCGCTATCTGCCGCCACTCAAATCCATCCTTCTCGATCCCGGAGCCCGCAGCCGATGGCCGTGCAGTACAGCTATGTAATGAAGGGCCTGACCAAGACCTTCCCCGGTGCCGCCAAGCCGGTGCTCAACAACATCCACCTGCAGTTCCTGCCCGACGCCAAGATCGCGATCATCGGGCCGAACGGCTCGGGCAAATCCACGCTGATGAAGATCATGGGCGGCATCGACCCCGATTTCACGGGCGAGGCATGGGCGGCTGATGGCATCAAGGTCGGCTATCTGCCGCAGGAGCCGCAACTCGACCCAACCAAGACCGTGCTCGAAAACGTCAAGATGGGTGCCGGGCCGATCGCGCAGATGGTCGAGCGCTATAACGAAATCGTCGCGATCATGGGCGATCCGCCCGAGGATTGCGATTATGATGCACTGCTCGGCGAAATGGGCGAGTTGCAGGAAAAGATCGACGCGGCCGATGGCTGGAGCCTCGACAACCAGCTTGAAATCGCGATGGAAGCCTTGCGCTGCCCGCCGGGCGACAGCGCCGTCACCAACCTGTCGGGTGGTGAGAAGCGTCGTGTTGCGCTGTGCAAGCTGCTGCTCGAAAAGCCCAACATCCTGCTGCTCGACGAACCGACCAACCATCTCGACGCGGAAAGCGTCGCGTGGCTCGAAAATTACCTGCGCGATTATGTCGGCAACGTCATTCTCGTCACCCACGATCGCTACTTTCTCGATAACGTCGTCAACTGGGTGCTCGAGCTCGATCGCGGGCGGTACTACACCTATGAATCCAACTATTCGGGCTATCTCGAAAAGAAGGTGAAGCGGCTCGAGCAGGAAGAGCGGGAGGAGCAGGGCAAGGCCAAGGCGATTGCCGACGAGCTGGCGTGGATGCGGCAGACCCCCAAGGCGCGCCAGACCAAGTCCAAAGCGCGTATCCGTGCGTTTGACGAGCTGATGGAGAAGCAGGAAAACCGCGCGGTCGGCAAGGCGCAGATCCTGATCCAGCTCCCCGAACGCCTCGGTGGCAAGGTGATCGAGGCCAAGGGCCTGACCAAATCCTATGGCGACAAATTGCTGTTCGAAAATCTCGATTTCACGCTGCCGCCGGGCGGCATCGTCGGCGTGATCGGGCCGAACGGCGCGGGCAAGTCGACGCTGTTCAAGCTCATCACCGGCCAGGAAACCCCCGACGAAGGCACGATCGAGATCGGCCAGACGGTGAAGCTCGGCTATGTCGATCAGTCGCGCGATGATCTCGACCCGAACAACAATGTCTGGGAGGAAATCTCCGACAAGCTCGAAGTGTTCCGCTTCGGCAAGCAGGAGCTGGGCACGCGGGCCTATGTCGGCGCGTTCAACTTCAAGGGGCAGGACCAGCAGAAGAAGGTCGGCCAGCTTTCGGGCGGTGAGCGCAACCGCGTTCACCTCGCCAAGATGCTCAAGGAGGGTGGCAACGTCCTGCTGCTCGACGAACCGACCAACGATCTTGACGTCGAGACGCTGCGCGCACTGGAAGAGGCCCTGGAATCCTTCGCGGGTTGCGCTGTGGTCATCAGCCACGATCGCTTCTTCCTCGATCGCCTCGCCACGCACATTCTCGCGTTCGAGGGCGACAGCCATGTCGAATGGTTCGAGGGCAATTTCGAGAGCTATGAGGAAGACAAGCGCCGTCGCCTGGGCGATGCGGCAGACCGCCCGACGCGGCTCGCCTACAAGAAGCTGACGCGATAAGCGCTGGGCGGAACGGCGTGGCGGGACCACGCCGTTCCGCCTGCCGCTCAGGCGGTGAAGCGTTTGGTGAACCCCTTGGGGACGCGCTCGCCGTCGGCATTGGCTTCCAGATGATCGACTCGCGCGAGCGGAGGGCCCTGTCGGCACGCCTCGGTCATGGCGGTGACGGCGTCGTCCTCGCCCGCGATGAGCATTTCGATCCGCCCGTCCTTCAAATTGCGCACCCAACCGGTCACGCCAAATTCCTGCGCGCGGCGCACCGCCCAGTCCCGAAATCCCGTATTTTGAACCTTGCCGGTGACGAACACCCGCTGCACCACTGCCATTGTCATCAACCTTTTACTCGGCGCATCGTCTTGCGCGCGATTACCGTGCTGTAGCATCACGTGCGCGAAGTCATCGTCGTTCCTGCCGGTTCCGTCGTAAATCCTGCAGTTTCCGTCGCGTGTTCGCGTTTCTTCACGGATAGGAGATCGCAATCACCTCATATTGCCGCTCGCCTGCCGGGAGCGTGACGCGGCGCACGTCGCCGATTGCGGCCCCCCGCAGCGCCCGCGCGATCGGCGCGTTCCAGCCGATCCGCCCGGCGGCGGCGTCGGTCTCGTCGTCGCCGACCAGCGTCAGTACGCGTTCGGCGGTGTCGCTAAAGTCTTCAGGGTCGGCGATCGTCACCGTCGCCCCGAACCATACGCGCCCCCGGTCCGGCTGCGCTGCTGGGTCGATGACCTTAGCCGCCTTCATCCGCCGGGCGAGAAACCCCAGCCGCCGATCGATCTCGCGCAGGCGTTTGCGGCCGTAAATATAGTCGCCATTCTCCGAGCGGTCGCCATTGCCCGCCGCCCAGGAGATGACGTCGACCAGCTTGGGGCGCTCATCGCCCAGCAACTGCTGATATTCGGCACTGAGCGCGGCATAGCCCGCCGGGGTCATGTAATTGGGGCGATCGTCCATCGCGGATGCTACACCACATCTGCCGGTGCGCTGTCATCCCCAAGATGGGGTGTTTCAGCCTGGGGTGCTCTTCCCAAGATACCAACTGATCCGGTTCGCGCCGGACGACCGCGAACGGCTTGGGTTCATCAAATCATAGACCACGGCATTTTCGAGCACGCGCTGCACGTAATTCTTGGTCTCGTAGATCGGGATCGCCTCGATCCAGTCGACCATGTCCACGCCCGGCAGGCGCGGGTCGCCATTGGCGCGGAGCCATTTGTTCACGTTGCCGGGACCGGCATTGTAGGCGGCGACGGCGAGCGGGTAGCTGCCGTAAATCCCGTAAATGTGCCGGAAATAAGTCGATCCTACCATGATGTTGTAATCGGTATCGGTGGTCAGCGCCGACGGATTGTAGCTGAGCCCGAGCTTGGTCGCGGTGTCGCGGGCGGTGCCCGGCATCAACTGCATCAGCCCGCGCGCGCCGGCATGGCTGATCGCGGCGCGGTCGAACTGGCTTTCCTGGCGGGCGATGGCGTGGATCATCGTCCAGTCGTCCTGGCTTGCGACGGGCACGCGGACATTGGGGAAGCCGACGGTGGAATATTCGCTCAGGCCATTCTGCAGGGCGCTGCGCCCGACCATCACGCCGAGATCGGGGCGGCCAAGCGTGCGCGACAATTCGGTCGACAGGACATGGTCGCTATCGGTCTTGGCGTCGATCGCGATCTGGCGGACGAAGGCGGTCTGGTCGACCCACGCCGCCGTTGTCCCGAGATATTGCGCGGCGCGTACCGTTTCGCGCGCATAGAAAGCCGCGCGGATTTCCGGCGCGACCGGGCGCAGGATCGGGTCGCCCGGCGGGTTGAGCGGCTGGCCGATGCGTTCGCTCGCCAATTGGCCGTAGAACAGGTCGCGGAAGCCCGCCGCGCGCGCGTAATAGCCATTGGCCTCGTCGCGGTGCCCGGCGGCCTCTGCCGCACGTCCGGCCCAGTATAGCCCCTTGGACTGCGTCGTCGGCGTGCGCGATGCGCTGGCGTAGAGCAGGAACAGCGGGACGGCATCGGCTGGGCGGGCGAGTTGCTTCAGCGCGGTCTGCCCGGCCAGCCAGGTGAGGCTCGTATAGTCGTCGCGCTCGCCATAGGGGCGGGTGCTGACATCGGTGCCGGCAGGATAGGCATCGCTGACCTTGCGGGCGATATCATATGCCAGCGTCGCCTGACCGTCTGCTGCGGCTGCCTTGGCGTTGGTCAGCAGCACTTCGAACCATTGTTCGGGGCTGCCGGGCGTCATCGCCAGCGCCGGACGCTGCGCCAGCAAGGTGCGCGCGCTGGCGGAGGCACCAGTGCTCCGCAGCCAATTGGCGCGATCCGCCAGCCAGGCCGGATCGGCCGCGCCATATTGCTGGGTCGCTACTGCACGCTCGGCCGCATCGGGGGCGTTGGTACGGAAGGCAAGGCGGGCGGCGAACACCGGTTGCCAGGCGGGGCTGACCAGCGCCATCTGCCGCTGTGCCGCCGCAAGCGCGCCCTGCCACAGCAGCATGTCCATCCGCGCATTATGGTCGGAGGGCGTCAGCGCGTTCGCAAAGCCGGTGACGATCCGCGCTTCATCGGCGGTGGAGAGCGACCCTGCGACCCAGGCGGCGCGGGCGGCGGCATTGGCCTCCTCGCGCACGCCCGTGGCCGCCAGCGCCTCGGCAAAGCGCGTGCGGCCTGAACCCGTCAAAGCTGGGAACCGGTGGAAAAATGCGACAACGGTGGAGGGCGACCAACCGCCCAGATCGAGCGACCGCTCCGCCGCACGCCGCAGGCCCATTTCCCCGGGCCAGCCGGGGTGGGCGAGGAGAAAGCGGGCATAGCGTTCGAAGCTATAGCCGCTCGGTTGTTGCAGCGCCTTCCACTCGGCGATCGACGCCGCCAGCGCGGCGTTGGTTGCGGTCGTGCCCGCCAGCACCTGTGTTGCCCGGCCCCAGCCGAGTTGATCCTGTGCGTCGCTCGACGTCACCGCGATGGTGGAAACCCCCGCCAGCAACAGGGCTGATTTAAGGAGCGAAGCAATCATGTGGACAGAATATGCCTTTCGTCCGTATTTGTCGCGCGACAAATCTAAAAATGCGACGGAATTCCGTCTCTCAGGAGCAACTTAACCATGTTTTCGGGATCAATCCCGGCGCTCGTCACGCCGTTCTCCGCCGACGGCGCGTTCGATGAGTCGGCGTATCGCGATCTGGTTGAATGGCAGATTGACGAGGGTTCGACCGGTCTCGTGCCCTGCGGCACCACCGGTGAAGCGGCAACGCTGAGCGTGGAGGAGCATTTCCACATCGTCGGCATCTGCGTCGACCAGACCAGGGGCCGCGTGCCGGTGATCGCGGGGGCGGGCTCCAACGACACGCGCGTCGCGATCCACAATATCAAGGCGGCCAAGGCGGCGGGCGCAGATGCCGCGCTGATGGTGCCACCGTATTACAACCGGCCCAATCAGGAGGGCATCTTCCGCCATTTCGAGGCGGTGGCGCAGGCGTGCGACTTGCCGATCGTGCTGTACAATGTGCCCGGCCGCACCGTGACCGACATCGCGGTCGAGACGGTCGCGCGGATTGCGCATGCCTTCCCCAGCGTGGTCGGCATCAAGGATGCGACGGGGGTGATCCAGCGCGCATCGGCGCAGCGCGCGGCGTGCCCGGCGGGGTTCGTGCAGCTTTCGGGCAATGACGACATGGCGCTGGCGTTCAACGCGACCGGCGGGGTGGGGTGCATTTCGGTGACCGCCAATGTCGCGCCGGCTTTGTGCGCGGCGTTCCAGGCGGCGTGTGCGGCGGGGGACTATGCGGCGGCGCTGGAGCTGCACGACCGGCTTTTCGCGCTGCATGTGGCGCTGTTCACCGATGCTTCGCCGGGGCCGGTGAAATATGCGCTGAGCCGGGTGCGGCCGGACTTTCCGAAAGCGCTGCGCTTGCCGATGACCTGGCCGAGCGAGACGAGCCAGCGCGCGGTGGATGCGGGGCTGGCGGCGGCTGGGTTGGTTTGAGGGGGTAGGGTTAGCCTCTGGGCTTGGTGGAAAGCCGCCGTTTCGTGCCTTGGCGATTGCGGGTATAAATAGACTGGAAAGGCACGCCGGATGACCGCGAAGAAAACACGCATCATGTATATCGAGGACAAATCCGAGGGCCTGAACGGCCCCGCCCGTATTGGTCGCGTCACCCTGTCGAAATCGGGTCAGTCGGTTCACTATGCAGGTCGCACCTTTCAGCGCCTCGGTGGGCAGGGCTTCAAGGCGAACTATTTCGATACGGAGAGCGGAGCGCACTTCTGGATTTCCGGGCCGTGCAAGGATGGCTCTGATCGGCTCAACAAAGGAAGCGCAAATCCGATCGATATCGATGGTGACGTGGAAGCCGAATATTGGGCTGATATCCGAGGTCAGAAACCGCCGCGTTGAACGTTCGCAACTGGGCGGTATCTGCTGTTATCGCGCCAGCCACGCGAACATTGAAAAAATAACGGCTGCAAACCCAAATAGCGATACGATGGCCGCAGCCCATCCTGCCCAAGGGCCATATTCCTCGTTGATCCATCCAACGAGATCGGTCGTCGCCAGGAAAATCTCTTCCATATTGCGACGATACCGCAAGCGCATTGCGTCCGCTATTGGTTAAAATCTTCCATGGTCGCTCTGGCGATCCCGCCCCGCAGCATAGCGCTTGGTCGTCCCCGTTCGTTTCGAAACGAACGGATGGGGGGCTGGTAGGGATTGAGCGGCCAACCCGCCGCTCAATCCTTGGCGAAAAAGCGGTCGATCACGTCGCGCGCCAGGCGGGCCGGGCGCAGGGTGGTGGCGTCGAGGCAGCACCAGCTCGATTTGACTTCGGCGAGCACGTCTTCGCCGCGCTTGATGATCGTTTCGTAGAAAGCGCGCGCGCCCTGCACCTTTTCGAGCAGCACGGTGGCGATCACTTCGTCGTCGAGAAAGGTCGGCTTGCGATAGGTGATCTCGTGCTTCAGCGCGACCCAGGCGTGAGTCGCCAGCGCTTCTGCCGGGGCAAAGCGCTGCCAGTGGCTGACCACCGCATCCTGTACCCATTTGAGATAGGAGGCATTGTTGACATGGCCCATGAAATCGATGTCGGCGGCATCGATGGCGATGGCGAAGCTGTGCGTCGCGAATTTGGGGCTCAGGCACTCGGTCATACCCTCACCTTATAGGATTGGCGCGCGCATAGCGAGCGAACAACGCGCGCGACCTGCGCAAAATGTGCGATCTTGCGGTGGGTCGGTGCCAATCTGCGCTTGTGGCTTTTGTTTCGCGGCGACAGCGCCTACATCGCCGCTCTTATGGCCCGTCCAAAGCCCCCCGTTTTCGAAAAAACCAAGATCGTCGCCGAGAACCGGCGCGCGCGTTACGATTATGCGATCGATACCGTCTATGAAGCGGGCATCGCGCTGACCGGGACCGAGGTGAAGAGCCTGCGCAGCGGCACCGGCTCGATCGCCGAAAGCTATGCCGAGGTGAAGGACGGTCAGGTGTGGCTGATCAATTCCAACGTGCCCGAATTCAGCCACGGCAACCGCTTCAACCATGAGCCCAAGCGCGCGCGCAAACTCCTGCTGCACGAGCGCGAGATCAACAAGATGCACGGCGCGGTGGCGCGCGAGGGCATGACGCTCGTGCCGCTGATGGTCTATTTCAATTCCAAGGGCCGCGCGAAAGTCGAACTGGCGCTGGCCAAGGGCAAGAAGGCGCATGACAAGCGCGATTCGATCAAGGAACGCGACTGGAAGCGCGAGCAAGGGAGGCTGATGCGCGACCGTGGTTGACGTCGTCATCCGCGCCCGCCGCACGGCACAGATCATCGCATTCGCGCGTCGCCACATCCCCACGCGGGAAAGCGTGGAGGCGAATCGCTATCTTCGTCCCGTTGCGCACCGCATTCTCGCCCCGGAATTGTGGCGCTTTACGCGTCGTTCGGTGCCGCGGGGCGTCGCTTTGGGGCTCTTTACGGGCGTCCTGTTCCCATTCGCGCACATGCCCCTGGCGGCGGTGACTGCGCTTCCGGTGCGTGCCAACGTACCGGTCGCCGTCGGGACGACGTTGTTGCACAACCCGGTCACAACGGTGCCGCTATTCTGGTGCGCCTACGAACTCGGGCATTGGGTGTTGCGGCTCGATCGCAGCGTGCCGGGCGCGCCGATTGCCAGCAATGTGAAGGCCAATGTCGGCCTGCTCCATTGGCTGGTTTCGCAGGGTGGTCCGGCGACGATTGTCGGCCTGATTTTGATCGCTGTGGCGCTGTCGGCGGCAGGTTTTTTTCTGGCCGGACTGGTGTGGCGCGTCCGCATCGGTCGCAAATGGCGCAGGCGTGCTGCGCAAAAAGGGCCGAAACAAGCGATTTGACGGAATGTGTCATGCGGTTACAACACGCTCCATTAAATGTCCGTTGAGAGGATTTTTGCATGCGTCGTTCGTTGGTCACGGTTTCCCTGCTCGCGTCTGCGGCACTGGTGGGGGTGACCCACGCAAATCCGGCACCGAAGCCCAAGGTTGCAGCGAAGGCAGAGCCCGCGCCGAAAGCGGCCGGTGCCGAGATCGGCGCGTTCGGGCTCGATATTGCCGGCATGGACACCAGCGTTAAGCCGGGTGATGATTTCGTGAAGTTCGCAGGCGGCAAGTGGGAAGCAGCCACCGAGATTCCGGCGGACAAGGCGACGTACGGTATGTTCAACCGCTTGGCCGACCGCTCGCTGGAACAGACCCGCACGATCCTGGATGCTGCGGCGAAGCGTCCCGGCGACAAGATCGGCGATTTCTATGCGAGCTTCATGGATGACGCCGCGATCAACGCCAAGGGCATCGATCCGATCAAGCCCTGGATCGCCGAAATCCGCGCAGCGGGCGACAAGACTGCGCTGGCGGTCGAGATGGCCAAGCTGCAACGGATTGGCGTGGGCGGCCTGTTCCGCATGGGCGTAGGCCAGGACGACAAGGCCCCCGATACCTATATCGTCGGGCTGAGCCAATCGGGCATCGGCTTGCCCGATCGTGATTATTATCTGAAGGACGACCCCAAGCTCGCCGACACGCGCGCAAAATATCAGGCCTATCAGGTGCAGATGCTGGGCCTCGCCGGTGTGGACGATGCCGCGGCGCGCGGCGCGGCGGTCTACGCCTTTGAAAAGACGCTGGCGACCGCGCATTGGGACCGCATCAAATCGCGCGATTCCGATCTGACCTACAATAAGTGGTCGGCGGCTGACTTCGCGGCCAAGGCCCCGGGCTTCCCGTGGGAGGTCTACATGAAGACGGCGGGGACCGCAGGCCAGGGCAATTATCTGGTCGGGATGCCCAGCGCGTTGACCGACGAAGCCAAGGCTTTCGCCGATGCCCCGGTCCAGGTGGTCCAGGATTTCCTGATCCTGCGCTTGCTGCGCAGCTACGCCGGCGTTCTCGCCAAGCCGATCAACGACGCCAATTTCGCCTTTTATGGCACGGTGCTGAGCGGTGCGCCGCAGCAGCCGGTGCGGTGGAAGCGCGGCGTGGGGATCGTCAGCGGGGCGATGGGCGAACAGGTCGGCCAGGAATATGTCGCGCAATATTTCCCGCCCGCGACCAAGGCGGCGGCGGACCAGCTCGTCAAGAACATCATCGCGGCGATGAGCGTGCGGCTGGACAATCTGACGTGGATGGCCCCGGAAACCAAGGTAAAGGCGCACGCCAAGCTCGCCGCCTTTACCCCCAAGATCGGCTATCCGTCGAAGTGGCGCGACTATTCGGCGCTGACGGTGAAGCGCGACGACATCGTCAGCAATGTCGCGGCGGCGAACGCGTTTGAATATGAGCGCGATCTGCACAAGCTCGGCCAGCCGATCGATCGCACCGAATGGGGCATGACCCCGATGACGGTGAACGCCTATGCCAATCCGCCGATGAACGAGATCGTCTTCCCGGCGGCGATCCTGCAGCCCCCCTTCTTCGACGCCAAGGCGGACCCGGCGGTCAATTACGGCGGCATCGGCGTGGTGATCGGGCATGAACTGAGCCACCATTTCGACGATCAGGGGCGCAAATACGATCCGACCGGCAAGCTCGCCGATTGGTGGACCGCAGAGGACGTCAAACGCTTCACCGCGATGACCGACAAGCTGGTCAAGCAGTATGACGCGTATGAGCCGCTGCCGGGCCTGCACATCAAGGGCGGGCTGACACTGGGCGAAAACATGGCGGATCTTGCCGGGCTGGCGCTGGCTTATGATGCGTATCACCGCTCGCTTGGCGGGAAGCCTGCTCCGGTGATCGACGGGCTGACGGGCGACCAGCGCTTCTTCCTTGGCTATGCGCAGGTCTGGCGGATCAAGTTCCGCGAACCGGCGCTGCGTTCGCAGGTGATTTCGAACGAACATTCGCCCGGGCCCTTCCGCACCGCCGAGGTGCGCAACGTCGATGCCTGGTACAAGGCGTTCGGCGTGAAGGCGGGCGAGAAGCTGTATCTTGCCCCGGCTGACCGTGTGAAGGTCTGGTAAAGGCGGTATTCTGCACCGCGCCGCCTGGACGGGTGGCGCGGTGCGGCGGTGTCTGGCCGCTTTGCCCTTGACGCTCCCGGCGCATCGCCCAATGCAGGTGCGGATGGCATCGCTTCCAACGTCTCCGAACCCGTCTCGCGGCGCAGCTTTGATCGCGATTGGCTGCGGCTGCGCGGCTGCGGCGATCGTTCTGGTGGTGATCGGCAGCGCGCCGATTGCGGCGGCGTTCTTTGCGACCGCGCTCGTGGCGACGGGCGGGCTGCTGTTGTTCCGCCGTCTGTTCCCGCGCACCGCGGAACTCGCTGCCGAGCCGGATTGGAGCGTCGCGCGTACGGTTGCGGAGAGCAGCCCGGATGCGATTGCGGTGACCGATCGTGCCGGACGGTTGGTGTGCGCCAACAATCGCTACGAGACGCTGTTCGGCGGCTTTGCGACCCCGCCGGGGCTGCCGTTTGATGCGACTGGTGTGGAGCTTTTGGGGGCTGCCGGACGCGCCGCCTGGCGTGATGGCTCGGCGGGAGTCGCCCGGCTCCTCATCAAAGGCGCGCAGCTTTCCGCCGAAGTGACGCGGGCCGGCGAAGACGGCAACCTTCTGGTCTGGCGTTTCCATGCAACGCAGGGCCTGGATCTCGCCCAGACGATGGAGAATTTGATCTCGGGAGCGACGGGCGATCGACTCGGCAGCGCCGGGATCATGGCGGCGTTGATCAATCCCGACGGGCGGATCCGGGCGGCGAACCGCGTGTTGCGGGCACGTGCGATGGGGCATGAGGAAGGCGCGATCGTCGGTCGCGACTTTGCGCGCTTTCTGATCACCGACTCGCACGGCATGGCGCGGTTCGAACGCGAAGGGCTGGCGCAGAACCCGTTGCGCGTTCTCCAGATCCCGTTTCTCGATGGGGAAGACGCGCCGATGCTGGTCGCGCTGATCGACGAGGAAGAGAATAGCCAGCCTGCCATTGGCGAAAGCGCGGCGGCGCATATCAAGAGCCTGGTGTCGTTGATGCCGTTCGGCGTTGCCTTGATCGGCGGCGACGGGCGCTTCGTGCAGATGAACGACGCCTTTGCGCGGGCGGCGGCGGTCGATCCGCACAGCCCGCCCATCTATCCCGGCGATTTGCTGGTGCGCGAAGACAAGGGTGTGGTCGCCGACGCGATCCGCCGTTTTGCCGGTGGCGCGACGCATTCAACCGACCTTGCGGTGCGGCTGAAGGATCATCCCGACGAGCCGGTCGCCCTGTCGATCGCGGGTGCGCGCGGCCTCGGCAATTCGGCAGTGTTGTTGAGCCTCAAGGACAATAGCGAGGAAACGCGGCTGAAGCGCGAAGTGGCGCAGGCCACCAAGATGCAGGCGGTGGGGCAGCTCGCGGGCGGTGTTGCGCACGATTTCAACAACATCCTCACCGCGATCATCGGGCATTGCGATTTGATGCTGATGCGCCATTCGCCCGGCGACAGTGATTATGACGACATCCAGCAAATCCGCGCCAACTCCAACCGCGCGGCCAGCCTGACGCGGCAATTGCTCGCTTTCTCCCGCCAGCAGACGCTCAGGCCGCAAGTGCTGCAACTGCCCGACGTGATTTCCGAAGTCACCAATTTGCTTAAGCGCTTGTTGGGCGAAAGCGTCACGCTTACCGTCAAACATGGGCGCAACCTGGGGCCGGTGCGTGCAGACCCCGGGCAACTCGAACAGGTCGTCGTCAATCTCGCGGTGAACGCGCGCGATGCGATGATGGCGAAGGATCCGCGCGGCACCGGCACGCTGGCGATCCAGACCTATGCGGTCACCACCGCCGAAGTGCGCAAGCTCGCATCGGATATCCTTCCGGCCGCCGATTATGTCGTGCTTGAAGTGGCCGATACCGGCGGCGGTATCCCGCCCGATGTGCTGCCAAAAATCTTCGAGCCCTTTTTTACGACCAAGGAGGTGGGAAAGGGCACCGGGCTCGGTTTGTCCACCGTTTATGGGATCGTCAAACAATCGGGTGGCTATATCTTTGCCGATAATGTGAAGGCTGGACCGCGCGGGCAGGCGGGGGCGGTATTTACCATCTACTTGCCGGTCCACACCGTCGGTGCCTTGGCGGAAGCGCCACCCGCACGGATTTTGCCGCGCGAGAAGCCGGTCGATCTCTGGGGCACAGGCACGATCCTGCTGGTCGAAGACGAGGACATGGTGCGGGCCGTTGCCGAACGGGCGCTGACACGGCAGGGCTATACCGTGCTGTGCGCCGAACATGGGGAGGCTGCGCTCGAACTGTTGGCATCCGGCCCAAAGCCCGATCTGCTCATATCGGACGTGATGATGCCGTTGATGGATGGACCGACCATGGTGCGGCAAGCGCGCGCGCGCTATCCCGATCTGCCGATCGTGTTCATGTCGGGCTATGCCGAGGAGACGATTCGCAAGTCGATCGATCTCGACAACGTCGCCTTTCTGGCAAAACCGTTTTCGGTACAACAGCTTGCTGAAGCGGTGCGGGCGGTATTGGGTGCGAAATGATTTGGCGCATTCCGGCATGCCCGGCTAAGGGCCTATTATGAGCGGGCCACAGACCATTTTGATCGTCGAGGACGAACCCTTGATTGCGATGATGATCGAGGATTTTCTCGATGTCTTGGGAAAGCGTCATGGCGGCACGGCGGATAGCGTTGTGGCCGCGCTGGCGTTGATTGAAGCGGGTGGCATCGACGCTGCCATCCTGGACGTCAATTTGCGCGGCGGGGAGAAGAGCTTCCCGATCGCGGCGGTGCTCGCGGAGAAGGGCATTCCGTTCGTTTTCGCGACCGGCGGGTCGCATGATAGCGTCGGGGAAGAGTATCGCGATCGTCCGACTCTGGCCAAACCTTTCACGATGGATGGGGTTTCCAAGGCATTGGCGGCATTGGGCTAATCAGGCGGCTGATGGGGGGCTGATCACGATCAACCCAACAAAGCCGGCCTGATGCGGACCCATCGCGGCGCTCTGCCGTTTCTCCTGCCACAATCCCGGCACGGAGACCGATCGTGGCACTTTCCAGCTCAGACATTTCGCCATCCGCTTTGACAAACCCGCAAAAGGTTGGTCCCAAACCGCCGTTCGAACGCCAGAGCCAGCCTTGGCCGGGCCTTGCGCGCGACATGCGGCCCCGGCCCGATCACGGTGAATCGACCTATCGTGGCTCCGGTCGTCTGGCCGGTCGCAAGGCTTTGATTACCGGTGGCGACTCCGGGATGGGACGGGCGGCCGCCATCGCTTACGCGCGCGAAGGAGCCGACGTTGCCATCAACTATCTGCCGGAAGAGGAGGCGGATGCCCGGGACGTGATCGATCTGATCCGCGCTTCGGGCCGAGTCGGAGTCGCCATCCCCGGGGATTTGTGCAGCGAGGATTTCTGCGCCACCCTGGTCCAGACCGCAGTCGATACGCTTGGTGGGCTCGACATTCTGGTCAGCAATGCCGCCCGACAACAAACCCACGGTTCGATCCTCGACATTTCCACCGAGGAATTCGACCGGACGATGAAGACCAATATCTACGCGCCGTTCTGGCTCATCAAGGCGGCGCTGCCGCATCTGGCACCGGGATCGTCGATCATCGGGACGACGTCGGAGCAGGCAACCGATCCGTCAGAAGATCTGTATGATTACGCGCAAACCAAGGCAGCAACCACCAATTATGTTCGCAGCCTAGCCAAACAACTGGCGTCGCGGGGAATCCGCGTGAACGGCGTCGCACCGGGGCCGATCTGGACCCCGCTGCAGGTGTCTGGCGGCGCGACGATGGAAAAGCTCGAGCAGTTTGGTGGTCAGACGCCGCTCGGTCGCCCGGGGCAACCGGGCGAGCTTGCCGGGATCTACGTTCTGCTGGCCGAAAGTGGCGGCAGCTACGCCACCGGACAAGTCTATGGCGCAGCGGGCGGCAGCGGAATGCCGTGATCCTGCCGGTTTTTTTAAAGAGGTTGTCGTTCTACTCTTGTTCCATAAGAACAAACGCGATACACGGTGCATCACGCATTGAACGCACCCGGCGTTCGGTCTAGCGCAGGAGGCTACCAATGGCGGTATCGTTGAAGGTCATCGACAGCAAAATGGCAGCCTCAGACAAGCAAGCAGACAAAGCCACCGCAGAACGCGCCAAGGCGCTGGAAGCGGCGCTCGCACAAATCGACCGCGCCTTTGGCAAGGGCTCGGCGATGAAGCTGGGCTCGAAACAGACGATGCAGGTCGAGGTGATCTCGACCGGCTCGCTCGGGCTCGATATCGCGCTCGGCGTCGGCGGCTTGCCGCGTGGGCGCGTGATCGAGATTTACGGGCCGGAAAGCTCGGGCAAGACCACGCTGGCGCTTCATGTCATCGCAGAGGCGCAAAAGGGCGGCGGCACCGCGGCGTTCGTCGATGCCGAACATGCGCTCGACCCGGTTTATGCCAAGAAGCTCGGCGTCAATATCGACGAGCTGATCGTGTCGCAGCCCGACACGGGCGAGCAGGCGCTCGAAATCGTCGATACGCTGGTGCGCTCCAACGCGATCGACGTGCTGGTGGTCGATTCGGTCGCAGCCTTGGTGCCGCGCGCGGAAATCGAAGGCGAAATGGGCGACAGCCATGTCGGTTTGCAGGCGCGACTGATGTCGCAATCGCTGCGCAAACTGACGGGCTCGATCAGCCGCTCGCGCTGCATGGTGATTTTCATCAACCAGCTGCGCATGAAGATCGGCGTGATGTACGGCAACCCCGAGACGACGACCGGCGGCAATGCGCTGAAATTCTACGCCTCGGTGCGCCTCGACATTCGTCGCACCGGCCAGATCAAGGATCGCGACGAGATCATCGGCAACACCACACGCGTGAAGGTCGTCAAGAACAAGGTCGCGCCGCCCTTCAAGCAAGTCGAATTCGACATCATGTACGGGCAGGGCGTGTCCAAGATTGGCGAGATTCTGGATCTGGGCGTCAAGGCTGGGCTGGTCGAGAAATCGGGCGCGTGGTTCAGCTATGACAGCGTCCGCATCGGGCAGGGGCGTGAGAACGCCAAGACCTTCCTCAAGGAAAATGTCGAAATGTCCGATCGTCTGGAAAAGGCGATTCGCGCACGGACCGACAAGGTCGCCGAGGAAATGATGGCGGGTGCGGAACCCGATGAAGGTGACGACGAGATGTGAGTTTCGCCCCGGTCTGCTGCGGCGGGCCGGAGCAGGGGATGGCGGCAGTGCACGGCTGCGTCCCACCACGATGGCGGTATCGAGCGCTCTCGGTGCCGTCGCAGAGACCGGGAAGGCCCGCCAGCGATGGCGGGCCTTTCATATTGCGGCGGCGGGATGGCCGGAGTGCAGAGTGGCGACCCCCGGCGTCGGGCACCGCAAGGTAGCGTGTGACTTGTGTGCCGCATCGCTGCTAGGATGCGGGCAACAAGCCGACCCGGAGAGTCCTCATGACCTTGATCGTCCACCATCTCGAAAACTCGCGCTCGCAGCGGATTCTGTGGATGCTCGAGGAACTCGGGCTCCCCTATGAAATCAAGCGCTATGAGCGGAACAAGCAGACGATGCTGGCTCCGCCCGAACTCAAGCGAATCCACCCGCTTGGCAAATCGCCGGTGCTCGAGGATACCGAGCTGGGGGATGTGATCGTCGAAACGGGCGCGATTGTCGAGTATCTGGTCGAGCGCGGCGATGGTCGGTTGGGGCCCCCCGCGCACCGCGATGGTGTGCTGCGCTATCGCCAGTTCCTGCATTATGCCGAAGGGTCGATGATGCCGCCGCTGCTCGTGCTGCTGGTCGTCAACCGCATTCCGCTGCTGGGCAAGACCGCCGCCAAGCGTATCCAACCGATGATCGACGTCCATCTCGATTATGTCGAAGCCGAGCTGTCGAGCCGTCCATGGTTTGCGGGCGACACGATCACGGGTGCCGACATCATGATGAGCTTCCCGCTGGAGGCCGCGCGCAGCCGCGCGGGCCTCGATGCCTCGCGCCCGGCGACGATCGCGTGGCTCGACAAGATCCACGCGCGCCCGGCCTATCAGGCGGCGCTCGCCAAGGGTGGACCCTATGCCTATGCGTGACGGGCGTCTTTAAAGCGGATCGGACCCCGTTCGCCCTGAGCTTGTCGAAGGGCTCCTATCCCAGCGCGGTGAGCGCGCGGGGAAGAAGGGCTTCGACAGGCTCAGCCCGAACGGCTTTTGGGCGGTCCTGCTTAAGATTAACCGGCGCTATGCGTGATCGGCGCGCGGCAGTTCGTTCAGGCCGATCTCGGGAGGCTCGGGCGCTTCCAGCGTCCCCTCCCATTTGGCGATGACGCTGGCGGCGATGGCATTGCCGACGACGTTGGTGGCCGAGCGCCCCATGTCGAGGAAATGGTCGACGGCGAGGATCAGCAGCAGGCCGGCCTCGGGGATGTGGAACACGGGCAAGGTCGCCGCGATCACCACCAGGCTGGCGCGCGGCACGCCGGCGATCCCCTTGGAGGTGATCAGCAAGGTCAGCAGCATCGTCACCTGCGCGCCGATCGACAGATGGATGTCGTAAGCCTGGGCGATGAACAGCGACGCGAAGGTCATGTACATCATCGACCCGTCGAGGTTGAACGAATAGCCGAGCGGGACGACGAAGCCGGCGATCTTGGGCGGCACGCCGAAGCGCTCCAGCGCCTCCAGCACGCGCGGCAGCGCTGCCTCGGACGAGGCGGTGGAAAAGCCGATCATCAACGGCGCGCCGATATAGCGCAGCAAGCTGCGCGTGCGCGGGCCGACGATGAGGTAGCACAGGCCGAACAGCAGCGCCCACAACACTGCCAAGCCGAAATAGAAGCTTCCCATGAAGTAAGCGAGGTTCTTGATGACGCCGGGGCCCTGCTCGGTCAGCGTGGCGGAGACAGCGGCGAACACCGCCAGCGGCGCGAACATCATCACATAATTGGTGATTTGCAGCATCACCGCGACCAAGGCCTCGGTCGCGCGGACGAGCGGGGCGGCTTTCTCGCCGACCGCCGAAATCGCGACGCCGAGGAACACCGAAAAGACCACGATCTGCAGGATTTCGTTGGTCGCCATCGCATCGAAGATCGACGAGGGCACGACATGGGTGACGAACTTGGCGAGATCGAACCCGGCCTTGTCGAGCCCGGTGCCGACGGTCACGGGCGGCACCACCAGATGCGGCGTGAGGCCGAGCACTTCACCCAGCGACGCGGTGACATGGAACAGCACCAGCCCGAGCGAGAGCGACAACAGGCTCGCGCCGACGAACCACGCCACCGCACGCAGGCCGATCCGCCCGAGCGCGCCGGTGCCGCCCATATGCGTGATGCCGACGACGAGGGTCGAGAGCACCAGCGGCGCGATGATCATCTTGATCAGCCGCAGGAACACCGTGGTGATGATCGAAATATAGCCGGCGATCTCCTTCAGCCGCGCTGCGCTGGCGGGGGTGCCGTCATCGATCGTGGCGTTGAGCGTCCATCCCACGGCGAGGCCCAGCACCAGCGCGATCAGGATATAGGTCGTCAATCGCTTCGCCACATGTCACCCCTTTTTGTCGTTCGTGTCATCAACGGGAGAAAGTGCGAGCGGTCAAGCCGAAGCGCTGCGTTGCTGCGTTGCGGCGGGCGCTTTCCGCTGGCACAGTTACGCCAAGGACAAAGGGGCGCGAGACGATGAAGATGTTGACGCGGCGTGGGTTTGCAGCCGGAGCGGCGTTGCTGCCGGTGTTTTCGGCCAGTGGCGTTCTGCGCGCGGCCGAGCCCGATCTCGCCGGTTTGCGCAATATCGCCAGCGGCGCGGTGGCGATCGGGCCGGGCGAGCGCAGCGCCCGCATCGCCCGCGCGCAGGCGCTGATGAACGCGCAGGGCATCGGCGCGGTGCTGATCGAATCGGGATCGAGCCTGGTCTATTTCACCGGGGTGACCTGGTTTCGCAGCGAGCGCCTGACCGCGGCGATTCTGCCGGTCGAGGGCGAGCCGTGCATCGTCACGCCGTTCTTCGAGGAACCCTCGGTCCGCCAGACGCTGGGCGTCGCGGCTGACGTGCGCGTGTGGCAGGAGGATGAGGATCCGCTGAAGCTGGTCGCGGGCTTCCTGCGCGAGCGCAAGCTGGCGGAGCGGCCGATCGGCATCGAGGAGACGGTGCGCTATTTCGCGGTCGACGGTCTGCCGCGGGCGCTGCCGGGGGCGAAGATCGTCTCGGCCAATCCGGTCGTGCGCGGGGTGCGGATGCGCAAGACCGCGCCCGAGATCGCGCTGATGCAGACCGCGACCGACGTGACGATCGCCGCCTATCGCTGGACCTGGCCGCGCGTGGAAAAGGGCATGAAGCCTGCGGACATCGCCGCGCTGATGAACGCCGCCACACGGCAATTGGGCGGGGCACCCGAATTCGCGTTGGTGCTGATCGGCCCGGCGGCGGCGCTGCCGCATGGCAGCCACGAACCGCAAGTGGTGGCGGACGGGCAGATCGTGCTGATGGATTGCGGCTGCACCGTGCAGGGCTATCAGTCCGACGTCTCGCGCACCTTCGTGTTCGGCAGCGCGAGCACGGAACAGCGCACGGTGTGGGATCAGGTGCGCGCTGGCCAAGCCACGGCCTTCGCCGCCGCCCAGGTCGGCACGCCGGCGGGGGCGGTGGATGATGCGGTGCGCGGGTTTTATGCGTCGCTCGGCTATGGGCCGGGCTATCGCTTGCCCGGCCTCTCGCACCGCACCGGCCACGGCATCGGGCTTGACGGGCATGAGCCGGTCAACCTCGTCCACGGCGAAACCATGCGGCTGGCCGAGGGCATGTGCTTTTCGGACGAGCCGGGCCTGTATCTGCCGGGCAAGTTCGGCGTGCGGCTGGAGGATTGCTTCCACATGACCGCGAGCGGGCCGAAATGGTTCAGCGTGCCGCCGACGTCGATTGATGCGCCGTTGGGGTGAGGGGGCGGGGGATGTAAGCTGGGTGGCCAATTGTGCCGAAGCAGCCGGATTGGTGGGACGCGGACGTCGCTTTCCATGCATCTGCCTGTTCGGTAGGCTTGGCATTCAGACGATTGGAACGGGGTGGGGATATGGTGAGACGCTCGTTCATCGCGGGCCTTGTCGGCGCAATCGGTTTTGGCAGAGTAAGGGCGAGTGAAATGGTCACGCGCTTCCCGCCAGTTCCAACATGGCACCCCTCATTTGAACAGCCGCTTGATGAAGTCGTCGGGCGCGTGAACTACTATACAAATGGCAAACGGGACTTCGTGGTCTTCACGCATGGCACTTGCATCATACTCGAAGATGGCCTGTCCGACGCGGGTGCCAGCGCCTTCGCGTTAAAGACGCTTGCCGAAATACTTGGCTTCCATCCGGATATGAACCCTGCGCCTATGGACGATGGGAACATCATTGTTCGCTACAACCATCCCGCCGTGAACGTTGTATTGAACGCGGTAGCCAAGACTCACTGGTCAGAGATTGAGAGAATGCATTTGGAAGGGCTCACGAAGTCTGAGGTTCTTATAACACCGCTTGGACCCAATAAGTTTGATGACTTTGGAAAACAGGCGCTTCTGGGCAGAGCGTATATGTTCATGGACGCTCAGCATCCGAAGATTAAAGCGATTCATCGCCATCGGTAGCGTCCGCTTCTGCTCGCAAACAGGCCGCCCGCGGTTTTGATGCTATGATCAGTTCGTCCCACCACACGCTTCCCCGACGAAGGCCGGGGCCCAGTGGTGGGCGGGTTATGGCGGGGGCTGGTCTTTCTTGCATCTGCCCTACCTACTGGGCCCCGGCCTTCGCCGGGGAAGCGCGTCTTGGGGCGGCGCGCTCCCGTCAGATCAACGCCGCCGAGAACGCGCTCTTATCGCCGTGCCAGCGCGCCACCGCCGCCGCCCGGTCCTTTTCCGCCGCTGCCGTCTGCCCCAGCGCTGTCAGCGCGTCGGCCCTGATCGACAGGCTCACCGGGTCGAGCGGGCGGCGGGCGAGGGCGGCGTTGGCTTGGGCGAGCGCTTGCTGGGCATCGCCCGTGGCCAGCAAAGCGGCGGCGAGGCTGCGTTCGGTTGGATACCACCACACGGGCGGATCATCGAAATGGACCAGGACCTTGGAGGTCTCGATCTTCGCCGCCGTGCGATACGCTTTCACCGCGTCGTCCGGGCGGTGTTCCAGCATGGCGGCGCGGCCTTCCAGCACGGCCTTGGCGATGCGCATCAGCGCGGTTGCCTGCAGGCTGGCATCTTCCTTGTCGGCGGGGCCAGCACGCAGCGGGATCGCTGCTGCTTCGGCACGGACTGCGGCGGCATTGCCGAGGCGCGCATAGGCTTCGCCGCGCGCATAATGGCGATAGGCGCGCAGGAAGCCGTATGCCGCGCCGGGTTCGGGCAGCGCCAGCACTGCCGCCGGATCGGCGAAGCGGCCTTGGGCGAAATAGGCGGTGCCGCCGACCATTTGCTGGAACGGATCGGATTTGGGTGCGCGCGACAGCGCCCCGAGGACGGGCTCGGACAGCGCCAATGCATCTTTCGCGTCGCCCGCGATCAACGCGCCGCCAATGCCGAAATGGACGTTGTGCGCATGGTAAGGCTGGCGGAACACGCCGTCGGGCTCGGGCGCATGCGCGGCCTTCGCATCGGCCACGCCCAGCGCCGCCGCGCGGACATTGGCGTCGGCGGCATCCTGATAGCGGCCGATCCAGTAATAGGTATGGCTCGGCATATGGATCAAATGGCTGGCGGCGGGGGCGAGCGCGGCGAGGCGGTCGGCATAGCGCTCGGCGCGGGCCGGGAAGCCGTTCATCTCGGTCGCGTGGATGTAGAAATGGATGGCGGGGGTGAAATCCGGGTTGCGCTTGAGCACCGTCTCGAGCAGCGCGACCGCGCGCGGCAGCGTGTCGCCGCGCTCGCCCAGCGCCGCCGGGATCATCCAGGCATCGGCGGCGAGCGTGAGCAGTTCGTCATTTTCGGGATGCGCGACCGCGATCGCTTCCATCGCGCGGGCGTAGGCGATGTCGCCGGGGCCTTTGCCGCCGCCATTTTTGTAGCGCAGCGCGAGGGCCGCGAGCAGTTGGCGTTCGAGCAGCGGGCCGCTCGCGGCCATCGGGATGGCGGCGTCGACCAGCTTGCCCATCTTCACTTGGGTGGCGGCGTCGACGGGGAAGTTGATCGTCGGGCCGCCCGACCAGGCTTCGCCCCAGCGGCACATCGCGCAGGCCGGGTCGAGTCGCGCGGCTTCGGCAAAGGCGGCGTGTCCGGCATCGTGCGCGAAGGCGTGGCTGAGTTGCAGGCCGTTGTCGAAAAACGCCTGAGCCTGCGGCTTGGCGGTGCGGATCGGGAGCGCGCCCGCGCCGAAGCCGGGCAGGATGCGCGCGACGCTGGGGGCGATGGTGTCGTCGCCGCAAATGGCGTGCGGCGGCGCGCTGGCGGTCGCGCGCGCCACTTCGGCCGTGGGGGCGAGCAACAGCAGCAGTGGCGCAATCTTCAACACGCGCATCACGGGTCCCCGGGCAAGTTCCCTGCGCGATAGCCGATCGCGACGAACCGAGCCATGCTTGAGATACGCACGCGCCTCGCCTAAGCACCGGGCATGACCCAGCTCTCGCTCTCGACCAACGACATTCGTCGCAGCTTCCTCGATTATTTCGCGGCCAATGGCCATGCGAAGGTCCCGTCCGCACCGTTGGTGCCGCAGAACGACCCGACGCTGATGTTCGTCAATGCCGGGATGGTGCCGTTCAAGAACGTGTTCACCGGCCTGGAATCGCGGCCCTATTCGACCGCGACGTCTTCGCAAAAGTGCGTGCGCGCGGGCGGTAAGCATAATGACCTCGACAATGTCGGCTATACCGCGCGGCACCACACTTTTTTCGAGATGCTCGGCAATTTCTCGTTCGGCGATTATTTCAAGGAACGCGCGATCACGCTCGCCTGGAATTTGCTGACCAAGGAATGGGGGCTCGACCCCAACCGGCTGACCGTCACCGTCTATCACACCGATGACGAAGCGTTCGATTTGTGGCGCAAGATCGCGGGATTGCCCGAAGAGCGCATCATCCGCATCGCCACCAACGACAATTTCTGGTCGATGGGCGACACCGGCCCGTGCGGGCCGTGCTCGGAGATCTTCTTCGACCATGGCGACCATATTTATGGTGGCCCGCCGGGAAGCCCCGAGGAAGATGGCGACCGTTTCGTCGAGATCTGGAACCTCGTCTTCATGCAGTTCGACCAGGCCGCCGATGGCACGCGCACGCCGCTGCCGCGCCCGTCGATCGACACCGGCATGGGGCTGGAGCGCGTGGCCGCCGTGCTGCAGGGCGTGCACGACAATTATGATACCGACACCTTCAAGGCGCTGATCGCGGCGTCGGTGGCGCTGTCTGGCGCGCCGCTGACGCCCGAGACGCAGGCGAGCCACCGCGTGATTGCCGATCATTTGCGCTCGTCGGGCTTCCTCGTCGCCGATGGCGTGTTGCCCGCCAATGAGGGGCGTGGCTATGTGCTGCGCCGGATCATGCGCCGCGCGATGCGCCATGCGCATTTGCTGGGCGCGAAGGAGCCGTTGATGCACCGGCTGGTGTCGGCGCTGGTTTCGGAAATGGGTGCGGCTTACCCCGAACTGGTGCGCGCGCAGGCGTCGATCGAATCGACCTTGCTGCAGGAAGAAACGCAGTTCCGCCGCACCTTGGTGAACGGTTTGCGGCTGCTGGAAGAAGCGACCGCAGGGATGGCCGAAGGCGACACGCTGCCGGGCGAGACCGCGTTCAAGCTCTACGACACGTTCGGTTTTCCGTATGATTTGACCGAGGATGCGCTGCGGCGCCAGGGCTTCGGGATCGATCGCGCCGGGTTCGACACCGCCATGGCCGAGCAGAAGCGCGCCGCGCGCGCCGCTTGGAAGGGATCGGGCCAGCGCGCCTCGGATGATGTGTGGTTCGACATTGCCGAAGCCAGCGGCAGCACCGAGTTCATCGGCTATGCCAGCGAAGAAGGCGAGGGCCAGGTCGTCGCGATCGTCAAGGATGGCGCGCGGGTCGAGCGCGCCGGGCCGGGGGAGACGGTCGAGATCGTCGTCAACCAGACGCCTTTCTATGCCGAGAGCGGCGGCCAAGTCGGCGATACCGGCACGCTGACGGGTGGCGGCGTGCTGGCGCATGTCGAGGATACGCGCAAATATCTCGGCCGCCTGTTCGCGCATCAGGCGAAGATCGAACAGGGCGAGATCGCGGTTGGCGATGCGCTGCATCTGACGATCGACAGCGGCCGGCGCGACCGGATTCGCGCCAACCATTCGGCGACGCACTTGCTGCACGAGGCGCTGCGCCAGCGGCTGGGGCTGCATGTCGCGCAAAAGGGCAGCCTGGTCGCGCCCGAGCGGCTGCGCTTCGACTTTTCGCAACCGACCGCGATCGACCCCGCCGCACTGGCGCAGGTCGAGGTCGACGTGAACCACCAGATCCGTGCCAACGGCCCGGTCACGACTCGCTTGATGACGCCCGACGAAGCGATCGCGGAAGGGGCGATGGCGCTGTTCGGTGAGAAATATGGCGACGAAGTGCGCGTCGTGTCGATGGGGCGCGAGGGCGACGAGATCTACTCGCTCGAACTGTGCGGCGGCACGCATGTCCGCGCGCTGGGCGACATTGGCCTGTTCACGGTGGTGAGCGAAGGCGCGGTGTCGAGCGGTGTGCGTCGCGTCGAGGCGCTGACGGGTGAGGCGGCGCGGTCTTACCTCACCTCGCGCGACGAGAAACTGCGCGAGGCGGCGACGGCGCTGAAATCCTCGCCCGACGAAGTACCGGCGCGCGTGGCGGCTTTGGTCGAGGACCGGCGGCGGCTGGAGCGTGAATTGGCCGAAGCCAAGAAGGCGCTGGCGCTGGGCGGCGGGGCCGGTGCGGCTGCGGCGGGGCCGGAAGAGGTTGGCGGCGTGCAGTTCCTCGGCCAGGTGGTCGAGGGGCTCGACCCCAAGGGCCTGCGCGGCGCGGTGGACGAGATGAAGCAGCGCGTCGGCTCTGGCATTGCGATGATCGTCGCGGTCAATGAGGGACGTGCGTCGGTGGCGGTTGGTGTGACGGCCGATCTGGTCGCGACGCGCAGCGCGGTCGATCTGCTCAAGATCGCGGTAGCGACGCTGGGCGGGCAGGGTGGCGGCGGTCGCCCCGACATGGCGCAAGGCGGTGGGCCGGATGGTGCGAAGGGTGCCGAGGCGGTTGCGGCGGTGAAGGCCGCGCTGGCACGCTAAGCGCTCACGCCGCAGTCTCGGTTGGCTGCGGCGGTTAGTCCTTGCTCAGGCGCGCGCGGATCAGGCGCGGCGCGACCTCCAGATCGGCGGCGGCCTTGATCTCCTGGCGCAATTCGGCGCGCTTCTCGTGGATCGAGACGATCACCGGGCCGACCGCGACGCCGAGATCGGTCAGCACTGCCTCGGCCAATTGCAGCGAGCTTTCCAGCGTCTCGGGCACTGCGTCGCTCGCGCCTGCTTTGTAAAGTTCGGCGGCATGGGCGGTGTCGCGGGCGCGCGCGATGATCGTCAGATCAGGCACCCACCCACGGACCCGCCGTGTGAGCGCAACGCTCAGCACCGGATCGTCCATCGTCAGGATCAGCGCGCGCGCGCGGCCGAGATTGAGCCGGTCGACCAGTTCCGGGCGCACGACATCGCCGAAAATCACCGGATAGCCATCGGCCCGCGCCGCCTTCACCGCATCGATATCGGCCTCCACCGCGACATAGGGCTGGCCGTGGACTTTCAGCATGTCGCATACCATCCGCCCGACGCGACCGAAGCCAATCACAACGGTGCCGGGGCCTTCCTCCGGGATCGACGCCTCCGGTGAATCACCCTGGCGACGCTCGATCCGCTTGGCCGCGCGTTTGCCAAGCAAGGCGAGCAATGGCGTGATCGTCAGGCCGATCGCGGTGACGGTCTGCCAGAAGCTGGCGAGGCCGGGCGCGAGCAGTTGCGCCTGCCCCGCCGCCCCCAGCACGATCAGCGTCGTTTCGGACGGGCTGCCCATCAACATGCCGGTTTCCGCTGCCACCCCACCCCGGATGCCGGCCAGCCGCAGCAAACCGAAAGTGACCAGCGCCTTGATCGCGACGACGGCGATGATGGCGAGCAGATACGATCCCCAGTCGGCGACGATCGCGCCGAGATCGACGCTCATGCCGACGGTGATGAGGAACACGCCGAGCGCCAGCCCCTTGAACGGCGCGGTCATCACTTCGACTTCGCTGTGGTAATTGGTTTCGGCGATCAGCAGCCCGGCGATCAACGCGCCGACGATCGGGGAGAGCCCGGCTGCCGTCGTCGCCAGGCTCGCGGCGATCACCACCAGCAACGACGCCGCGAGGAACAGTTCCGGGCTCTTGGTGCGCGCCGCCTGGGCGAACAATTTGGGCAGGAAGAAGCGCCCGCCGACGAACAGGATTGCGACCGTCAGGATCGCGCCGCCGCCAACGCGCGCGAATCCCATCCATCCGCCCGCCGCCGCCATCGGCCCCAGCGCGCCCAGAATGAAGATGATCGGCACCAGCGCCAGATCCTCGAACAACAGCATGGCAAACGCCGTACGCCCGACAGGGCTCGACGTGCCCGCGATCGGGAGCACCAGTGCGGTGGACGAAAGCGCAAGCGCAATACCCAGCGCGAACGATCCGGTCCACGCCACGTCCGTCAACAGGTGCAAGCCGGTACCGAGTATCAGCCCCGATCCGATCAATTCCGCCGCACCGGTGCCGAAGACAAGTCGGCGCATCGACCACAAGCGTTTGAACGACAACTCGAGCCCGATCGAAAACAGCAGCAGCACGATGCCGAATTCGGCAAAAGGCTCGATCGCGTGCGGATCGGAAATGGTGATGTGGTAAAGCCAGGGATAGCTGGGGACGAGCGCGCCCAGCCCCGACGGGCCGACCAGTAATCCGACGAGAATGAAACCGATGACCGGGCTGATCTTGGCCCGCGCAAAAGCGGGGATAACGAGCCCGGCTGCCCCCAGGATTACAAGGGCGTCGCTGAAACCGGTGGAGTTTAGGGGAGATGCCATTGCGCCACTGTACGCAACACATTGGCGGCTTGTCAGCTTTTGACTGACAAAAAAGACCTTTAGTGGCCGAAAGACGGTTCGGCGGCCACGGGTCCGTATCGGACGCGGTGGCCGCCAAGTAGATTTGGGAGGAGGGTTAGGCCGAAGCGCCCATCGCCTGTTCGAGATTGACGCGCACCTGCTCGAAGAACTGCTCGGTCGTCATCCACGGCTGATCGGGGCCGATCAGCAGCGCCAGATCCTTGGTCATGTGGCCGTTCTCGACGGTCTGGATGCAGACACGCTCGAGCGTCTCGGCGAATTGGGTCACCTCGGGGGTGCCGTCGAACTTGCCGCGATATTTCAGGCCGCCGGTCCAGGCGAAGATCGACGCGATCGGGTTGGTCGAAGTTGCCTTGCCTTGCTCGTGCTGGCGGAAGTGGCGCGTAACGGTGCCGTGGGCGGCCTCCGCCTCGACCGTCTTGCCATCGGGGGTGAGCAGCACCGAGGTCATCAGGCCGAGCGAGCCGAAGCCCTGTGCAACCTGGTCGGACTGCACGTCGCCATCATAATTCTTGCACGCCCAGACGAATTCGCCGTGCCACTTGAGCGCCGAGGCGACCATGTCGTCGATCAGGCGATGTTCGTAGACGATCCCCGCTTCCTTGAACTTGTCCTTGAACTCGGTCTCGAACACTTCGGCGAACAGATCCTTGAAGCGGCCGTCATAGGCCTTGAGGATGGTGTTCTTGGTCGACAGGTACACCGGCCATTTCAGGTTCAGGCCGTAATGCATCGAGGCGCGCGCGAAATCGCGAATCGAATCGTCAAGATTGTACATCGCCAGCGCGACGCCCGCCGACGGGAATTGGAACACTTCGCGGTCGATCACTTCGCCGTCATCCCCGTCGAACACCAGGCGCAGCTTGCCCGGGCCGGGAACGAGGAAGTCGGTCGCGCGATACTGATCGCCGAATGCGTGGCGGCCGACGACGATCGGGTGCGTCCAGCCTGGGATCAGGCGGGGCACGTTCTTGATCACGATCGGCTCGCGGAAGATGGTGCCGCCGAGAATGTTGCGGATTGTGCCGTTGGGCGACTTCCACATCTTCTTCAGGCCGAATTCCTCGACGCGGGCCTCGTCGGGGGTGATCGTCGCGCATTTCACGCCGACGCCGTATTTCTGGATCGCCTTTGCGCTATCGACCGTGATCTTGTCGTCGGTCGCATCGCGGCTCATCATGCCGAGGTCGTAATATTCCAGATCGATATCGAGATAGGGGAGAATGAGCCGTTCGCGGATCCACTGCCAGATGATCCGCGTCATCTCGTCGCCATCGATTTCCACGACGGGCGTCTTCACCTTGATCTTCGCCATCACGATCTTTCCTATGGGAGTTTCGAGGAGCGTCTAGGAGCATGGCGCGCGGCGATCAACCCGGTGCGGAACGGCAGGAGCGCGGGATGATGATTGTGGCACGGGGACGTGTGGGGTAGGGAAGGGGGATGCTTCCTCCCGAAACACCAAATCCGTCCGCCGAAGCCGTGAAATGGCGCATCCCCGATCTGCACCCGGAAGG
This sequence comes from Sphingomonas sp. PSPC2-2, assembly GCF_049897725.1. Taxonomy (NCBI): domain Bacteria; kingdom Pseudomonadati; phylum Pseudomonadota; class Alphaproteobacteria; order Sphingomonadales; family Sphingomonadaceae; genus Sphingomonas; species Sphingomonas sp. PSPC2-2. The sequence continues at coordinate 97,019 of NZ_JAFCWU010000001.1, read as the reverse complement.
GCGCAAATATGTCGCCATCGCCGGGGTGATCGCGCTGGTCGCATTGGTCTGGTTCGGCTGGTTCGTGGCGTGGCCGTTGATCGGCATCACCTTATGGGTCGCCTTGTTCTTTCGCGATCCGGTACGCGTAACGCCGAGCGGCGAGGGGCTGATCGTATCTCCTGCCGACGGGCTGATTTCGATGATTCAGCGCGTACCGGTGCCGCGCGAACTGGCCGGCCCGAATGGCCTGGGCGATGCGCCGCTGGTGCGCGTGTCGGTGTTCATGTCGGTGTTCGACGTCCATATCAACCGCACGCCGATCGCGGGAACGGTGAAGCAGGTTGTCTATATCTCGGGCAAGTTCGTGAATGCCGAGCTCGACAAAGCAAGCGAGGACAATGAGCGTCAGCATATCGTCGTCGAAGGCCGACCGGCTGCGGATGGCACCGTGCGGCGCATTGGTTTTACGCAAATTGCTGGCCTGCTCGCGCGTCGGATCGTGCCGTTCGTCAAGCCGGGCGACATGGTCGCGGCGGGGCAGCGCATCGGTTTGATTCGCTTCGGCAGCCGGGTTGACGTCTATCTGCCCGATGATTGCGCGTGCCAGGTTGTGCTTGGCCAGCGGAGCGTAGCGGGCGAAACGATCCTTGGCCGCGTAGGCGGCACTATGGCGGCCGGGATCGCGCAGTGATGCGACGGATTGTCATCGCATGAGGTCTCCGTATCGGCGCGGCGCGGCACGGGGGCTGCCACTGCGCGCGGTTGCGCCCAACGCCGTTACCGCGCTTGCTTTGTGTTCCGGCCTGACCGGCATTCGCTTCGCGATTGCCGGTCAGTGGGAAACCGCAGTCGTGATGGTGATGATCGCCAGCGTGCTCGACGGGATCGACGGGCGGATCGCGCGCATGGTGCGCGGCGAGAGCCGCTTTGGGGCCGAGCTCGATTCGCTGTCGGATGCCATTTCGTTCGGCGTATCGCCCGCGCTGATCCTCTATTTGTGGTCGCTGAAGGATCTGCCCCGCGTCGGCTGGCTGTGCGCGCTGGTGTTCGCGGTGTTCTGCGCGCTGCGTCTCGCCCGGTTCAACGCAGCGATCGACGTGGTGGAGCAACCGCATAAATCCGCAGGTTTTTTGACTGGCGCGCCCTCTCCGGTCGGTGCCGGGCTGGCGATGCTACCCCTTTATTTGTGGTTCTGGACCGGTCTCGACTGGTGGCGTTCGCCGCTGATCGTAGCGCCCTGGGTCGCGCTGATGGCAGCGTTGATGGTGTCGAGCGTCGCGACCTTCAGTTGGTCTTCGCTGCGTTTGCGCAACAATATCCGCTTCGAAGCAATTGCGGTGGTGGTTCTACTGGGGGCAGCGCTCATCTCCGCTCCCTGGCACACGCTCAGCTTCCTGTGCGTCGCATATCTCGCGACATTGCCGTTCAGCATCGTCGCCTATGCCCGGGTCAAGCGGCTGCGCGCAGCGGCGTCCGTGCCAGCGCTGGGGCGGTCGTCCCCCGCACCCGCAGACGCGGCTCCCTGACCGTTACCTGCGTTTGGAGAGCAGCGAGAGGGTCGGCTCCATCGCGCAAGATCGCGACGATCCGCGGCAGCGCAGGTGCCAGGGTCAGGTAGAAAACAGCAAGGCTCGCGGCGAAGGCACTCGCGAACACCAGAAAACTCACAACGGCCATCGTTCAACTCCTTCATTCACGGTGAAGAGTCACAAAGTCGCAACATTCACGGGCCGTGTTCCGTTCCACGTTCCGCTCTGAGACCCGTTATGTTCTCATTGCGTTCCGTCGTCAAGCGCATTGCCGGACTTGATTTGCCGGAGCGTCTCGGATAAAGGGCGCGCCTTCACACCGCATGGGAAGCACACATCACCGGTGTCCGAGCAGGTTCGCCTGTCCGGATTACTCGCTTCCCAGAGGATCAACCGGAAAGGAACTACCTTATGGCGGCACCTGTCGTCTCCATGCAGCAATTGCTCGAAACGGGCGCGCATTTCGGCCACCAGACGCACCGCTGGAATCCGAAGATGAAGCCCTACATCTTTGGCGACCGCAACGGCGTCCACATTCTCGATCTCTCGCAGACCGTTCCGCTGTTCGCGCGCGCGCTCGAATTCGTCGCAGCGTCGACCGCCGCTGGCGGCAAGGTGCTGTTCGTCGGCACCAAGCGCCAGGCGCAGGAGCCCGTTGCAGAAGCAGCCCGTCGTTCGGGCCAGCATTTCGTCAACCATCGTTGGCTGGGCGGCATGCTCACCAACTGGAAGACCATTTCGGGTTCGATCAAGCGCCTCAAGACGCTGGAAGAGCAGCTTTCGGGCGACACGCACGGCCTGACCAAGAAGGAAGTGCTGCAGCTTACCCGTGAGAAGGACAAGCTCGAGCTGTCGCTCGGCGGCATCCGCGACATGGGCGGCATTCCCGACGTGATGTTCGTGATCGACGCCAACAAGGAAGAGCTGGCGATCAAGGAAGCCAACACGCTGGGGATCCCGGTCGTCGCGATCCTCGATTCGAACGTTTCGCCCGACGGCATCGCCTTCCCGGTTCCGGCCAATGACGACGCCAGCCGCGCCATCCGCCTGTATTGCGAAGCGATTGCGATCGCCGCGACCCGCGGTGGCCATGAGCAGCTGTCGCGTCGCCAGGACATCGGTTCGATGGAAGCTCCGCCCGCCGAGGAAGCGCTGAGCGTTGCTCCGGCTGCGGCCGCCGACATTACGCCGGCAACCGACGCGGCTCTGCAGGCCGAGCTGGCTGCGGAAACCGAGCGCCAGATCGACGCGTAAGCGTCGCAGAACTGACATACGGACGGGGTAGGGCGCGGCTCTATCCCGTCCAAAACCATATTCTACTGAGATAAGGACCAACGACATGGCCGAGATCACGGCAGCTGCGGTAAAGGACCTGCGCGAAAAGAGCGGCGCGGGCATGATGGATTGCAAGAAGGCGCTGACCGAAGCCAATGGCGACATGACGGTGGCGATGGACTGGCTGCGCGCCAAGGGCCTCGCCGCGGCCGCCAAGAAGTCCAGCCGCACTGCGGCCGAGGGCCTGATCGGCGTCGAAGTATCGGGCACCAAGGGTGCTGCGGTCGAAGTGAACTCGGAGACGGATTTCGTCGCCAAGAACGAGCAGTTCCAGACCTTCGTTCGCGACGTGACTTCGGTCGCGCTCGAACTGGGTGACGATATCGCGACGATCAAGGCCGCCCCGCTGGGTGCCAAGACGGTCGAGGAAATCCTGACCAACAACATCGCCACGATCGGCGAGAACCAGAACCTGCGTCGCGCCAAGCGCCTCGAAGTGTCGGCTGGCGCGGTTGTTCCCTACATCCACAACGCAGCGGCCCCCGGCCTCGGCAAGATCGGCGTGCTCGTCGCGCTGGAGAGCGAAGCGGGCAAGGATGTGCTCGAGCCGCTCGGCAAGCAGATCGCCATGCACATCGCAGCAGCCTTCCCGCTGGCGCTGAACGAAGATGGCCTCGACCCCGAGATCGTCGAGCGTGAGCGCGCGATCGCGACCGAAAAGGCAGCGGAAAGCGGCAAGCCCGCCGACATCGTCGCCAAGATGGTCGAGGGTGCGATCGCCAAGTATCGCAAGGAAAACGCGCTCGTCAGCCAGCTGCTGGTGATGGACGGCAAGACCAAGATCTCGGACGTCGTTGCCAATGCCGCCAAGGCAGCCGGCACCGCGATCGTGCTCAAGGACTATGTCCGCTTCCAGCTCGGCGAAGGCATCGAGAAGGAAACGAGCGATTTCGCGGCGGAAGTCGCGGCCGCTTCGGGTGTGCCGCAGGCGACTGCATAACACTCGGCCCCGCTCGCGCGCGAGGCCGCAAATGCCGAAGGGCCGTGCCGGTGAGGTGCGGCCCTTCGTGTATTCGATCTGCACGGTTTCCGCGCTTCCAATCGCAGTGCGTGCCCGATAAGGTCCGCGCCGCACCGCCCCCAGGGCGATCATGACCCTTTGCAGTCTGGAATGCCGTGACCACCCCGCACTTTAAACGTATTTTGCTGAAATTGTCGGGCGAGGTCCTGATGGGGGCCGGTGGCCTTTCGATCGACCCTGACGTCATTGCCCGTGTGGCCGCCGAAATCGCCGATGTGAAGCACCAGGGGTATGAACTCTGCGTCGTCGTCGGCGGGGGTAACATCTTCCGGGGTATTTCCGGCGCGGCGCGCGGCATGGACCGCGCCACCGGCGATTATATGGGGATGCTGGCGACCGTGATGAACGCGCTCGCCGTGCAGAACGCGCTGGAAAAGATCGGCGTCGAGACGCGCGTGCAATCGGCGATCCCCATGGCGTCGGTGTGTGAACCCTTCATCCGCCGCCGCGCCGAGCGCCATCTCGAAAAGGGTCGGATCGTGATTTTTGCAGCGGGCGTCGGCAGCCCGTTCTTCACCACCGATAGCGGGGCCGCGTTGCGCGCCGCCGAGATGAAGTGCGACGCCCTGTTCAAGGGCACGTCGGTCGACGGCGTCTATGATGCCGACCCGAAATTGGTCCCGACCGCCAAGCGTTTTGAAACCGTGAGTTACGGCACTGTGCTCGCGCAGGATCTCAAGGTGATGGACGCGAGCGCGATCGCGCTTTGCCGCGACAACAAAATCCCGATCGTCGTCTTCAACATCCGTCAGCCCGGCAATCTTGCTGCGGTTCTGCGCGGTGAAGGCGTGTCGACGGTCGTTCAAACCACAGCAGGAGATTAAGTCATGGCCGCTTATGACAAGGCCGATCTCGAACGCCGCATGGCGGGCAGTGTCGAATCGTTGAAGGGCGATCTCGCCGGTCTGCGCACCGGACGCGCATCGACCTCGCTGCTCGATCCCGTCACCGTCGAGGTCTACGGCGCGCAAATGCCGCTCAATCAGGTGGCGACCGTGTCGGCACCCGAGCCGCGGATGCTGTCGGTACAGGTGTGGGACAAGTCCAATGTCGGCCCGTGCGACAAGGCGATTCGCTCGGCCGGGCTCGGGCTCAACCCGATCGTCGATGGCACCACCCTGCGCTTGCCGATTCCCGATCTGACCGAGGAGCGCCGCAAGGAGTTGGCCAAGCTCGCGGGTAAATATGCCGAGGATGCGCGCATCGCCGCGCGCAATGTGCGTCGTGACGGCATGGATTCGCTCAAGGTCGATGAAAAGAAGGGCCTGTTCGGCGAGGACGAGCGCAAGAAGCTCGAAACCGAAGTGCAGAAGCTGACCGACAAGACGATTGGCGAAATCGATGCGGCGGCGAGCGCCAAGGAAAAGGAAATTTTGGGCAAGTGAGGCCATTTGCCGCCTCTGCTCCCGAGTTGGTGACCGGCAAGGGCGCGGGGGTGTTGCCGCGCCATGTCGCGATCATCATGGATGGCAATGGGCGCTGGGCCAAGAAACGCCATTTGCCGCGGGTCGCTGGCCATCGGCAAGGCGTCGAAGCGGTGCGTCGTATCTCGCGTGCTGCGCGCGCGATGGGGATTGAGGCGCTGACGCTCTATGCCTTTTCGAGCGAGAACTGGCGACGCCCGGAGAGCGAAGTCAGTGACCTGATGGGGTTGCTGCGGCTGTTCATCCGCAATGACCTTGATGAGATGGTGCGCGACAATGTGCAACTGCGGGTGATTGGCGATTATCGCCGGTTCACCCCCGATCTGGTCGAACTGATCGACACCGCAGTCGCGCGTACCGCAGTCAACACCGGGCCGATCCTGGTGATCGCGCTCAATTACGGCGCGCAAGCGGAGATTGCGGCGGCCGCGCGGCGGCTTGCGGAACGCGCGCAAGCAGGCACGCTCGATCCGACGACGATCGACGAAGCCGTGTTCGAGGACGAGCTCGACACGCGCGACCTGCCGCCGCTGGATCTGTTGATTCGCACCTCCGGTGAGGTCCGTTTGTCCAACTTCCTGTTGTGGCAAGCGGCCTATGCCGAATTGCTGTTCGTCGATACGCTGTGGCCCGATTTTGACGCAGATACGCTGGCTGCTGCGGTCGAAACCTTCGGACAGCGGCAGCGTCGGTTCGGGGGCCTGTGACGCCACCTCCCGTGACGCCGCTTGCCGAGCCGCGTGGCCCGTCCAATCTGACGCTGCGCATCATCGTCGGGATCGCGCTGGTCGCGGTCGCATTGACCGGCGTTGTATTGGGCGGGATCGCATTCTGGCTACTTTGCGTGGTGCTCGGCATCGTCATGATGGGGGAATGGGCGGGACTGCAGTCCGCGCCGAACGAGACCAAGCGGCTTGCGCAATATGCGTTGTCGGTGCCGCTTGCGATTATGGCCCCCGTAATTGGTGCGGGAGCGGGGTTTCTCACGCTCGGCTTGCTAATCGGCGCGGGCTTCTTCGTGGTGATCGTGACCGGGCGGCGCGGGCTGGCGCAGGGCATCTTCTATGTCGGGCTGCCGATCATGGCCTTGCTGGTGATCCGGCGGCAAGATGAGGGTATTCTCTTTACGCTGTGGGCGCTGGCGTTGGTGTGGGCATGCGACATCGGTGCCTATGCGGCGGGTCGCGTTATAGGCGGGGCGAAGATTGCGCCGGCCATCAGCCCGAACAAGACCTGGGCCGGGCTGGGCGGTGGCGTTTTGGCGGCGGGCCTGTTCGCCGCGTTCCTGCATTATCGCTATGGCTTGCCGGTGCGCATGACGCTGGCGACGCCGGTGCTGGCAGTGTTGGCGCAGGCCGGGGACTTTTACGAAAGCTGGCTGAAGCGGCGGGCAGGGGTGAAGGATAGCGGCTCGCTGCTGCCCGGGCATGGCGGGGTGTTGGACCGCCTTGACGGGCTGGTGCCGGTCGCGCCGGTCGCTGCGTTGCTGGTGCTGTTACCGAAGGTATATTGGTGGTGAAGACGATAACGATCCTTGGGGCAACGGGCTCGATCGGCACCTCGACGCTCGACCTGGTCGAGCGCGAGCCGGACCGGTTCGAGGTTCTGGCGCTGACCGCCAATCGCGATGTTGCGGGACTGGCGGCGGCGGCGATCCGCACGCGCGCGAAGCTGGCCGTGGTGGCGGACGAGGCTTGCCTGCCCGATCTGCGGGCGGCGCTGGCAGGCACCAACATCGGCACTGCGGGCGGACGCTCGGCTGTGGTCGAGGCGGCCAGCCTTGGGGCCGATATCACGATGGGCGCGATCGTCGGCTGTATCGGGCTGGAGCCGGTGATGGCGGCGATTGCGGGCGGCAAGACCGTGATCCTCGCCAATAAGGAACCGTTGGTCTCGGCGGGCGATGTCGTGCTGGCGGCGGCGGCCCGGCATGGCGCGACCTTGCTGCCAGCCGATTCCGAGCACAACGCGATCTTCCAATGCTTCGATGCCGCACGGCCCGAGCGCGTGCGCCGCATCATCCTGACCTGTAGCGGCGGTCCGTTCCGTACCTGGACGACCGAGGCGATGCGCACCGTCACCCCCGAACAGGCGGTCGCGCATCCGAACTGGTCGATGGGCGCGAAGATTTCGATCGATTCGGCCACCTTGTTCAACAAGGGGCTGGAGTTGATCGAGGCGGCGCGGTTGTTCCCGGTGCCGCATGATTCAATCGAAATCGTCATTCATCCGCAATCGGTGATCCATTCGCTGGTCGATTATGTCGATGGCTCGGTGCTGGCGCAGATGGGTCCGCCCGACATGCGCACGCCGATCGCGCACTGCCTCGCCTGGCCCGATCGCATGGCGACGCCGATGGCTCCGCTCGATCTCGTTGCAATCGGGCGGCTCGATTTCGAGGCGCCCGATGCTGAGCGTTTCCCCGCGATCCGGCTGACGCGGGCGGCACTCGACGCAGGGGGCGCACGCCCCGCGATCCTGAATGCGGCGAACGAGGTGGCGGTCGCGGCCTTTCTCGACCGGGAGATCGGCTTCCTCGAAATTGCCGCAATCGTCGAAGATACCCTGTCGGCATATGATCCGGCCGCACCGGAAAGCGTGGATGATGTTCTGGCGGTCGATGCCGAAGCGCGCAGCATGGCGCGCAGGCAGATTGCGGTTCGTGGCGGGGCGTTAAGAGGGACGAATGTGAAGGATATCGTCGCTTGAGCCATTCTCCCGGACTGCTGGTCACCCTTGTCGGCTTTGCGCTGGTGATCGGCCCGCTCGTCTTCCTGCATGAGATGGGGCATTATCTGGCTGGGCGGGTGTTCGGCGTGAAGATCGATGCCTTTTCGATCGGTTTCGGGCGCGAGCTGTTCGGCTGGACCGACCGACGCGGGACTCGCTGGAAGTTCAGCGTGCTGCCGCTCGGCGGCTATGTGAAGTTTGCGGGCGATCTCAACGCCGCCAGCACGCCCGACCCGGCATGGCTGGAATTGCCTGCCGAGGAGCGCGCACGCACGTTGCAAGGGCGTCCGGTGTGGCAGCGCGCGATCGTCGTGGCAGCGGGACCGATCACCAATTTCGTTGTCGCGGTTGTGATTCTGGCGGCGTTCGCGATGGCCTATGGTGTCGATCGTACCCCCTCCATCGTCGGCGGCGTCAGCCCCGGCAGCACGGCGGCAGCGATCGGCTTGCAGACCGGTGATCGAATCACCGCGATCGATGGGCGCGCGATCAACACTTTCGAAGATGTCTACGAATTCGCGGTGTTACGGCCCGGTTACCCGGTGGTGGTCGAATATGAGCACGCGGGAAGCCGGATTCGGCGCGTTGGCGTCCTGGGTACCGCCGTGCAGCGCGACAGTTTTGGCAACACCTTCAAAAAAGGGCTGCTCGGCATATCGCCGACCACCCCGGTGCCGCATCGGGTGGGCCTGTTCGAAGCACCGGTGGTCGGCGTCGAAATGACCGGCAGAATCCTGCGGTCCACGGTCGAAGGATTGGGCCAAATCCTTAGCGGGCGCCGCTCAACCGACGAACTTGGAGGGCCGCTCCGCATCGCCAAAGTGTCGGGCGAGCAATTCTCGCTGGGCTGGCCGGTGTTGATCTATTTCATCGCCGGTGTGTCGATTAATCTGGGATTCATCAACCTCTTGCCAGTCCCTCTGTTGGACGGCGGCCATTTGTTTTTCTACGCAATCGAGGCGATCCGGCGCAGGCCGGTCGCGCCGAATGTGCAGGAATGGGCGTTTCGTGCAGGATTGGCGGCGATTCTCGCCTTGATGGTGATGGTAACGTTTAACGATCTCGGCGCTTTCGGCCTGTGGAAGGCCCTGACCGGCTCTTGATCGGTTGACGCAGGTGAGGCAGGGCGGGCCGACGAGTTTTCGGCCACGCGGAATTTTCTCCGATTTGGGGTGGGATGTGACAGCAATCAAGGTTTCCAAATACGGCGCACGGGCCACCGCCGTGTTGCTCGCAGGCACGATGCTCACCGGCGTGCCGACCGTTGCGGTCGCGCAGACGACGGGCCAACCCGCGGCGACACCGCAGCCGGCACCGGCACCTGCACCAGCGCAGGTCGTCGCACCGGTCACCCGCACGATCAAGGCGATCCGGGTCGAAGGTTCGCAGCGTCTCGAACCCGAGACGGTGCTGTCTTACACCAAGCTGCGCACCGGTCAGGTCTTCACCAACGAGACGCTCGATCAGGCGATCAAGGATCTCTACGCCAGCGACCTGTTCGCCGATGTGACGATCGGCGGTGCCGAGACCGGCGACATCGTGCTGCGCGTGCGCGAAAACCCGATCATCAACCGCGTCATCTTCGAGGGCAATAAGCGGCTGAAGGAAGACAAGATCAAGAAGGAGGTGAAACTCGCCCCCCGCCAGATCTTCACCCGCACCGCCGTGCGTCAGGACGTGGCGCGCATCATCGAACTGTATCGCCGCCAGGGGCGCTTTGCCGCAGTCGTCGATCCCAAGATGGTGTCGCTCGACCAGAACCGCGTCGATGTCATCTTCGAGGTGACCGAGGGGCCGAAGTCGAAGGTCCGCCAGATCAACATCCTCGGCAACGAAGTGTTTTCCGACAGCAAGCTGCGCGAGCAGATGGCGACCAAGCAAGCGCGCCTGACGACGCTGCTCAGCTCGAACACCAGCTATGACCAGGATCGCCTGGCCTATGACCAGCAGAAGCTGCGCCAATTCTATCTGACCGAAGGCTATGCCGACTTCCGCGTCACTTCCGCCGTTGCCGAGCTGACCCCGGACAAGAAGGACTTCATCATCACTTATGTGGTGGAAGAGGGGAAGCGCTACAAATTCGGGGACGTGACCGTCGACAGCGACATTCGCGATTTCGACAACAAGCGGCTCGCGGCAAACCTCGGGATCAAGAAGGGCGACTGGTACAACGCCAAGAAGGTCGAGACCTCGGTCGATTCGCTTAGCGAGGCGGCGGGCCTGTTCGGTTACGCTTTCACCGAAGTGAATCCGGACTTCCAGCGTGACAAGGACACGCTGACGATGGGGATCAATTTCCACATCGCCGAAGCCAAGCGCACCTATGTCGAGCGCGTCGAAATCAACGGCAACACGCAGACTCAGGACAAGATCATCCGTCGTGAAATCCGCCTGTCGGAAGGCGACGCGTTCAACAGCTTCCAGGTCAAGCGTTCGCAGGACCGCATCAACTCGCTCGGTTTTTTCCAGGACAAGTTCGAGATCAAGCAGACGCAGGGGGCGGCCCCCGACCGTGTGGTTTTGACGGCCGATGTCGAAGAGAAATCCACGGGCGAATTGTCGCTGTCGGCAGGCTATTCCAGCCTTGAACAGTTCATCATTCAGGCGTCGATCAAACAACGCAATTTCCGCGGCAAGGGCCAGGAGTTGCGCGCCAGCGTCAATTATTCGACCTATTCCAAGTCGGTCGAGCTAGGCTTTACCGAGCCCTATCTGTTCAACAAGAATATCGCGATCGGCGGCGACATTTTCCGGCGCGATTACAACGCCTTCAACTATCTCGGCAATACGCGGCAGACCACCTACACGCAGGTGTCGACTGGCTTCCAGGTCCGTGCCGGTGTTCCGTTGACCGAATATTGGCAGCTCGCCGGGCGTTATGGCCTAAGCTATGACGAAGTCGGCCTCGACAAGAGCACCTATTTCAGCGACTCGAATAACGACGGCATTCGCGGCAATTCTCCGGGGGACACCTGCGAGCCGCTGCTTGCCGGCCGATATTTGTGCGACGCGATCGGTAATCGCTGGACGTCGTCGATCGGCTATTCGCTGGTGTTCGACAGCCTCAACAGCCGACTGCGCCCGACTGCCGGCCAGCGCTTCATCTTCAGCCAGGATTTCGCAGGGCTTGGCGGCGATGTGAAATATATTCGCTCGAAGATTGAAGGATCGAAATTCTTCAACATTGGTGCGGGGTTCATCGGGTCGCTCAATGCCGAGGGTGGTTACATCCATTCGCTGGAGAAGAGCCGTGGCGTTGGGATCGACAATGTCCGCATTACCGATCGCTTCTACCTGGGCGAGCCGGACTTCCGTGGCTTCGACATTCGCGGCGTTGGGCCGCGCGTCCAGCGCATCGGCTATACGACCGATGCGTCCGGCAACCAGACGCTGGTGACCGACCGTACCCAATTCGTCGACGACGCATTGGGTGGCCGGGCTTATTATCTCGGCAAATTCGAAATCGAGATTCCGCTCGGCGCGGGCGCGCGTGAGCTTGGGCTGCGGCCGTCCATCTATGTGCAGGCCGGTGCGTTGTTCGGCATCACATCGCCGGTTTTGTCGGGCAGCCAGTTTCCGACAACAGTGGACCCGGTCACGGGGCGGGTAACGTACCAGCCGTTGATCTCGCCGGTCTATGCGACCAACGGCCAGCCTTATTACACAGTGCCGGCGACCGATGCGACCAATCCCGGGGCAACCACGACGTGTCAGACCGGCTATTCTGCGACGATCGGCGGCACGTGCGTCGGCACATCGACCAATACGCCCTACACGACCACACAGGCTCCGTTCAAAGAAGTCTTCGGCGGCAACTCGGCGCGTCCGCGCATCTCGGTTGGCGCGGGCGTCAACTGGAACTCGCCGTTCGGGCCGCTGCGCATCGATCTTGCTTACGCTGTCCTCAAGGACAAGAGCGACGACTCCAAACTCATTACTTTCAACGTAGGGACACAGTTCTGATGAAAATGTATCAAAAGCTCATGCTCGGCTGCGCGCTGATCGCGCCGACGCTCGTTGCGGCGGGCTCTGCACAGGCGCAGGTTTCTGGCGTAGCGATCGCCGATCCGGAAACCGTGATCCTCACCGCCAAGGCACTCGATGCCGCCAACACCTCGATCGCGACGACCTACAAGGCACAGCTCGACCAGGCCAATGCTCGCCAGCAGGCTTTGCAGACCGAGTTGAACACGCTGTACGCGCCGCTTGACCTCAACAAGGACAAGAAGCTCGACGACGCTGAAATCGCCGCCGCCGAAGCCGCGAAGAACCCGGCACTGGCCAAGATCGAAGCGGCGCAGAAATCGGCCCAGACCGATCTCGCCCGCCTGCGCGGCCCGGCGATCCTCGCGCAGGCCTACGCGATCGAGCAGATCTCGCAGAAATATTCGGCTGCGATGAACGCGGTCGTGACCGCCAAGAAGATCAGCCTGTTGCTGTCGGCTAACACGGTGCAGTTCAGCACGCCCGCCGTCGACGTGACCGACGACATCAAGGCTGAACTCGACCGTACCAACCCGTCGGTTCCGATCACGCCGCCGGCCGGGTGGCAGCCGAGCCAGCAGACCCAGCAGCTCCTCCAGCAATATTTGCAACAGCAGCAATATGCCGCCGCGATCCAGGCACGCCGCGCTGCGGCCGCCGCGCCGGCACCGACCGGCAAGGCACCGCAGGGCCGCTGAGCGACACGATGGCGGATGCAGACGAAACAGGGCGGGGCGCAATCGGCCCGCTCGACATTGGGCGAGTGATGGCGGCATTGCCGCATCGCTACCCGATGCTGTTGGTCGACCGTGTCGAGGATCTTATCCTCGACCGGTCGATCACCGCGATCAAGGCGGTGACGATCAACGAGCAGTTCTTCCAGGGGCATTTCCCAGGACGACCGATCATGCCCGGCGTGCTGATCGTCGAGGCGATGGCGCAGGCTGCGGGGATTCTCGCGGTCGAGTCGCTGGGGCTCGCGGGCTCGGGCAAGCTCGTCTATTTCATGGCGATCGACGGGGCGAAGTTCCGCAAGCCGGTCGAACCCGGGGTGCTGCTCAAGCTCGAGGTCGAATTCGTCCAGAAGCGTTCCAGCGTGTGCAAATTCGCCGGACGCGCGACGATCGACGGGCAATTGGCGGCCGAGGCGAACTTCACCGCGATGATCGCCGACCCGCCCAAGGCATAACGGCCGCACAAGACGCATTGCTACACGGCGCGGGCTCTGATAGGGCCCGCGCCTTCGCTGCTGGTCGGTAACCAGCGGCCTTTCGGAGATTTACGACGTGAAAAAAGGCATTCACCCCGATTATCACACCATCACGGTGCAGATGACCGACGGCACGCAGTTCCAGACCCGCACGACCTGGGGCAAGGAAGGCGATCTGATGACGCTCGACATAGATCCGCTCGCGCATCCGGCCTGGACCGGTGGTCGCGGCACGATGCTCGATTCGGGCGGCCAGGTTGCGCGCTTCAACAAGCGTTTCGGCGCGATGTCGTCGATCGGCAAGAAGTAAGCTTCTTCGCGTCGTTAACGACGCATTAGCGATAGTCGCCTACTCTTCCCTCCTCGCGGTTTTCGCGGGGAGGGACGTTAAATGATTGCCGCCGAATTCGAACCTGTCGTCCAGACCGATCGCCGCCGCAGTCCGCGTGCGCCGATCTCGCTTGACGCAAAGCTGGGTCGTGGCGGATTCGATCGCGCGCTGTGCAAGGTGACCAACGTGTCGCTGCATGGTGCCAAATTGCACACATATTCCCCGATGAAAAAGGGTGCCAGGATCTGGCTGACCTTGCCGCGTATCGGGCAAGTCATCGCCACGATCGTGTGGGCCGATGATTTCGAAGCCGGTTGCCAGTTCCAGGAACCGCTCGACGACACCACTTTTGCAGCATTGACCGGCGCGAACGTCGAATTTGTCTGAGCAGCTCACGGCTGGGCGGTGCCGCGTTGCGCGGGTGTCCCGCATTTAGACGCCGCTAACCAAAAGAAGCACTGGTCGAAATCGTAAACGCGGCGTTAACCTGTTGCCATGCAACGGACCCTCTCGCTCGCCGCGCCCAGCGCCCGTCACCCGTTCCGCCGCTCCGTCGTAACCGGGCGGGTAGAGCGCGCGCGGGTCCGCGATGAGGGCGACATCAGACTGTTCGCGCTCAGCTTCACAGCCTTCTTCGTGTGCTTCTACACGTTCATTTTCTGAAGCGGCGAGTCGCCGCCGTTTGAGCTGGGTCGTCAGTCGCAGGCGAGGTGCAGCTTTTGCGCCAGCCACGCCGATACAGGACACATCGCCGCCACGATCAGCAGCATGTTTTCGGGCGATAGCCCGGCGACCGCCAGTCCCTGCACCGCCACCGCACCGATGGTCATCGCGCCGGCATTGACGACATTGTTGGCGGCGACGGTGCGGGCGGTTTGATCCTTGGTCACCGTGGTGGTGAGGAAGGCGTAAAGCGGAACGACGAACATGCCGCCGGTCACCGCAATTCCCATCAGTGCCACAATCACCAGCACAGCGCGGGGAATCTCGATAAAGGTCATCACGTCGTACAGCGTGCCGTGCGGTGCGGCGGGCCAGTCGCGGCAGAGGAACGAGAAAGCGACGATAAACGCGCCCATCGCCAGCACCGAGGCAGGGGCATATTTCGCCGAGGTGTGGCCTTTCAGCAGCGCGTTGATCAGCACCGATCCGACCGCGACACCAATCGAAAACAGCGCGATCATCAGCGTCAGGACATGTTTGTCGGCCGTCAGCACATTCTTGGCGAGCGGCTGGAAGATGATGATGAGCACTGCCCCCATCGTCCAGAAGAAGCTGATCGCGCAGATAGCGAGGAACAGGCGGCGGATGTGCATCGTCGCGGAAATCAAGCGCCACGACGACGTGAAGGGATTGTAGCTCACCACCAGTTCGCGGCCTTCGCGCAGTGCGGGCGGGATTTGCAGCGATGCGATCCAGCCGACCGCTGCGACCACCAGTACCACGATCGCGGCATGCTGCACGGCGATGAACCCGCCGAGCACGGTGCCGATCAGGATCGCGAGATAGGTGCCCGATTCGACCAGACCAGTGCCGCCCAGCACTTCATCCTCATGCAGATGCTGCGGCAGAATCGCGTATTTGATCGGACCGAAAAACGCCGAGTGCACGCCGAGGAACAGCACTGCGGCCAGCATCAGTACCAGCCCGGCGGTGGTATACCCCGCCCAGGCGATCATCAGTCCGCTCGCCCCGACGATCATGATGCCGATCTCGGCGGTCTTCACCACCCGGATAATCTTGGCCTTGTCGTGCGTGTCAGCCAATTGCCCCGCAAGCGCGGACAGCAAGAAAAACGGCAGGATACCAAGCGCGGTCGCGAATGCCGTGAAATTCTGCTCAAGCCGTTGGTCGGCGAAAATCCGGTAAATGGCGAATTGAACCATCACCGTCTTGAACAGATTGTCGTTGAACGCCCCAAGGAACTGCGTGACGAACAAGGGCAGAAATCGGCGCTCTTTCAGCAAGCCGAGCGCGTTGAGCATGATGTGTTTCGAGGCCTCGATATCGCGAAATAAGGACCGCCCATAGCCCAGCCGGGCTAGCGCCAGCAACCCGCTTGTCATGTTGGGGTTTCGCGCGCGGGATCGGGCGAGTAGAGCGGGTGTGTGCTGACCTTACCCAACTTGCTCACCCTGTCGCGGATCGTCGCGGTGCCGCTGCTTGCCTGGTTCCTGTGGTGGCCGGGCTGGGCGGAGGGCTATGCAGCGGGATTCGTGCTGTATTGCCTGATGGGCATCACCGATTATTTCGACGGGTATCTCGCGCGGGCCAACGGAACGGTGTCGAAGCTCGGCGTGTTCCTTGACCCGATCGCCGACAAGATCATGGTCGCGGCCGTCATCCTGCTGCTGGTGGGCACCCGCGATGGCAATCCGGCGGTTATCCAGGGCGTGCATCAGATCGCCGCGCTGATCATCCTGCTGCGGGAAATCACGGTGTCGGGCCTACGCGAGTTCCTCGCGCAATTGCAGGTGTCGGTGCCGGTGTCGCGGCTCGCCAAATGGAAAACCACCCTGCAGATGGTGTCGCTGGGAGCGTTGATTCTGGGTGGCGCGGTGCCGCTCTACCCGTGGGTGGCGCACGTCGGCCTGGTTACCCTGTGGGGCGCAGCGGTGCTGACGGTGATCACCGGTTGGGACTATCTGCGCGTCGGCCTGAAGCATATGGACTGAACTGTGGCGATCGAGATGCTCTATTTCGCGTGGGTACGCGAACGGATTGGACGTGGCGGCGAGATGGTTGACCCGCCAGGCGACGTCGTGACGGTCGCCGATCTGATCGGCTGGCTGGCGAACGGGAGCGCGGTGCACGGCGCGGCCTTCGCCGACCCGGCGCGCTTGCGCGCCGCGGTCGATCAGGTGTTCGTGCCGCTGGACGCGGTGCTGGGGTCGGCGCGTGAAGTTGCTATTTTCCCACCGGTGACCGGCGGATGATCGTCGTCGATCCTGCCCGCATCGACGCCGCCGAGCAATTCGCAGCCTTGTCTGCCGCCGGGGCAGGGGGCATCGCCACCTTCGTGGGCCTCGTCCGCGCCGATGACGGCGTCGCGACGCTGGAACTCGAACATTATCCCGGGGCGACCGAGGCGGCCCTGCAGAGGCTGGTGGACGAAGCGCGTGAGCGTTGGGCGCTGATCGATGCGCGGATCACGCACCGGGTCGGTGCGATGGCACCGGGGGATGTGGTGGTGTTTGTCGGCACAGCGGCACCGCACCGCGCGCCCGCGCTGGAGGCTTGCGCCTTTCTGATCGATCGCTTGAAGACCGACGCGCCCTTTTGGAAAAAGGAAACACGCGGCGACGAGACCCGTTGGGTAGAACCACGCGGCAGCGACGATGCCGCCGCCGCGCGGTGGACGCTTTAGCCGAGCTTGGGCGACAGTACGCCGTTGACGACATGCACGACGCCGTTCGACTGGGCGACGTCGGGGGTTTCGATGTAGCTCTTATTGCCGTTGACGTCGGTCAGCTGCACGCCGCCACCGATCAGCTCGATCGTCAGCGGTTCGCCTTCGACAGTGGTCAATACCGCCTTGCCACCACCAGCGGTGACCTTCGCCTGGATGTCGGTCAGCGTCAGCGTACCCGGCACGACGTGATAGGTCAGCACCTTGGCCAGCGTGGCCTTGTTCTCAGGCTTCAGCAGCGTGTCGACCGTGCCCGGCGCGAGGCGGCTGAAGGCATCGTTCGTCGGCGCGAAGACGGTGAAGGGGCCGGGGCCCGCCAGGGTCGTGGCAAGGCCTGCAGCCTTCACTGCGGACACCAGCGTGGTGAGGTTGGGGGCAGCGGCCGCGTTCGTAGCGATCGGCTTGGTCGCATCCATTACGGCCCCGCCGACCGTCGGGTTCGGCGCGGGGGCTGCTGCCGGGGCTGCGGGCGCTGCCGGAGCCGCTGGCGCGGTCTGTGCGGTGGCGGCAGCACCGAAGGCGAGTGCGCCAGCAACGGTTGCCAGATACAGGTTGGTCTTGAACGTCATCAGTTTCTCCACTGGATCAGGGAGCCTCTGTTACAGGAGGCTCCCCCAAACTACGGTCGAGCGGCCGAATAGTTTCGTCAAGCCGGTTCCGCCAACGCCGTCGCCAGCAATTGAAAGTCTTTCTCCCGCGGCGAACCGCGTCGCCAGACCAGTGCGATTTTTCGCGCCGGATTGGCGGCATCGAGCGGG
This sequence comes from Sphingomonas sp. PSPC2-2, assembly GCF_049897725.1. Classification (NCBI taxonomy): domain Bacteria; kingdom Pseudomonadati; phylum Pseudomonadota; class Alphaproteobacteria; order Sphingomonadales; family Sphingomonadaceae; genus Sphingomonas; species Sphingomonas sp. PSPC2-2. The sequence goes on along the minus strand of NZ_JAFCWU010000001.1, from coordinate 79,306 downwards.
CGCGAGACCAAACCGGTATGATCGAGGATGCCGGCCTTCAGCGCCATTTCGGGCAACATCGTGAGCCCCAGCCCATTGTCGATCATCTGTACGATCGTGTGGAGCGACGTGCCCATCATCGTCGCCTCGGCTCGCAATTCCGGCCGGGCACAAGCGGATAACGCATGGTCCTTAAGGCAATGCCCGTCCTCGAGCAGCAACAGCCGTGTCTCGTCGATTTCCGCAGAGGGCATCGCACGCGCGATATTGCCCATCTCGCCCGGCTGGCCTGCCACGAACAAGCGATCCTCGAACAGCACCTGCGCGCTCACCTCGCCACACGCGAACGGGAGCGCCAGCAACACGCAATCGGCACGCCCGTGATGGAGGCCCTCACAGGCGGCACCGCTGGGTTCCTCGCGCAGGAAGAGTTTGAGGTCGGGATAGTCGCGCCGCAACCGCGGCAGGATGCGCGGAAGCATGAACGGCGCGATCGTCGGGATCACGCTCATCCGCATCTCCCCCGATAAGGGGCGTCCGGCAGCGCGCGCCATGTCGCCCAGTTCATCGGCTTCGCGCAGCACGCGGCGCGCTTTGTCGGCGATGCGGTCGCCCAGCGGGGTGAAGCGCACGACGCGGCGGGTGCGCTCGACCAGGGTCACCCCGATCAGGGTTTCGAGTTCGCGGATCCCCGCCGACAAGGTCGACTGTGTCACGAAACACGCCTCGGCGGCACGCCCGAAATGCCCGTGATCCTGCAGGGCAGCGAGATATTGCAACTGTTTCAGGGTCGGCAAATAGGTCGCCATTTATCGCTCCACTCGATCAGAAGCGTGTAAATAACCCATTGGATCGATAAAAACAGGCCCTATATGAGCCTGTGCAACAGACGGTGCAGAAGCGCTGCGGTGGAGGATGCCAGAAGAGGCCCCATTTTTAGGAGGCCCAGAATATGTTGACCATTGGCGATAAGCTCCCCGATTTCACGGTTCCCGTTCAGCAGGGCGTCAACGCGCTTCCCGCCGGTGAAACGCTCAGCCAGGACGCGTTCCCAGGCAAGTGGAAGGTGCTGTTCTACTGGCCAAAGGATTTCACCTTCGTCTGCCCGACCGAAATCGTCGGTTATGCGGGCCTGAAGGGCGATTTCGAAGATCGTGACGCGGTGCTGATCGGTGCGTCGACCGATACCGCGCACGTTCACCTCGCCTGGCGCAAGTCCGACCCCGATCTGGCCGCGGCGGATTTCCCCTGGCTGGCGGATAACGGTGGCGTGCTGGCGTCGCAGCTCGGCATTCTCGACAAGAACGAGCATGTCGCGTTCCGCGCGACCTTCATCATCGATCCCGACAACGTCATCCAGGCGGTGCAGGTCAACGGCCTGAACGTCGGTCGCAACCCGGCGGAAACGCTGCGCGTGCTCGACGCACTGCAGACCGACGAGCTGTGCCCGTGCAACTGGAACAAGGGCGACGACGTCCTGAAGATCGCGGCGTAAGTCGGTAAAATTCCCCTCCCGCTCTGCGGGAGGGGCTAGGGGAGGGGCGTACCGTAGGTCGGAGCGCCCCTTTTCTATGTCAGGCCCTCCCCCAACCCCTCCCGCAAGCGGGAGGGGAGCGAGAAAGAAACATCATGTCACTTAAGGATTTCGCCGGGACGCTCCCGGATTTCGCCAAGGATATTCGTCTCAACGTCGGCTCGCTGCTCAACGAGGCGCATTTGCCTGACCAGCAAAAATATGGCCTGTTCCTGTCCTGCGCGCACGCCACCGGCTATAAGCCGCTGGTCGACGTGACCGAGGCCGAGGTTGCCGCGAAGCTGACCCCGGAAGCGGCGAATGCGGCGCGCGCGGCGGCGGCGGTGATGGCGATGAACAACGTCTATTATCGCTTCACCCATCTCGCCGGGAATGCCGAATATCAGACGATGCCGGCCAAGCTGCGCATGAATGTGATCGGTGCGCCGGGCATCGACAAGGTCGATTTCGAGCTGTTCAGCCTTGCCGTGAGCGCGATGAACGGCTGCGGCATGTGCATCGACAGCCATGAGCAAGTGCTCAAGAAGGCCGGTGCCACCGCCGAAGCGATCCAGACCGCGGTGCGGATCGGTGCGGTGATGAAAGCGGTTGCGACGGTCCACGCCGCCGTCAATTAAACGTCGTTCAGGCGAGCGCCGCCCAAACCGAGTAGGCGCTCGTCGCGGTCAGCAGCGTGCCGATCAGCCCCATCAGCGGGCGCGTCGGCACGCGCTTGGCGATGACAGCACCAAAGGGGGCCGCCAGCAACCCGCCGATCAGCAGGCCCAGCGTCTGAAGCGTGAACGCCTTCCACCCCATCGTGGTGATGAAGGTTATCGAGATCGTCGAGGTCAGGAAAAATTCCGAGGTGTTGACGGTGCCGATGGTGGTGCGCGGCGGCGCCCCCTGCACCAGCAAATTGGAGGTCACCACTGGACCCCAGCCACCCCCGCCCGCCGCATCGAGAAAGCCGCCGGCAAAGCCGAGCGGTTCAATGATCTTGGGTTCGCGCGGGTGGACCTTGCCGCGATAGGCGCGAAACAGCAGGTACAACCCGATTGCCGCGAGATAGGCCATCACGAACGGTCGCGCGACCGATGCATCGATGGTGCTCAGCACATAGGCACCCAGAATGCCGCCAAGCACGCCTGGGATCACCAGTCGGCGGAACAGCCGCCAATCGACATTGCGATGCAGAATGTGGCTTACGCCCGATGCGGCGGTGGTGAACGTTTCGACCGCATGGACGCTGGCCGAAGCGAGGGCAGGGGGCACGCCCAGAAACACCACCAGCAAGGTGTTGTTGATGATGCCGAAAGCCATTCCGAGCGCACCATCGATCATCTGTGCGGCAAAACCGACCAGAATGAAGGGCAGCATCACGGCTAGGATCGCCGTGAAATCCCATGAGGAGAGATCGAACATCGGCGAACTTTCGCGGAATTTCCCAAATCCCACAAGGTAGATAGGGATTTATGCGGCGTGGTCGGCGGTGAACTGGTCCTTTTATTCGCTCGACTGAGCGCCTAGATAATCTCCCATAATAAGGGGACACCGCCACGATGGGACGATTGCTCGCCTATCTCGATTCAATTAAGGCGCGCGATCCGGCCCCCCGGTCGCGGCTTGAGATTCTCACATATCCGGGTGTGTGGGCGCTCGCGTACCACCGGATCGCGCATCGTCTTTTCAAGGCGCGGCTGTTCTTTCTGGCGCGTGCGGTGAACCATTTTTCGCGTTTTCTGACCGCGATCGACATTCATCCCGGCGCGACGATCGGGCGCAATTTCTTTATCGACCATGGCTTCGTGGTGATTGGGGAAACCGCCGAGATCGGAGACAACGTCACCATCTATCAGTGCGTCACGCTCGGCGGCACGAGCCCAGACAATGGCGTCGCGGGCAAGCGTCATCCGACCCTTTGTGACAATGTCATCATTGGCTCCGGCGCACAGGTGCTGGGGCCGATCACGCTGGGCAAGGGCTCTCGCGTCGGTGCCAATGCGGTGGTGACCAAGGATGTCGTCGAAGGCGCGGTGATGGTCGGTATCCCGGCGCGCGCGACGATGGTGGAGGGGGGGCAGAAGCCGACCGGCTTCCTCGCTTATGGCACGCCGTGCAGCGATATGTTCGATCCGGCGACGCAGCGCGTGGAGTTGCTGCGGTGTGAGCTGGAGACGATGCGCAAGCGGCTCGACGCATTGCTGGCGGAAAACCATCAGGAGCGTGACCGCGCCTGATGGGGACGGTTACGCCCTTTCCCAGCCCGCGCGGCGTTCCGACGCAGATCGGGTTCGAGCGGGTCGAACTGACGCGGATCCTCGATTTGTACGGACGGATGGTATCGGCTGGGCTGTGGCGCGACTATGCGATCGAGTTGGGCCATGACGCCGCGATCTTTGCCGCCTTTCGCCGTGCTGCCGAGCGCCCCGAATTCCGCATCGAAAAGCGCCCGGCCTTGCGCAACCGGCAAGGCATGTGGGCGCTGGTCAATGAAGCGGGCCTCGTTTTGAAGCGTGGGCACGAATTGGGCCCGGTGCTGGCCCCCGTCGAACGACGGTTGATGAAGGTGGTGGACTGACGACAAACCCCGCTCGCGGCCGAGCGGGGTTTGGAGCGGGGTCAGGCGGCGACCATCGTGCCGACCGGGGGCAAACGCTCGCCCAAATGGCCGAGCGTGCCGATCACTATCCGCCGCATCGTTGGCCAGAATGCCGACAGCGTCAGCAATGCCGAGCCGATCGCGAGGCCGGTGAACGCCCAGGCAAGCTCGATTGCCCCTGCATTCTGGAACAACGCGTACATCGCGTAGAGGACGTAGACGAGGCTCGACACCAGTAGCGCACGCCGGTCGACCGCAAGGGCGACGAAGGCGAAGGCGAGATACAGCGCCAGCACGATCAGCGCAGTGCCGATGTCGATATTCGCGCCGAACACGCCGAGCATGTGAAAGATCGGATGCGCAATCATCGGTGCGGCGGCGAGGTGGAGCCAGAAGGCGACGTCGGCGCGGCGCGTACGCCGTTCGCGGTCGGACATGTCCCACCGCATGGCGAGCGTGAACACGGCGATGCCGCACACCAGCACCAGCGGATAGACGAGGTCTTGCATCGTCGGGAAGGCCGCGAAGGTCAGACCGACCACGACGCCGACGCCCGCTGCTGCCCCCGCCGCGACGGTGATCGGTACCATGAACCGTTGCCAATGCGCCCAGGCTGCCGCTGTGGCGATAAGCGCAATCCCCGCGCCGATCGCGGCGTTGACCTGATTGGAGAGGTCGGGATGGAGTTCGACCATTACGCCGATCAAGCTCGCCGCGACCCCACCGACAAAGGCGAGCAGCAGCAGGATGCTCGGCAACGCCATGCGGCGGACGCGCGTGAAATATTCGGCCAGCGCCCAGGCGGCGACCGCGACCAGCGCACCTGCCAGGGGCGTGGTGATCGACTTGCCGATCCACGCCACCGCGACCAGCACCAGCGCCAGCGCGATCGAGACGAAGATGTCGTTGAATCCGGTCAGCAGCCGGAAGTGCTCTTCGTCGACCGCTGGCACCGCGCTCCGCGCGGCGACGTGGTTGCGCAGCGCAGCGGCGGCGTCGCGCGAGATCGCGCCTGCCGTCACCGCGCCGTCGATATCGCTTTCGCTATACATGGTAATCCTCCTGTTGTCGGCAGGAGGATTACCATAAGTGTGTCACTGTAGCAATACAGCGTATCGCTAAGCCGATCAGCCGCCCTGCAGCTTCTTGAGGATGCTCATCGACTGTTCCGCGCCGTTCTGCGGGGTCAACTCACCGGTGCGATCGGTGATCTTCGCCCAGTGCGCCGCAATGCCCTCCGGCGACAGGTCGTCACCGGTCAGCAGCTTGCCTTGCGTCAGCGTGACATAGGCCGCCTGGAACACGCCCGCGCCAGCACCGACGATCATGTTGGTCGGCGCGTCTTCGGACACGAGATAGAGCGCGGCGGGGGCGACCTTCTCGGGCGCGAAAGCAGCGAACGCCTCGGCCGGGAACAGGTCCTCGGTCATGCGCGTGCCCGCGGTCGGCGCGATCGTGTTGACCTTGATGTTGTTCTTGGCCCCCTCGATCGCGAGCGTCTTGGTGAGCCCGGCAAGGCCGAGCTTGGCCGCGCCATAATTGGCCTGGCCGAAATTGCCGTACAGCCCGGTCGAGGATGCGGTCATCAGGATGCGGCCATAATTCTGCGCGCGCATCGTTTCCCACACTGCCTTGGTGCAGTTGGCCGATCCGTTCAGGTGGACGTCGATGACGAACTTGAAGTCGGCCGGCTCCATCTTGGCGAAGCTCTTGTCGCGCAGCACGCCGGCATTGTTGATCAGGATATGGACGCCGCCCCAGGCTTCCTTGGCCTTGGCGACCATCTCGACCATCTGCTCATATTCGGTGACGCTGCCGCCATTCGAGATCGCGTCGCCGCCGGCCGCCTTGATTTCCTCGACGACCTTCAGCGCTGCGTCGGAATGGCCGGTGCCATCGCGCGCGCCACCGAGGTCGTTGACCACGACCTTCGCACCGCGCCGCGCCAGTTCAAGCGCATAAGCACGGCCCAGACCACCGCCGGCACCGGTAACGATGGCGACCTTATCGTCGAAACGGATGGACATAGCAGGACTCCTCCAAGTGATTTGAGGCGCGTCCTAGGCGATTGCGCGCACGGTGCAAGCCACGATCGCCATACTGAACTTACGAAAAGGCCGACGTGCGGGTGCTCCGCACGTCGGCCGTAAGGGAAAAGGAGGCAGACCTTCTGCCTACCTTTCCGTCATTTCAATTTAGCGTTTTGGCCGCGGCGTGGAGTGCAGGCGCGCGCCGGCTGCGTTGGAGTGTTCGCGGCACCCGTCGGTGACTGTGCGCGAGCACCACGGATAGCTTTCGGGGGCGGCAGGTGCCGGGGCCGCAGCGGAAGGCGCTGGAGCGGGTTCAGCGGGCGGCGGGGGCGGCGGTGCCGGTGGGGTGGGCGCGGGCTGGGCCATTGCCGCGTCGGGCGCTGCGGGGGCGGTCTGGGCCAAAGTCGGCGTCGCGACGGCGGCGGCGAGCGCCGCGAACATCATGAGCTTCATGCGGGGTCTCCTGCAAACGGGCAGCAATCTGTGCTGCTCGTCCGGTCCAACGCACATTTCCCCGCATGGCTCCCGATTTTCTTTACGCTCCCGAATCGAGCGCGTAGCCCGCCGAGCGTACGGTGCGGATGATGTCGGGACGGTCGCCGCGATTGATCGCTTTCCGCAGGCGGCGGATGTGGACGTCGACCGTGCGGCTTTCGATGTCGCTGTCATGGCCCCATACCGCATCGAGCAAGCGCTCACGCGAGAACACCCAGCCGGGATGTTCGAGGAAATGCTTGAGCAGGCGGAATTCGGTTGGGCCGAGCGGAATGACCTCGCCCGAACGGCGCACCTTGTGGCCGACCGTGTCCATCTCGATGTCGGAATAGGTCAGTTGCTCGCCCGCCAGTGCCGGGCGCACGCGCCGCAGCACCGCGCCGACGCGCGCGACCAGTTCGCGCGGGGAGAAGGGCTTAGTGACATAATCGTCCGCGCCCGTCTCCAGCCCGCGCACCCGGTCTTCTTCCTCGCCGCGTGCCGTCAGCATGATGATCGGCACGTTCGCCGTCTCGGGCATGCGCCGTAGGCGACGGCAGACCTCGATGCCCGACAGCCCCTCGACCATCCAGTCGAGCAGCACGATGTCGGGGGTATTCTCCTTGGCGAGCAGCAGCGCTTCCTCGCCATCGGGGGTCTGCGCGATTTCGAAATCCTCGCGCTTGAAGTGCCAGATCAGCAGCTCGGCGAGCGCCGCATCGTCTTCCACCAGCAACATTTTGGCCCGGGCCATGTCGTTTACTCCGTCACGAGGTAGGAATGTCGCCGCGGTCGCGTTCGGCCATGTGCGTGCCGGTTGCGGCGAAATAGATCATCTCGGCAATGTTGGTGGCATGGTCGCCGACACGTTCGAGATTCTTGGCGATGAACAGCAATTGCGCGACCTGACCGATCGTCTTGGGGTTTTCCATCATGTGCGTGACCAGCACGCGGAACAGACTGTTGTAGAAATCGTCGACCTGCCGGTCGCGATCGCACACTTCGACGGCCGCTTCGGCATCGCGCGCGGCAAAGGCGTCGAGCGCATCATGCACCATCTGCACCGCCAGCGCGGACATGGCGGGCAACACCGAGAGTGGCTCGATCTCGCCGTGGCTTTCGATCATGGGAACGCGCTTGGCGATGTTCTTGGCATAATCGCCGATGCGTTCGACCACGCCTGCGATCTTCAATGCGGCGACGACTTCACGCAGATCATCGGCCAGCGGCGCGCGCAACGCGATGATCCGCACCGCGAGCTGTTCGACTTCCATCTGCAGCGCGTCGATACGCTTGTCGCCCGCGACAATCTCACGCGCGCCTTCCAGATCGTGACGACGGAGTGCTTCCATCGCGGCCGCGATGGCATGCTCCGCCAGCCCGCCCATTTGCGCGATCAGCCCGCGCAACTGGCCGATATCTTCGTCGAAAGCTTTTACCGTATGGTCGTTCAAGGGCGTGGTCCTGCGTTCAGCCGTAGCGGCCGGTGATATAATCCTTGGTGCGCTCCTGCCGAGGATTGGTGAAGATGTCCGAGGTTGCGCCATATTCGACGAGCGTGCCGAGGTGGAAAAAGGCGGTGCGCTGCGACACGCGCGCCGCCTGTTGCATGTTATGCGTCACGATCACGATGGCATAGCGGCCCTTGAGCTCGTGGATCAGTTCCTCGATCTTGGCGGTAGCGATCGGGTCGAGTGCTGAGCAGGGCTCGTCCATCAAGATGACTTCGGGGTCGACCGCGATCGCGCGCGCGATGCACAAGCGCTGCTGCTGGCCGCCCGACAGAGCGGTACCGCTTTCGGTCAGGCGATCTTTCACTTCCTCCCACAGCCCCGCGCGGCGCAGCGACTTCTCGACGATCTCGGCGAGTTGCGGCTTGTTGGCGGCAAGCCCGTGAATGCGCGGGCCGTAGGCGACGTTTTCAAAGATCGATTTGGGGAAGGGATTGGGTTTCTGAAATACCATGCCGACACGGGCGCGGAGTTGCACCACGTCCATTTCCGGCGAGTAGATGTTCTCGCCGTCGAGGGTGATATCCCCTTCGACCTTCGCCCCGGCGATCGTGTCGTTCATGCGATTGAGCGTGCGGAGGAAGGTCGATTTGCCGCAGCCGGACGGGCCAATCAGCGAGGTGACATAGTCCTGCCCGAAGGTGAGCGAAACGTCGGCAATGGCCTGTTTCGCGCCATACCACACGTTGACGTGCTGCGCGGAGATTTTCGGTTGATTGGGAATGCTCACCAGCGGGTCTCGAATTTGTTACGGAGGTAGATCGCGAAGCCATTCATCGCGAGCAGGAAGACGAGCAGCACGATGATCGCCGCGCTGGTTTTCTCAACGAAACCGCGGTCGATCTGATCGGACCAGAGGAAGATCTGCACCGGCAGCACGGTTGCCGGATCGGTCAGCCGCGCCGGGGGCGAGGCGATGAACGCGCGCATCCCGATCATCAGCAGCGGGGCGGTTTCGCCGAGTGCGCGCGCCATGCCGATGATCGTGCCGGTCAGGATGCCGGGCAGCGCAAGGGGCAGGACATGGTGGAACACCACCTGGATCGGGCTTGCGCCGACGCCCAGCGCAGCATCTCGGATCGACGGCGGCACCGCCTTTATCGCATTCCGCCCGGCGATGACGATCACCGGCATCGTCATCAGCGCCAGCGTCAATCCGCCGACGATCGATGCCGAGCGCGGCATGCCGAAGGTGCCGAGAAACACCGCCAGCCCGAGCAGCCCGAAGATGATCGAAGGGACCGCCGCGAGGTTGTTGATCGATACCTCGATCAAATCGGTCCAGCGGTTCCGCGGGGCGTATTCTTCGAGATAGAGCGCGGAAAGAACGCCGATCGGAAACGCGATCAGCAACGTCACCAACATCGTGAACAGCGATCCCTTGAACGCGCCCCAGATCCCGGCGCGGGTCGGGTCGTTGGAATCGGAGGCGGTCAGGAAGGGCAGGTTGAACCCGGTCGAAATCGCGCCGCGTGCCTGCAACGTCGCGACGATCGCCTCGGCGGCGGGATCGCCCTGGCGCTTGGCGGCGACGTCGATCGTGTCGGCGGCCGGCACCCAAATGATGCTGCGCCCACGGAGGATGGCGGGGTCGCGCTTCACCGCCTCACGGACGCTGAGCCAGGCACCGTCCGATAGCCACTGGTCGCCGTTCTTGCCGAAAGCGGCGATTGCGGCGTCGTCGGTCGCGCGTTCGATTCCGGCACCGGCCAGCGCCAGGTCGGCACCCGGACCGTGCAGGCGGTTTGGGTCGAGCATCAGCCCGGCGCGTGGGAAATCGATCGGGAGCGCGATCCGCGTTTGCAGGAAGCCGCTCGCACCGTTCATCACCATGGTGACGAGCAGTACCGCAAGAAACCCGGCCGAGAGGATTACCGCAGCGAGGCCGAGCAACCGAAAGCGTTGCTCCGCACCATATCGTCGGCGGATACGCCGTTGCATGGCGGGGGCACGCCAATCGGTCGGCTCGCGGTCGCGGGCGGGGTTTGTGGGTTGGGCGACGGGACTGTCACTCATAAGCTTCGCGATACCGTTTAACGACCGTCAGCGCGACGATGTTGAGGAGCAAGGTAATGACGAACAGCGTCAGCCCGAGCGCAAAGGCGGCGAGCGTCTTCGGGCTGTCGAACTCGGCCTCGCCGGTGAGCAGGTCGACGATCTGCTTGGTGACGGTGGTGGCGCTGGCAAACGGATTGAGCGTCAGCGTGGCAACGCCCGATGCAGCCATCACCACGATCATCGTCTCGCCGACCGCGCGGCTCACCGCGAGCAGCACGCCGCCAACCACGCCCGGCAACGCTGCCGGAAGCAATACCCGCTGGATGGTTTCAGACGTCGTCGCACCCATCGCCAGACTGCCGTCGCGCATCGCATCGGGCACGGCGGCGAGCGAATCGTCGGCCATCGACGAGACGAACGGGATGATCATCACCCCCATCACCAGCCCGGCGGCGAGCGCGCTTTCCGAACTGGCCCAGGTGATCCCGATTGATACCGCGAAATCGCGCACCGCCGGGGCGACCGTCAACGCCGCGAAATAGCCGTAGACAACGGTCGGAACGCCCGCGAGCACCTCCAGGATCGGCTTCATCCAGCGACGCGCGGCGGGCGTCGCATATTGGGTGAGGTACACCGCGCTCATCAGCCCGAACGGTATCGCCACCAGCATGGCGATCACCGCGCCGATGAAAAACGTTCCCCAGAACAGCGGCACCGCGCCCAGCGTTTTGCCTGGGGCGGCGGGATCGATCACTTGCGGGCTCCAATGCGTCCCGAACAGAAAATCGCCAATCGGCACGATATTGAAAAAGCGCCAGGATTCGAACAGCAGCGACGCGACGATGCCGATCGTGGTGAGGGTTGCGATCAGTGAAGCCGCGAGCAGCCCGGCCATCATCACCCGTTCGATCTTGGTGCGGGCGCGGAAATCGGGGCGGACGCGGGTATAGGCGAAGCCGCCGGTCGCAAAGCTCAGCAACAGTGCAACGGCCGCACCGATCCAGTCATTGCGGGTCTGCGCGGCCGCATAAGCGGGCGCGAGTTGCTTGGACAGGGGATTGAACGCCCCGAAGCTGTTGCCCGAAGCGAGACTGCGCGCCTCCGACAGGATGGCTGCGCGGTTGAACCCCGGCGGGGGCAATTGTGCCGCGGCGGGGTCGCGCAACACGCGGTCGGTCACCAAGGCCGGTGAGGTCGCCGACCAGACACAGAGAAACAGGGCAGCGGGGATCACCGTCCACAAGGCGACATAGCCGCCGAAGTGCGAGGGCAGCGAGCTGAACCGCGCGGTACTGCCACGGCGAAAGCTGACGGCGCGCAACCGCGCCGTCAGCCAGCCGATCAGGCCGAGCCCGGCGATGACCAGGAAAAGAGCGAGCATGGACAAAGCGAGGGTTCGACTTCGAATAAGAGTGTTGGACTTGGACTAGAGCAGCTTCTTGGGGTCGAGCAGGATCTCTTCCTTCAGGATCTGCGCGCTGCGCTTGCGCACGTCATCGGGGGCTGCGATCAGGCCTTTGGCGACAAGCGAACCCTTGGGGTCCCACGAAGCGGCATACAGCGCGAGAAAGTCGCGCAGGCCCTTGATCGCGCTGAGATGGGCTTTTTTGACGTAGAGGAACAATGGACGCGATCCCGGATAGGCCCCGCGCGCGATCGTCTCATAGGTCGGCTCGACCCCGTTGATCGGCACGCCGTTCAGCTTGTCCTTATTCTCTTCGAGATAGGAATAGCCGAAGATACCGATCGCATTCGGGTTCGATTGCAGTTTCTGCACGATCAGATTGTCATTCTCGCCAGCGTCGACATAGGCACCGTCCTCCCGGATCGCGGTACAGCCCTTGGCATAAGCCGCCGGGTCTTTGTCCTTATGGTCGGCCAGCGTCGGGTTGATCGCGTCGCAGCCCTTGGCGAGGATCAGTTCGGCCAGCGCGTCGCGGGTGCCGCTGGTCGAGGGCGGCCCATAGACCTGGATCGGCACTGCGGGCAGCGAAGGATTGACGTCCTTCCACGTCTTGGCCGTGTTCTTTTGGCCCATCGGCGATGCGGCGAGCGCTTTATAGATATCGACCGCCGTCAATTGCAGCTTGGGGCCGCCTTTCGATTCGGCGAAGGCGATGCCGTCGAGGCCGATCTGCGCCTCGATAATGTCGCTGACGCCATTGTCCTTACACGTGTTGTATTCAGTGGCCTTCATCCGGCGCGAAGCATCCTCGATATCAGGATGTGCAGCCCCGATCCCGGCGCAAAACAGCTTCATGCCTGCACCCGTACCGGTCGACTCGATCGCGGGAGATTTGGTGCCGGGGGTCTTGTTGACGAATTGCTCGGCGACAATCGTCGTAAACGGAAAGACCGTCGATGACCCGACGACCGTGATGTGGTCGCGCGAGCCCGCGCCGCCGCCATTCGCCTGATCCTGACAGCCGGTGAGTGTCAGCGCTGCCGCACTCGTGGCAAGAGCGAGTATCGCACATTTCCTGATCATGGAATCTCCCCTCGGGCACTGGACGGCCCCGGACTCGGGCTACCACGACGACCTGCTGCCTGTGTGACATTGACGTTACCGTTTAATGACAGCGGCATTCGGATCCGAACTTGCGGGGGTGGCTTGATATGTCTGGACGTGGGCGGGCAGCATGACGGTGACCGTCGTACCCTTGCCCAACAGACTTGTGACGTCGAAGCGACCGCGATGGCGCTCGATAATATGTTTGACGATCGCCAGGCCAAGTCCGGTTCCGCCCGCCGCACGGCTGCGGCCCGGATCGACGCGGTAGAACCGTTCGGTCAGGCGCGGAAGATGCTCGGGCGCGATCCCGTCGCCTTCGTCGGCGACGCTGATCCGCACCGTGCCCGCCGCATCGCGCCACAATTTGATGGTGATCGGCGACCCCGGTCGCCCATATTTCATGGCGTTGCCGATGAGATTGTGGAGCACCTGGCTCAATTGGGCGCGGTCGCCCGCGACCGGCGGGACGCCAAGATCGATATCGGTTACAATGTCACCGCTGCGCTTGTCCTGCGCGTCCAGCAGTTCGGAGCGAACCTCGCTGATCAACGCGCCGAGATCGACCGCCCGATCTGGCAAGCGATATTTCTCGGCCTCGATTCGGCTGAGCGAAATGAGATCCTCGACCAGGCGCTGCATGCGGCGCGCTTCGTCAAACATGATCTTGAGGAAGCGGCCCCGGACCTGCGCATCCTCGCCGGCTTTGTCGTCCCCCAGCGTCTCGATATAACCGAGGATCGACGCGAGTGGCGTCCGCAACTCATGGCTGGCATTGGCGACGAAATCGACGCGCATCCGCTCCGCTGCATAATTGCCGGTCTGGTCGACCAGTTGGACAATCCGCTGCCCACCGCTGGCGCGCGCGACGTGCATTTCCCAGTGCTGGTCCTTCGTGCCCAGCCCGACCAGATTGATCGGCCCTTGCGGAACGCCGGTGGTCGGGCTGGCCAGGCGTTCGGCGGCACCGGGGTGGCGGATGGCGACGCGCACATCCTCGCCCACGATATGCTTGCCGAGCAGCGCCAGGGCGACCGCATTGGCATGGGTGACGCGTCCGTCCGCCACGATCAGGACGGGGTGCACGATCGCCTGAATCACGTCCTGCACGTCGGGCGGGCTGGGCTGGCGGACGCTTTCGACGGGGCGTAGCATTTCGATCGGGCCGTCGCCCGTGCCCGTTGCCGCCAACGCGGCCGCGATGCCGCCGACCAGGGTGATGATGGCGGGCTGCAGATCCCAGTCGAGCAAAAACACCGCGATCGCCGCCACGACGACGATGGCGATGGCCGTGATTGTTCGAGAGCCGAAACCTTGGAGCATGCACTGCGCCTTAGCCTAAAGATCGTTAACCCCGATAGCCTTGCTTGCCAGCGTTTTGCGAATGTGAAAGGGCTAGTGCAATGAACGACGATACGCCTGAACTTCCGAACACGACGCGCCGTCGGGCGCTGATGCTTGGCGCGGTCGGCGCGGCGGCGGTGGTGTCGATCCGCCCGGCCCTGGCGTCGACAGCGGCGTCGATTTCGACCTGTGAAATTCCGGTGCCGGATTCAGGGCGCGCGGGCAGCTATATCGCCGCGGACGGGACGGTGGTGCCTGCTGGCACGCGTGGTGCGTTCGCGCCGCCGGGGCGGCCGTTCAAGGGCGAAGAGGTCAAGACCGCGCTGGCGGGGGGGCAATTGCCCGGGACCAATTACGAGCAGAGCCGCGCTTACACCAATTACATCCGGCGGCTGCAATCGGGGACGAGCGGTTTCACCTGCTTCGCATCGCTGCAAATGCCGCGCGGCTGACGCCGTGAACGATTCCCGCGGCGATATCGTGTATCGCATGGCGCGGCCGGAAACGCTGAAGATCGTGCACCTGGACAGCTTCACTGCGGTTTTCCACCGCGCGTCGGGCATCACGCATTTGGTGACGTCGCCCGTGCCGGAAATCCTCGCGGCATTGGGCGAGGCGGGGATGACCCGCGCTGATCTGATGGCGCGGTTGTCGGTCGATTATGTGCTGGGCGATGCCGAGGAGGGTTCCCTGGACGCGCGGCTGGAAGAACTCGTGGCAACCGGTCTGGTCGCGGTCGCATGAGGCATGTGTTCCAGGTGCGGATTGGCCCGATCGGCTTTCGCATCGGCTCGGACTGGCGCGCGCCCATCGCGCAGCTCGAAACGCTCTATGCCGCTTATCCCAAGCCTGAGGACGGCGTGCCCGATTTCACCGTGCGCCTGTTCGCGGCGCGGCCGTGGCGGCGAGTCGTGCGGCCGGCGGTGATGATCGGCGGGGATTATATCCTGCCCGAGGCGGCCCCGCTTCCGCTCGCGCAGGGGCTGCTCGCGGCCGAAATGGGGATGAATTTGCAGATGGCGCTGGGCCAGCGCCATTTTTTGCTGTTGCACGCCGCCGTGGTGGAACGCGACGGGAAGGCGCTGGTCCTCACCGGCGTGTCGGGCGCTGGCAAATCGACATTGGCGGCGTTGCTATCGCTACGCGGCTGGCGCTTGATGGGCGACGAGTTCGCCTTGCTCGATCCCGCGACTGGCTTGCTGCACGCCTTTCCCCGGCTGGTCAGCCTCAAGAACGCCAGCGTCGCGACCGTCGCTGCCGAAGTCCCGGCCGATCGGCTCGGGCCGATGCTGGAGGGCACGCCCAAGGGGACCATCCGCCATCTTGTCCCCGATGCGGCGGCGCTGGCGGCGATGGATGCTCCGGCCAGACCTGCGCTGATCCTGTTCCCGAGTTTCGGCTACGACTCGGCCACGCGCGATGTGGCGCAAAGTGAAGTGTTCGTACGTCTTACCCAGGCCTCGACCAATTATGTCGCGATGGGCGAGCGCGGTTTCGATGCGCTGACCGCGCTGGTGCAGGGCGTTCCCGCGCGCGCGATCGATTATCCCGATACCGACAGCGCGATCGCGCTGGTGGAGGCGGCATGGGCCGCGCGCTAGACGGCTGGTTGCTCGCGCAGGCGCTCCGCGATCCGGGCGGCACGGTGGCGCTGGGTGCGGATGAGTGGACCGCCTTGCTCGCCATTGGCCGCGCGGAACAAATGATCGGGACGCTGGCGTGGCGGCTTAATGGCATAGACGTGCCGCCATCGGTCGCACGCATCCTCGCCGACGCGCGCGCCTCCGCCGAACAGGGGCGGGTGGCGGCCCTGTGGGAGGCGGAAGTGGCGCGGCGTGTGCTGGCCCCGCTCGGGGTGCGCATGGTGTTGCTCAAGGGCACAGCCTTCGTCGCGGCGGGCTTGCAAGCGGGGCGGGGGCGCTCGATCGGCGATCTCGACATCCTCGTGCCGCGCGCGGCGCTCGATGCGGTCGAGGCGGCGCTGCTGGAGGCCGGCTGGGAATGGGTAAAGCCCGATCCCTATGACGATGCGTATTACCGGCAATGGATGCACGAACTGCCCCCGCTCATCCACCGTGACCGTGACCGGATGATCGACGTCCACCACACCATCCTGCCGCTGACCGCGCGGATTACCCCGGATGCAGGCGCGCTGTTGGCGGATGCGGTGGAGCTGAAGCCTGGCCTATGGGCGCTGTCGCCCAATGATATGCTGGTCCATGCGGCCGCACATCTGTTCGCCGATGGCGATCTGGCAGGCGGTATGCGCAATCTGTGGGACGTGCACTGCCTGGTGGCCGAGTTTGGTGCCGATGGCCTCGCCGGGCGGGCGGCGCAGCATGGTCTGTCGCACGAAGTGGCGCGGGCGCTGCGGCTGGCGGCGGCGCTCTATGGCGAGGGCGCGCGATTGACCCCGGTCGACCGGCTTTACCTGTACCGCCTCACCGCGCGGGATGGCTGGGGCAGGGCGATGCGGCCGATCACGCGTATGGCCTTTTACATCCGCTCGCACTGGCTGCGCATGCCGCCCGCAATGCTGGCGCGGCACTTGTGGACCAAGTGGCGCAAGGGCGGGGCAGGGCCAGCGTCAGGTTGACAGGCGTTCCAGTGTCGGCACCAGTGCATCGAACGAATCGATCACGGCGTCCGCACCCATCTCCTCGACCGGGTGGAGCAGGAAGCCGAAGCTGACGGCGATACCCGGGATTTCGGCATTCCTCGCCGCCATGATGTCGTAAATCGAATCCCCGACGAACGCCGCCGTCCCGCCGCCGCAGCGCCGGATCATTTCGTCGATCGGGGCGCGGTTGGGTTTGGACAGACCGGGGCCCATCGTGTCGCCGCCGATGACGCACGCAAACCGTTCGCGCAGGCCGAGATCGTCGAGCAGCCGCAACGCCAGACTTTCGAACTTGTTGGTAACGATCGCGACCGTCACGCCCATCGCGTCGAGCTGATCGAGTGCCGCGACTACGCCCGGAAAGGGCCGTGTATGCACCGACAGGTGCTCGCCATAATAAGCCAGCATCCGCTTGTAGAGCGGTCGGAACGTTTCCGGCGTACAGCCGCCGGTCGCCTCCAGTCCCTGGCTCAACATATGCTTGGCCCCGCCGCCGACCATCGTTTTGACCTGCTCGACCGTCAGTAATGGTCGCCCGGCAAAGGCAAGCGTGTGGTTGACGGCATCGGTCAGGTCGCCGCTGCTGTCGACCAAGGTTCCGTCGAGGTCGAAACCGACGATGGCGAAGGAATTCTGTGTCATGAACGATTGCCTGACAGCGTTGCTCTGGAAATGGCAAGAGCGTCGTGGCAGGGCTGTCCGCATGGCTAACACACCCGCACCGAACATCGCCGCCGTCGTCCTTGCCGCCGGCAAGGGCACGCGCATGAAGTCGGATCTGCACAAAGTGCTGCATCCGATCGCCGGGCATCCGATGCTGCTGCATTTGATCGGCAGCGTTGCCACGTTGAATCCGCAGCGCACCGTCGTCGTGACCGGCGCGGGGCGCGAGCAGGTCGAGGCGGCGGTCGCACCGCTCGGCATCGTCACCGCGTTGCAGGCCGAGCAACTCGGCACGGGCCACGCGGTTGCCCAGGCGGAAGCGGCCTTGGCCGGATTCGAAGGCGACGTGCTGGTTCTTTATGGCGATGTGCCTTTGGTGTCCTCGGCGACGATGCGGGCGATGGTCGCGCGGCTCCACGCGCCCGATGCGCCCGCCGTAGTGGTGCTCGGCTTCCGCCCTGCCGATCCCGCCGCTTATGGCCGGATCATCGCCGACGAGCAGGGCGTGATCGCCAAGATGGTCGAATATAAGGATGCGAGCGACGCCGAGCGCGCGGTCACCCTGTGCAATTCCGGGCTGATGGCGGTGCGCAGCGCCGATTTGTTCGCGCTGCTGGCGCGCGTCGGCAATGATAATGCTGCGGGCGAATATTATCTGCCCGATATCGTCATGCTCGCCGCCGCTGACGGCCGCGCCTCCGCGGTGATCGAAACCAGCGCGGCGGAAGTCGCCGGGGTCAACAGCCGCGCGGAATTGGCGGGCGTCGAACTGTCCTGGCAAAATGCGCGCCGCGCGCAGGCGATGGCCGATGGCGCAACGCTGATCGCGCCTGAAACCGTATGGTTCGCTTATGATACCGTGCTCGGCCGCGATGTCGTGATCGAGCCCAATGTCGTGTTCGGCCCAGGCGTCACCGTCGCCGATGACGTGGTGATCCACGCCTTCTCGCATATCGAAGGGGCGACGATCGGCGCTGGCGCGGAGGTTGGCCCGTTCGCGCGGTTGCGCCCCGGCGCGGTGCTGGGCGAGCATTCCAAGATCGGCAATTTCGTCGAAATGAAGAAGGCCGTGCTCGGCGTGGGTGCAAAGGCCAGCCACCTCACCTATCTTGGCGATGCCGAGGTCGGGCCCGGCGTCAATATCGGCGCAGGCACGATCACCTGCAATTATGATGGCTTTTTCAAATACAAAACGGTTATCGGCGCGGGCGCGTTCATTGGGTCTAACTCGGCGCTGGTGGCCCCGGTCACCATCGGCGCGGGCGCGATTGTCGGGGCCGGGTCGGTGATCACCGGCGATGTCGATGCCGACGCGCTCGCGCTCGCGCGCGGCAAGCAGGAAGCGCGGCCCGGCTGGGGCAAGCGCTTCCGCGACGCAATGATGGCGAAGAAAGCCGCCACCAAGAAATAGCCCGGTCCGGGCAACGGAGAGACGAAACTATGTGCGGTATCGTAGGGATTCTCGGCAAGGGCGCGGTCGCGGACCGGCTGCTCGACGGGCTCAAGCGGCTCGAATATCGCGGCTATGATTCTGCGGGCATGTGCACCGTGCACGACGGCGAATTCGATCGCCGCCGCGCGCCCGGCAAGCTCGTCAATCTCGCCGCCGAACTGGCCAAGGATCCGCTGCCCGGCGACAGCGGCATCGCCCACACCCGCTGGGCGACGCATGGCGCGCCGACCGTCGACAATGCCCATCCGCATATCGTCGGCGACGTGGTGCTGGTTCACAACGGCATCATCGAGAATTTCAAGCCGCTGCGCGATGAACTGATCGCCGAGGGGCGGCAGTTCAAGTCGCAGACCGACACCGAAGTCGTCGCGCACCTCATCGACCGCGAATTGTCGCGCGGGTTCAAGCCACGCGAGGCGGTGGCCAATGTACTTCCGCGCCTGCACGGTGCGTTCGCGCTGGGGGTGATGTTCAAGTCCGAGCCCGATCTCTTGATCGGCGCGCGGCTCGGCGCGCCGCTCACCGTCGGTTACGGCGATGGCGAGAATTTCATCGGTTCGGACGCGCTCGCGCTCGCACCGCTGACCCAGCGCATCGCGTATCTCGAAGAGGGTGACTGGGCGGTCGTCACGCGCGAAGCGGTGCAGGTCTATGACAAGAACAATGATCCCGTCACGCGCCCGATCGTCAATTCAGGTGCCTCGGGCCAGTTGATGGACAAGGGCAACCACCGCCACTTCATGCTCAAGGAAATTTACGAGCAGCCGGTGGTGGTCGCGCAGACGCTGCGCAGCTATTTGCGACCGCTGGAAGAGCGCGTCGCTTTGCCCGACATGGAGTTCGATCTCGGCTCGGTCGAGCGCGTCGCGATCGTCGCGTGCGGCACCGCGTCTTATGTCGGCATGATCGGCAAATATTGGATCGAGCAGCTCGCGCGCGTCCAGGTCGAAGTCGATGTCGCCTCCGAATTCCGCTATCGCGATCCGGTGCTCACCCCCAACATGCTGGGCGTGGTCATCTCGCAATCGGGCGAGACTGCCGATACGCTGGCGGCGCTGCGCCACATGAAGGCGGCGGGGCTGACCACGGCGGGCATCATCAACGTGCCGACCAGTTCGATGGCGCGTGAAGTCGATCTGTTGTTGCCGACCCATGCCGGGCCGGAAATCGGCGTGGCCTCGACCAAGGCCTTCACTTGTCAGCTCGCCGTCATGGCGGCGCTCGCGGTCAATCTCGCCCGCGCCAAGGGGCAGTTGACGCCAGAGGCCGAGCGCGAAATCGTTGGCCATTTGCAGGAAGTGCCGCAGGCGATGAGCCGCGCGATCGCGCATGACGAGGAAATCGCCGCGATGGCCCCCAAGATCGCGGCGGCGCGCGACGTGTTGTATCTGGGGCGTGGACCCGATTATCCGCTGGCGCTGGAAGGCGCGCTGAAGCTGAAGGAAATCAGCTACATCCATGCCGAAGGCTACGCCTCGGGCGAGATGAAGCACGGGCCGATCGCCCTGATCGACGACACCGTGCCGCTGATCGTGCTCGCACCCTCCGGCCCGTTGTTCGACAAGACCGTCAGCAACATGCAGGAAGCACAGGCGCGCGGCGCGCTGGTGGTGCTGATTTCGGATGCGGATGGCATCGCGCAGGCCGGCGAAAATACGATCGCGACGATCGAAATGCCCAAGGTCCACCCGCTCATCGCGCCGCTGGTTTATGCCGTGCCGGTGCAGTTGCTGGCCTATCACGTCGCGGTTGCCAAGGGCACCGATGTCGACCAGCCCCGCAATCTTGCCAAGTCGGTGACCGTAGAATGACAGCGCCGTTGATTGCCGGAGTAGAACTGGGCGGGACCAAGTGCATTTGCGTCCTCGCCAGCGGTCCCGATGATGTGCGTGATCGCGTCCAGATCCCCACCACCACGCCCGAGGAAACGCTCGGCGCGGTGGAAAACGTGCTGCGTGGCTGGTCGCACTACGATGCGCTGGGCATCGCCAGTTTCGGACCCGTCTCGCTGGATCACACCGCGCCCGATTACGGCTCGATTACCGCGACTACCAAGCCAGGCTGGTCGAACACCGATGTCGGCAAGCGGCTCGCCAGCATTGGCCTGGTGCCGACCGGTTTCGACAGCGACGTTAACGGGGCGGCCCTGGGGGAGGGGCGCTGGGGCGCGGCGCAGGACGTTGCCGACCACGCCTATATTACCGTCGGCACCGGGGTTGGCGTCGGCCTGGTGCTGGGCAACGCCCCGGTCGCAGGGCTGACCCATGCTGAACTCGGCCACATCCGGCCGGTCCGCCTGGCAGGCGATAGTTGGGGCGGGAGTTGCTCGTTCCACGGTGATTGTATCGAGGGGCTGGTCTCGGGCACCGCAATCCGCGCGCGTACCGGCGTGGGCGCGGAGACGCTGGCCGAGGACGATCCGGTATGGGAGGGCGTCGCCCATACGCTCGCGCAATTGTGCCACACGCTGGTGCTGACCGGCATCCCGCGGCGGATTGTGATGGGCGGCGGCGTGATCGTCGGTATCCCGCATTTGCTGCCGATGATCCGCACTCGACTGGAAGCGAGCCTGGGTGGCTATGTGGCGGCGCGCGGGCTGCTGCCGATCGACGCCTATGTCGTGCCCGCCGCGCTGGGCGGCATGGCCGGGCCGCTTGGCGCGATCGAACTGGGCGCGCGTGCCCTCGCTGGGGCCTGAAGTCGACAACGTCGTTTACGGGCCTTTAACCGTGTCCGCTTAGGTCGTTGCAGCGGGCTGTTAGGCCCGGTGATTTTGCGACTGGCGGTGCTTACATGCGAATTCTGATCGTCGATGACGAACCGGCCATGCACGACAGCTATCGGCGCAGCTTCGCGCCGGTCGCGGTCGCTACGGGCCTGCTCGACGCGATGGCGGCGGAGTTGTTCGGTGACGACGATGCTGCCGCGCCGGACGAGACCGGGCCCGATTTCGCACTGACGCATTGTATGCAGGGGCTCGACGCCGTCGCTGCGGTTGAGACGGCGCTCCGCGATGGAGATCCGTTTGCGGTGGCGTTTATCGACGTGCGGATGCCGCCGGGGATCGACGGCAAGGAAACTGCGGTGCGGATCCGCGCGCTCGATCCCAATATCAATCTCGTCATCGTGACCGGCTATTCCGACTTTTCGCCGGTCGAAATCTCCAAGGCGGCGGGTCCGGCCGACAAGATTTTCTACATCGCCAAGCCGTTCGAAGTCGCCGAGGTGACGCAAATGGCGAGCGCGCTGGCGCATCGCTGGCAGGGCGACCGCGAACTGGCCGAAGCGCGCGAAGTGCTCGCCGCGCAAGTGGTGCAGTTGCAGGAGCAGGGCCATGAACTCGCCGCGAACGAAAGCCGCGCGATCCACATGGCGAATCATGATTCGCTGACCGAGGCCCCCAACCGGCTGGCGTTCCGCCGCGCGCTGACCGACCGTGCGCGGACCGACGCGCGTTTTGCGGTGGCGATGGTCGATCTCGATCGCTTCAAGCTGGTCAACGACACGCTCGGTCACCTCGCCGGCGACGAACTCATTCGCAAGATTTGTTCGGTCTTGCAGGCCAATGTGCCAGCCGGCGGCATGGTCGCGCGGCTTGGCGGGGACGAATTCGGGCTGATGTTCGATACGCCCGGAATCCAGGCCGCCGAAATGGACTGCACCCGCGTGCTGAAGGCTTGCTCGGGCACGTTCAAGGTGCTGGGCAATTCGGTGCAGGGTGGCGCGTCGATCGGCTTGATCGTGACCGAGGCTGGCGAATCGCGCGATCCGACCGATCTCATGCGCCGAGCGGACCTGGCGCTCAACGACGCCAAGCGGGACGGGCGCGGCGTGGTGCGCGTGTTCGATGAAAGCATGGACGAGAACATCCGTCTGCGCCGCGCGATCGAGGGGGGCCTCTCGCAAGCGATTGCCAAGGGCGAACTGAGCCTAGTCTATCAGCCGATCGTGGCGCGCGAAGCGTTCGAAGTGGTCGGGTTCGAGGCGCTGCTGCGCTGGAATACCGAGGATCACGGGCCCATTTCTCCCGCCGTGTTCATCCCGATCGCCGAGGAATCGAACCTCATCCACGAACTGGGCGATTGGGTGCTGGCCGAATCGCTCAAGGTGCTGGCCGAGTGGCCGGGCCAATATGTGTCGGTGAACTTTTCACCGCGTCAGTTCCGTCGCCACAATTTCGTCGGGCGGCTGGTCGAGAACGTGCAGCAGGCTGGGATCGATCCGCGTCGCGTACAGATCGAGATTACCGAGACCGCGATTTTCGACGATGCCGATCGCGCCGCCGATACGCTCTACAAGCTGCGCCAGATGGGTTTTCGCATCGCGCTGGATGACTTCGGAACGGGCTATTCGAGCCTGTACAACATCCGCAAATTCGCGCTCGATTGCCTCAAGATCGACCGCAGTTTCATCGACGGCATGGGCCGCGAGCGCGAGAGTGCCGCGATCGTCCATTCGATCATCCACCTCGGTCGCGCGCTCGGGCTTGGCGTCGTTGCCGAAGGCGTCGAGACCGAAACCCAGTTGCAGGCGCTGCGGGTTGCGGGCTGCAGCCATATGCAGGGCTATTTCTTCTCGCGTCCGGTGGTGCAAGAGCGCGCGAAAGAGATTGCCGAGGCGCGCTTCATCGCGGTTCCCGGGGTGCTCGACGTGGCGGCCGACATACCCGAGCTGGGTAACGGGACGCACGGATGACGGGCAGCATGATCCGTGCCGCGCGCGGCCGGATCGGACGATGGCGCGGGCGCGGCTCGCTCGGTGTCAAGCTCGTCCTGATCCTGACCGCAGTC
This sequence comes from Sphingomonas sp. PSPC2-2, assembly GCF_049897725.1. Classification (NCBI taxonomy): domain Bacteria; kingdom Pseudomonadati; phylum Pseudomonadota; class Alphaproteobacteria; order Sphingomonadales; family Sphingomonadaceae; genus Sphingomonas; species Sphingomonas sp. PSPC2-2. The sequence continues at coordinate 55,820 of NZ_JAFCWU010000001.1, read as the reverse complement.
GGCCTCGCCGGTTCGCTGGCGCTTACCTTGCTGCTCGCCAGCGTTATTGTCCCGAGCTTCAACCAGCTTGAGGCGAAGTCGATCGATGCCCAGGTCGAGCGGACCCATGCCGCGCTGAGCGATTTCGCGACCAAGGTCGAGAATGCGGTGCGCGATTATGGCGATTGGACCGCAAGCTACACCTATATGGCGCATCCCACGCCGGAATTTGAGCGCGAGAGTTTTTCGACGCTGGCGATGGCCAATCTCAATGTCGATGGCATGGCCTATATCGGCAATGACGGGCGGATCGTGATCGCGCGCTGGCGCGATCTCGCGCGCGGGCTGGACCGGCTTGATCGCCGCGATGCCTTTGCGGCGGCGCTGGTCCGTACCGATTTCAAACGGTTCCTGGGGGCGAAAAGCTCAGGCCATTATTATCTGCGGCTCGGCGATGAGCTGGCGGCGATCGGCGTGGCCAAGGTGCGGCGCAGCGACGGGACCGGCGATCCGCACGGCTATGTGGTGATGGCGCGGCGGATCACGTCGCGGGCGCTGTCGGAGGTGCTGCAATTGCGCGCCACGATCGATCTTGCCAATGCGCCCGACGCCAACCGGATTGTCGCTGCCAACGCGACCATGCGCATTGCCGTGCCGATTCAGGGCGCGGACGGGCATGCCGTCGCGAGCGCCGCCTTCACCGTGCCGCGCGATGTGTCGGTGTTGGGGCAGCGGATGCTGCTGCTCGCGGTGACCGGCGCGATCGTTTTGCTGCTGGGCGTGTTGGTGATGCTGCGGCGCATGATCACCCGGCTGGTGCTGCGCCCGCTCGCGCGGGTCGAGGGGCATATGCAGATGGTGCGGTCCTCGGGCACGTTGGGATTGTTGCCCGACGAGGCGCGTCGCGACGAGATCGGCTCGCTTGGCAAGAGTTTCAACGCGATGCTGCAGCAATTGAAGGATCTGCGCGAGCAGTTGGAAGTGCAGAGCTTCGCTCTGGGCAAGAGCGAGAGCGCGGTGGCGGTGATGCACAATGTCCGCAACGCGCTCAATCCGATCAGCACGATCCTGAGCCAGGGAATGGCGCAACCGGCCCCGGTCGACCGCGCAGTGCTGGAGCGGGCGGTGGCGGAACTGGCCAAGGACGATCTGCCCGCGCCGCGCCGCGCGAAGTTGATCGCCTTCGTCTCGGCGGCGATCGAAGCGGAAGGCGCGGATCGCGCGCACCGCCGCGACCAACTCCAGATCGGGCGTGAGGCGATGAGCCATGTGCTGGAAATCATCGGCGAGCAGCAAAGCGCCGCGCACGAGCGCCCGGCGGTGGAGCCGTGCGACGTAACCGAAATCATCGCCAAGAACGCGACCATCGCGCGCTATTCGGGTAGCGTCTCGATCGCGTTCAGCTTTCCGGCCCAGCCCTGTTATGTGCTCGCCAGCCGCATCATCTTGAGCCAGGTGATCGGTAACCTGTTCTCCAACGCCGCCGATGCGATTGCGGCCAAAGGCACCGCCAGCGGTTCGATCTCGGTTTCGATCGAGGAGCAAGGCGACACCGCGCGAATCGCGATTTGCGACGATGGCGAGGGTTTTGCAGCAGATGCGACGCCGACGCTGTTCCAGCGCGGCTTTTCCACCCGGCGGCACAAATCGGGCGGGCTTGGCCTGCATTGGTGTGCCAATTCGATGGCGGCAATGCACGGCACGCTCCGGTTGGAAAGCGAAGGCCCGGGCCGGGGGGCTGTCGCCGTGCTGACGCTGGGGCTCGCCCCGCGCGCTGCCAGCGAGATTGCGGCGTAAGGCTGACTGCTGCGCGGAAGGCCGCAAGGTCACGCGGAACACGGATTGTTTTTGATACGGATTCCGGCCCGTCAGCGGGTTAGCTAGGAGAAAGTCCGGTCGCCTTTCCTGCAAAGTCGAGTATCGTCGGCAATGCACCGGCCAGTGTCGGGGCGAGAACCACCAATACTTTGCCGAGGGCGGGAAGCAAGCCCGCGTCGAGCAGCGGGGCCGTCTTCCCGTCGCTCGGCGTTTGCGGCGCGCCCGTGGCACGGGCATCCAGAATCGTGGCTGCGGGTATCGCAAAGAGTGCAATCACGATGGAGCCACTGACTCCAGTGAAGACCGCCCAGGCATCGACCTGATGGCTCATCGCGTCCGCAACGGCTGGTGTCGCCGCGATGAGCGTCCAGCGCATCCAAGCAATCTGGAACAAGAGCGAAATGACCAGCAGTCCCGCCGCCGCGTTGACATAACTGCGCAAGCGAAGGCGCTGGTGGAGGAGAAACGCATACGCTTCTTCTCCCGTGAGCGGTTTGATGGATTCGACCAGCGAGGAGATGCCGCCGGTCACCACAATACCGGCCGCGACCATGAAGGCTATTCGATCGCACACCGCCAAAGCCTGGAACTTGAGAAGCAGCGTATCATCGGGGACGCCCTGCATCGACCCGAACAAGCCAAGAGCGCTTGCCAAAAGGTCACCTCCGGGCTGGGCGCTGGTTGGCACCAGGAGATAGCCGCCGGCTACCCAGAGCGTGCCCACCAGGATGCCACCGCCATACCAACGTAAAATCCAGCCGCGCACTTGCGGGCCGAACTCGTCGCGAAGATCCGCGACAAAACGCAGCACAATCAGGTACGACAGGCCAAAACCCGCCAACGCTGCCGCGATTACGAACAGGCGGCTCGTGGCATCGGTTTGCTTTGCTGCGGAGTCCAGTGCAGTTAAGATGGGAACCTTTCCTTGCCAAGCGAAGATCCATCCCAGCATGTCGCTAAGGAAGAATACGCCAATCGAAGGTAGAGCGAGCAGCGTTACTGCTAACGATATGCGGGTATCGTCGATTTGTTTCATAGTGTCGTCCCCCGGGATCAATATTACAGATTCCGCAAAAGGGAGCAATTATCTCAAAACGGCAGAATACTCTCGTAGGTAGCGAGTGGCAGTGCGCCGCGCACGAAGCCGCCATGGCGCAGCACGAAGGTATGGCGCACGATTTCGGCCTGCTGCTCGATCCCGTAGCGGTGCAGCGGTAGGCCGGGCCGGATGGCGTAATGGTAGCGGCAGAAGGGATGGCGGCGCAGCGGCAGGAAAGTCCCCTGCTGGCTTTGCCAGATATGCGTCAATTCGTGGATCAGGAGCCCTTGGTCATCAAGGGTGCCGCACGAGAAATCGGCGCGGTAGCGGGTGCCTTCCGGATGAAAGTGGATCGTGCCGGTCGGTGCCATCACCGTTTCGCGCGGCTGGAAAAATGCCCATTTGCGTTGCTCGAGCCGTACCGGCGCATAATCGATTGCGTCGCCGAACACGCCGCGGGCAAGCGAGATCTCGCCTGTTGTCAGCGCACGCCCGGTCACTCGGAGGGGGCAGGGGCCCCTGCCGCGATGGTCGGTGCGTCGTACAGGACGCGCTGGTTGTTCGAAAAGGTGAAGGTCAGCGTGACCGCGCGGCCCGGCTTGATCCCGGGGTTCATGTCGAACAACATCACATGCTTGCCGCCGGGTTTGAACACGGTGGTCGAGGCGGCGGGGATCGGCAGGTCGCCGATCGGCTTCATCGTCGCCATGTTTCCCGACATCATGGATTCGTGCAGTTCGCTCTTCACCGACACATCGCTGCTGACCGAAAGCAGGGTGGTGTCTGCGGTGCCGCCATGAATGGTAAAGTATGCGACGGCGGGACGGCTGGGGATTGCCGCAAGCCGCACATAGCCTTTGTCGACCGACAGCACCGGCGGCTGGCTGCACCCACCCACGGCCAGTGCTGCCGCCACCAGAATCTTTCGCATCTGCAACCACCTTCTCCCGCTTTGGGAACTTATCGCGTCACTCTACGTGCTGCGAAATCTTGCGACAAGCGAAAGCCCCCCTATATCGCCGGAGTGAAGTGTCGCGTTGCTTATCGTAAGGGCGCGGCGGAATGGCAATTTTTTGACAGACGGGGGCCCCAGAGGACCAATGGCAAAAGTAATCGGAATCGATCTCGGCACCACCAACAGCTGCGTCTCGGTGATGGAGGGCGGCAAGCCCAAGGTTATCGAAAACGCCGAAGGCGCGCGCACCACGCCGTCGATCGTCGCCTTCGCCAAGGATGGCGAGCGACTGGTCGGCCAGCCTGCGAAGCGCCAGGCGGTGACCAACCCTGAAAACACCATTTTCGCGGTGAAGCGCCTGATCGGTCGTCGCTTCGACGATCCCATCACCAAGAAGGACACCGAGCTGGTCCCGTACAAGATCGTGCGCGGCAACAATGGCGACGCATGGGTCGGTGCCGGCGGCAAGGAATACTCGCCCTCGCAGATCTCGGCCTTCACGCTCCAGAAGATGAAGGAAACCGCGGAAGCCTATCTCGGCGAGACGGTGACCCAGGCGGTCATCACCGTTCCTGCATACTTTAACGACGCGCAGCGCCAGGCAACCAAGGACGCCGGGCAGATTGCCGGGCTCGAAGTGCTCCGCATCATCAACGAGCCGACCGCAGCCGCGCTCGCTTACGGGCTCGACAAGGACACCAACAAGACCATCGCGGTCTATGACCTTGGCGGCGGCACCTTCGACATCTCGATCCTCGAGATTGGCGATGGCGTGTTCGAAGTGAAGGCCACCAATGGCGATACTTTCCTCGGCGGCGAAGATTTCGACAACAAGCTGCTGAACTTCCTGTCGGACGACTTCAAGAAGGCCGAAGGCATCGACCTCACCAAGGACAAATTGGCGCTCCAGCGTTTGAAGGAAGCGGCAGAAAAGGCGAAGATCGAGCTGTCGTCGGCTGCGACGACCGAGGTCAACCTGCCCTTCATCACCGCCGATGCGACGGGTCCGAAGCATCTCGTCAAGTCGGTGTCGCGCGCCGATCTGGAGCGTCTGGTCGATGACCTGATCCAGCGCACGCTCGAGCCGTGCCGCAAGGCGATGGCCGATGCCGGCGTCAAGGCGTCCGACATCAGCGAAGTGGTGCTGGTCGGCGGCATGACGCGCATGCCCAAGGTCCGCCAGGTGGTGAAGGACTTCTTCGGCAAGGAACCGCATTCGGGCGTCAACCCGGACGAGGTCGTGGCGATGGGTGCCGCCATTCAGGCAGGCGTGCTGCAGGGCGACGTCAAGGACGTGCTGCTGCTCGACGTGACGCCGTTGTCGCTCGGCATCGAGACGTTGGGGGGCGTGTTCACCCGCATGATCGATCGCAACACCACGATCCCGACCAAGAAGTCGCAAACCTATTCGACCGCAGACGACAACCAGCAGGCTGTGACCATCCGCGTGTTCCAGGGCGAGCGCGAAATGGCGGCGGACAACAAGATGCTCGGCCAGTTCGACCTGGTCGGCATTCCGCCCGCACCCCGCGGTGTGCCGCAGATCGAAGTGACCTTCGACATCGACGCCAACGGCTTGGTCAATGTCTCGGCCAAGGACAAGGGTACCGGCAAGGAGCAGCAGATCCGCATCCAGGCTTCGGGTGGCCTGTCGGAGCGCGACATCGAGCAGATGGTGCGCGACGCCGAGCAGTTCGCCGAGGACGACAAGAAGCGCCGCGACGCGGCCGAAGCGAAGAACAACGCCGAGAGCCTGGTTCACACCACCGAGCGTCAGCTCGCCGAAAATGGCGACAAGGTCGACGCCGCGCTGAAGGGCGAGATCGAGGCCGCGATTGCCGCGACCAAGACTGCCGTTGAAGGTGGCGATCCCGAAGCGATGAAGGAGAAGGCAGGCGCGCTCGCGCAGGTCGCGATGAAGCTGGGCCAGGCGATCTACGAAAAGCAGGCCCAGGCCGAAGCGTCGCCGAGCGCTGACGCCGCCGAGGCTCCGAAGGAAGACGTGGTCGACGCGGAATTCTCCGAAGTCGACGATCACAAGGCGTAAAATACTATCTCCCTCTCCCCACATGTGGGGAGAGGGTCGGGGAGAGGGGCCGTGCTGCGATGCAGATCGCACTGCGGCTTCCTCATCATTCCCTCTCCCAAACCCTCTCCCGCTCGGGACAGGGCCTAGAGGCGCAAGATGAGCACTGAAGTCGATTTCTACGAATTGCTGGAATGCGAGCGCGACGCCGATGAAGGCACGCTCAAATCCTCCTATCGTCGCCTGGCAATGCGCTATCACCCCGACAAAAATCCGGGATGCGATGATTCCGAGGCGCGCTTCAAGGCGATCAGCGAAGCCTATGAATGCCTGAAGGACCCGCAGAAGCGCGCGGCCTATGATCGCTATGGCCATGCCGCGTTCAGGCAGGGCGGCGGTGGCGGCGGCGGCCCGCAGGATTTTAGCGCCTTTTCGGATATCTTCGAAAATATCTTCGGCGAATTCATGGGCGGGCAGCGTGGCGGTGCCAGCGGCCCGCGGCGTGGTGCCGATTTGCGCTACGACATGGAAATTACCCTCGAAGAGGCGTTCCACGGCAAATCCACCGACATCACGATCGATGTGACCGGCGTGTGCGACGTGTGCAACGGCACCGGCGCGACCAAGGGTACGGCGGCGAAGTCGTGCACGACCTGCCATGGCCATGGCAAAGTCCGCGCGCAGCAAGGTTTCTTTGTGGTCGAGCGCACCTGCCCGACCTGCCACGGCGCGGGCCAGACCATTTCCGATCCGTGTGGCAATTGCCGCGGCGAGGGCCGCGTCGAAAAGACCAAGACCCGCACGGTCAACATCCCGCCCGGCGTCGATGAGGGCACGCGCGTGCGCCTCACTGGCGAAGGGGAAGCGGGGATGCGGGGTGCCCCTCCGGGTGACCTCTATATCTTCCTGCACGTCGCGCGGCATCCGTTGTTCCAGCGCGAGGGCACCACGTTGTTTGCGCGTGCGCCGATCAGTTTCACTACTGCGGCGCTGGGTGGGGAAATCACCATCCCGGGACCAGACGGTGTCCAGCACACGATCAAGATTCCAGCGGGAACCCAGTCGGGCCGCGAATTGCGGCAGCGTGGTGCCGGAATGCCGGTGCTGCAGGGGCGTGGGCGCGGTGACCTGGTCATCCGCATCGAGGTGGAAACGCCGAGCAGCCTGACCTCGCGCCAGCGCGAATTGCTCGAGGAATTTCGTGCGACCGAAACCGGCAAGGAATGCCCGCAGACCAGCGGCTTCTTCAAGAAAATGAAGAGCGCCTGGGGTTAAGGGGCGGGGCGGGGCCGGCGCTATGACCTGTCACCCCGGGCTCGTCCCGGGGTCCACCGGAAATACCCACCGCACGCACAGGATTTGCGGCACGGTTGACCCCGGCACAGGGCCGGGGTGACGACGGATGTTTGGCGGACGCCTTCCGCTAAAGATTTGAAAAACTGCTCTCAACCCCACAGCCCTGGCCGCCCCGTCAAGAAGAAGGGGCGGGTGGGCCGATGGGTTAGAGGCTAAGAACCTCGACCACCAGCGCGACGCCGGCAACGGCGATGAGGCCGCTCGCGAGGCTTTGCAGAATGCGCATGGTAGGATCTCCGTGCCGGACCGTTCCGGCAGGGAGGCATTTGGAGATTGTTGCTTATGCGCGCAATATTATTACGCGCATTCGCGCATGCAGCATTTGCACGTTGAGGCGTGCAAAAATGTCGTTCAGTCGTTACCGAAGACGCGCGCAAAGATCGTGTCGACATGCTTCAGGTGATAGCCGAGGTCAAACTTGTCTTCGATCTCCGCAACCGACAGTGCCGCCGTCACTTCCGGGTCGGCCTTGAGCAATTCCATCAGCGATAGCGCGCCGTCCGAATCCCACACCTTCATCGCGTTGCGCTGCACCAGGCGATAGGCGTCCTCGCGGCTCACCCCCGCTTGCGTCAGCGCCAGCAACACGCGCTGCGAATGGACCAGACCGCCCATCTTATTGAGATTCTTGTCCATCCGCGCCGGATAGACGACGAGCTTGTCCATCACGCCCGTCAGCCGCGCCAGCGCGAAGTCGAGCGTGATCGTGGCGTCGGGGCCGATATAGCGCTCGACCGAGGAGTGCGAGATATCGCGCTCATGCCACAGCGCCACATTCTCCAGCGCAGGCGTCACATACCCGCGCACCATCCGGGCAAGGCCAGTCAGGTTTTCGGTCAGCACCGGGTTGCGCTTGTGCGGCATCGCCGACGAGCCCTTCTGGCCCGGCGAGAAAAACTCCTCGGCCTCCAGCACTTCGGTGCGCTGCAAGTGGCGGATCTCGGTCGCGAGCCGCTCGATCGACGAGGCGATCACGCCCAGCGTCGCGAAGAACATCGCGTGGCGGTCGCGCGGGATGACCTGGGTCGAAACCGGCTCGACGGTGAGGCCGAGCTTCTCGGCGACATGCGCCTCCACGAACGGATCGATATTGGCGAAGGTGCCGACCGCGCCCGAAATCGCGCAGGTGGCAATATCGGCCCGCGCCGCGACGAGCCGCGCGCGGTTGCGGGCAAACTCGGCATAGGCCTGGGCGAGCTTGAGCCCGAACGTGACCGGCTCGGCATGAATGCCGTGGCTGCGGCCGATCGTCGGGGTCAATTTATGCTCGACCGCGCGACGCTTCAGCACCGCCAGCAGCGCATCGAGATCGGCGATCAGCAAGTCGCTCGCGCGCGCCAACTGCACCGCAAGGCAGGTGTCGAGCACGTCGGACGAAGTCATGCCCTGGTGCATGAAGCGCGCTTCGGGGCCGACATGTTCGGCGACATTGGTCAGGAAAGCGATGACGTCGTGCTTGGTCTCGCGCTCGATCTCGTCGATGCGCTCGACCTCGAACGCACCCTTGGCCCAGATCGCGGCGGCGGCTTCCTTGGGGACGACACCCAGTTCGGCGAGCGCATCGGTCGCATGCGCCTCGATCTCGAACCAGATCTGAAAACGCGCTTCGGGCGTCCAGATCGCGACCATGTCGGGGCGGGAATAGCGGGGGACCATCGGATTTCCTTGATGCGGCAGAGTCGGGCCATCGCGGAATCGCAACGGGTCCGCGATGACACGCGCGTTAGCAGGGACAAGCCGATCCTTCAAATCGGCAATAAAGGGACCGATCCGGAAGCACAGGGGTTCAGACAAGGAACGCTGGTTAGGACGCAAGGCGTCGCGTTCAACGAGATATGCAACAGTCAGATGGAGAGATCCGATGTTCAAATATGCTTTACTTGCAAGTGCAATGACTTTTGCTGTGCCTGCATTTGCGCAGGACACGCAATCCATGCCGAGCAGCCCGCAACCCGCACAGTCTGTGCCAACGACGACTGACCAAGCTCTTCCGGCTCAACCTGCGTCGGCCACACCACAGAGCGCTGTACCCGCCGATTCGGCAACTGCCCCGGCGGCTGATTCAGCTGTCGCCGCTCAGCCAGCGACGGGCACGCAAGTGGCGCAGGTCGTCAGTCAGGAATTTTCCAACTACGACAAGGACGGCGATGGCGTGCTGAATGCGAAGGAATTCGACGCCTGGATGATCGCGCTGAAAAGCGCGAGCGCCCCCTCGACCAAGGCAACCTCGCCAGCAACCAAGGCATGGCTGAACCAGGCGTTTGCGCAGGCCGATACCGACAAGAATAAGAAGGTCAGCAAATCCGAGCTGACCGGCTTCCTGTCGCAGCAAGGCTAAACCTCACCGTGTCACCACAGCGCCCGCTGCCCCGTCCGGGGCGGCGGGCGCTTGGCTTTCTATAACAACCCCATCGCGCGCAGGCTGGAATGCCCGCTCGCCCCGATGATGATGTGGTCGTGTACTGCGATGCCCAGGCGCTTGCCCGTTTCGGCGACCTTGCGGGTGACTTCGATGTCGGCTCGGCTGGGGGCGGGGTCGCCGCTCGGGTGGTTGTGCACCAGAATGATGGCAGCGGAGCCCAGATCGATCGCGCGCCGGATCACCTCGCGCACGTACAAGGCGGCTTCGTCGATCGAGCCCTCGCTCATCGCTTCGTCGCGAATCAGCATGTTGCGCGTGTTGAGATGGAGCACGCGGACCCGTTCGTTGGTGCGGTGCGCCATGTCGGCGTGGAGATAGTCGATCAAGGCTTGCCAGCTGGCCAGTACGGGTTGCGCGCTGGCTTGCACACGTAACAGCCGCAGCGCGGTCGCCTGCACGATCTTGATCGCCGCGACGGAGGTTTCGCCCATGCCGGCGACGCGCAGCAATGCCTCGGGATCGGCGCTGAACAGCCCGCCGACCCCGCCGAATTCGGCAAGCAATGCTTTCGCCAGCGGCTTGGTGTCGCGCCGGGGAATCGCCAGCGCCAAAAGATATTCGACCAATTCGTGATCGAGCAACGCGTCCCCGCCTTGTTCGATCAAGCGCTGCCGCAGTCGCGCGCGGTGTCCGGCATGATCGGGGAGGGGCTCGCTCATTGGACCAAAGGAGTATCGCGGGCAGGGGCGATAGGCAAACGCGGCGGTCCGGATCGGCCACAACAGTTGACACCCCCCGGTCACCTTCCTAAACGGCGCGTGAACGGGGCTCTTTCCCCACGATCCCCGATGTTCACCGTCGCGGTGCCAAAGGCACGGCGGCGTTTTCTTATCAGGATAAGCGCCCCTTGGCCGACGTACACCAGAAGAACGACCTGGATGCCCGCATCGCTTCGGCGAAGGCGGCTGGCCAGGTGCGTGCTGGTGTCGCGCTGCCCCCGGCGAAAGGCTATTCGCAGGGCGCGCGCGTGCTGACGCTGCTGCTGGGTGCCTTGTTCGGTGGCGGGGTCATGGGCTGGGCGCTCGACCATTGGTTGGGAACCTCGCCCTGGGCGCTGCTGATCGTCTTGACGCTCGCGGTTATCGGGGCGTTCCTTAACATCATCAAGATTTCGAAGGAGCGCGCGGAGTGAGCGCCGGCAAAATCGATCCGATGGAACAGTTCAAGGTCGAGCCCGTCTTGGGCCGGCATCTGGACCTGTTTGGCTATGACGTATCCTTCACCAACTCGGCGCTGTTCATGGTGGTGGTGTTCGTGCTGCTCGCCGTGTTCATGGCTGGTGGCCTGAAGCGTCAGCTCGTGCCTGGCCGCTGGCAGGTCGCCGCGGAGGACGCCGTCAGCTTCATCGACAATATGGTGTCGGTAAACATCGGTTCGGGCGGCAAGAAGTTCGCGCCCTATATCTTCTCGCTGTTCTTCTTCATCCTGTTCGCCAACCTGGTCGGCGTGCTGCCGTTGGCGATCCTGCCGGGTCTGCACACCTTTGCAGTCACCAGCCACATCACGGTGACGGCGGTGCTGGCATTCCTGTCCTTCGGCATCGTGCTGGCGGTCGGTTTCGCGACGCACGGCCTGAAGTTCTTCAGCCTGTTCGTGCCGCACGGGGCGCCCGCCTGGCTGATGCCGGTGATCATCCCGGTCGAATTCGTCTCGTTCATGGTGCGCCCGTTCTCGCTCGGTCTGCGACTGTTCGTCGCGATGACGGCGGGGCACATCCTGCTCGAAGTGTTCGGTAGCTTCGTCGTGCAGGGCCTCAACGCGGGCGGTGCGCTCGGGCCCGTCGTCAGCTTGCTCAGCTTCGTGATGATCGTCGGGGTCAGCGCGCTGGAGTTGCTGGTGTGTGCGATCCAGGCCTATGTGTTTGCGCTGTTGACGTCGCTGTACCTGCACGACGCGGTGCACCTGCACTAATCTTTTCAATACCCTCACTACGCAATTCTCAAGGAGCCTATCATGGATCATACTTCTGCAATGTACATCGGTGCCGGCCTCGCGGCGATCGGCGTTGGTCTGGCCGCGCTCGGCGTGGGCAACGTGTTCGGTTCGTTCCTCGAAGGCGCACTGCGCAACCCGGGTGCCGCAGACGGTCAGCAGGGTCGCCTGTTCATCGGCTTCGCGGCTTCGGAACTTCTGGGTCTGATCGCGTTCGTCGTCGCGATTCTCATCCTCTTCGTCGTCAAGTAAGCAAGAGCGAGCGCCACCAATGCCGCAGATTTCCCAGATTGGCGAGATTTACGCCTCGCAGCTGTTCTGGCTCGCGATCGTATTCGCGCTGATCTATTTCGGGATCGGCAAGGCGATGGTCCCCAAGATCGAGGCGACGATCGAAGATCGTAACGGCCGGATTGCGGGGGACATCGCTGCGGCGGAGGCGGCGCGCGCTGCTGCGCTCACCTCCGAGCGCGATTATCAGGCGGGGCTCGAATCCGCGCGTGCCACGGCGGCCGTCGCTCTCGGCGAAGCCAAGGCGCGGGCGATTGCCGGCACCGAGGCCAAGCTGAAGACCAGCGACGCCGCGCTGGCCGCGCAACTCGATGCCGCCACCGGTCGCATCGGTGCCGCAAAGGTGCAGGCGCTCGCCGAAATCGAGACCAATACGGTCGAGGCGGTCGAACAGATCGTCGCCAAGCTTTCGGGCGTGGCGGTCGACCGCACGACCATCGAAACGCAGGTTAAGGCAGAGCTGGCACATGGCTGACGGTCAAGCAGTCAAGACGATGGAGCATACCGGAGCCACCGAGCTGCATCACGAAATGGCATTCCTCGGCATCACCCCGCCGATGTTCGTCGCGTTGTCGATGCTGGTCGTGATTGCGATCATGATCTGGCAGAAAGTGCCCAAGATGATTGCGGGCATGCTCGACAGCCGCATCGCGACGATCCGTGGTCAGTTGGAGGAAGCGTCCAAGTTGCGCGCGGAAGCCGAGGCACAGCTTGCCGAGGCCAAGGCGCGTAACGCCGCCAGCGCTGGCGATGCCGCCGCTATCGTCGCCCATGCCGAAGCCGAGGCGGCAGCTATGCTGGCCAAGGCTGAAGCCGATCTCACCGATTTGATCGCACGCCGTCAGACGATGGCCGAAGACAAGATTGCCGGTGCCGAACGCACCGCCATTGCCGAGGTCCGCGCGCGCGCAGCCGATGCTGCAACCCGCGCTGCCGCGACGATCATCGCCCAGCGTCACGGTGCCGAAGCGGACAAGACCCTGGTCGACCGGACCATCGCTGGGTTGGGCAAGCTCAACTGACCGTAATGCACCCGTTGTCGCGGGTGCATTTCGTTTCGCCACTTATCGGGGTAACGTTGGCATCGCGGTGATTCGCGCCGCTTACCTTTCGAAAGAGGCCCTCCCATGAAGTCTGTCGTTCTCGCTGCGGCCGTCGCTTTTATCGCAACGCCGCTCGCTGCCCAGACCGCGCCTGCGCCGGCCACCGCATCGGCTCCTGCCGTCGCTGCACCGGCTACGACCGCCACCGCAACCGGTGCCGCCAAATTCGATCTCGACACCCCGATCGAGACGATCGCCGCTAACACGGCCGGCAAGACGGTACTCGACACAGATCTGCAGAACATCACCGCGCACCCGATGTACGACTCGTTCAAGGGCATGTCGCTCAACCAGGTGCAGCCGTTGTCGCAGGGCGCGCTGACCGATGCCGCGCTGGCCAAGGTCAAGGCTGACCTCGCCGCGATCAAGTGAGCTTTGGCGGCGGCGGGTATCCCGTCGCCGCTGTTGCACAATTCAGATCACGCGACCCCGGTCGCGCAGGAGCGCTGGCACCTCGCTCCAGGCCGGGGCGGTGTCATCCTCATACCCAAACACAGTGCCCGTCCCGATGCTGCGCGACGCGCGCATCGCTCCGCGGTGGGCCCCTTGGCTGAGATAGGCGCGCATCGCCGCGCGATCGACCCATAGCGTAAGCGTGTGGTGTGTGCCGTCAATCGTGCGCGCCTCGACCGAGATATTGCCGGCCGCACGTTGCGCTTGCCGCATTGAGCGGATCGCATGCCACCAGAAGCGGGGCACCTGCAGCGCGCTTTTGGGCTTCAGCCCGGTAATCGAAATGTACATCGTGCCCTGCTTTCATCGACGGCGGCATTTGCCCAGCAAGGAAGGCGTGGCATCCCGGCGCACGAATGCCTAGATCAAACGATAATGTCCGATCCCAACGCCCCGACACGCTTCAACGAAGACAAGGCCACCTTCACCGTCCGCGGCAGCGACACGCCCGATCTCGATGCCGGGGTTGCCGCAATCCGCAACGTGCTGGCGACGCTCCCGGCACGGCCCGGCGTCTATCGGATGCTCGATGCGCGGGGGGACGTGCTGTACGTCGGCAAGGCGCGCGCGCTGAAGAACCGCGTCACCAATTACACGCAGGTGGAGCGGCTGTCGCGGCGCTTGCAGCGCATGGTCGCGCAGACGCGCGCAATGACGATCGTCACGACCAATAATGAGGCCGAAGCGCTGCTGCTCGAAGCGCAACTGATCAAACGCTACCGACCTGCCTATAACGTCCTGCTGCGCGACGATAAATCCTTTCCGTTCATCCTGTTACGCGCCGATCATGACTTTCCGCGGATCCAGAAACATCGCGGCGCGCGGCGCGCCAAGGGCAATTATTACGGCCCCTTCGCCAGCGCGGGCGCGGTCAACAACACCTTGAACGCGCTGCAAAAACTGTTCCTGCTGCGCAGTTGTACCGACGGTTTCTTCAAGAATCGCGACCGACCGTGCCTGCTCTACCAGATCAAGCGCTGCTCGGCCCCGTGCGTCGGGCGGATCGATGCGGCTGGCTATGGCGAACTCGTGGCCGACGCCAAGGCGTTTCTCGCCGGAAAGTCGACCGAGGTGCAGGCGAAGCTCGGCGCGCAGATGCAGGCGGCGGCCGAGGCGATGGACTTCGAACTCGCTGCGATCCTGCGCGATCGGCTGCGCGCGCTGACCTTCATTCAGGGCAGCCAGGCGATCAACGCCGAGGGGCTGGGCGATGCCGACATCTTTGCGATGGCCAACAAGAATGGCGTGATCGGCATCCAGGCCTTTTTCATTCGCGGCGGGCAGAATTGGGGGCATCGCAGCTTCTTCCCCGCGCACACCGCCGACGTGCCCGAGGACGAGATCCTGACCGGTTTCCTTGCGCAATTTTACGAAGAGGTTCCACCGCCGCGCACCGTATTGCTCGACCGCGAACTGGACGAGGCGGTGCTGCTGGGCGAGGCGCTGGGCGGGCAGGCGGGGTTCAAGGTCACGCTGTCGATGCCGCAGCGTGGCGCGCGCCGCAAATTGCTCGATCAGGCCAAACGCAATGCCGAGGAAGCGCTCGACCGGCGGCTGGCCGAGAGCACGACCCAGGCGAAGTTGCTGCGCGAAGTGGCCGAACTGTTCGACTTACCCGAGCCGCCCGACCGCATCGAGATTTACGACAACAGCCATATCCAGGGCACCAATGCGCTGGGCGCGATGGTCGTCGCCGGACCCGAGGGCTTCCGCAAGGGCCAGTATCGAAAGTTCAACATCAAGAACCCCGACACCATTCCGGGCGACGATTTCGGCATGATGCGCGAAGTGTTCGCCCGCCGTTTCGCGCGCGCGCAAAATGAGGACCCCGATCGCGACGCGGGCGACTGGCCCGATCTGGTGTTGATCGATGGCGGACGCGGGCAGCTCAACGCGGTGAAGGGCGTGCTCGAGGAATTGGGGATCGAGGATGTGTGCCTGGTCGGCATCGCCAAAGGCCCGCACCACGGCCGCGATGGGCGCGAGGTGTTCCACATGCTCGACGGGCGCGAGTTTCAGCTGCCGGTCAATGCGCCGGTGCTATTCTATCTCCAGCGGCTGCGCGACGAAGTCCACCGCTTCGCGATCGGTGCCCACCGTGCCAAACGGGCTAAGGCAATCGGCGCATCACCGCTCGATGACGTGCCCGGCATCGGCCCTGCACGGAAGAAGGCGCTGCTCATGCACTTCGGCACCGCGCGCGCGGTGCGCAATGCCAGCTTGGAGGATTTACAAAAGGCCCCCGGCGTCAGCGCGGCGGTCGCGCAGCAGCTCTACGACTTCTTCCACGCGCGCTGAGCGCGGCCTCACGGGGAGGGGGGCTCACGTAACGCGATCCGTTCAGCCTTCGGCTGGCGGCGCGAACGACAGCTCTTCGTCGGCCAGCGTCTCGGCGATGCTGCGTTTGGTGACGAGGCGGAAGATCCCATAGAGCAAAACAGCCGCCGGAAGGATATTGAGGTAATCGGGGGCACTCACGATGTGCAAAGCCGAAAACAAGACGAGTGCGGCACCCACGGTAAACGACCCAGCACGGTCCATCATCACTCTCCTCGATTTTTTATTCTTGACGACAAGCTGCAATGCGCCGTGACGGCCGTCAATCGGAAAGTTGACGGACAGCGCGCGCTGATGTCGGGCGGTGATGGACCTGTCGACTGCGATCCCTTGCGCAGCGTTGCGCACAACCGCAACATCGGTCGAGCGTCGCGGTTGGCTTGTCCGCTATTTCGGCTGGGCCACCCATAAGGACCAAACGATGTCGAAGCGCCCAATCCATCCAGCACACTATCATTCGCGGATGCAGCGGGTGCTTGCGCATATCGACCGCCATCTCGACGAAGATGTGGGATTGGAGGCGTTGAGCGCCGTGGCGGCGTTCTCACCCTATCATTTCCATCGGCAGTTCAGCGCCATTTTCGGGCTGTCGCTGCATCGGTACGTGCAATTGGCGCGGATGAAACGGGCGTCTTGGCGACTTGCCTATCGCAGCGGGGATTCGGTTACGGAGATTGCGTTCGATGCTGGCTATGAGGCACCGGACAGCTTTGCCCGCGCCTTTCGCCAGCGGTTGGGGCAAGCGCCAACGGCATTTCGCGAGGACCCGGATTGGGCGGCATGGGCAGCGGCAATGGTGCCACTGGCCGAAGCACGGAGCCTGATGATGACGCAGAATTTTTCGATCGATGATGTGATGGTGCGGGAGGAAGCCGACATTCCCGTGGCGTTCCTGACGCATAAGGGGGCACCTGAACGGCTGGGAGAGACGATCCGCCGCTTCATCGATTGGCGCAAGGCGAGTGGCGTGCGTGCGGCAAGCCATGCCACCTACACCATTTTCCACAATGACCCAGACAGCGTGGCACCAGAGGACTATCAAATCGACCTTGCCGCCGCCACCGACCGGACGATCACCGCTGCCGATGGTGGCATCGAGGCGGGGCTTATTCCGGCCGGGCGGTGCGCCGTATTGCGCATCGTCGGCGCAAGCGACAATCTGCGACCCGCCGCCGCGTTTCTCTATGGAACATGGCTACCGGCGAGCGGGGAAGAGCTCCGCGACTTTCCCCTTTATGCCCAGCGCGTTCGGTTTTTCCCCGATGTGCCCGAGCATGAAGCGATCACCGACCTGTTCTTGCCGCTTCAATAGCGCTTAAGACCACCGGAACGGGCACCGACAAGATCGTGGCTCGTTCCGGCGGGGATGAGCAAAGAGCGCTCAGGCCCAGCCTTCCAGCACCTGATCGGGCGGGCGGTGACCGTCGGCCCACATGCGGATGTTGGCGATAACTTTCTCGCCCGTCGCCAGCCGTCCCTCGAAGGTGGCGGAGCCCATGTGCGGGGTCATCACGACATTGGGCAAGGCGAGCAGGCGCGGGTCGATTTGCGGCTCGTGCTGCCATACATCGAGCCCGGCCCCGGCCAGCCGTCCGCCTTCCAGCGCCACGATCAGCGCGCCTTCGTCGACGATCCCGCCGCGTGAGGTGTTGATGACATAGACATGCGGCCGCAACAGCGCGATCCGGCCAGCGTCGATCAGCCCTTCGCTATCGGGGTTGCGCGGGGTGTGGATGGTCAGAATGTCGATCGTCGACAGCATCTCGTCGAGATTGGGGTGCCACTGCGCCTGCAGTTCGGCTTCGACCACCTTGGGCAGGCGGAGGCGATTGTGATAATGGATCGTCAGCCCAAAGGCGCGCGCCCGCCTTGCGACCGCCTGGCCGATCCGCCCCATGCCGAGAATGCCGAGCGCCTTGCCGCCAATGCGGTGGCCGAGCATCCCGCCCGGCGTCCAGCCCTTCCATTCGCCGGACCGCACCAGCTTCTCGCCCTCGGCCAGGCGGCGCGGCACCGACAGGATCAACGCCATCGTCATGTCGGCGGTGTCCTCGGTCAGTACGCCGGGGGTGTTGGTGACGATGATGCCGCGCGCGCGGGCTGCCTTCAGGTCGATATGGTTCACGCCCGCGCCGAAATTTGCGATCAGCTTCAACGCGGGTCCCGCGCTTGCGATCAGCCCGGCATCGATTTCGTCGGTGACTGTGGGCACCAGCACATCGCATTCCGCCATGGCGGCGGCGAGTTCATCGCGGGTAAGGGCGGCGGGGCCGCGGTGGATAGTGGTGTGGAACAATTGCTCCATGCGGTCCATTACCGCATCGGGCAATTCGCGGGTCACCCAAACCTTCGGGTTGGGCACTCTCGGGTTCGCGGCACGTGTCATTTCGGGCATGGCCAAGGCTTGGCGGAGGTGTCTGGCGGCGTCAACGGGTGTTGAAGCGCGCCGTGCTTCCACTGTAAACGGCGACGGATTTTGTGGGGGATTGAGATGCGGTTGCGAGCCAGAGTTTTGCTGGCGGTGTTGGGGGGGGCGCTGGCGGTGCCGTCGGTGGCGGGGCTGGTGCAGAAGAAGCCGCCCTATTTCGCCTCGATCGGCGCGGGCAAGGCGCGGATGCGCACCGGCCCGGCACGCACCTATCCGTCGAGCTGGCTGTATCAGCGGGCCGATCTGCCGGTGAAGGTGCTCGACATTTATGGTCGTGGGCAATGGTATAAGGTCGAAGATCCGGACGGCACGCAAGGCTGGATGATGGGCACGTTGATCCGGGAGACGCGGACGGCACTGGTGATGGGCACCGTCGCCGAGCTGCGCGATTCGCCGCGCGATGCCGGACGGGTGCTGTGGCGCGCGGCTCCGGGTGTGGTCGGACGGATCAGCAAATGCGCGCAGGGCTGGTGCTATTTTGATGTGCGCGGTCGCGGCGGTTTCGTCGAGGCGGTGCATTTGTGGGGCGTGGAGCCGGGCGAGACGCTGAATTGAGCGGCAGCGCGGCAGGCTGGCGGATCATCCGGGATGATCTTACGCATCCCGATGTCGTCGCGCTGGTCCAACTGCATTTGCGCGCGGCGCACGAAAATTCGCCGCCGGGCAGCGTCTTCGCGCTCGACCTCAGCGGGTTGCGCGATCCTCGGGTGACGCTGTGGACGGCATGGGAGAAAGAGACCCTGCTCGGCATGGCGGCGCTGAAGGAGCTCGATGCGACGCACGGCGAAGTGAAGTCGATGCGCACTGCGCCGGAGCAGGTGCGGCGAGGCGTCGCGGCCCACCTACTGGACCATGTGATCGAGGTCGCGCGACAGCGCGGTTATGGGCGATTGAGCCTGGAGACGGGCTCCAACGCTCCGTTTGCAGCGGCACGTGCGCTCTATGCACGCGCTGGCTTTACACCGTGCGGGCCGTTCAACGGGTATAGCGACGTCGCCTTCTCCACCTATTTCACCCGAGCGCTGTGAGCATGGAGTCCGGCGACCGGCGCGGGCGTCGAGGCCCGGCCACCGTGCCCGAATCCGCCACCTTCCCATGACCGACTGGCTTTGGCTTTTGGCATTGGCAGCCTTGGGCGCAATCGTCGGAAGCTTTCTGGCCACGATCGTTGTGCGCTGGCCGGAGGGGCGATCGGTCGCGCGTGGACGGTCGCGGTGCGATGCGTGCGGGGTCACGCTGGCCCCGCGCGATCTGATCCCGTTGCTGAGTGCGGCGCTGTCGCGAGGGCGGTGTCGCGCGTGTAGTGCCGCTATCGACCCGCGACACTGGCAGATCGAGCTGGGCTGTGTGGCGATCGGGCTGTTGGCGGGGCTCGCCGTGCCGGGGCCGACGGGGCTGGCCGGGGCGGTGTTTGGCTGGTTGCTGCTAACGCTGGCGGCACTCGACATTGCTGAATTCTGGTTGCCCGATGCGCTGACCGCGACGCTGGCAGGGGCGGGGCTTGCGACCGGCATGTTGGGGGTTGAGCCGACGCTTACCGAACGCGTGATCGGTGGCGTCGGCGGATTTGCCGCCTTGTGGATGGTCGGGGCGGGTTACAAGGCGCTGCGCCACCGCGACGGGCTGGGTGGCGGCGACCCCAAGCTGCTCGGCGCGATCGGGCTGTGGCTTGGCTGGCGGATGTTGCCGGTGGTGGTGTTGCTCGCGGCGCTGACCGGGCTGACGGTGGTGTTGTTCGGGATGATGCGCGGGCGCGCCGCATCGCTTGGCGATCGGTTGCCGTTCGGCGCGCTGCTGGCGATCGCGGCTTACCCGGCGTGGCTGTTCCTGTTAGGTTTGGCCGCATGAAAGCGCTTCTCCCGCTCGCGCCGTTGCTGCTCGCTGCCGCTCCGCAAAGCGCGCCGACGCCGACTCCGCTGCCGTCCTCGATCGATGGTCTGCCGCTTGGGGCCATTCCTCGGCAGGATCTCCCGGCCAAGGGCTGCGCCGCCTATCTATGGACGGCGAGCGGCACGCGCGCGCTGGTGGCGATGGCGCAGGCCGATCCGGCGCGCCTGCGTCTGTCGATCGGTGGGACGATCACCGATCTTGATCGCAATAGCCAGACCGGGGCGGGCGGCTTCGGCTTTGGCGAGAGCAATGACTATGGTGCCGCCGGGATATCTGCGAAGCTGACGATGAAGATCGAGACGCGCGAATCGATCAGCGGTGGCGCGGTGGTGACCGAAGGCTTGTTGCAGCTCGATCGCGCCGGGCAGGATACGGTAGTGATTCCGGTCGGAGGTTTGATCGGCTGCGCGACGTGATACGATAACACTCCAAAAGGGGATGAGGATGACGATGCAGGATGTGCTGGCGCGGCAACGCGCGGCGTTCATGGCCGAACTCCCGGTTGGTCTGGCGGTCCGCAAGGATCGCCTCGCGCGTGCGGCGGCGATGATCGCCGACAATGCCGCTGCCTTTTGCGATGCGCTGAGCGAGGATTTCGGGCATCGCAGCCGCGAGCAATCGATGCTGACCGATATCGCGGCATCGATCGCGCCGATCAAGCACGCCATCAAATCGCTCGATCGCTGGGCACGGCGCGACACGCGCGCGGTGCAATTTCCGCTGGGGCTGCTCGGCGCCCGTGCCTGGGTGGAGTATCAGCCCAAGGGCGTGGTCGGGGTGATCGCGCCGTGGAATTTCCCGGTCAATCTGGTGATGGGCCCGATCGCTGGCATTTTCGCGGCCGGCAACCGCGCGATGGTCAAGACCAGCGAATTCACCGCGCGCACGGCGGCGTTGTTCGAAGAAGTCAGCCCCAAATATTTCGCGATCGAGGAACTGGCCTTCTTCAGCGGCGGGCCGGAGGTGGGCAAGGCTTTTTCCGAATTGCCCTTCGACCATCTGATCTTCACCGGCGCGACCGGGATCGGGCGGCATATCCTCCACGCCGCTGCCGACAATCTGACGCCGGTGACGCTGGAACTGGGCGGCAAATCGCCCGTTATCATTGGCAAGGACGCCGACATCGCGCGCGCAACCGAGCGCGTGGCGATCGGCAAGATGCTCAACGCCGGGCAAATCTGCTTGGCGCCCGATTACATGCTGGTGCCCGAGGCGCAGGAGCAAGCCGTGGTCGACGGGCTGAAAGCGGCGGTGTCGAGCATGTACCCGACTTTGCTCGCCAACCCCGATTACACCGCCATCATCAACGACCGCCACCACCAGCGCCTGCAGGACTGGGTCGCCGATGCCCGCGCCAAGGGCGCGACGGTGGAGACGGTCAACCCCGCCAATGAGGATTTCGCCGGGTCCAACGCGCGCAAGATGCCGCTCCACATCGTCCGCAACGCAACCGACGACATGATCGTGATGCAGGAGGAACTGTTCGGACCGATCCTGCCGGTGCGGCGCTATACTAACATCGACAGCGCGATCGCCGAGGTCAATCGCCGCGACCGTCCGCTCGGCCTCTATTATTTCGGGCCAGATGAGAGCGAGCGTCGCACGGTCCTCGATCGTACTATTTCCGGCGGTGTGACGCTCGACGACGTGGTCTTCCATGTCTCGATGGAAGAGCTACCCTTTGGCGGCATCGGGCCATCGGGCATGGGCTCATATCACGGCTTTGACGGCTTCAAGACCTTCAGCCACGGCAAAGCGGTGTTCAAACAAGCCAAGCTCGACGTCGCGAAACTCGCCGGGCTCAAGCCGCCCTACGGCAAGGCGACGATGGCCAGCGTCAAGCGGCAGATGAAGTGACGGAAGCCGTGTCCACCCGGTAGTGGATCGGTTTGAAGCTTCCGCCATTGCTCGCAGGGGCCGAGCAGGCGGTGAGGCCGACGACCAGGTCCATCGCCGCGCGGAACACGATATGGTCGCCCGCCTGGCTGATCGGCGGCAGCACTTCGAGCTTCCCTGTGGCACCGTCGACCGGCACGTTCATGAAGCAATTGAACGCCACCGGGATGCGATCGGGCGTGATGCCATAGGGTGCCAGCGCTTCGGCAAGATTGCCGAAGCAACCGCGATGCGTTGGCAGGTCAGGGTAGAAATGGGCGAAGGTGTCGTGCGAACACGGCGTCAGCAGGAAGTCATGCCGCCCGACCGTATCCGCGACGATCTCCAACATCGGTTGCGAGCGATTGGAATAGAGCATGTGCCCGGTGGTCAGATAGATCGTCTCGGCATAATCGAGGGTCCGTCCCGACGAGATCACCTCGTCGAGGTCGCTAGCGTTAAAGGCGAGCAGATCGGCCACCTGACGCCCGCGCGGATCGATCACCGTCAGAGTGTCACCTTTGGCAAGACGGAAAGCGGTGCCGCTGCGCTCGGGGATTTCGATCGTGGCGCTCATTCGGGCGATCCCGAATAATGGAATGGACACTTCCAGCCATCCTCCACCGCGCGCCCGCTATATTGCCGCGCCTCGCTCGCGTCGCCGTGCCGCGCGAGCATTGGGTTGCGCGATCCGGCCAAGGCTTCGTCCCGAACCAGGATCTTCTCGCGCATGCCTTCATAGCGGCCTTGCGCCCGCAGCGTCTCGAACTGGTCGTGCAGGTTGAACACCATGGTCGGCCGCGCAAAGCGGCGCGCCGGGCGGCTGGCGCGCGGGTGCAGCCCGACGATGAAGAACGCTTCGCCGCCAAAGCTCAGCGAGAAATGCGCGCTTTCCGGATCGGCGCTTACCGCGCGATCATAGCCCTGGCCGCGCCAGACGTCCTTATCCGACAAGGATTGCGCACGCTCCCACAGTGCCGCTTCGAACGCTTCCTCGGATAGAGTGTCGGGTCCGTCGAAGATCACCGCGAAGCTGCGAAACAGGCTTGGCTGCTCGCGATAGGCCTTGGCAAAATGCAGCAACCCATCATGGATGCGCAAATCGTCCCATGCACTGTCGATCCGGTCGCACGCCAGCACCGACAGAGTGCCCTTGGCGAGCGCCGCTTTTGCGCCGACACAGGGAAAATCCGCCGCCGCGACATGCGCGTCGAGCAGAGCCTGAAAGTCGCCCTGCGCGCGGTGCTGCCAGGGAAATAGGGGGGTGATGGGCGTTGGCATGTTCGTCAAGACGAGCAAACCTCCCGCTAAGTTCCCGAAAATGCTACTGATCGGGATCAAGTCATCAGGGAAGTATCGCCTTGGGAAAGCCGCCCCACGCCGCATCATAATCGGCATCCAGCGCGCTGGTCTCGAGCGCAAAGTCGGTCGGCCGGAACACCCAGCGACTTTCGATCATGAACGCCATCGTGTCGCTGAGCTTCTGGGGAATGAGATGGGCTGCGCTCGCGCCTTGCCAACTCGCAACATCCGGCCCGTGCCCACTCATCTGATTGTGCAGCGACAGTGCCCCCGGAACGAAGCCGCCGACCTTGGCATCATACGCGCCGCGCAGCAGCCCCATGCACTCGCTCATCGTGTTGCGATGGAACCAGGGCGGGCGGAAGGTGTCCTCCGCCACCAGCCAGCGCGGCGGGAAGATCACGAAATCGACATTGGCCGTGCCGGGCATGTCGCTGGGCGAGGTCAGCACGGTGAAGATCGAGGGGTCGGGGTGATCGAAGCTGATGCTGCCGATCGTGTTGAAGTGCGCCAGATCATATTTCCACGGCGCGTAATTGCCGTGCCATGCCACCACGTCGAGCGGCGATCGGCCGAGATTGGTCTCCCACAGCGTGCCCAGAAACTTCTGCACGAGCTGATAGTCGCCCTCGACATCCTCATACCAGGCGACCGGCGTTTCGAAATCGCGCGGATTGGCTAGGCCGTTGGCACCGATCGGCCCGAGATCGGGCAGGCGGAACGGTGCCCCGTAATTTTCGGCGACATAGCCGCGCGCGGAGCCATCGGGCAGGGTGACGCGGAAGCGCACGCCGCGGGGGATCAGCGCGATCTCGCCCGGCTTGACGTCGATCCGCCCCAATTCGGTCAGCAGCGTTAGCGCGCCCTGTTCGGGCAGGATCAGCACTTCGCCATCGGCCGAAACGAAGGCGCGGTTCACCATGTCCTTGGTGCAGCGATAGAGGTGCATCGCGACGCCGGTCTGCGCGCGCGCGCCATCGCCTGCCACCATCATGGTAGTGAGCGAATCGAGCCAGTCGGCATCCACGCCGTCGAGTGGCCCCCAGCGCAAGCGATTGGGCGCGAGCGGGGCGTCCGATGGGGCTGCGGTGAACAACGGCGCGCCGTCATAGCGCGTGAACGCCGGATGCGCGGCGGACGGCCGCAAGCGATAGAGCCACGACCGGCGATTTTCGTGGCGCGGCGCGGTGAAGGCGGTGCCGCTCAACTGCTCGGCATAGAGGCCGAACGCCGGGCGTTGCGGCGAATTGCGGCCAAGGGGGAGGGCACCGGGCACGGCCTCGGTGGCGAAATGGTTGCCGAAGCCGGTCATGTAGTGGGTCATCATCTCCCTTTCTCCCTCGCCCTGGCGGGGAGAGGGTAGCGCAGCTTGGCAGCTTGCTGCCTAGCGAAGCTGGGGAGAGGGGCGGCAAAGTGTGCGGCCTCGCGCGATCGACCCCTCTCCCAACCTCCGCTAGGCCCCGCTGAAGAAGCGGGACCAAGCTGCGGTATCCCTCTCCCCTATCCAGGGGCGAGGGAGAAGGTTTCAGGCCTCGACCTTGCCCGGCACCACGCCGCGGCGGATCTGGTCGAGTTCGATGCTCTCGAACAGCGCTTTGAAATTGCCCTCGCCAAAGCCGTCATTGCCCTTGCGCTGGATGATCTCGAAGAAGATCGGGCCGACCATATTCTCGGTGAAGATCTGCAGCAGCAGCCCGCCACCCGTTTCGGGCGCGCCGTCGATCAGGATGTCGCGCTTGCGCATTTCGGCGACGTCATGGCCGTGGCCGGGCAAGCGCTTGTCGATCAGGTCGAAATAGGTCTGCGGCGTCGTCTGGAAGCGGATGCCATTGGCGCGCAGCGCATCGACCGTGGCGAAGATGTCGTCGGTTGACAGTGCAAGGTGCTGGATGCCTTCGCCCTTATAGTCCTTGATGAACTCCTCGATCTGCGAATGCTCGTCCTGGCTCTCGTTCAAGGGAATGCGGATCTTGTCGTCGGGCGCGGTCATCGCCTTGGAGAACAGGCCGGTCGACTGCCCCTCAATGTCGAAATAGCGGATCTGGCGGAAGTTGAAGATGCGCTCGTAATACTCCGCCCAATAGGCCATCCGCCCACGTTGCAGATTGTGCGTCAGATGGTCGAGCGTGTGCAGGCCAACGCTATGGTCTTCGGCGGTCGCGCCGGTGGGCAGGAAATCGGTGTCGTAGATCGTCTCGCCGCCATGCTTGTCGACCAGATAGAGGTTCGCTCCGCCAATCCCCTCAATCGCGGGAATATCGAGCTCGCCGGGGCCATGCGCGCCGGACACCGCCGTCGCACCGCGCTCCAGCGCCAGCTTCAAGGCGGCGTCGGCGTCGGCAACGCGGAAGGCCATCGCATTGGCCGAGGGGCCGTGCGCGTTGCGGAAACCCGCGACCTGGCCCGCATTCTCCATATTCAGCAGAAAGTTGATGTCGCCCTGCGCATAGCGCCGGACATTCTTCGATTTGTGCGTACCGACATGGGTAAAGCCCATCTTCACGAACAAGTCGGCCAGCGCCTCCGGATCGGGCGAGGTGAATTCGACGAATTCGAAGCCGTTAAGGCCCATCGGGTTTTCAGGCTTGGTCGCATGGGTCGTCATCGGTCTGTGCTCCGGCGAAACTGGTAACAAATGAAACTATACCTGTGATCGCGACGAACGTCCAGCGGGGGATGACGGGGCCGCGTTGGCCCGATACACAAAGCCGGTGATCCGTTACGATGCCCGCCAACGCAGCTTTGCCGTCTGCCTGTCCGCCCTGGCGGGCTTTGTCGATGCGATCGGGTTTATCGCGACTGGCGGCTTTTTCGTGTCGTTCATGAGCGGCAATTCGACCCGGCTTGCGGTCGGCGTTGCGCAGCATCACGCGGCGGCGCTGTTTGCACTGCAATTGATCGCGACCTTTGTCGGCGGTGTGGTGATCGGGTCGATGATCGGTCGCATGGCGGGGCGGTATCGTCACCCGCTGATTTTGGCTTGGATGGCGCTCTTGCTCGCGCTTGCCGGAACGGCAGGGCAATTCGGTGCGGTCTGGAGCGCGGCCGGCCTCATGGCGCTGGCGATGGGCGCGGAGAATACCGTGTTTGAAGAGGATGGCGAGGTGCGGCTCGGCTTGACCTATATGACGGGAACGCTGGTCAAACTGGGGCAAAGGCTGGCGGCGGCGGTGCTTGGCGGCCCGCGCTGGGCGTGGCTGCCGCATTTCTATTTGTGGATCGGGTTGGTCGGGGGCGCGATCACGGGGGCAGCAACCTTCCCGCTGCTTGGCTTTGGTGGATTGTGGATCGCATCGGCGGTCCTGGTCGTGCTGGCGGTTTTTACGCTTTTCCACGGCGAGGTGCTGTTCGGGGTGCCGATCGCCGAGGACGCGGCGTGACCGGCCTGAAGCTCGACCAATTCCTGCCCTATCGGTTGTCGATCGCCTCCAACCGCGTATCGGCGGCAATTGCGAGTGCATATCAGGCGTTGTTTGGTCTCAAGATTCCGGAGTGGCGGCTGATTGCGATCATCGCCGAGCATGACGGCATTACCCAACAAGCGCTGGGGGTGGCGACGCGCATGGACAAGGTGACGGTCAGCCGCGCCGCGACCGCGCTGGTCGAGCGCGGACTGGTCGCGCGGAAGCCCAATCCGGGCGACCAGCGCTCGCATCTGCTGATGCTGACCAGCACCGGGCGGGCGCTGTACGAGGATGTCGCGCCCAAGGCGCTCGAGTTGGAAGCGCAAGTCTTTGAAGGCTTTTCCGCGAAAGAAATCGCCAGTTTTCGCGAGATGCTTGACCGGATCGAGGCGTCGGCGGCTCCCTTCGATGCGGATCGCGGTTGAACGATGGGGGTTGAAGGGCGGGGGGCTGGTGGCCTAAGCGCCGCATAGCCCTCCCCAGGCCGTGCTGCTTTTCAGGAGGATGTTCCCATGACCGCTACGCCTGTCCCCGTCATGCTCGACCGCGCCGGACTCTCGGTCGCAGCACCACTGGCTGGTTTCATCGAGGAGCGCGTACTTCCCGGGCTCGGAATCGAGCCTGGTGGCTGGTGGCAGGGCGTGGCGGCGATTTACGATGCGTTTGCCCCGCAAAACCGGGCGCTGCTTGGCGTGCGCGATGCACTGCAGGCGCAGATCGACGCGCGCTATCAGGCGGGCGAGCCGGTGGACGAGGCGTTCCTGCGCGAGATCGGCTATCTCGTTCCCGAACCTGCGCCGTTCACGATCGGCACCGAAAATGTCGACGCCGAGGTGGCGACGATGGCCGGGCCGCAACTGGTCGTGCCGATCCTGAATGCGCGCTTCCTGCTCAACGCCGCCAATGCGCGCTGGGGCAGCCTGTATGACGCCTTCTATGGCACAGATGCGTTGCCGGGGATGGCGGTGCCGGGCGGTTATGATCCCGTGCGCGGACGGCAAGTCGTCGCGGCGGCCAAGACGTTTCTCGACGAGGCGGTGCCGCTGATCCAAGGCAAATGGGATGACCTCAAGGGCGACTCCGTCGCCGATCTTGCTGCAAATCTAACTGTTCTCGGGCGCGATGGTGGCGGTGAGATCGTTGGGCGTTCCAATCGATCACTCCTGCTGCGTCACCACGGGCTGCATATCGAAGTGGTGGTCGATCGTGATCATCCGATCGGGCGCGAGGACCGGGCCGGGATCGCCGATGTCATCCTTGAATCCGCGCTGACCACGATTTGCGATCTGGAGGATTCGGTCGCGGCGGTTGATGCCGAGGACAAGGTTGCGGCCTATGCCAATTGGCTTGGGCTGATGAAGGGTGATCTGGCGGAGGCGTTCGAAAAGGGCGGCAAGACCGTCACGCGTCGGCTCAACCCCGATCGCGTCTATGATGACGGGCTGGTGCTCCCCGGGCGCAGCCTGTTGTTCGTGCGCAATGTCGGGCATTTGATGACAACCCCGGCGATCCGGCTCGCCGATGGCGGCGATGCGCCCGAGGGGATCCTCGACGCGATCGTCACCAGCACGATCGCGCTGTACGATCTGCGTGGGCTGGGCACCTTCCGCAACAGCCGCGCGGGATCGGTCTATATCGTCAAGCCCAAGATGCACGGGCCAACCGAATGCGGCTTCACCAACGCCTTGTTCGATGCGGTCGAGGATTTGCTGGGTCTGACGCGGCACACGATCAAGGTCGGCGTGATGGACGAGGAGCGCCGCACCTCCGCCAATCTCGCCGCCTGTATCGCAGCGGTGAAGGACCGGATCGTCTTCATCAACACCGGCTTCCTCGATCGCACCGGCGACGAAATGCACACCGCGATGCGCGCAGGGCCAATGATCCCCAAGGCCGAGATGAAATCCAGCGACTGGATCAAGGCCTATGAGGATCGCAACGTCCGCATCGGGCTGGCGGCGGGGTTGAGCGGCAAGGCGCAGATCGGCAAGGGCATGTGGGCCGCACCCGATCGCATGGCCGACATGATGGTACAGAAGATCGGCCATCCCATGGCGGGGGCGAACACCGCCTGGGTGCCGTCGCCGACGGCGGCCACACTGCACGCGATGCACTATCACAAGGTCGATGTGTTTGCGCGGCAGCGCGAGATCGCCAGGGAAGCGGTGCCGGGGCTGACGCCGCTGCTGACCGTACCGGTCGCGGTCGGTCGTAACTGGACGCCCGAGGAAGTCCGTGCCGAGCTGGACAATAATGCGCAGGGCATTCTCGGCTATGTCGTGCGCTGGATCGATCAGGGGGTGGGGTGTTCGAAGGTGCCCGACATCCACGATATCGGCCTGATGGAGGATCGCGCGACGCTGCGGATTTCCTCACAACATATCGCCAACTGGCTTTTGCACGGCGTTGCGACGACCGAAGACGTCGATGCCGCCTTTGCGCGCATGGCGGCGAAGGTCGATGCGCAAAATGCCGATGATCCACTGTACCGGCCGATGAGCGGACACCCTGAAAGCCTCGCCTGGCAGGCGGCGCGTGCGTTGGTGTTCGAAGGGATTTCCCAGCCCAACGGGTATACCGAGCCGTTGCTCCACGCCTATCGGTTGCGGGCGAAGGCGGTTTAGGGAAACCTATTCCGCTTGGCGCGTTAGACGGGAAAGCGGGGGCTGGATTCGCGAGACCCTCTGACATGAAGCGGGGAAGCGCGGGTTTTGGGTTTGCTGTTATTTTCAACGGGACTGATTGCTGTAGCCGCTGGCGGCGTGCAGCAGGCGCAGCCCGCAATCCCTGTTCCGACCCCGAAGATGGGCACGCCCCCGTCGACCGAGCCACCGATCGTCGCTGACGACACGTTCGACAAGGCGCTGCCGCCGCTGTCGAGCGATATCAATGCGCCGTTGGAGCCGCTTGCCCCGATCGTCCCGCCGACTGCGCCGATGGTGCCCGCGGAAACGGTGCCGCCAGAATTGACGCAGCCGCTGCCGGCGTTGCAGGTGTTCGATTCGACGCCGCTCGTCGACGTGACCGTCAAGGACACGAAGGCTCCCGACATCCGCTACGACACCGTCGTGCGTGGGCTGGATACGTTGGGGCTCGCGGGTAAGTTCAACAGCCTGTCGGCGCTCAAAGGCGGCGATGGCAAGGCGGCCAATGCCACCGTCGTCTCGGCGCGCGGGCGCGAGGACGAAGATCTCGCGGTCCGCTTGATGAAGTCGCTCGGATATTATGACGGCACCGCGATTTCGACGATCGAGCAAATTCCCGGAGACACCGCACGGGTCCGCGCAATCGTTTCGGCAACACCGGGCAAGCAATATAAGTTTGGCTCGATCGCTGTGCAGGCGGCACCCACGGTTCCGCCCGGATTGGTTGAGAGTTTGCTCCCGCTGCACAGCGGTGAAGCAATCGAGGCCGAGCGGGTGCAGGGCGCGGAAGCCAATGTCGCGCTGGTCCTGCCGCAGCGTGGTTATCCCTTTGCCAAGGTCGGGCAGCGCGACATCCTGCTCGATGACGTTGCTGGAACCGGTGACTACACCTTGCCGGTCGATGTCGGTCCGCGATCCTCGTTCGGCACCTTCACTACCGAGGGGCGGCTGGCGTTCGGCGCGGCGCATGTCGGCGTGCTGACTCGCTTCAAGCCCGGCGAGTTGTACGACAATCGCAAGGTCGACGATTTGCGCGCGGCGCTGGTGGCGACAGGTTTGTTCTCGACCGTTTCGGTGGAGCCGGTCCGCACCGGCAATATCAACCCCGATGGCACCGAGGCAGTCAACCTGCTGGTGCAGCAGGAACGGGGACCGCCGCGCTCGGTGGCGGTCAGCGGCGGTTATAGCACAGGGCAGGGCATCCGGCTGGAAGGATCGTTCACGCATCGCAACCTGTTCCCACCCGAAGGCGCGCTGATCGTGACGGCGGTGGCGGGCACGCAGGAGCAAGGGGCCACCGCCACCTTCCGCCGCTCAAACGCCGGACGGCGCGACCGGACCTTGACGATCACGGCTGGCGCAGACCATTCCAATTACGATGCCTTCGACGCCTTTACGACGACGCTGTCGGGCCGGATCTCGTATGATTCCACGCCGATCTGGCAGAAGAAATTCACTTATGCCTATGGGTTCGAACTGACTGGCACCAACGAAAGCGTCTATGATTTCGGGCGCGGTGCGCGGCGGCGGGCGACCTATTTTATCGCGGCGCTTCCGGGGCAGGTGGAATTCGACCGTTCGGACAGCTTGCTCAACCCGACCAAGGGGTATCGCCTGAAGCTCAGCCTCAGTCCGGAAACTTCGGTGCGGGGTGCGGTCCGGCCGTATGCGCGGACGCTTGTAGAAGCGAGCGGCTATTATCCGA
The DNA here is from genome assembly GCF_049897725.1 of Sphingomonas sp. PSPC2-2. Lineage (NCBI taxonomy): Bacteria > Pseudomonadati > Pseudomonadota > Alphaproteobacteria > Sphingomonadales > Sphingomonadaceae > Sphingomonas > Sphingomonas sp. PSPC2-2. The sequence continues at coordinate 24,860 of NZ_JAFCWU010000001.1, read as the reverse complement.
TCGGCGACAGCATCGTGCTGGCGGGGCGCGTCCGCGCCGGGTCGATCGTCGGGACGGATCGGGACGATCTTGCCCCGTCGCGGCGCTATTATGGCGGCGGCGGGGGATCGGTGCGCGGCTATGGCTATCAACGGCTCGGGCCGCTCGATCCCAATGGCGATCCGGTCGGCGGTCGATCGATCAACGAATTCGCGCTGGAGGCACGCTATCGCTTCGGCAATTTCGGCATCGTGCCCTTCCTCGATGGCGGCAATGCCTATGAGAGCGTGTTGCCCAAGGCGACCGACTTGCGCTTCGGGGCCGGGATTGGCGGGCGCTTCTACACCAATTTCGGGCCGCTGCGCTTTGACGTCGCGACGCCGCTCAACCCGCGCAAGGGCGATGGCAAGATCGCGCTCTACATTTCCATCGGGCAGGCTTTCTGATGACCGAAGAGACAGTCGTCATCGCCCGTCCTCCCTTGTGGCAGCGAGCCCTTAAATGGGTTGGGCTTGCGCTGCTGGGGTTGGTCGTGCTGGCCGGGGTGCTGGTGCTTGGGCTCAACACCGCACCTGGGCGCAGGATCATCGCCAATTCGCTGGGCGGCTACACCACGGCCTCTGGCCTCAACATCAAGGTCGGGCGGATCGAGGGCTCGCTGTACGGCGCAATGGTGTTGACCGATGTACGGGTGAGCGACCCCAAGGGCGTGTTCCTGACCGCGCCGCGCATCGCGGTCGATTGGCGACCGTTCGCCTATCTCGGCAACCATATCGACGTGCGCTCGGCGCAGGCGGCGCTGGTGACGATGCAACGCTCCCCGGCCTTCAAGGCGGTGCCGAGCGACCCCAATGCGCCAATCCTGCCCGATCTGGACATCGATATCGGGCGCTTGACCGTCGCGCGGATGGTGCTCGCGCAACCGGTGACGGGGGCGGTGCATATCCTGAAGATCGACGGCGCAACCCACATTGCCGAGCGGCGTGCGCAAGTGAGCGCCAGCGTCGTCGCGCTGGCCGGGCGCGGTATTGCGGGCGGCGATCGGCTGAACTTCAAGCTCGACGCCGTGCCCGATGCAAACCGGCTCGACCTCGATGCGCATCTGGTTGCCCCGGCAACGGGGGTGGTCGCCAGCATGAGCGGGCTGAAGGCACCGCTCGATTTCAGCATTGGCGGCAAGGGTAGCTGGAAGGCATGGCAGGGCAAGGCGACCGGCACGCTGGGCGGCGCGTCGTTCACCGATCTGGCGCTGACCGCGAACAGCGGCACCTTCACCGTGCGCGGCTTCGCCAATCCGGGCCTGTATCCCGGCGGCGCACCCAAGACCGAGGCGAGCGCGATCAACCCGCTGGCCCGGCTGACCGCGCCGCGCGTGCAGGTCTCGCTTAGCGCCACGCTCGACCAGCGACGGCTGACGCTGTCGGGGGCGCTGCGCTCCGATGCGCTGGCGCTGAATGCCAAGGGCTTGCTCGACCTTGCCGAGAGTCGTTTCGGCCAATTCGCGGTCGATGCGAAGTTGCTGACGCCGGGCGCGATTGCCCCCAATTTGCGCGGGCGCGATGTCGCGGCGCGCGTGGTGCTCGACGGCAAATTCGCCACGCCGACGGTCAATTATGTCGTGACGGCGGGTGTACTGGGCTTTGGCGAGACGCAGGTCGAGCGGCTCTACGCGTCGGGGCTGGCGCGGGTGAACGCCGACCATATCATCGTCCCGCTCTCCGCCCGCGCCGCGCGCGTCACCGGGCTCAATGCGGCGGCGGGTGGCTTGCTCGACAATGTCGCGATCAATGGCGATATCGCGATCACCGGCAACACGCTGCTGTCCGACAATTTGCGGATTCGCTCGAACAAGATCGACGCGACAGCTTTGGTCGTCGCCAATCTCAAGACCGGACTGTATCGCGGTGCTCTTAACGGGCGGGTCAATAATTACCGGATCGATGGCGTCGGCATCGTGTCGCTGCGCACCGACGCCAAATTGGTAACGGTAGCGAGCGGCGGGTTTGGGATCACCGGCCACGTCGCCGCCAGGACATCGCAAATCTTCAACGAAGGCGCGCGCAGTTTCCTCGGTGGAAATGCGGTGGTGACGGCGGACGTCGGCTACGACCCGAACGGCATCGTCACTTTTCGCAACCTGCATTTGGCCGCGCCGCAGTTCCGCGTGACGCGTGGGCAGGGGCGCTATGATCCAAAGGGCCCGTTGCTGGTCGAAGCGGATGCGTATTCGGCCCAATATGGCCCGCTCTTCGCCCGCGTCACGGGCACCGCGACCAAGCCGGTCGTGCTGCTGCGCGCGCCGCGCCCCGGCGTTGGGGTGGGACTGGTCGATCTGGAAGCGACGGTACGCGGGACGGGATCGTCTTATGCCGTGCTCGCCAAGGGCGGGACGCAATATGGCCCGTTCACCGCCGACCTAAACGTCACGCCCGGCACGCAATTGGCAATCGACATCCGCAAGGCACGTTTTGCCGGGGTCGATGTCACGGGCAAGCTGCAGCAACTCCCCGCCGGGCCGTTTGCCGGGCGCGTTCAGTTCGCCGGATCTGGGATTAGCGGTGCCGCGCTGCTTGGCGCGCAGGGCAAGGTGCAGCGCGTCGATGTCGCCGCGCGGGCGAGCAATGCCAAGGTTCCGGGCGCGGTCGATTTCACCATCGGGCGCGCGATCGTCAACGCACAGGCGATCCTCTATCCGAATGCGCCGCAGATTATCGCCGACGCGCAAGTCGCCGATTTGCGCTACGGCGCGGCGGTGCTGTCGAGCGCGCGCGCGAAGATCCATTACGTCAATGGCAACGGGACCGCTCAGGCGGTGGCTTCGGGCTCGAACGGCGTGCCGTTCCATATTGCGGCCAATGCGCGGCTGAGCCCAACCTTGTGGCTGGTCGCGGCGCAGGGCCAGGCCAACGGCATCGGTTTCAAGACCGGCACGCCCGCGCGGATCGCGATCGAGCGCGGGACCTATCATCTCCAGCCGACGCGGATCGATTTCGACAAGGGCAGCGCGCGCATTGCTGCCGATTATGGCGCGGGGCTGGTTGCCAAACTGCGGCTCGATGCGCTGGACCTGTCGGTCGCCAATGCTATCGTGCCGGATCTCGGTTTCGGCGGTTCCGCAACGGGCTCGCTCGATTATACCCAGCCGCGCGGGGCCGCAGTGCCGACCATCGCCGGGCAATTCCGCGTCGCGCGGTTTACCCGGTCGAGCCTGGCGAGCGTATCCGAACCCGTCGATCTGATCACGCAAATCGGCCTGAACGGCAATGGCGGCGATATTCGTGCGCTCGTGCAGCGGGGCGGCACCACGATCGGGCGCTTGGTGGTTACGCTCGGATCGCTCGGTGGCGGTAGTGACTGGACGCAGCGGCTGATGGCGGCCCCCTTGTCGGGTGGAATCCGCTACAATGGCCCCTCGGGCGTGCTCTTCTCCTTTGCCGGCCTGTCGCGCCAGCAACTGTCGGGGCCAATTGCGGTCGCGGCCGATTTTGCGGGCAGGGTGGATGCACCACAACTGACCGGTCTGCTCCGCGCGGATTCGCTGACCTATGACAACGAAGTCTATGGCACGCGGCTCACGCAGATGAAGCTCGCGGGTCGCTTCACCAATGATCGGCTGGAGATCACCCAATTGTCGGCGCGGGCGGGCGAGGGGACCGTGCAGGGGCAGGGATCGGTCGGATTTTCGGCGGCAGCGGGCTTCCCGATCGACGTGCGCGCGACGCTCAACAACGCGCGGCTCGCCAGCAGCGATGCGCTCGGCGCGACCGCGACCGGCACCATCGCGATCACCAATAGCAAGGCGAATGGCGGGCTGATCAAGGGCGATTTGCGCATCCCGAATGCACGCTACGAGATCATCCGTCAGGGGCAGGCCGACGTCGCGGAATTGACCGGCGTCCGCCGCAAGAGCGACCTCACCAAGGCCAATGCCCAGGCAACCGCGCCCGCCGAACCGGTCGGGCTGTTCAAGCTCGATCTGCGTGTGCGCGCCGACAACCAGTTGTTCGTCTCTGGCATGGGGCTCGAATCCGAATGGCAAGCGGATTTGCGCGTCGTCGGCACCTCGCTGGCCCCGCGCGTAACCGGCAATCTCGAAATCGTTCGCGGCACTTATTCCTTCGCCGGCAAGCGCTTCGACGTCACCAAGGGCGATGTCCGCTTCGACGGCGGCGCTTTGATCGATCCGCAAATTGCGCTGAGTGCCACGACCACCACCAACGGCATCACCGTGGTGATCGATGTCTCGGGCACGGGCCAGAAGCCGCAAATCGCGTTCAACTCCACCCCCGCTTTGCCACAGGATGAGGTGCTCAGCCGGTTGCTGTTCGGCAGTTCGGTCACCAATCTATCGGCGATCCAGGCGATCCAGCTTGCCGCTGCGCTCAATTCGTTGCGCGGGTCGGGCGGCGGGCTCAATCCGCTTGGCAAGCTGCGCTCGGTGGCGGGGATCGACCGCTTGCGCATTCTCGGGGCGGACAGCGCCACCGGGCGCAGCACGTCGCTGGCGGCGGGCAAATACATCACCAACAACATCTATGTGGAGGTGATTACCGATGCACGCGGCTTCACCGCCACGCAGTTGGAAGTGTCGCTGACCAAGGCGCTCAGCGTGCTGTCGCAAGCTGGCTCGTTTGGCGGGTCGAACATCACGGTGCGCTACAAGAAAGATTTCTAATCGCAACGCATCTCTTTCCGTCCGCCCGAAAATCGAATATCGGGTATCCTACGGAGAGCGATTATGAGCATGGAACATTTCGACGTCGTCGTTGTCGGTGCGGGAATTTCCGGGATCGGCGCGGGCTATCATTTGCAAACGCAATGCCCCGACCGAAGCTATGTGATTCTCGAAGGGCGAGCGGCATTGGGCGGGACATGGGACCTGTTTCGCTATCCCGGCATCCGTTCGGATTCGGACATGTTCACGCTGGGCTATGCGTTCAAGCCGTGGACCGAGGCGAAGGCGATCGCCGATGGTCCCTCGATTTTGAAGTATGTCAGCGATACCGCGCGCGACTATGGTATCGATCGTCACATTCGCTTTGGTCATCACGTAAAACGCGCCGCCTGGTCGACGGCAGACGCGCGCTGGACCGTCGAGGCGGACGGGCCGGATGGGCCGGTCGCTTTCACCTGCAATTTCCTCTTTATGTGCAGCGGCTATTACAATTACGCGCGCGGCCATTCGCCCGAGTGGCCGGGCATGGAGGATTTCGGCGGGCGGATCGTCCATCCGCAATTCTGGCCCGCCGACCTCGATTATAGTGGCAAGAAGGTGGTGGTGATCGGCAGCGGGGCAACCGCGGTGACGCTGGTGCCCGCCATGGCGGAGAGTGCCGCGCACGTCACGATGCTGCAACGCTCGCCGACCTATGTCGTGTCGCGACCGGCCGAAGACGCGACGGCCAATTGGCTGCGCGCCAAATTGCCCGCAAAACTGGCGTACAGTCTCGTGCGCTGGCGCAATGTGCTGTTCCAGATGTTCTTCTTCAACCTCGCCCGCAAACGCCCGGAAAAGACCAAGGAGCGTTTGATCGAAATGGTGCGGGGCGAGCTTGGTGCCGATTACGACGTCGCGACGCATTTCACGCCGCGCTACAATCCGTGGGACCAGCGGCTGTGTCTGGTGCCGGACGCCGATCTGTTCGCGGTGATCAAGAGTGGCAAGGCTTCGGTGGTCACCGACACGATCGCGCATTTCACCCATGACGGGATCGCCCTGCAATCGGGCGCGGAACTGCCCGCCGACGTGGTGGTGACGGCGACCGGGCTGGAGCTGCAATTGTTGAGCGACGTAACGTTCAGCGTCGACGGTGCCCCGGTCGATCTTTCGAAAACCTTCAATTACAAAGGCATGATGTTTTCCGACGTGCCCAACATGGCGACCTCGTTCGGCTATACCAACGCATCCTGGACGCTGAAGGCGGATCTGACGTGCGCCTATGTCTGTCGGCTGCTCAACACGATGAAGAAGCGCGGGTTGCGACAGGCAACCCCGCGCGTTGGCGACGCTGCGTTGACGCCAGCGCCGTTCCTGGACTTCAGCTCGGGCTATGTGACCCGTGCGATGGAAAAGTTCCCGAAACAGGGCAGCAAGACACCTTGGCGGGTTCATCAAAACTACGCGCGAGACCTGCTGGCGCTGCGCTATGGATCGGTCGATGACGGGATGGAGTTTTCCAATCCTGCGACTCCTGAGGCCACCCGTGCGGCGCAGAGCCGAATAACCGCCTGAGCTGCGCAACCTGAGGCGCGCAGAGGCGTTTTTGCGGCGCTGCACAATTTGCCGATTGCCTTGTTCGTTCGAACGAACTATCGACAAACTGTGGTTCAACAGCGCCTTCTTGAAATCGCGATCGCGGAGTTCGCCACCAAGGGGTTGGAAGGCGCGAGCACGCGCAGCATCGCCGCCGCCGCCGGCACGGCCATGTCATCGATCACCTATCACTTTGGCGGCAAGGAAGGGCTGTATCTGGCTGCCGCCGACCATATCGCTGCGCAAATGGGCGATACCCTATCGCATCTGGCGGGCGGCGGGGTGCCCGAAGCGATTACGCCAGCGGCCGCCCGTGCGCTGATCCACGCGATCATTGCGAGCTTGATCGACAAGATGACGGGCCAGAAAAACACGTCTTACTCGCTGTTCATCATTCGCGAGCAGATGGAGCCGACCGCGGCGTTCGAGCGCATCTACGGCGGGATGATGGGGACGATGCTCCAAACGCTCGTCAATCTCGTTCAGATCGCAACCGGGCGGGACGAGGGCGACACCGCGCGCGTGGCTGTGATCACCGTGATTGGGCAGGTGGTCACGCTGCGTGCCTCCCGTGCGACAGTCCTTAAGCTGATGCAGCGCGCCGATCTGGACGCCTCCGCGATTGCCGCGCTCGGCGCGCGGATCGCAGCCAATACCGATGCCATTCTCGACCGGCTGATCGCCGAACGACAGGAGCTTTCATGAGCGATACGCCCCAACCCGACGCCAAGGCCGATCAGGATAACTCGGCGGCCGCAGCACCTGCGAAGCCGTCGATTTTTCGCAAGCCGCTGTTCTGGGTCATCGTCATTCCGGTGGTCGGGGTGATCGTGGTCGCAGCGGTGCTCTATTATCTGGACGCGCGGCAGTATGAATCGACCGACGATGCCTTTGTCGACGCTCATATCGTGCGGATCGCGCCGAAGGTCGCGGGCACGCTAAAGGCGGTTGCCGATATCGATAACCGTCACGTCCAACCCGGCCAGTTGCTGGCGGTGATCGAGCCGTCCGGGCCAGAGGCGCAGGTTGCCGAAGCCGAGGCCAACGCAAAGCAGGCGGAAGCCCAGTTCGAGCAGGCGCGCGCGCAAGTCGTGGCAAGCCAGGCAACGCATGACCAGGCCGTCGCGCAGGCACGAGCCCCGCTCGCCAGCGCCGCCAAGGCGGAGCAGGATCTCGCGCGCTATGAAGCGCTGCGCCGGATTGATCCGGCGGCGGTCGCCGGGCAGCAGCTCGATGCGGCGCGGGCGACCGCGCGCTCCACTGCAGCGGAAGCGGCTGCGGCGCGCCAGCAGATCGATAGCGCCAGCGCCAATATCGCGGTGGCGCGCCGTCAGGTCGCCGCCGCCCGTGCGGTGATCGAGGCGCGGCAGGCATCGGTACGGCAGGCCAATGTTACGCTGGGCGACAACCGGCTGGTCGCGCCGGTAGCCGGGCAAGTGGTCAACCGTCAGGTCAATATCGGCTCTTATGTCGGGCCGGGAACGCAATTGATGGCGATCGTGCCCGATCACATCTGGATCACCGCGAACTTCAAGGAAACCCAGCTCCGCGACATGACTGCGGGCGACCCCGTCGATATCAAGGTCGACGCCTATCCCAACGTCAAGTTCAAGGGCCATGTCGATTCGATCCAGCGCGGCGCGGGCCAGGCGTTTGCGTTGCTGCCGCCGCAGAATGCGACCGGAAACTACGTCAAAGTGGTTCAGCGGGTACCGGTACGGATCGAGTTTGATACCAAGAACGCACCCGATCCGCGCAAATATCCGCTGGGTCCGGGCATGTCGGTGATCCCCACGGTCAAGGTGCGCTAAGATGGCGAGCGCCGCACCGCGGGCGGATGGATGGGATCCGACCCGATCGGCGGCGGGCAGTTTCAGCCCATGGCTGATCGTCGCGATCATCTCGATCCCGACGTTCATGGAGGTGCTCGACACGTCGATCGCGAACGTCGCGCTCGATCATATCGCGGGCGGCCTTTCGGTCTCGAACGATCAGGCCACTTGGGTGCTGACCAGTTATCTGGTCGCCAACGCGATCATCATCCCGATCAGCGGCTGGCTGTCCGACGTGATCGGGCGGAAGCGCTATTTCATGATCTCGATCGCGCTGTTCACGCTGTCCTCGCTGATGTGTGGCCTCGCCCCCAATCTCTCGACGCTCGTCATAGCGCGCGTCTTGCAGGGGATTGGCGGTGGCGGACTGGCCCCGGTCGAGCAATCGATGCTTGCCGATACCTTCCCGCCGCGATTGCGCGGAATGGCCTTTGCGGCGTTTGCGATCGTCGTCGTGGTCGGGCCGGTACTCGGGCCGACGCTGGGCGGCTATATTACCGAAAATTCCAGCTGGCATTGGGTGTTTCTCATCAACGTGCCGATCGGCATCGTGTCGCTGTTTCTCGTCAACGTGTTTGTCGACGAACCGAAGGCGATCAAGGATGATCGCGCGAAATTGCTTCAGCGCGGTATCAGGGTCGACTATATCGGCATCATCCTCATCGCACTCGGCCTGGGGTTCTTCGAACTCACGCTCGATCGCGGCGAGCGGGAGGACTGGTTCGCAAGCACCCTGATCATCGCGACCACGACGATTTCGGCGGTATCCCTGATCGCGCTCGGCTTTTGGGAAACGCATCATTCCGAGCCTGTGCTCGACCTCAAGCTCCTCAAAAGCCGGAATTTCTCGTTGACGTTGCTGGTCATGGGCGTGACCGGGATGATCCTGTTCGGCACCACCCAGTTGATCCCGCAAATGTTGCAGCAGGTGCTTGGCTATACCTCGTTCCAGGCCGGGTTGGCGCTGACCTTCGGCGGGGTGGCGACGCTGGTCGCGGTGCCGTTTGCCGGGCGGCTGTCGGGGGTGGTCGATGTCCGGCTGTTGCTGTTTCCGGCATTGCTCGTTCAGGCCTTCGCCTTGTGGAACATGACGCATCTCAACGCCGACATCACCTTCCTCGATGCCGGGGTGGCACGCCTGTATCAGGCAATGGGGCTGCCCTTCCTGTTCGTGCCGATCAGCGCAGTGGCCTATGTCGGCTTGCCGCAGAACAAGACCGCGCAAGCGTCGAGCATGCTCAACGTGGCACGCAATCTTGGCGGATCGATCGGCATTTCGGCGTCGCAGACGATGCTGGCATCGGGCCTGCAGCGGCATCAGTCGGATCTGGTTAACGGCCTTAATCCGCTGAACCCGAATTATAATGACTGGCTGGCCAAGGCCGGGAGCGCGTTTGGCGGGCCGGGGGACACCATTACGCCGCTCGCCGTGCTCTACAGCCAGGTACAGCGGCAGGCGGCGATGCTTGCCTTTCTCGATGTGTTTCATTCGTTGATGGTCGTGGTGCTGTGCGTCGCGCCCGTCGTTTTCTTGATGCGCTCCGGCAAATCCGGTGGCGGTGGTGGAGGCATGGCGCATTGACCCGCTCTCTCGTTACGGCGGCGCTGCTCGGCGCAACCTTGCTTGGCGGTTGCACCGTCGGCCCCAATTATCATGCGCCGGCAATGGCGGTCCCAGCCGCCTTTGCCGAGCCGCAGACCGGTGTGCCGGGTGCCGCAATCGACCCAGCCCATTGGTGGACCGCTTTTGGCGATTCGACGCTGACGACGCTGGTCGAGCGCGCGCTGAAGGACAGTCCGACGATCGCGATCGCGGCGTCGCGCGTGCGGCAGGCGCGCCTGGATGAGATCGCGGCGCATGCCGTGGGCAAGCCCACCGTCGATGCCACGGGCAATGTGACGCATGTCGAATTCAGCAAGAATGCCGGATTCTCGTCCCTCGCCAGCCTCTTTTCCGGCGGTGGCAGCAACAGCGGCAGTTCGAGTGGCGGCATTGCGCTGCCCGGTAGCGGGATCACCACCTATGCCGCCGGCTTCGATGCGAGTTGGGAGATCGATTTGTTCGGCGGCGGGCGACGCGGCGTCGAGGGGGCCCTGGCACGGACCGACGCGGCGATCTGGTCGCAGCGCGATGCCGCCGTCACCTTGGGAGCCGAGGTCGCCCAGGCGTATTTCGCGCTACGGCTTGATCAGGCACAGATTGCCGTGGTCGAGGACGAACTCGGGCAGCAGCGGCGTGCGCTGGAGATAGCGAACAACGTTGCCAGAGTCGGGTTGAGCCCACAGATCGACGTGAAACGGCAGCAGCAATCGATCTCCAGCATCGAGGCCCGGTTGGAGCCGCTACGAGCGGATGTCCGGGTCCGGATTCATGCACTCGGCATCCTGCTTGGCACCGAGCCGGGAAGCCTCACGGCGGAGTTGACCGGGCCGCTTCCCGCGTTGCCGACGGCTCCGGTCGTTCCGGCTGGGTTGCCGTCGGATCTGTTGCGCCGCCGCCCCGACATTCGGGCGGCCGAGCGCCAATTGGCGGCATCAACCGCAGACATTGGCGTGGCGGTGGCGGACCTCTACCCGAAATTCAAGCTGACCGGGATGGCGCAACTGATCTCGACCTCGCTCGGATCGCTCGTGTCGGGCGATAGCATCCAGGCGACGGGGGTAGGGGGGATAACCTTTCCCTTGCTGGATTGGGGGCGGCGCAAGGCAACAGTGGGCCTGCGCAAGGAAGACCGGGAACAGGCGTATCTGCGCTATCGCACGACCGTGCTTGGCGCGTTGCGCGATGTCGAGGATCCGCTCGCCCGCATCGACGCCGAGCGTCGTCGTAACGCCGCGTTGCGGCGTGCGGTCACGGACGCACAAGCGACAGCGCGGGCGGTCGAGGCGCAGTACCGCACCGGCTTCGTCGCGCAGAACAGCTTGATCGATGCGCAGGTCGCGGTGCTCAGCGCGCGCGAGCAACTGGTCGCCAGCGATGCGCAACTGCGGCAGGACAGTGCGGCGCTGTTCAAGGCGATTGGCGGCGGATGGGAGGATGCCGCAGCCGGGTGATTGGCAAGCACGTACGGGCGCGCCTAAGGTGCGTGATATGACCACGAGCGATGACCTGAAAAGCGCCGGTTTGCGGCATCTGGAAGCGCTGATCGGTTTCGACACGACCTCGCGTGATTCGAATCTTGCGCTGATCGGGTATGTTGAGAATGTCCTTCGCCGTCACGGCGTGCCCAGCCGACGCGTGTCGAATGCCGACCAGACCAAGGCCAATCTCTATGCGACGATTGGCCCGGCGGTGGCGGGTGGCGTGGTGCTCTCCGGCCATACCGACGTCGTCCCTGTCGACGGACAGGCATGGACCAGCGATCCGTTCATACTGACCCAGCGCGGTGAGCGGCTTTACGGTCGCGGGACGTGCGACATGAAGGCTTTCCTTGCGCTTGCGCTGGCGGTGGTGCCACGCTTCGCCAACGGAAATGTAGCGCGGCCGTTGCATCTGGCCTTCTCTTACGACGAAGAAGTGGGGTGCCTGGGTGCCCCGTCGATGATTCGCGAACTCGTCTCCGAGTTGCCCGCACCGCTTGCCGTGATTGTGGGCGAGCCGACCAATATGGAGGTGGTCAGCGGTCACAAAGGTATTTCGACCTGGCGAGTTACGGTGAAGGGGCATGAAGCGCATTCCAGCCTGACGCACCTTGGCGTGTCGGCCAACATGGTTGCGGTGGGGCTCATGGCGCAACTGCGGGACCTGGCAGAGTCGCTCGAACGACATGGCGACCCGGCACCGCTTTATCACCCGCCGCACGCGACCTTGACGATTGGGCTGATGCAGGGCGGGACGGCGGTGAATATCCTCGCCCGCGAATGCAGCTTTGTGTTCGATCTGCGCACACCGCCGGGGCAGGATCCGGACACGATCATGGCACCTTTTCTGGAGGCATGCGCACGGGAGGACGGTGCGTTGCGCGCGCGCTTCGCGGATGCGGGTGTGTCGGTCGTGCGGCGGTCCGCAACGCCCTCCTTCGCGCCCGAGGCGGAAGGGGCCGCAGAAACGCTCGCGCGACGCCTGGCTGGCGACAATGGGCCGGCGCGAGCTGTACCGTACGCGGCCGAAGCCGGCCAATTTCAAGGTGCGGGATTTTCTACGGTGATTTGTGGCCCGGGCTCAATCGAGCAAGCGCACCAGCCGGACGAATATCTGGAGGTGGCGCAATTTGAACGGGGTGCGGCGTTCATGGCACGGCTGGTTGAGGCGATGTCGTAGCGACCAACCTGCAACGATGTTCCAGCGTTGTCATTTATTTTTGCGGTTTGTCTCGAACGGTTCGCACCGCGCACCCGCATTCCCGAATCGGGACACATTGCGGACATCGCGGCCAGCGCACATTGCGATGGCGTTTCAGGCAATCTTTGCAAAAATATCGACCCGATACTGAGTTAACCTACTCAAATATCGAACGGATCAATCCCGCATCGGGTCGACGGAACGATTTACCAGGGGCGGCTGCCCTCGCCGTAAACCACATCAAGGATGAAGCTCAACATCACATTTTCTCCCTTACACACCCAGTTGGGTGCTTCGGGTTATTAATTGAATCTTAACGATAATGCAATCGCGTTTCCGCGACGGGTGCGACCGAAGCGGGACGTTTAACGGTTCGTTTATTGCTCACGTTTACCTCGAAATCCATGGTGCGTGCCGTGCAACCCCCTTATCCGCCGCGTCGCCCTCCGGGGCGGCGAAAAAGTGCGTCAGACGCACCTGGTGGCCTCGTGCAATCGGGCATCGACATCGCCCCCCGCGGCGATCCTTCAAACACGTGGCAAATCGTGTGCCTCGTCGAGATCGCGAACTTCTCCGCCCTTCGTCGTAAGTTCGGGCGTGTGGGGGCGGATAGTCTCGCCCTGGATCTCGAGCGTCGGATCGCGGCGGTTCTACCCGATAGCTCGACCATGATCGTCAGCCGCACGTCTATCGAGGTGTCGCTCGAGCGCGCAAGTTTCGCTGCTCTCGGGGTTGCAGTGGACGTTTTGCGGGGTGTTGCGGAGATCCCGCTCGATTTGGATGGGGAGGCGCACGCCCTTCAAATCGAGATTGGGGGGGCGGCAGCACCGCTCGCGACGATCGAAACCGTGCGGTTGATCGAAGAGGCCGAAGGCGCGCTGGAAGACGCGCGTTCGACGCATCAGCCCGTGCTGCGCGATCTATCGGTGTGTACCCCGACCTTCGACCGGCAGACCCTGACGCGCGAGATGCCGGCGGCGATCGCGAATGGCGAGATGTTCTTGCAATATCAGCCAAAAGTGCATGTGCGCGAGCAACGGATTTCCAGCGCGGAAGCGCTGGTGCGCTGGCAGCACCCCAATCGTGGTCTGATTCTCCCAGGGGATTTCATCACCGTTGCGGAGCAGGCGCAGCAAATTTCCGCGCTCACCCTTTGGACGCTCGACGAAGTGATCCGGGATCAAAAAGTCCTGGCGGCAGATGGACACGATCTGACGATATTCATCAATATTTCGGGTCAGCTTCTCAGCGACAAACATTTTGTAGAAGCGGCATGCGCTAAGACCCACAATTGTGGGGCAAAAATCGGTTTTGAAATTACCGAAACGGCTGTGATCCGCGATCCCGAATGCGCGATCTCCAATCTTCAGATTTTTGCAGATCGCGGTATCGTCATTGCGATCGACGATTACGGTGCCGGCTTGTCCTCGCTTGCCTATCTCAAGCAGCTCCCTGCACGCGAACTCAAGATCGACAAGATGTTCGTGCTTCAGCTGACCAGCAGCAATCGTGACCCGCTGATCGTACGCTCCACCATCGATCTCGCCCATGCTCTGGATATGGAGGTGACGGCGGAGGGCGTGGAGACCCAGGCAGCGATGGCGCTGCTTTCGGTCATGGGGTGTGACATGGTGCAGGGATATTTGATCAGCCGCCCGATATCGATCGATGCCTTTCGGTGTTTCCTGCACGAATATCGCGCGCGCCCCGCAGAGGATGACCGGCAATCGATGTTTAAGCGGCCTGCTACGTTTTGGAAAAGCGCTTAAGAACGCGATTTTCGGTCAGTTAGTGCGAATTTAAGGACTGTTCTGACAGTAAGGGTGCGATGAGGCACCTTATGTTCCGTTTGATCCTGGCGCTATCCCTGATGGCGGTCGGCGCGTGGGAGCTCGATCGGCCGGCCGTTGCGCAGAGCTTGGCGCAATGGGATGTCCGCTACGACGCGCTGGTGGCGGACGCCAAGGCACAAATGTTCGGCGACCCGTTGATCGCGATTGAACGCGCGAGAGCGGCGGAGGGCGTCGCGTCGCATCTCGCGATGGCGCGGCGCAATACGGCCGTGGCGACCGCGCAATGGCTTCAGGGCGAAGCATATCTGCGCCTGAACGACACAGCGCGGGCGGAGCCGCTCATCGAACGCGCGATTTCACTTGTCGCGAAACCCGCTTCGCCAACAAAACTCTATGGCGATCTATTGCTGTCGCGTGGCGGCTTGAGGTTGGCAAAAGCAGATGTCGCGGGGGCTCTGTCGGCGTATCAACAGGCGCATAACATCTTTCGGGATATTGGCGACGCGCGCAGCCGCGCTATCGCCATCGTCAGTATCGGTTTTCTCTACCAGGAGGCCGGTGACTTTAAAACGGCTCTACGATATTTTGATCAGTCGGCCGATATATATCACGGAGACCAGCGGCTTCTATTTTCAATTTATACGAACCGCGGCATTTGCTTGATGGATTTCAATAAAATTATCCAGGCGCAAACTGCCTTTCGAAAGGCGCTGGCGCTGGCGCACGATTTGAAAATGCCGGCACTGGAGGCGAGTACGCTTCGGAATATCGCGCGGGCGCAATTGTTCGCGGGTCAGCGCGCGGCCGCCGAGCACAGCATCGCGCTTGGGTTACAAGCCGATCGCGGAACGGATGCCGCAACCTCGCGCAATCATTTCCTGGTGTTATCGGCTTGGGCAGCGCGATTGCGCGGTAACCTTGCCGAGGCCCAACGTCTGATTGAGCGGGCTTTCGTCAACGTCGATGGGAACACTTCGACGCTCGACCTGCGCGAGGGCCATCTGGTCGCATACGACATTTACAAAAAGACCCACAATCAAGCTCAGGCGTTGGTCCATCTGGAAGCTCTGAAAGAAGTCGACGATAAAACCTCCAAGCTCGCCGCGTCTGCCAATACCGCGCTCGCCGCTGCCCGGTTCGATTTTGCGAACCAGGAACTGAAAATTGAGAAGCTGAAGCGCGCGCAGTTGCTGCGCAACATCGAAGATGCCCGAAACCGCGCACGCACCCAGCAAACCATCTTTGGCGGGCTCGCCGTGGCGACCGTCATCATCGTGTCGATGCTTGCCTTTGGCTTGGTCACGATCCGTCGCAGCCGCAACGAAGTCCGAGCTGCAAACGTCGATTTGGCAAAAACCAACGAAGCGCTTGGCCGGGCATTGGCCGCCAAGACGGAGTTCCTTGCGACGACCAGTCATGAAATTCGCACGCCGCTCAACGGGATCCTGGGCATGACTCAGGTTATGCTGGCCGATCGCGGCCTGGAGGAACACCTGCGCGACCGGATCGGCGTGGTTCACAGTGCCGGCGTGACGATGCGGGCGCTGGTGGATGACATTCTCGATGTCGCGAAGATGGAGACGGGCAACCTTACGATCGAACATGTGCCCTTTGACCTCAAGGGCATGTTGCGCGACGTTTCGCGGCTTTGGGAAGAGCAGGCGCGGGGGAAGGGGCTGGATTTTGTTCTCGATCTCCAATCTTGCCCCGAGTTCATCGAAGGCGATCCGGCAAGGATGCGGCAAATTGCCTTCAATCTGCTCTCTAACGCCCTGAAATTTACCGAGAGCGGCCAGATCACCGTCCGCGCCGCCGCCGAGGGGACGACCCTCCGGATCGGTGTCAGCGACACGGGGATCGGTATCCCAGCGGAGAAAATTGGCATTATCTTCGAATCGTTTCGTCAAGTCGATGCCGGCACGACGCGCAAATATGGCGGTACCGGGCTTGGGTTGACCATCTGTCAGAACCTCGCCCGTGCAATGGGCGGCGATGTGACCGTGGAGAGCGTGCCGGGTGCAGGTACGACGTTCACGCTTTCGCTGCCATTGGCGCTGGCAGCGGCTCCGACGATCGAGACGGCCTCGGCCGCTGCCACGCCAGAAGCGTTGCTGATCCTCGATCGCAATCCGATCTCGCGCAGTATGTTGCGCGCAGTCCTGGAAGCGCGCGCGGGCACGGTGCTGTTTGCAGCAAGCGTGGAGGAAGCGGTCGCCCGGATCGCGCAAGGCGGGGTCACCCGTGTTCTGATCGACGATGCGACAGTGCAGGCGGAGAGCGATGTCGACCTGGGCCTGGCAGCGCTGGGGGCGACCGGGGCGGTCACGACGTTGCTATGGCGCGCGCCGGATATCGAAGATTGCACACGCTTTGCGTCGGCGGGTATTGACCGCGTCATTGCCAAGCCTATCGCGGGTGCGGCGCTGGCGGCCGCGATGTTTGGAAATGCCGCGCCATCGGACGTTTCCGCATCGGAGGTGCTTGTAACGCAAGCGGCATGAAACGATAGAGATGCACACCATGGCGTATTTTTACTCTCGTGATTCCGTAGTGGAGTGCTCCCGGTGAACATTCTGTTCATCGAAGATGACCCGATGAATCGGCGCGTCGTGAAGGACATGCTCGATGTCGCTGGTGCGACGATGACCGGTGCGGAGAGCGGAGAAATTGGACTGGCGCTGATCGAGGCGCAGGATTTCGAGATCGTCCTGCTCGATTTACGGATGCCCGGTATGGACGGGTTTGAAACGCTGCGGCGCATCCGTGCGCGCGGCGATGCCAAGGCGCATCTCCCGATCATCGTGGTGACTGCGGACACAGCGGTGGATTTGCGCGAGCGTTGCCTTGCACAAGGGGCAGACGAAGTGTTGTTCAAGCCCGTCGCGATGGATTCCCTCTTCGATGCGATCGGCCGAATGTTGGCCAAGGGCGCGGGCGACGGGATGATTGGATGACCTCAGCCGTCCCGTCCGGTTCGCTACAAAAGGGGAGCGGTCGGGACGCTGAACAGGCCGGAAGCTAAAGGTGGGCGCAGTGATGCGCGGTGCGAGCCGAGGTTATTCGGACAGCGACGCGTCCCCGCCCTGGCGCTCGATTTCCGCAGCGAGCGCGGATACGGCAGCGATTACGACATCCTTGCCGGTCCGGGCAATCAGGCCGAGCGCGGACAACCTCGCAAACTCCCGGCTGACGACTTCGCGTTGCGTTCCCACCAATACCGCCATCTCGGCATGCGTTGGAATGCCGATAATGCGGGCCCTGTCCTGCGCCACGCCGCTCGCCCGGGCCATCCGTAGCAATTCCATTTGCAGGCGGCACGGTGCCGGTATCGCACCCAGTCGGAAAACCTGGGCGCTGAGGCTGCGGACCATTGCGGTGAGATCTTCCAGCAGAGCTTGGGTGAAGCCCGGGCAGTCGGACAAAAGCGTTTTGACCAGCGTCTGGGGCAGCCGCCCGATCTCCGCCACGGTCAAAGCGAAGACGTTGGCCGATCGAGGTGCTCCGTCGATGGCGGCCAACTCCCCGAAATGCGCGCCCACTTCCAATCGGCGATATCCGATTTCACGACCGGCACGGGAAAACTGGTTCGCCAGCAAAGTTCCTGCAGCAACGATATAGACGTCTTCGCCGGGTTCCTGTGCCCGCACGACCTGCTCACCACGTTGATAGATCCGCCACACGGTGTGCGCGGCGACATGCGCGCGCTCTGCGCGACTCATGTGGCGGAACAGCGCGCAACGGTCCACAGCCGCTACTGCGGCCGGCGAGATTTGTTTTGATCCACCAACATCTTGCATCAAACGCTCAATGCCCTAGGCATTTCGCGTTGGCCAGCCGGGGGGCGAGTACGTGGCACAGTCTGGATCTTATATAGCGTTTATCAGTTACAGCCATAGCGATCGGTATTGGGCCGAGTGGCTGCACCGTACGCTGGAACGATACAGACCGCCGCGCCACATCGGCGCGGATTTGAAGAAACCGACCCGCCTGCGTCCGATATTTCGCGACCAGGCGGAATTGTCGGCCGGGCCAGATCTTGGCGACTCGATCCGAAGCGCGCTGGATCGCTCTTCTCATTTGATTTTATTGTGTTCTCCGTCGGCACTTGCGTCGCGTTGGGTCAATGCGGAATTGGCCCATTTTCTCACCACGCACTCGGTGGATCGCGTTCTGTGCGTGCTTGTCGGCGATTCGCAGCCCGAAAAGTCCCTGTTGGAGTGCCTCCCGCAGGGATTGCGCGAGGCTCTGCCTGTCGGACAAGAGCCTTTGGCCGCCGATTTGCGTGTTGGCGGGGACGGGCGACGGCTGGCCCGGTTGAAACTCGCGGCAGGACTGCTGGGCGTTGGGCTCGACCTCCTGGTACAGCGCGACGCGCGGCGGCGCACGCGCCTGATGATGGCGATTACCGCGGCTGCAGTGTCGCTGAGCGTTGCCTTTGGCGGGCTCGCGCTTGCCGCGATCGATGCCCGGCGGCTGGCCCAGCGCCAAGCCGCCGAAAGCGAGGATCTGGTCGCCTTCATGCTCGGCGATCTGCGCGGCAAGCTGGAGCCGGTGGGGCGACTGGACGTGCTCGACGGGGTTGGCCGCAAAGTGCTCGATCACTATGCCCGCATCGACGATGACCGTCTGGACGACCCTGCGCTGGCCCAGCAAGCAAAGGCGTTGACGCTGCTCGGTTCGATTCGCGTCAAACGTGCGGACTTGCCTGGTGCCGAACAGGCCTTTGCGAGCGCGGCGGCCACATCGGCGCGGCTGGTCGCGCGTGCGCCGCAGGATGGCACCCGCCTGTTCGACCATGCGCAGAACGTATATTGGCTGGCGTTCGTGCAGTGGAAGCTGGATCACGTCGCAGCGGCTGAACGCGGCTTTGCGGAAT
Source organism: Sphingomonas sp. PSPC2-2 (assembly GCF_049897725.1). Lineage (NCBI taxonomy): Bacteria > Pseudomonadati > Pseudomonadota > Alphaproteobacteria > Sphingomonadales > Sphingomonadaceae > Sphingomonas > Sphingomonas sp. PSPC2-2. The sequence continues at coordinate 5,845 of NZ_JAFCWU010000001.1, read as the reverse complement.
ATGCCCGGCTTGCCGATATGCTGGTGCAGATCGACCCCAAGCGTGCGGACTGGCGACTGGAGCCTGCCTATGCGCGGAGCAACCTGGGCACCCTCCTTCTGGAGCAAGGGCGTTATGCCGATGCGCTCGCCGCCTTTGAGGTGGCACGCTCCGGGTTTAAGAGTGCCAGCCAGAAGGCTCCGGGAGACAGTGATCGCCTGGCGGATCTGGTGGATGCACAAAACTGGGTTGCGGACGCGCAATTTCTTCTGGGGAATTTGCGGGAGGCCTATGTCGAACGCGCGACCGCCTCGACGATCCTGCACACCCAGTTCGCGAGCGATTCGGCAAACCGGCCTTTGGAAGAAAAGGTGTTTATTGCCGATATTGCCCTGGCGCGACGGGCACTCGACCTTGGAAAACTGGACGAGAGTGCCGCGGTGCTGGGGCAGGCGCGGACAGGCCTCGCCAAGCTGGTCGCGTTTGATTCGGGCAATGCGGTGTGGCTGGGGGACACGGCGCTCGCCGATCTCGATGCAGTGGATTTGGCGCTTGCCAAGGGAGACCTTCCGGCGGCTCGCGCGGCGCACGCCGCCGCCCGGCAACGGATTGCCCGGCTGCGTTTGACCGGTGGGACAACCTGGCGCTGGAAGCCGCTGATCGAAGGGCGGTGGCGGCGCCAGGAGATCGAACTTTCGCAACGCTCGGGCGACCCCGACAGCGCCTTGCGGGCGGCCGCTTCCCTTTTGGCGGAGGTAACGGCGCACCCGCTCCGCAAACAACCGGGACAAGTCGCGATGCTGGTTGGCTTTGCGCGGCTCGCACGCGGGGAAGCAGATCTTGCAGTCGCAGCCTTAGCTCCGCTTGAATCGGTTTTGCCACCTGAAGGGCGCGATACGCTTGCTCGCGCATGGTTGAAACGTGGCGACGCGGAGCATGCGCAGAAAACCGTTCGAAGTCTTTACGCCTCGGGCTATCGGCGGCCAGATTTTCTTGCCTTTTGGAAGAAATCGGTTTTAAATGACAGTTAGTGACGACGGGGGATCATTATGACTCAAGTTTGGCCTGCACTGACAGCAGAAATTGTTATCGGAATCGATTCGACTTACAATTTTATGAATTATATCGATCCGGAAAACCCGGTTCCGCTGGTTCTGGCGGTCGATGAGCCAACCACCATCATATTTTCCCTGAAAGACGATCTCATTACATCCGGTTGGACGTTTCAGGATCGCCCTTTCGTTGTCGGTGCCGACTACAGTATAAATTTCTCCAGCTATAGCTGGCTTGATAACAGTGTTGGGGATGTTGCTGCCCCGAAGACGAAATTTCGCTTGGTTTTCCAATGTGCACGGCTTGGCGTGTATGAATATAGCTTGATGTTCGTCGATAGCCACGGCCAAAAAATCGGCCTCGATCCCAAGATTGAAAACGGTGGGGGTCAGTAAGACCGCTGCCGCCATTGCGTGATGCAGGAGTTGAGGATGCTCGTCTCGCCGCGCTGATCCGTCGCGGCGAGCATCTTGCTGCGTATGATCTGGCCTATCGACGCATCGAGCGCGATGGCGTTTCTCCAGCAATTGCGCATGCTGCGGTTCTCTGTCTGGCGCGATCCGGAGCGACCGATTTTGCGCGGCTTGAATATGCCCGCTGGCGCCTGGGTGGCGATCCGGACGATGCGGAGGCCGCGACGCTTGGTGCGCGCCTTCTAAAAGACGTCGCCTTGGCTTCGTCGGGGGCGCGACGCCGGGCTTTTGCGCGCGCGTCGGCTCTGCGGTACGCGGCAAGCGACGCGCGCCACGGCGGTCTATACAGCGCGATCAACGTTGCCACGATGAGTCTGATCGCGGGGGACAGGGATGGCGCGCGCCAGGCCGCCGAAAAGGTGCTGTCCAGCACGGTGGTCGAAGGGGACGCAACCGAATCTTATTATGCCCTCGCAAGCCGCGCAGAGGCGCAGGTCCTGCTTGGCGCGCCCGAGGCGGCGGCGGAAACGCTGGCGCAGGCAATCGCACGGTCGCCGCAGGATTATACCGCGCACGCATCGACCCTCGGGCAGATCGATATCATTTTGCAGGAGCTGGGTGCTCCCAACACATGGCTTGCCCCGCTGCGCCCGCCGCGCGTTGCGCATTTTACGGGGCGCATCTTCAACTTGCCAGAATCTCGCGATCAACCAACAGATCCGAGCGCGCGCCGGACCGAGGCACTGGCTGCGGAAATGCAGGGCGTGTTGCGCACGAACCGCGTCGGTTTCGCTTATGGGGGGCTGGCTGCCGGAGCGGACATTTTATGGGCTGAGGCGTTGGTTGCCTGCGGCGCAGAACTGCATGTGGTGTTGCCTACCTCTGTCGGCTCCTTCGTCGCAAATTCGGTTGCGCCCTTTGGGCAAGGCTGGGTCCGTCGCTTCGAGGCATGTCTTGCTTGCGCTCAGTCGGTTCGACTTGCGACCAAGGATCCATATGCCGGCGACGATCAGGTGTTCACCTATTCGAGCCAGTTTGCGATCGGTTGTGCCATCCTTCGCGCCGAGGCTTTGGCGACCGAAGCGGTCCAACTCGCGGTTTCTGGCGGAGACGCGCAATCCAACGTAGCTGCCGATCTGGCATATTGGGCCGCAGCACCGCGGCGGCAGGTCATCCTGACGCTCGATCGGGCACCCCTTCGAGTGGCTCCGCGCGCTCAGACTGCGCATCCGCCGACGGTGATGAAGGCGATGCTGTTTGTTGACGTGCGGGGTTTCGGCAGCTTGCGAGATGATCAGATTCCGGCGTTCTTCGGCGTTGTAATGGCGCAAATCGCGCAGGCGGTGGCGACGCTGGCGCGTAAGCCCGAACATATCGAGACATGGGGGGACGGGGTGTTCCTGGTGTTCGACCAGCCGGCCGATGCAGCGGAGGCGGCGTTGGCGATCCTGGCGGCGCACCGGCGACTGAACTTGCGCGCGCGTGGATTGCCGCGCTGGCTCGCGTTGCGCATCGGCGGGCATTACGGACCGGTCCACCTGCTGATGAATCCGATCCTGGGAAACCAGGCGGTGGTGGGCTCGCACGTCGTCGTTGCGGCCCGGATCGAACCGAATGTCGCGCCGGGATCGGTCTATGTCAGCGAAGCCTTTGCCGGGGCCCTTGCCACGTTCCATGCGGATCGCTTCCGATGCGGCTATGTTGGGCGGACCAAGGCTCGGCGCGACTTTGAACCCCTTTCGATCTTCAATGTCGTGCGCCGAGAGTGTCCCGATATGCGGAGCTGTGCGAGATAGCTTCGCGACCTGTGTGTTTTTTCACATCCTTTCGCGGCCGTAATGGGCACGGAAATCAAGAAGATCGCGTATTCTTCGAACGGCTGATTGTCCGGACGAGGGAAGGGGTTCCGACATGGATAATTCGCCCGATGCCTCTGTTCCTGGTCGACGGGTCGCGTTCTTCGCGGTTCCGCAGCGTGAAGGCTGCGGGCGCTCGGCGGTCGAGTGGCGATTTGGGGAAGCGCGGTGGCGATAGAGCTGAATTTCGTCAATAACTCCAACGATGCGAACAAGTCCGCCGTTGTTCTTTTCCAGAAGAACCTTGCGAGCACGCCGGACGACGCGCCGATCGCCTGGAAGGTGATTGCGGACTGTGCGCCGGGCCGAACACATCGTTTTATTTTCCCCACTGCCATAGAAGTCGTCGCAACCGATGAAGCCGGGGTGCCGACCGGTCCGGTGTCGGGCTGGGACGCGCAATATTTTGTGGTCGGCCACAATAGCTCCGACTGTGCGGTTGCGCTGGGGGCTGCGGAAGCCGCACCTGGCGAAGTTCATGTTCGCAACGCGTTACCGTATGCCCGTATTACCGCCAATGTCTTACGCGATGGCCGACTGCTCGCCATCAAGGCAGGCGTTCAGCCGCAGCAGATGGCGGTCTTCCAGCTCAAGCCGTCGCTGTGGGTGGGTACGGCGTCGGCGGTTTCGGAAGGGCAAGCGATCGATCCGCAAATGCTTTCCACCGTTAAAACTGAACTGTCCTTGCTCGGCTTGGCCAGCGCGGACATTGTGATGAGCGGCGGCGGCGGCGATGCCACTTCCACCCCGTTTCGCTTTTCCCTGCAAAACGTCGTCATGGCTTGAGTGGCGATGCAGGATCCTCGGGCGGAAAGGGATTGTCGTTGCTTCGCAACATGACCCGCTTCTGGACCGCCAACGACGGTCGCCTCGTATTCGAAATCATTTTCGACCGTGCGTGGCGCGCGGGGGATCTCGATCCGCCCGCTGTCGCGATTGTGCGATGTGCCTCGTCGCTCGACGAGCGCCACGAGGTCGCGATTTACGAAGATCGGCCAAGCTGGTTCGCCGTCGACTTCTCATCGGGCTACCATGTTCACGGCACGCTGCGGCAAATGGGGGACGTTTTGATCGAGGGGACGCCGTGTCTCACGATTTTTGCCGACATCCATTATCGGCAGCCAGGGCACGAACACCTGTTCCATTTTGACGGCGGCATGGTCGCCTGCCCAAGTGCTGCGCTGAATGAGCAGGGTACGCGTCACCGGCGGTATCCGGGGGAAGGTCGACCAGCATTCGCAGACTCGCGTCGCGGAGACGCCAAAACAGTGTCTTCTGCCAAAAATCCGCGGTTCCAATCCATATGACAATATATGTCGAAGTACGTTGGTAGATTTAATAATGTGATTTTGGGTATTTCAAATGCATTATAGTGATGTTCAATTTGTGTCGTACGTTGCAAATACGGTTGGATCCGATCCCGGCGGGGACGATTTTCAGAATATAGCCTTGGATGGCACTTCTCTCGATGTTGAGGCGCGATGCGCGTTGATGGCGCGTGCTATGGAAACCGCGCGTGAGGCGCTGGCTGCGACGTCGTCGTCGTGCGCGGGACCGGTGCTCAAAGTCTTCATGGCACCTGAATGTTTCTTCTACAGCCCGCGGCAGGCCTATCGAACGGACGATGTCCAGCGCACGATCGCGCGGTTGCAAGCGATAGCCGCGGGCGGTGAGTGGTCGGACTGGATTTTCAGCTTCGGCACGATCGTCGGCACCTCCGCGCCAACGGTCAACGGCGCGCCAGGTGCATTCTACAATTTCGCCTTGATCCAGGAAGGGGGCGGTGCCGGTGCCGGGCCGGCTGGCGCTCGTATCCTGGCAAAACCGCTGATCCGCCGCACGGAAGCGGACGTGGGCGATCACCGTGCAGGCGGGGAGGCGACCAAAGGACTGCCGAAAGGGCCGCGAGAGCAGCAGCTCTCTGTTTATGACGGAGCCGGAATTTTCACAATGCGGGGGCTGACTTGGGCGGCGGACGTCTGTCAGGACGCGTCGCGTGGCCTGGTGGTTCGTGCGCCGCAATTGCCGGGGGAGCCGCAGGTTCAGATTCAGTTGCATCCTTCGGCGGGGTCGAGGGTTTCGCCGGATGGGATTGTCGCGGTCCCGGGCGGATTCGTGTTCAATGTCGACGGGGCAGGGCAAGACACGGTATTGCGGCAGGTCGGCACCCCGGATCCGATCGCGCCATGCGTACGTGTCGGGGTCTCCGACGATGTTCTGGCGCTGTCGGCGGAGACGATAGCGGTCGATCGTCTCTATCCGCAGGGGCCGGGCGAGATCGTTATTTTCGATCCGCAGCCGCTTCCGCCAGCGACCGATGTTCAAGGCATGCGGCAGAGCCTGCTGTGGCGCGCAAGCGACAGTTACCAGTTTGTTTTCGATCTAATCTATGACGAATATGGCCGCTTCTCGACCATCCTGGTCGGGGAGTGTCAGGAATTTCGTGTGCGGGCGGGCATAATGGGAAAGAAGGAGCCCCGAAATGTCCCGACGCAAAGAGCCTGCGATACCGAACGATCTGCTGGATCAGCTGCTGGCTGGCGC